>NZ_JBEPTC010000008.1:0-219041 GCF_040549275.1 Thalassospira sp. MBR-102
TTTGCCCATGAAGCACCTCCTGACGGAAGTGAATCACATAAATACACTAAGGGGAATCCCTTCAATGATTCCTATAAAACGCAAAATGCTTTAGTCGACCGGATACATCGTTTTGTGGAAATTACATAATCCACCGCGAAACTTTTCCACCAGAAAATCAATAAAAATACGCACCTTGGTCGGAAGATGGCGTCGTTCCGGATATACGGCATAAATCCCGCCACTGGCCAGCGAATTATATTCCTTAAGGATTTCGACCAGCGACCCTTTTTGAAGCGCCTCGGCAACGATGAATTCCGGTTCACGCGCGATACCAAGGCCCCGGATCGCTGCGAACGAGGTAAAATCACCATTGTTACACGACATGACCGGATTGACGCGGACATTAATCTGGCCTTCGGCTCCTTCAAATTCCCAGACATTCGGGCTGGGAAGGTTGGTATAGGCAAGTGTCCGGTGATTGGCCAGTTCGGTCGGGTGTTTGGGTTCACCATGTTCGGCGATGTAGCCCGGCGATGCCACGACGTAACCGTTAAAGTCGGCAAGCTTGCGGGCAATCAGGCTGGAATCCTTTAACCGAGTGATGCGGATGGCCATATCGAACCCTTCGGCAACCAGATCAACCATGTGATCGGCCAGATGAATATCGACATGCAACCCCGGATGCAGGCCCATGAATTCAGACACCAGATCGGGCATATACCGCTGGCCAAATGTCAGCGGAGCCGAAATCCGGAGCGTACCCCGCGGCGTGCCCCGTAAATCGGTCAGGGCATGTTCGGCTGTTTCGATTTCCTCAACCACGCGCGCGCAGTGCTGATAAAAAGTTGCACCCGCGTCGGTCAGGCTCAAACGGCGTGTCGTGCGATTAAGCAAACGAATGCCAAGACTGTCTTCAAGCTTGGTGACATGCTTGCTCACCGCGGATTTTGACATGGCAAGTTTGCGCGCGGCACCGGAAAAGCTTTGCTCCTCGACGACACGAGCAAAAACCGTCATTCCATCCAGATTGCCGATCAGCATTGCTTTGCCCCTGTCCGAGTATCGAATAATTGTTGCCCATTTGGAAACAAATTAATGTCATATCGCCCGATTGCATTCAACGGGGAAATGACGATGATGGGAACAACAACCCCGGCCGCGCGTAATCGGCATATCACGGGACCACAAAAAACCGGAGGATACGATTATGGGCCTTTTGGTCGATGGAGAATGGAAAGACCAATGGTACGACACGAAATCGACCGGTGGTAAGTTCAAACGTCAGGACGCCGCTTTTCGGAACTGGCTGTCGAAAGACAAGGACGCCGAATTTCCTGCCGAAGCTGGTCGTTATCACCTGTATGTTTCCTATGCCTGCCCGTGGGCACATCGCACGCTGATCTTCCGCGCCCTCAAGGGACTGGAAGACATGATTTCAGTTTCGGTCGTGCATTGGCGCATGCTTGAAAATGGCTGGGAATTTTCCCCTGATGACCGGCTGCCCGACCATCTTGGCAATCACCGTTTCATGCATCAGATTTATACTGCGGCAAAACCTGATTATACTGGACGGGTTACGGTGCCGGTTCTTTGGGACAAGAAAACCAACCGGATTGTCAGCAACGAATCTGCCGAAATCATCCGGATGCTCCACACTGCCTTTGATGATCTGGGAGCCAAACCCGGCGATTACTATCCCGAAGATCTGCGCAGCGAAATCGATGCGATCAATGGCCGCGTCTATGACGATGTGAATAATGGTGTCTACAAATCCGGCTTTGCGACCGCTCAGGATGCGTATGAAGACGCTGTGGCAACGCTTTTTGGCACGCTGGACTGGCTGGAGGAACGTCTGTCGACCCATCGCTATCTGGCGGGTGATCGTCTGACAGAGGCCGACTGGCGGCTATTCACCACCCTGATCCGGTTTGATCCGGTCTATCACGGGCATTTCAAATGCAACCTGAAAATGCTGAAGGACTATCCCAATCTTTGGGCCTATACGCGCGAACTATATCAGGTGCCCGGCATCAAACAGACCGTGTTCTTTGAACATATCAAGGGCCACTATTATGAAAGCCACCTGATGATCAACCCGACGGGCATCGTGCCCAAGGGACCTGTTCTTGATCTTGATATGCCACATGGCCGGGACAAACAGTTCGCCGGATAGATACGATTTATTGGCTGACAACACCACGCCCAAACAAAAACCCCCGCAGAAGTTCTGCGGGGGTTTTGCATTCCGAAAACCGGAAACTATTAATTCAGGCGACCTTTGATTTCCGCAATTGCGCTATCGACAAGCTCGTCTGCCTTTGCAGCAGTAACCTTTTCGGAAACCAGTGCAAATGTGGCCTGTGCCGCGATTTCGGCCACACGGGCACGAACTTCGGCAATGGCCTGGGTTTCGAGATTGGCAATACGGTCCATGGCCTGCTGTTCACGACGCTTGAGCGACGCTTTCAGTTCAGCCTGGGCATTCTCCAGCATGCGGTCGGCTTCCACCTTGGCATGGGCGCGGATTTCATCCGCTTCCTTCAATGCTTCGCGCTGTTTGGCCTGATATTTGGCCAGAAGCTCCTGAGCTTCTTCACGCAGGCGCTGTGCTTCATCCAGCTCTTCCGAGATTTTCTGCGCACGCTTGTCGAGTGCACCGGAAATACCCTTAACAGCCTTGAAGCCGCCGAAACCGGCAACCAGCAAGAAAGAAAGCGTGGTCCAGGTGTAAGGATCGGTAAGGAACGTAACCTCGTGCGGGGTTGCCATCTTCTTACTCTCCTACAATCGCCGAAACGGCCTTGTCGGCAGTTTTGGCCTGAACCTTGACACCGATAAGCTTGTCGGTTGCTTCACGGGCGATTTCAGATGCAGCTTCGGCCACACCTTTCATTGCGTCGTCTTTCGCACCGGCAATTGCCTTTTCGGCATCAGCGGTCTTTTTCGACAGTTTCTTGACCAGCGCTTCGGTTTTCGCAGCTTGCTCTGCAGCTGCTTTCTCCGTTGCTTCGCGAATATCTGCCTGTGCGGCATCACGAGCTTCTGCCAAGGCAGCCTCGTACTTCGCGATGGCGGCATCGGTTTCGTCTTTCAACGCCCGGGCCTTGCCAAGATTGTCTTCAATAGTCTTGTGACGGCGTTCCAGAACTTCGCCAACCTTCGGCAGCGCGATTTTCGACATCAGGAAATACAGGATGCCAAAAATAACGAACAGCCAGAAAATCTGTTCCGAGAACGTCGCAATATCAAACTGCGGCATAGCCTACTCCCGAATTCAACGACACCGGCGAGGGGTATCCTCGCCGGGCCGAGTATTCGCGCAAAAGGCGCCGATTAGCCGAACAGAACGATCAGCGCAACGACGAGTGCGAACAGTGCAATAGCTTCGGTAACGGCAAAGCCGATCCAGCCATACAGTTCAACGTCGCCTTTTGCAGCCGGGTTACGGCCAACAGTCGCAATCAGGCTCGACCAGATGTTACCAACCCCGATACCGGCACCAATCATGCCAATAGCAGCCAGGCCAGCACCGATCATCTTAGCAGCATCGAGTTCCATAACTTCACCCTTTCGAATTTCTTAAAGGCAATCAGAAGAGATCACACCGGTCCACTAGCATTAGTGCATGTGGATTGCATCATGGAGATAGATGCAGGTGAGAATGGTGTAGACATAAGCCTGAAGCGCAGCAATGCCGAACTCCAGAACCGTAATCCCCGTCAGAAGAGCAAACGGAAGGACGCCGAAGATGCCGATCAGGCCGACGAACCCGCCAATCACTTTCAGCATGATGTGTCCGACGGTCATGTTCGCAAACAGTCGGATCGCCAAGCTGAACGGACGAGAGAAATAGGAGATGATTTCAATCGGGATCAGAATGAAGGCCGTTGCAATCGGCGCACCTGCCGGGAAGAACATCCGGAAGTAATGCGTACCGTGGCGAACGAAGCCGATAATGGTCACACCGATAAAGATCACCAGAGCCATCGCAAAAGTCACAGCGATATGGCTCGTAAAAGTAAAGCTGTGCGGGATCATGCCAAGCAGGTTCCCGAACAGAACAAACATAAACAGGGTGAAAACGAACGGGAAATACTTGCGCCCCGCGGTCCCCACGTTATCTTTCAACATATTGGCGACGAATTCATACATCACCTCGGCGGCACCCTGCCAACGGCCAGGCACCAATGCCCCACGACGCATGCTGAGCGTCATGAAGCCCGTTACGAGAACGGCTGCGATCACCATCCAAAGTGCGGAGTTGGTGAAGGAAACATCAATGCCGGCAACCGAAAGCTCGGCCAAGGGCTTGATTTCAAACTGCTCTAGCGGTCCAGCCACCGTAATCCTCGCTCAATCTTTTGAGGGCCAAGGCTAATCCTTGTCCCCCTGCTTGCGCTCCCCCATCGCGCGTCCAAGTCCGACTGCACTGTCGAATCCTTTGGCCACCCGATAAGCGTTAAGACCACCAGCACCTGCTCCGAGAAATACAAACAGAACAAGCAGCCAGGGCGTCGTACCAAGCACCCGATCCAGCGCCCAGCCAATCAATAGTCCAACAAGAACAGCAGCGATCATTTCCGCCGAAATTCTCATTCCTAATGCCATCCCTTGGGATGGTTTGCCGGTCGCCCGGTTCGGGCTGTGCGTTTCTTCACGCTTGCTTGCTACGGCCACCAACTTGCTTTCAAGCTCTGCTAATGAAGCGCGATCTTTATCATCGCTCATTGTCGTGAACCCCGCTGTGGCAGCCTTGCAAACGTCGCAAGGAAATGCGCGGGCAACATACTTAGCGCCCCATAGGCTGTCAAGCCGTAAAACCCCACCTTGCCGGGGGCACAAAATTGACATTAAACATCTGTTTTATAACAATTTTACCGTCGAAATGTGTGATCATTCACATTTGACGTTAGGCGATAGTCGCAGCCGCATTTATCAGACTTTTCCATAAACAACCGCTTGCAACCGGCGGTTTCCCTTGGTTCCTGGCCCGTTGAACCGCTGAATTGGGCTTCTGAGTAACCATTGTGAATTCAATCGCTTTTTATTGATTTCCGCCTTTTGTACCGTGTTTTGGCACCGGTATCCCGCCCAAGGTCCGATACGGGCTGGAACACGCAGTCATCAGCCATGCCGATTCATCACAAATCCGCCCGCGCCGTTAGCCGCAAAAACACCGATCAAGGATCACTTCGGCAAATTAACTGACAAACGGCGTTGTCCATCCTGCTGCTGCCAGCCGCTTTCGGATGACGATGCCAGCATCCAGTCGAACTTGTGAAACAGCGCCCAGACAGCGGCCAATGTATTGACTGCAATCTGGTTCATATCGATGGGCTGTTTGTGCAGGATTTCGTCACGCAACCGGGCTGATATATCGCCAAAGGACGTCTTGCCATCAAACAGCGCTAAAAGCCTGGCCAAGTCAGGTCCACCGGTCAGATCGACCGCATTACCGGTTCCATCCGCAAGGATAATCGGTTTGCCTGCATTGGTCAGCATATCGTCAAAGAAACCGTCAGAAGGGGCGACAAAGAACCACGGGCACAAATCACGATCCGGCATTGTCGTTGTTCCCGCCGCACGTTTGGCATCAGAACGTGTAAGATAAAAGGCATGCAACGGCATCGCACAGCTGTAACGTTCACAAAATGCCTGCTGATCGCGAAGCGGCAAAGCCATCAGATCCCGCAGGATTTTCGGGTCCGCAACATGGTTTTCAATGCTGTAATGCGCCTTTCCGGTGCCGCCAAAACCGAAAAAGCCGGTAAAGGCAGCAACATCAAGCCCTGCCGAGGCAGCAAAGTCATAGACCCCGTGCACGTCATAGGCACATTCAACCGGATGCAGCAGCAGATCGACAATCTCGGGATCGTTTTCCAGCAACCCTTTAATAAAGCCCGGACCACCCCCCATTTTAAGCAGCATGTTGCCTTCGGGAAGCATCGAAAGAAGGCTTCGGGTCATGGCAAGCTGCTCATCAAGCGTCTTTCCGGGCAGAAGCGGTGCAACCATCTTGCGCCACTCGGTCACGGCAAGGCGGCCATGTTCCCCATACAGCATGGTACCGATGCAACCATCATTGGCCAGAACCGACACCAGATCACGAAGACCTTGTTCGGGAACCTCAAGGTGATGCAGCACACCAGCACAATTGATGTAATCGAACTTTTCCGGTGCGGTCGCGGCAAACTCGCCAATCGTTGCATTCACATAGGTAATATTGGTCAACCCACGTGCTTCGGCGCGGGCACGCGCCACCTTGGTGCTCGCACTTGATGGTTCCAGATATGTAACCTGCCCGCCGCAATCGCGCAGTTGTTCGGCCAGCCAGACAAGACTGTCACCTGTACCGCCCCCGGCAACAAGCGCACGAAATCTCGCATCAATCTTCTTGCGTCCGCCGAAACCGTAATGATTGACCCGCGAAAGGGTGTCCATCGGCGGCATCAGCAACCGTTCCTTTTCCTCCTGCGGGTCACGCATGGGATAAGGAAATTGCTCGTATAACGCACGGACTTCTTTGGACATTTTCGCAATTTTCCCGGTTGGATTATCTCGCCAAGCCTCCCTCTTAACCCAAAGGCAGAGACGAACGAAACCCAAATACCGGAAAAATCATCAATTGGTAAAATCGAGCTCTTTTTGCTCTTTCTGGGAATAGACCTCGGCCTGGCGCAAATCGACCGACACCAGCGAGGAAACACCACGTTCCGCCATCGTCACCCCGAACAGGCGGTTCATGCGGGCCATGGTCATGCGATGGTGGGTAATCACAAGGAAACGCGTATTGGCGTGACGACCAATCGCTTCAAGCAATTTACAGAACCGGTCGACGTTGGCGTCATCAAGTGGTGCGTCAACTTCGTCGAGCACGCAAATCGGTGCCGGGTTGGTCAGGAACACCGCAAACAGAAGCGCAACAGCGGTCAATGCCTGCTCGCCACCAGACAGCAATGAAAGGTGCTGCAATTTCTTGCCCGGCGGGGATGCCATGATCTCAAGCCCGGCTTCCAGCGGATCGTCCGCATCAGTCAGCATCAGATGCGCCCCGCCACCGCCAAACAGGCGGACAAACAACTGCTGGAAATGTTTGTCGACTTCGTCAAATGCCGCTTTCAGGCGATTCCGTGCTTCACGGTTCAGCTGGTTGATACCATTGCGCAATTTATCAATGGCGGCGATCAGGTCATCGCGTTCGGAAACCAGTGTGTCTTTCTGTTCTTCCATCTCGGCCAGTTCGACCTCGGCCCTCAGGTTAACCGCACCAAGGTTTTCGCGTTCGCGCGACTGACGCTGCAAACGGGCCTCGATATCGTCTTCGGATGGTAATTCCTTGGTCTGATCGATTTCGGCCAGTTCGACAAGCTGATCAGGCGTGGCATTAACCCGTTCGCGAATGCGTTCGATCAAATCGCGACGATGCTGTTCTGCCTGCTCCAGAAGGGCCTCGCACCGAACCCGGCCTTCGCGGGCCTCGGCTAGTTTCTGTTCCGCTTCCTTAAGGTTCTGATCGGCTTCGCGCTGCGCATTTTCGGCACGCACCAGTTCATCCGCCGCGTCCTTGCGTGCCTGATCGGCAATCTCGATACGGTCGGAAAGGATCGCGCGGCGCTCTTCTATCTCGTCGGGCTTAAGTTCAAGCTCCTCGATCTCCATGCGCGCTTCTTCCTGACGCTCGCGAAGCTGGGCCACACGTTCGCCTGCGCCCGATGCACGATCATTCCAGGATGCGATTTCGCTTTCGACAAATTCAAGTCGCTTGCGGCGGCCAGATGCGTCGCGCTGCATCCGTTCAAGCTGGCTACGCGCTTCCATCTGATCGGCACGCGCATCCGAAAGCTCGGCACGTTTTTCAATCAGTTCGGCCTTGATTTCCATCAGGCCTTCGCTCGATTCCTCTGGAGTTGCCGCCAATTCTTCCTGCTCGGCGATCAGTTCATCAAGGTCCTGCTTGGCACGCTTTTCTGCTTCTTCTGCGTTTTGCAGGCGTCCTTCAATGGCACTGGCGTCACGTTTGATATTGGCAATTTCTTCTCGCGCGCGGGCCAATGATCCCTCTGCCTCGCGAAGGGCACGGTGGGCTTCCTGTTCGCCGTTGCGTGCGGCTTCAACATCTTCTTCAAGACGTTCAACATTTTCCCGCGTTGTATCGGCCTTTTCCGCTGCAAGCTCGACCGCGTCGTCGATCTCTTCAAGCTCAAGGCGTAATTCTTCAAGTCGATTACGCTGTCGCAAACGTGCGGCTGCCGGAAGCTCCGCGCCAACCTTGATCCGATACCCGTCCCAACGCCAAAGCGCACCTTCACGCGACACCAACCGCTGCCCGGTTTTCAACGTCTTGGCCAGCCAGTTACCGGTTGCCTCGTCATCAACAACCCCGATCTGCCAAAGGCGTCGGTTCAGCAATGCCGGACCGTCAACAAATTTCGCCAGTGCCTGGACCCCTTCGGGCAGGTCAGGGTCATCTGCGTCGGGGTCAACCGCCGACCAGTGCATCGGGGCATCTTCGGCATCGGGCGCGTCAAGGTCCTCGCCAAGTGCCGCCGCCATCGCCATTTCAAGGCCGCTGGTCACCGAAAGCTTTTCGATCACCGCCGGGAACTGCTGATCTGCATTGCCCTTGACCAGACTTTCAAGCGCCTCGATCTCGGCGACAAGCCGTGCCTTGCGGCTTTCGACATCACGCAGGGCATCGCGCGATTCGGTTTCCGCCGTTTTCAGGCTGTCTTCACGGTCGCGCAATTCGGCAAGACGCATTTCGGCATCTTCGATGGCAAGCTTGCGCTGCTCGCAAAGTTCTTCGCATTCCTCAAGCGCCAGACCGGCCTCTTCGAGGGCGTCGGTAAAATCGGCTTCAACCCGGATATCATCAAGGCGGGCAACGGCCTCGTCATAGCGTTCGGTCAAACGTGACCGGCGGGCGGAAAGCTCGCTTAACCGCTGCTGAACGCTTTTAAGCCGGGCTTCTTCGGCGGCTGCCCGGTTGGTCAGTTCGTCAACCTGCCCTTCCAGCGTTTCAACCCTTGCGGCCTGCGCGACGGCGCGTTCCTTTGCCTCGTCAAGCTCGTCATCCTCGCCGTCCTGGGCTTGACCCAGCTCTTCGCGTTCTGCCTTAAGCTTGTTCAACGCCCCTTCGGCGTCGCTTGCCAGTTCGGCTTCACGCGCAAGGTCGGCATCAATCTGCTGGATGCGCGCACGAAGCTGCGACATTTGGGTTTCGATCTGTGACTTGTCCTTGTCCAGTCCCTCACGCTCGATCAGCATGCGCTGCAAGGCCGCTGCCGCATCGCTTTCCTTTTTGCGAAGATCCGGAAGGCTTGCCGCAATATGGGCCTGAATGGTCGTTGCCTCGGTCACCTGACCGGTCAGGTCACGCACGGCACTTTCGCCCAGCACCAGCAATTCACGGGCATCTGCTTGCCGTTTTTCGGCATCGGTCCAGCGGATGTGGAATAGCAGAGCCTCCGTCTGGCGGATGCTTTCGGAAAGTTTGCGATACCGTTCGGCCTGTCGCGCCTGCTTTTGCAGAGACGCGATCTGGCTATCGAGTGTGACCAGAACGTCTTCAAGGCGTTCCATATTCTGTTCGGCATTTTTAAGTCGAAGCTCGGCCTCGTGACGGCGTGAATGCAGGCCGGTAATACCGGCGGCTTCCTCCAGAACCAGTCTGCGCTGACTTGGCTTCGCTCCGATCAGCGCACCGATCTTGCCCTGTGACACCATCGCGTTTGACCGTGCCCCGGTCGCGGCATCGGCAAACAGCAATTGGACGTCACGCGCACGGACATCCTTGCCATTGACCCGATAATTCGACCCGCCGCTGCGTTCGATACGTCGCACGACCTCAAGCGTTTCGTGATCGTTGAACATCGCCGGTGCTTTGCGTTCGGCATTATCCAGAACGACGGTAACTTCGGCCACGTTCCGCGCAGGACGCGACGATGTCCCGCCAAAAATAACGTCGGACATGTCCGAGCCGCGCATCTGCTTGGCAGAGGTTTCACCCATGACCCAGCGCAGGGCTTCGACAAGATTGGATTTGCCACAGCCATTCGGGCCGACAACACCTGTCAACCCGTCTTCAACCAGCAATTCGGTTGAATCGACGAAGGATTTGAACCCCGTCAGCCGTAGCGATTTAAACTGGACCAATCATGCCCCCGATCCGTCCCTTCCCCTGATTGCCGGATGTCGCATCTGCAGCATCCGGCAGGATCATATTTATCAGTTGGTCAGATCTTCGACTTTGTCTTCAAAGAACTTCAGATCGCGCGAACCGGCAAAGGTTTCACCATCAATCACGAAGCTCGGCGTTGAATTGACCTTGAATTCCTGTTCGCCGCGCATGCGCGATGCAACGATCCCGTCGATCAGGGCCTCGTCCGCCATGCAGGCATCAACCGCATCGCCATCCATACCGGCAAAACGAACCACCTGTTTAATCCCGTCAATCGGGTCTGCGGCCCGTGCCCAGGTCATCTGCGATTTGAACAGCATGCCCAAAACACCAAAATAACGGTCATCACCGGCACACTGCGCAACAGCCGCCGCGCGAACCGCAACGCCATCAAGCGGATAATCGCGGAAGATCAGCTTGGCCTTTCCGGTATCGATCAACGATTTCTTGATCTCCGGCAGGGTTTCATTATGGAATGTGGCGCAATGCGGGCAGGTCAGCGACGCATATTCGATGATCGTCACCGGCGCATCCGGATTGCCAAGCACATGTTCCTTATATTCTACAGCCTCGGCCTGCTGCGCCCCGACAACACCAATCGCAAATGCACATGCGACCGCAAAAAACTTAACTGCCTTCAGCAAGGAAACCTCCGTTAAAACAATATTTTGTGATTACAAGCCTGTTGCAGCGCGGGAGTCAACACGCCCCCCAAAAGCGCTAATGAGCCAACGAGTCGCCAACATCGTTTGGAAATGCGGCAACTCCGTGATCAAACATTATGGGAAAATGATTCGATCCGGCCCGCATCGGAATAAGGCTTTGGGCCACCGATTGGCAAATGACTTACACGTGATTTTAAACGCAATTTCACCGGCTATTTCTTCTGTCCCGGTTGCCCCCGCGCGTGAACGTCCCCCGAAATGCGGCGTCCAAGCCGGGTCAGCACTTCGCGCAGATGCGGGTCTTCGATTTTGGCGATATCGATCTCGCTGGTTTCGCGGATCGGACCTTCGGGCACATTTTCCGGCCGTTTGACGGTGCGCTCCGGGCGGGAAATATCTCCCTGCATCATCTTGATGCGTTCAACCGCGCGATATCCGAAATAGGTATTCACCCGGTCGATGATCTGCGGCATGCGGTGCTGTAATTCAATCGCCACCGGTCCCATCACCCGGATCACAAGGGTTCCGCCCCCGGCATTTTCGCCGCGAGGCGGATTGTATTTGACCGGCATGGTGAATTGTTCAAGATCGCGACCGACAATTTCGGACCAGTGCAAAATGATTTCGGCCTGAAAGAAACCGCGTTTGCGGACCAGCGGACGTGTCAGATTGCCAACCATGGCGGCAATATTGCGCAGGCCCATGCGGCGCTCCGAACTGCCCATCGGGGTAATCTTTTGTTTCTTTTTGACCGCATTTTTTGCAGCAACCATATCGGCACGCTGATCTGGCGTGCTATGTGTCGGCGTATCGGTCATATCTTTTTGCTTGCTCACGCCCGCTTCTTTCGTAGGGTCTGAATCTGACCTAAACGTAATTACCCGTTTTCATCCCCGCAACATAACACGGGAACGCCGTGCATTTCACCAACGACGAAATCCATCACCTCGGTCGGACCATGCTGGACTGGTATGACCGTCATCATCGCACCCTTCCATGGCGTGCCGAACCGGGCGACGCACAGGACCCTTACCGCGTCTGGCTTAGCGAAATCATGCTGCAACAGACCACCGTGATTACGGTCGGTCCCTATTTCGCGGCATTCCTGCAACGCTGGCCGACTGTCAACGATCTTGCCAATGCCGATCTCGATGAAGTTCTGCATGCCTGGCAAGGTCTGGGATATTATGCACGCGCACGCAACCTGCACAAATGCGCCAAGGTTGTTGCCGATGAATATGGCGGCCGGTTCCCCGATACCGAAGAAGGCCTTCTGAAGCTGCCCGGCATCGGTCCCTATACCGCCGCCGCCGTTGCAGCCATCGCCTTTAACCGTCATTCAAGCCCGGTCGATGGCAATATCGAACGGGTCATATCCCGTCTTTTTGCGCTTGAAACCCCACTGCCCGACGTCAAACCCGAAATCAAGGAAAAGTCGGCGGCCCTGACCCCGTCCGACCGGCCGGGCGACTATGCGCAGGCGCTGATGGATTTGGGCGCAACGATCTGCACGCCACGCAATCCGGCATGTGGCATTTGCCCGTGGCAGGCTTCCTGCGAAGGCCGCAAATCGGGCATTGCCCCGGAACTACCCAAAAAACGTAAGAAACCCGCCAAACCAACCCGGGTTGGCTATGCCTTCTGGATACGGCGCGAAGACGGTAAAATCCTGGTCCGGCGCCGCCCGGAAAAGGGTCTTCTGGGTGGACTTTACGAAGTGCCCGGCAGTGACTGGCGCGCGATTGAGGCCCCGGACGATGTGATGTTGTCCGAAGCCCCGATCAAGGCAAGTTGGACGGAACTAGATGGTACTGTCGGGCACACTTTCACCCATTTCCATCTCGATGTGACGGTCCTTGCCGCCAATATAGCTGAAAGCGACGCGGCAAAACTTGATGGCAGCTGGACAACGATTGACGGGTTATCGCAATTCGCCCTGCCGACGGTGATGAAAAAAATCGTGCGTCACGCGCTGAAATACCGCTAGGTCGGCGTCAAGCGAACGTTCAAAACGCAAAAAGAAGGCCCGTTGCCATTCCGGCGCGGGCCTTTTAAATCGTTAATCAGGTGGTCAGGCGTATATATCAATAACCTGCCCACGGCCCGTGCTGCTCGGCGGGGCCGATTGTTGTGACGTGTCGCTTTCTGCCACCTGATCGACCCGCTGGGCCGACGGTGACTGAAGATCGTTACCACCTGTTTCGGCGATCGGTGCAGCTGCCTGCTGGATCTGGACCGGGTTCGGTGCGTAAGCGGCACTACCTGTTGCGCCAACCTGCATGGGGCTCTCCATCTATCCTTACGGATAATTCCAAGATTCAAGATATAGCAAGAATTGCCCCCGAATGCAAAAGGCCGGAAGGTTTCACAACCATCCCGGCCTTCCTGATCAGATCATTTTAAGCGTGTTGCACCGCACGAAATCAGGCGGAAACCTGCCCCATTTCCTTGCGAAGCTGACTGCGCAGATTGTCGATCACAACCAATCGCCCGTCACACTTGTAATGCCAATAAGTCCAGCCATTACAAGCCTGTGCGCCCTGAACATGGGCACCGATCTGATGAATCGAACCGGCATTGTCCTTGTGACTGATTGAGCCATCGGCACGAACAAGCGCTGCAACATTGCCGCGGTTGTCATAAATCTTGTCGCCCGGTGCCAGCAGACCGCGTTCGATGACCGCACCGAACGGAATACGCGGAAGCGACCGCTTCGACTCCGTCATCTCAAGGCTTTCACCATCAAGCATCTGAACCTTGGCAATGCGTTCCTTGGCGGCCTTTGCATATTCTTCCTCGCGCTCAAGCCCGATGAAGTGACGGCCAAGGCGGCGCGCTGCCGCACCGGTGGTGCCGGTACCAAAGAACGGATCAAGTACAACGTCGCCCTGACGGGTCGTCGCCAGCAGAACACGCTGCAACAATGCTTCGGGTTTCTGGGTAGGATGGACCTTTTTACCCTTTTCATTCTTCAGGCGCTCGGACCCGGAACAGATCGGCAGCAACCAGTCGGACCGCATCTGCAATCCTTCGTTGAGCTGCTTCATCGCTTCGTAATTGAACGTGATCGCCTTCTGCTCGGCGTTTTTCGAACACCACAGCAGGGTTTCATGCGCATTGCAGAAACGTTTGCCACGGAAATTCGGCATCGGGTTGGTTTTGCGCCACACGATGTCGTTCAGGATCCAGTAACCGATATCCTGCATCACCGTGCCGACGCGATAAATGTTGTGATACGAACCGATCACCCAGATCGCACCGGTATCCTTAAGGACACGGCGCGCGGCGGTCAGCCAGTCACGGGTGAACTCGTCATAGTGACGGAAACTGTCAAACTGGTCCCAATGATCGTCAACCGCGTCGACCTTGGAATTATTAGGGCGCAGCAGATCACCACCCAGCTGCAGGTTATAGGGCGGATCGGCGAAAATCAGATCGACCGACTTTTCCGGCAGGCTGTTCATCAGTTCGATGCAGTCCCCGACCATAACCTGATCAAGCGGTAAGGATGTTTTCTTTGTCATGATGCGTTCCAGGTTCCCCCATATTTCTTGAGGAAAGCATCACCGCAAAAAGTTAATAGACTCCGAAAATTTCCAAGGAGTCGCCACAGTTTCAAAGTAATTTCAGCCGTTTAGACAATCTTAACCGGTTCGGCCCAAAAACAGGAAGATTTTCATCCCGGACAGTAGCGGTCAAAAACCCCGCATATCTTCATCGGACTCCTTGACTTCGTTCTGGTCTGACCGGGTATGTGCGGCAAGAATTCAAATGTGAATTCGCAGATAGCTAACGCGCGCATCCGTATATTCACGTAGTTCAATACATCCTGATGTGAATTGCGTTACAGCAATTTAGCCGAAAACGGTAATTTGACCGTTTGGACAACTCTGCATTTGCCCTTCTTATGATCATGTATACAATCTGCATATCAAATACGCAGAAAAATAGAATTTTCAAGATTGGCAATAACCTGCAGGGGGACATCATGAAGTCTGGCACTTTCCGTCTTTCCCGTCGCGCAATGCTATCGGCCATGGCCGCAGCAGCCGCGGTGGTATCTTTTGGCCTTGGCGTACCGGCACCGGCAATGGCAGCCGACCCGATCAAGGTTTCGGCGATTTACACCGTTCCGGTCGAACAGCAGTGGGTTTCGCGTATCCACAAGGCGCTGAATACCGCTCAGGAACGCGGCGACATCACCTATGAATTTTCCGAAAACGTCGCCAATACCGACTATGAACGCGTGATGCGTGAATATGCCGAAAATGGCTCGGCCCTTATTCTGGGCGAAGTTTTCGGTGTTGAACGCGCGGCCCGCAAGGTTGCCGCCGATTATCCCGAAACCGCGTTTCTGATGGGCTCAAGCTTCGGCCCCGAAGGCGACAATTTCTCGGTCTTTGACAACTATATCCATGAACCAAGCTATCTTGTTGGCATGGCAGCCGGCAAGGCGACCAAATCGAACAAAATCGGCATGGTTGGCGGTTTTGCCATTCCGGAAGTCAACCGCCTGATGAATGCCTTCATGGAAGGTGCCAAATCGGTCAATCCGGATGTCGAATTTACCGTGACCTTCATTAACAGCTGGTACGATCCGCCCAAAGCCAAAGAAGCCGCCTTTGCGATGATCGATAAGGGTGCGGATGTCATGTATGCCGAACGCTTTGGCGTTTCGGATGCCGCGAAGGAACGCGGCGTTCTGGCTGTTGGCAACGTGATCGATACCGCGGCAGACTATCCGGGCACCATTCTGGGTTCGGCCCTTTGGCACATGGAGCCGACGGTGGATCATGCGATTGCAGCGGTCAAAGCTGGTGAATTCAAGGCCGAAGATTACGGCAAACTCAGCTATATGGCACCGGGCGGCGGCACCGTCGTTCTTGATAGCGCCCTTCTGCCCGAAGGTACTGTTGCCGAAGTTGACGCCAAACAGGCAGAAATTCTGGATGGCAGCTTTACCGTCAAGGTGAATGACGAAGAACCGAAATCTTCCATGTAAGATTTCTTCCACTTTGCAGGCAGTCCGGTTTAAACATCGGACTGCCTTTCGTTTTTCGGGGCGATCCCGACATGCACTCGATACGCCAATATGGCCCAAGGCGTGACACATAAAAATTAACGGATCAGCCGGATGTCATCTGCTGCCACCCCATCTTTGGAAACGTCCCCGCAATTGCTGCTGCAACTGGCTGCAATCACCAAGAAATTCGGCCCGCTGATCGCCAATGACGCCATCGACCTTGACGTCCACAAGGGCGAAATCGTTGCACTGCTTGGCGAAAACGGTGCGGGCAAAACCACCCTGATGAACATTCTGTTTGGTCATTATGTTGCGGATACGGGGACCGTGATGGTCGCGGGTGCGGATGGTATCCTTGCCCCGCTTGAACCCGGCGCACCGCAGGCGGCCCTTGATGCCGGGATCGGCATGGTTCATCAGCATTTCACACTGGCCGAAAATCTAAGCGGCCTTGATAACATCGTCCTTGGCACAGAACCGATTTTTCGCCTACGCCGCGACCGGACCAAGGCACGCGCCAAACTGTCAAAACTGATGGCGGGATCGGGTCTTAATGTCGATCTGGATCAGCCGGTTCATAAACTGACCGTCGGCGAAAAGCAGCGCGTTGAAATCCTCAAGGCTCTTTATCGCGATGCCCGTTTGCTGGTGCTGGATGAACCAACTGCGGTTCTGACGCCGCAGGAGGCAGACAGCCTTTTTGCGATCCTTCGCAAGCTTGCCACGACCGGGCTTTCGGTCATTATCATTGCCCATAAACTGGCCGAGGTTCTGGCGGTTTCCCATCGCATCGCGGTGCTGCGCGGCGGCAAAAAAGTCGGCGAAATGGCAACCGATCAGGCCGACAGACGTTCGATTGCCGAGCTGATGGTTGGCCGCGATGTTCCCTTAAGCCGCCGAAGCGAACGTGCACCGGGCAAGCCGGTCATCGAGCTTCGGGATGTCACGATTGATCGTGGCGATGCCAGGCGGTCGCTGCATGGGGTGAACCTTCTGGCGCGTGAGGGCGAAATTCTTGGCATTGCAGGGGTATCGGGTAACGGGCAGGCGGCGTTGGCGCAACTGATTGCCGGGCTGGATCGTCCCGATGGTGGCTCGGTCGAGATTTTTGGTGAAAAAGTTACCAAATTCGATGCTCACAAGTTTGCCCAGATCGGCATCGCGCGTATCCCCGAAGACCGCCATCATGATGGTATGGTGGGGTCGATGACGGTGGCGGAAAACATCGCCATCGAAGATGTCCGATCCCGTGATTATCAGAAATTCGGCTTCCTTGATTTCGAGGCAATCCGAAAACGCGCCGAACATGCAATCGCCGATTACGATGTGCGCTGCCCCGGTCCGGATGCTCCCGCACGTCTGCTATCTGGCGGGAATATTCAAAAACTTATCCTTGCGCGTGTTCTTGAAAAATCACCAAAACTGATCCTTGCCAACCAGCCATCCCGCGGGCTTGACGTGGGTGCGCAATCAGAAGTCCATAGACGGCTTCTTGAGGCGCGCGAAGGCGGGGCAGCGGTGGTTCTGATATCCGAGGATCTCGATGAATTGCTGACCTTGTCCGATCAGATTGCGGTGATCCATGCCGGTCATGTATCGGCTGCGTTTGCGGCAAACGATATTGACCGATCAGAGCTTGGCCTGATGATGGCCGGACAGAAAAAAAGCGATGCCGATTTCGGGTCCGGTAAATTTGAGCCCAGCACAAAGGCCAGCGCAAAAACCGATGAAAATGCCCCAAAATCAGGAGACCCGGCGTGATCCGGTTTGAACCCCGCACCAATCCATCCACAATCATGGTTTATGGCGTCCCCGTCATGGCGGCAACTATCGCCATTCTTCTGGCAGCGATCCCGCTTGCCCTTGCCGGAGCACCGATCATAAACGCCTATGGCC
Organism: Thalassospira sp. MBR-102; assembly: GCF_040549275.1. Taxonomy (NCBI): domain Bacteria; kingdom Pseudomonadati; phylum Pseudomonadota; class Alphaproteobacteria; order Rhodospirillales; family Thalassospiraceae; genus Thalassospira; species Thalassospira sp. MBR-102. The sequence goes on from NZ_JBEPTC010000008.1 coordinate 17,747, forward strand.
TGATGATAAGCGGCGCGTTTGGATCGATGTTTTCGATTTCGGAAATGCTGACGCGTGCCACCCCGCTGATCCTGACCGGATTGGCGGCCGCAATCGCGTTTCGGGCCAAACTTTGGAATATCGGGGCCGAGGGACAGCTTTATATGGGGGCCATGGCCGCCGTTACCATCGGATCGGGCGTGATTGACGGGCCAAGCTATATCATGATCCCGGTGGTGCTGATTGCCGGGGCGCTCGCCGGGGCGGTAATGCTGATCGGCCCGACGCTTTTGAAAACGCGGTTAGGGGTGGACGAGGTTGTCACCACTCTGCTTCTGAACTTCATCGTCATTCTGTTTGTGCAGATGATGCTGGAAGGTGCGCTAAAAGACCCGATGTCGATGGGTTGGCCACAGTCCGAACCGGTAATCGATAGCGCCGTCCTGCCGCCGCTGATCGAACGGATGCGGGTGCATCTTGGATTGGTGATCGCGCTGATCTGTGCCGTGGCGCTGGCGATTTTCGTTAAACGCACCGTCTGGGGATTTGAAATTCGTGCGGTCGGTGAAAATGCCGCCGCAGCCAGATTTTCCGGAATTTCGGTAACCAAAACCATGGTACTGGTCGCGATGCTGTCGGGTGGTTTGGCCGGACTTGCCGGTGTTTCCGAAGTCGCGGGAACCCGTGGATATCTGGCGACCGATCTGTCGCCGGGTTATGGCTATGCGGGGATCGTGGTTGCAATGCTGGCCCGCCTTTCACCGGTTGGCGTGATCATATCCGCCGTGTTTGTGGCATCGGTTTTTGTCGGTGCTGATTCCATGAGCCGCGCAATCGGCGTTTCAAGTTATCTGGCCGATCTGATTGTCGCGATGTCGTTGTTATGCGTTCTGATTGGCGGGTTTCTGACCCGGTTCAAGGTCCATTTTGAACGCCAGAAATCAGCAGGTTAAGGGGAAAGAAAATGGAAATCATCGACATCCTTTTGACCGCAAATTTCTGGGCCGCAGCGCTTCGCATTGCCACCCCGCTGATTTTCGGGGTGCTCGGCGCGCTGATTTGTGAGCGCGCCGGAGTTCTTAACCTTGGCATCGAGGGGATTTTTACAGCCGGGGCGATGGCCGGATGGATGGCGGTCTGGCTGGGTGCCGGATTGTGGGGCGGCGTTCTGGTTGCCGCCCTGGCCGGTGGGTTTTTCGGCCTGATCCACGCGATCCTGACCGTGCCGCTTGGCCTGTCGCAGCATGTGTCGGGGATCGGGGTGACGCTGCTGGCGACCAGCCTGTCGTATTTTACCTATCGCACGGCATTGCCCGATGTGTCGTCACCGCCGCGGATCATTCCGTTCCAGCCGCTTGATATTCCGATCCTGTCGGATTTGCCGTTTATCGGCCCGGCGCTGTTTTCGCAAACGGCTCTTACAATGCTGGCGCTTGTCATGGTGTTTGTCACCGGCTGGGTCTTGTATCGCACCCCGCTTGGCCTTGCGATCCGGGCGGTTGGCGATAATCCGTCCTCGGTCGAGGCGCAAGGGTTATCGGTTTATGCGCTACGCATCGGGGCCGTGGTTGCCGGATCGAGTCTGATGGCGTTGGGCGGCGCGTTTCTGACCATGTCGGCGTTTGATGCGTTTTTCTTTGGCATGATCAATGGCCGTGGCTGGGTTTGCATTGCGCTTACGGTGTTTGCAAGCTGGCGACCGGGCAAGGCATTGCTGGGCGCGTTGCTTTTTGGTGCGTTTGATGCGTTTCAGGTCCGCCTGCAAACCGAAGTTGGCGCGTTTCTGCCATCGCAGGTTTTCCTGATGATGCCCTATCTGCTATCGATTGCCGCCCTGATCATTGTGGCGCGCAAGGCCGATTATCCCAAGGCATTGCTGGTGCCGTGGTTCAAGGGACAGCGTTGATTTTCGACCCGAAACAAATAGCCTGATGATTAAAATATCCCATTACCGAAGGACGCCGCCATGCAAGCCGATCTGATCCTTAAAAATGCCAATCTGCCTGATGGCCGCACCGGTGTTGATATCGCCTGCAAGAATGGCAAGATCATCGAAATCGGGCCGAAATTACCAATCTTGGCGGGCGAGGAAATCGATTGTGACAGGCTGCTGGTCAGCCCGCCCTTCGTCGATAGCCATTTCCACATGGATGCGACGCTGTCGCTGGGACTGCCAAGGATGAATGAGTCGGGCACTCTGCTGGAAGGCATTGCGCTTTGGGGCGAACTTAAGCCGATTTTGACCATCGAGGCGGTGATTGAACGCGCACTTCGTTACTGCGATCTGGCCGTATCGAAGGGCCTGCTTGCCATCCGAACGCATGTTGATGTCTGCGATGACCGTCTGCTTGCGGTCGATGCGTTGCTTGAGGTCAAAAAACAGGTCGCACCCTATATCGACCTGCAACTGGTGGCGTTTCCCCAGGATGGCTATCTGCGCAGCCCGACAGCAAAGCAGAATGTCATTCGCGCACTGGATAAAGGGGTCGATGTTGTCGGCGGCATCCCGCATTTCGAACGCACCATGGCAGACGGCGCGCAAAGCATTACCGAACTTTGCGAAATGGCGGCCAAACGCGGCCTCCGGGTTGATATGCATTGCGATGAAACCGATGACCCGCTATCGCGTCATATCGAAATGCTGGCTTATGAAACGCAGCGCCTTGGCCTTCAGGGACAGGTGGCCGGATCGCATCTGACATCGATGCATTCGATGGATAATTATTACGTATCGAAGCTGATCGCCCTGATGACCGAGGCCGAGGTCAGCGTGATTGCCAACCCATTGATCAATATCACCCTTCAGGGTCGTCACGATACCTATCCCAAGCGTCGCGGCATGACGCGCGTGCCGGAGTTGCGCAAGGCGGGGCTGACCGTGGCGTTTGGCCATGATTGCGTGATGGACCCATGGTATTCGATGGGATCGGGCGATATGCTTGAAGTCGCATCGATGGGGCTTCATGTCGCACAGATGACGTCACGCGATGATATCCGGGCCTGTTTTGACGCGGTGACAACCGAACCGGCAAAAATCATGGGGCTTGAAGGATACGGGATTGCGGTTGGCAACAATGCCGATTTCGTCGTGTTACAGGCCCGCGATACGATCGAAGCCATCCGGCTTCGCGCCAACCGGCTTTATGTCATCAGGCGCGGCAACATCATCGCCGAAACCCCGTTACAGCAAACCCGCCTGCATCTTTCGGAACGACCGGAAACGGTGCGCGGCGATGATTATGCCCCGGGGAAATAGCAAATCGCACACGTGAAACGATTTCGTCACGTGATCCATTCGCCGTTACACCCCATATGATGTTGGTCAACGCACATTATCGAGAACCACCATGTTTTACGAACCGGGCAAAACGCCACATAACCTGCCACATGATCCGTTCAAGGCCTGTGTCGCCCCACGCCCGATTGGCTGGATTTCGACGGTCGATAAACAGGGACGCGCCAATCTGGCCCCCTATTCGTTTTTCAATGCAGTCTGCGGCAATCCGCCGATGGTCATGTTTGCATCTGGCGGCTCAATTGACAGTCTGAACAATGCGCGTGAAACCGGTGAATTTATTGCCGCCGTCGCCCCACGCGCGATGCTGCGCGAAATCAATTTCTGTTCGGCACCGCTTCCGCCCGAACAGGACGAATTTGATTATGCCGGTCTAGAAAAGGAACCGGGTCAAACGGTCGCCGCCCATCGGATCAAGGGGGTGCCAATCCATATGGAATGCAAGGTGTTCCAGATTGTCGATCTGCCCGGCCCCACCCCGCAAAGCAAAAACGCGATGGTGATCGGAACGGTGGTCGGTCTGCATATTGATGATGCAATCATCCGTGACGGCATGGTCGATGTCACCCTGTTCGAGCCGCTGGCACGTCTGGGCTATCACGAATATGTCAGTGTCGCGGAAACATTTACCGTCCGGCGCGAGGATTTCTGGTAAACAGCCCGCTGCTTTACGGCGAGAGGTTACGACTTTCTGTTGTTTCACGGAAACGACCCGTAACCGCAAACAAACTGTCACAGTAAAATTCTAATGTGATCCTCATCACTTACGCCTGAACCGATGCATAACCGGGTTCGGGCATTTCTTCGTATGCATTACACGATGTGGGGGATCACACCATGAAACGGACGATTGCAGCCGGTTTTGCCGGTATTGCGGCCATTCTTCTTGCGACAACGGCAATGGCGGGTGACGTCAAGGTTTTCGAAACCAAAAGTGCGATAAACAATCTGTCGACCGTCATGGTGGATGGCGGCAAGGCACGCGACCTGACGGTTGGGTTCGGTTCGGGGGCCTATCGCCGTCCGGGTGATCCGTCCAATATGTTCTATGCCGTTTCCGACCGTGGTCCGAACTTTGTTTGCGGTGATGTGCAGGACGTTCTTGGCGTCTCCGAAGACGTCGTTTGTCAGGGCCGTAAGGTGCGCGTCTATCCGACGCCGGATTATTCGCCGTCGATCTATACCATTTTCCTGAACGATAACGGCAGCTTTGACGTCAAGGACGTTATCGCGCTTAAGGACCAGAATGGCGTGCCCCTGACCGGTTTGACCAACAAGCTATCGGTTGCCAAAACCGAAAAGCCGGTCGATGCCAATGGCAAGGAACTGGCACAGTCGGTGTCGGCAATTGACGCCGAAGGCATCATTCGCCTGTCGGATGGTTCGTACTGGATCGGTGAAGAAAACGGTCCGTCGATCCTGCATGTTGCCGCCGACGGTACGGTCAATGAACGTATCGTTCCAGCCGGTTCGGAAAAGGATTTCGAAGGTGCGGCCTATAAGATCACCGGCGGTCTTCCGGCAATCCTTGTGACCCGCCAGACCAACCGCGGCATTGAATCGATGGCCGTATCGCCCGATGAAAGCAAACTGTATTTCATGGTTCAGAACCCGCTGGCCAACCCGAATGCAGATGCCTACAAAAAGGCAAAGAACACCCGCCTGTTCGTGTATGACCGCATGAAGGGCGAACTTGCCGGCGAATATATCTATCAGCTGGATGATCCGCAGACCTTCCGCAACGATCCGTCCGACAAACAGAACGCACCGCGCATTTCCGAAGTAATGGCACTTGGCGATGACCGCCTGCTGGTTCTGGAACGGACCGATGGCACCACCAAGCTGCATGAAGTCAAACTGGATGGTGCATCAAACATTCTGGCATCGCGCTGGGACGATATGTCGACCAGCCCGTCGCTTGAACAGGAAAACGACCTGTCGAAGTTTGACCTGAAGGCAGTTGTCAAAACGCTTCGTTTTGACAGTGCCGATTACCCGATGGCCCCGACCAAGATCGAAGGTCTTGCGGTTATGGGCGACGGTGCACTGGCCCTGATCAATGACAACGATTTCGGCATCAATGGGGATGCCACCAAGGTGCTTCTGATCGACGGTCTGGTGCAGGCAGACAAATTCTGATCTCTCGCTGGATCATCTGACATTGCGGGAAAGCTGTTATGCGGCTTTCCCGCTTTTTTATTGGGCGAAATCAGCGTAAAAGCGGCCCATGAAAAACGATCAGACATACACCACCCGGACTTTTGACATCCCCGATGGCATTGATGCGGTCATCGAGCCGATGGATGCGACCGGCTATCTGGCCCCTGTCGGCTTTGAAGATCAGCTGCGCGCCGAACTTGGTGACGTGATCGAAAGCCATGACCGGCTGATGTTCGCACCCGGCCCGGAACGCCGTGTCTTCTGGGCGCAGAATGTCTGGCGCAATCCGGTCCGAATGGCGATCCCGTCGATCAAGGGTGCGGCCAAAATCCTGAAATTCAATCAACGTAACTGGGCCATGTTCAAGTTTGATCATTTTTCGCGCGCGAAACTGATCGAAGCCAACTTGCCGCATGTATCGGCCAAACGGCAGGTCTTTGGCGAGCCGGCCCCGACCGCCCCGCTGGGATCGTGGACATTGATCGATCCCGATACGATCATCGCATCGATGGATTGTTCCAGCCCGTGGAAAAATGGCGAGGTCGAGTTTGAAGAAGACAAGACCACCCCGCCCAACCGCGCCTATCTGAAACTTTGGGAAGCCTTCACCCGCCTTGGTGTTGGGCCCGAAGTTGGCGACCGCACGATGGATCTGGGCGGCAGCCCCGGCGGATGGACATGGGTTTTGCATGAATTCGGCACCGATGTGATCAGCATCGACAAGGCCCGTCTTGATCCGAAAATCGCCACCCTGCCGCGTGTTGATTTCCGGCAGGAAAGCGCGTTCGGCCTGAACCCCGATGAAATCGGTTACATCGACTGGCTGTGTTCGGACGTGATCTGCTATCCGGACCGGCTGTTCCAACTGGTCAATCAGTGGATGGATGCAGGTATGGCAACCAATTTCATCTGCACCATCAAGCTGCAGGGCGACACAGATTACGCCGCCATTACCCAGTTTGCCGATATTCCCGGGTCAAAGGTCGTGCATCTATACAACAACAAGCACGAACTGACCTGGATGAAGGTCCCCGGTGTTACAGATCAGGACTGATTGCAAGTCAATCAGTCCTGATCATCCCCGTCATAGGCGGGGATAGCCGCATCAATCGGGTAATAATCGCCCTTGTCATTGCAAAACATCTGGGCGGATGTCGATATGCCTGATGCGCCGTCAAGCGTGCCAGGGGTGATTGCGACTTCCTGCGACCGGACGGGACGCCAGAACAGCGATGATCCGCATTCCTTGCAAAAGCCCCGGTCGCTTTGATCAGAAAGGCGATACCAGCGCAATCCTTCGTCACGGGTTAGATGCAGTGCATCCTTTTCCACCCGGGCATAGGAACTGACATGACCGTGCAGTTTGCGGCACAGGCCACAATGGCACATTTTGGCGTCATGCAGTTTGCCGCGCACTTCATAACGAACTTCGCCGCAATGGCAACCGCCGGTCATCGTGCTTAGCGCTGGTGTCGATGTGCTCATCAAACCTTCCTCTTCTGATCGGGCAGGCGGAACGCAGCCTGGTTACAGATGCTGTCTTGTTAAACAGTATCTGGACCAATTCGGGCATCATGCAAGCATGGCTTGTGGCAATATCGATGTTATTGCGGGCAATATTGCGACGATAATGTTTGAGCTTCGCCCAAAGCAGTCCTATTCTGCCGCTTCTGTTCGGGCCCCGGATGATGACGCCACCGCGCCAGATGCCATCCGTCGCCTTGCTTCACAAGCGATGGGATATCATGACCGATCTGTCCTTCCATTATGATGTGCTTGTCATCGGCAGTGGCGCTGCCGGTTTGTCCACCGCACTCAAGCTTGCTCCGCATGTCAAGGTTGCCGTCCTGTCGAAGGGCAAGATCGATGACGGTTCGACCAACTGGGCACAGGGCGGAATTGCCGCCGTGCTTGATGCCGCAGACAGCATCGAAAGCCACGTCGAAGACACGCTGATTGCCGGTGCCGGATTGTGCAAACGCGACACTGTTGAATTTGTCGCACGCAATGCGCCCAATGCCATCAAATGGCTTGATGAACTTGGCATTCAACTGACCCGTGACCCGGAAGGCGGCAATGACCAGCCGTTTCACCTGACGCGCGAAGGCGGACACAGCCATCGCCGCATCGTTCATGCCGCCGATGCCACCGGGCGGGCGGTGCAGACCACCTTGCAGGGTGAGGCTGCCAAACATCCGAACATCAGGATTTTCGAAAATTACCTTGCGATTGATCTGGTGACCGACCGTAAGCTTGGCGGTGAAGGCCGCCGGTGCATCGGGGCCTATGCGCTTGATCTGACAACGGGCAAGGTCCGGTCGTTCAATGCGCGTACCGTGGTGCTTGCCACCGGGGGGGCCAGCAAGGTGTACCGGTTTACGTCCAACCCGGACGGATCGACGGGCGATGGCATTGCCATGGCATGGCGTGCGGGTTGCCGGGTGATGAATATGGAATTCAGCCAGTTTCACCCGACCTGCCTGTATCATCCGCAGGCCAAATCATTCCTGATTACCGAGGCCGTGCGCGGCGAAGGCGGCAAATTGCTGCTGGCCGATGGCACGCGTTTCATGGACCGGTTTGACGAACGCGGCGAACTGGCCCCGCGCGATATTGTTGCGCGCGCGATTGACCATGAAATGAAACGGCTGGGTGCGGATTGCGTGTACCTTGATATCACGCACAAGGGCGAGGATTTCATCCGGGAGCATTTCCCGACCATCCATGAAACCTGCCTGTCGTACGGCATCGACATGACCAAACAGCCGATCCCGGTTGTTCCGGCAGCACATTATACATGCGGCGGGGTTTTGACCGATCTTCGCGGGCGCACCGATCTGACCGGGCTTTATGCGATTGGTGAATGCGCGGGCACGGGCCTTCACGGGGCGAACCGGCTGGCGTCGAACTCGCTTCTGGAATGCCTGGTATTTGGCGAGGCCGCAGCACGCGACATTGTCGAAGCACTCCCGGTTGATGACCGGTTCAAGGACCTGCCGGACTGGGACGAAACCGGGATCACCGATTCCGACGAGGAAGTCATTGTCGCCCATAACTGGGAACAGTTGCGCAACGTGATGTGGGACTTTGTCGGCATCGTGCGCACGACCAAACGTCTGCAACGCGCGCAGCATCGCATTGATCTGTTGCTGTCGGAGATTGACGAATATTACGGCAATTTCCGTGTGACCAATGACCTGCTTGAATTGCGTAACCTTTCGGTGGTTGCCAAGCTGATCATCCAGTCGGCCCTTTGGCGCCATGAAAGCCGCGGCCTGCATTACACCACCGATTATCCGGAACGTGATGACAGCGCGACGCCTCGCCAGACCATTCTTGTGCCGGAAAACTTTGCCGGTCGCTGGGTTGTATCGGGCCAATGGAAGACCTGATCGGCGAAGACGTCATTCCCCCACGTTAATCGGATCAAAGACGGAGATTGTCATGACCGCCACCCTGATTGGTATCGCGCGTAAGGCACGTTCACGTGCGCCGATGGAAACGCTTGATGGTGTTTCTGTCAGTCTTGATTTTGGGGTTGATGGCGATTATCGCGGCAAGCTACGCAAACGCCAGATCACGGTCATGACTGAGGAAGACTGGTTGGCGGCCTGCGGCGAAATTGACCGTATGGATTTGCCCTGGACCACGCGGCGCGCCAATCTGCTGGTACGAGGTGTGAAATTGCCGCAAACGCCCGGTACGCGCATCCGGATAGGTGAACTGGTCCTTGAAATCACCGGCGAAACCGATCCGTGCAACCGGATGGAAGCCGCAGCACCGGGCCTTGAAAAGGCCCTGACACCGGACTGGCGGGGCGGGGTTACATGCCGTGCGATTGAACCCGGTGCGATCCGGGTGGGCGATACGGTTATTGTTGACTGATTATCCTGGTTACTCGGGACTGGCCCATCTGGAAATCCCCTGTCGGCTTCCCACTTAAAAGGCAGCAGCATGGTCGGGGATCAGGATGGAACTTGCACCAATACCGCATAACGAAGCCGAACGTCAGGGCATCATCACGCGCATGCGTATCGCAACTTTTGATGCCGAACCCGAACTTGACCGAATCACGTCACTTGCCAAACGGATCTTTGACGTCAAATCGGCCACGATGACGGTAATCGATCATGACCGACAGATTTTCAAATCCCGGGCCAATTTCGAAAAGCTGGAAAGCCGCCGCGATATTTCGTTCTGCGGGCATGCGATCACCCAGACCGAGCCGATGGTGATCAAGGATGCCCGGATCGATCCCCGTTTTTCCGACAATCCGTTGGTGATCTGCGATACGCCAGTGATTTTTTACGCCGGGATGCCAGTGCATCATCACGAAGGACAACCGGTCGGGACACTTTGCATTTTTGACGACAAACCGCGCGAAATGAGCCAGCGCGATATCTATAACCTCAAGGACCTTGCCTATCTGGTCGATATGGTTCTGTTGCTGCGGTTTGCACAATTCAGCCAGAAACGGTTGATGCAAAGCCTTGATGAAGCGGTTCGTCAAAGCATGATTGATCCGATGACAGGGCTTTGGAACCGGCGCGGGCTTGATGAAATACTTGATCGAGAACTCGCCCCAGAAGGCGTGCCATTGACCGAACCCTGCGGGATTTTGTTATGTGATATCGATCATTTCAAATGCGTCAATGACACGCACGGACATCTGATTGGCGATGAGGTCATCATCAGCATTGCCGGAATGCTCAAAAATCATTTGCGCGAAAATGACATCATTGCACGTGTCGGCGGCGAGGAATTTGTCTGTGTCATTCCCGGTATCACGCGCGAAACGACCCCGAAAATTGCTGAAAAACTTTGCAATATCCTGCGCAATACGCCGATCAACACCAGCGAGGGCAAAACCCTTGGCGTGACTATTTCCATCGGGGCCACATGGATTGCGGCAGGTTGCAGCAACGACAACCGCAAGGCCATCTTCGAAATTGCCGATGCCGCGCTATATCGCGCGAAACAAAGCGGGCGCGATACGGTCCGCTATCACGCGCTGGACAGCCATGGCATCATTGATGACCTTAAAGGATGAACCGCCCCACCCTGCTTTTTAATGCAAGCGGCCCCAGATCATACATTTCGTTCAGCACGAGATAGGGATCGGCGCCCAGCTCAAGAAGGATGGCGAAGGCAGGTTCTGTTTTGAAACCGGCCCGTTTCATTTTCCGGATTTCTTCGGAAAGCTGCGACCCCAGAAGATGTATCAACCGTGCCTCGACCAGCATATGGCGGAAGCCGAACTGGCATTGCGATGGCGTGCCGGTGGCAAAAATTTCGACCGGCAAATCATCCAAAACAAACCGCACGACAATGGCCTGCGCGACATGTTGCGTTGCCGGGCGGCGATGCAACCCAAAATCATCATGATGACCAAAGACAGCCTGTACATGGGCTTTGAAACCATCAAAATCCGGGCAATGGCAAAGAATGTCGATATCCGATCCATCAATATCAAGATTGATCGGAAAAGTTCCGGCGACAATCGGATCAAACCCGGCAAGCCCATCCCAGACACCATGTCCTGAAATCAGACCGGCCGCCTTTTGACCACGCACGGAAACGGATCGCAACAAATCAAGACCGCGAAAGGCATTGGGCATCAGGCTTTCGGGCCAATCCATTCCGGTCTGGTTCATTGATAAATCCATTCCATTTCTTGACCCGCCCGGCATTGCACGGGATATGTAATAAAATCAAATATTTTTGGCACAACCGCGGTCTGTCGATCAGATCATCCGCGCCGGTTTCGGAATATGCCCCAATATGCTTGATATTCTGGCGATCACCAGCCCCATCTTCCTGATTATCGCACTGGGTTATGTAGCGGTCAGGCAAAATATCATCGCGCAGGATGTGGCGCGCGGCATGGGGGCGTTCGTGATGAATTTTGCCCTACCGGCCCTTCTGGTCAAAACGCTTTCAGGGCGGCCGATTGCCGACATCATTCACGGCGAATTTCTGATTGCCTATGGCGGCGGCTCGTTAATCATTCTGACAATCGGGATTGCCTATACGCGCTTTATCGCCCGGAAATCCTTTGCCAATGCGACCCTGCAGGGTTTGGGCATGTCATTCTCCAACAGCGGATTTATCGGCTATCCGATCGCGCTTCAGGTGCTGGGGCCACCGGCAGCGATAGCATTAACACTGTGCGTGATGATCGAAACGCTGGTGATGATGCCGCTGGTTCTTGTGCTGGGCGACAGTGCGAACAATAACGGACAGGGACGGCTTCAGGTTCTTGGCAAGGCATTAAAAAACCTGTGCAAAACACCTATCATCATCGCGATTTTTGCAGGCCTTTGTCTTTCGCTGACCGGGATTGAACTGCCCGCCCCGGCCCTGAAAGCCATCGACATGCTGGCAATGTCATCGGGACCGGTGGCGCTGTTTGTGATCGGAGCGGGTCTTGTCGGGCTTAAAATCCGGGGTATGCGCGTTGATATGGCGCGGATCGTTACTGGCAAACTGATCCTGCATCCGCTGATCGTATTTTCCCTTGTCTGGCTGATGCCGCCGATGGAGCCGGTCCTGCAAATTGCCGCGGTCAGTTTTGCCTGTTCGCCGATGCTGAGCATCTATGCGGTCTTTGGACAACGTTATGGCCATGAAGGACTCTGTGCCGCATCGCTTATGATCGCAACGTCACTATCCTTCATCACCATATCAACCGCCCTTTGGCTGCTTGACACCACGCAGGTTTTCGGACCTATGCCTTGACATCCCCGGCATGGGCAAGGATTTCTTCGGCCTCGCGAATTTCCTGCTGCTGGGCCCACATTTCGGCATAAAGCCCGTCCTGTGCCAGAAGGTCCTGATGGCGGCCGCGTTCGGCGACCTGCCCGTCGCGCAGCACGATGATTTCATCGGCATCAATCACGGTCGAAAGCCGGTGCGCGATCACAAGCGTCGTATGCCCGCGTGACACATCGCGAAGCGCCTGCTGGATATCCTTTTCGGTACGGGTATCAAGGGCCGATGTCGCCTCGTCAAAGATCATGACTTTCGGGCGTTTCAGCAACATGCGCGCAATCGATACACGCTGTTTTTCCCCACCGGAAAGTTTAAGCCCGCGTTCGCCGACCATGGTTTTAAAGCCCTGTGGCAGGGCGGCGATGAAGCCATCGATGCTGGCGAGTTTGGCGGCATTGGTGATTTCCGCCTCTTCCGCTCCGGGGCGACCATAAGCGATGTTATAGGCAATCGTATCGTTAAACAGGACTGTATCCTGCGGCACGATACCGATCGAACGACGCAGGGATGTCTGCGACACATCGCGGATATCCTGCCCGTCAATCGTGATCCGACCGCTTGAGACGTCATAGAAACGGAACATCAGGCGGGTCAGGGTCGATTTGCCCGCCCCGCTTGGCCCGACAACAGCAACGGTTTTGCCCGCCGGAACTTCGAAACTGACACCCTTCAGAATCTGACGATCCGGGTTATAGGCGAATTTGACATCATCGAACCGGATTGCCGCATCCGCACAAACCAACGCAGGTGCCCCGGCCTTGTCTTCGACTTCTTTTTCGACGTCGAGTAACGAAAACATGCGTTCCATGTCGGTCAGCGACTGCTTGATCTGCCGATAGACAAAACCAAGGAAGTTCAGCGGCATGTAAAGCTGCAACAAATAGGTATTCACCAGCACAAAGTCGCCAATGGTCATGTTGCCATCCTGAACACCCTTGGCCGCCAGAAGCATGTTCAGAACCAGACCAACCGCAATGATGGCACCCTGCCCGATATTGAGCTTGGACAGGGATTCCTGCGACTTCACCGCCGCCGTTTCGTAACCGCGCAAGGCATTGTCGTAACGCCGGGATTCGTGATCCTCGTTATTGAAATACTTGACCGTTTCATAATTGATCAGACTGTCGATGGCCTTGGTGTTGGCTTCGTCATCGCGCTGGTTCATTTCGCGGCGGAACTTCATGCGCCATTCGGTCACGATCAGGGTGAACGCGATATAGATCACGATGGTGACAAACGTGATCAGCGCGAACCAGAAATCATAAAGCACCCACAGAATGCCCGACACCATGAAGATTTCAAGCAGGGTCGGCAGAATGTTGAACAGCATGAAGGACAGAAGGAATTCAATCCCCTTGACCCCGCGTTCAATGGCGCGAGAAAGCCCGCCCATCTGACGATCCAGATGGAACCGAAGCGACAGGGCATGTAAATGTTCAAAAACGCCAAGGGCGGATGTCCGGATGGCACGTTGCGCGACCTTGGCAAAGACGGCATCGCGCAATTCCCCGAAGGCCGAGGATAAAACCCGCACCAGCCCATAGGCGACAATCATCCCCACCGGCACAACAATCAGGGATGTCGCATCGGCACCACCGGACGAAGCACCGGCCTTGCCACCGCCGTCAAGCGCATCGACGGCGTATTTATACAAAACCGGGACATAAACGTTGGCGACCTTCGCCCCGACCAGAAACAGCAGGGCGATAACCACACGGACCTTGAGCTCGAACTCGCCACGCGGCCAAAGATACGGCAGAAAAGTTTTAACAACACCAAATTCAGCGCGGGCTGATGGCTGGTTATCACCCATATTTTTCAAGTTTTTATCCCCTGGTGGGTACCATGTGACGTGTCCGACACAGCCCCGGCTTTCCGATTGACGTCCCGCTTTCCCAAAACAACAGATGGCCCGTAATCAACGATTTGGCAAGCAAGTCGGACAAGAAAGCATGTCTTGCCGTCTACGGAATAGTTCGCAAAACATTGATTTATCGTTCCTAGATGATTGCAGTTACGCGGTCAGAGGGATATTTTGTCAAATTGTCGATAAAATTGCGATAAGCCCGCCCCGGGAATTCCGGCCTGCGGGACATCTTCAAGGAACGGAACCAGGACCATGACGGCACTTGCCAGCATCGAAACCCAGGACATCGCAGCACTGATGCACGACATGGGCATCAATGCCCGTGAAGCTTCGCTGAAACTGGCACAGGTCCCGTCCGAACCAAAAACCGCTGCCCTTAAGGCCGCCGCCCGGAAACTCCGCGAAAATGCCGATATCATTCTGGCCGCCAATGCACGCGACATGGAAGCAGGCCGTGCAAAGGGCCTGACGCCAGCATTGCTTGATCGTCTTGCGCTTGACCCTGCACGCATCGAAAGCATGGCGTCCGGGGTCGAAGCAGTTGCCGACCTTCCCGATCCGGTTGGTCGCGAACTTGCCCGCTGGAGCCCCGAACGCAACGGGCTCGATATCGCGCGCGTGTCTGTGCCGCTTGGCGTGATCGGCATCATTTATGAAAGCCGCCCGAATGTGACGGCCGATGCCGGTGCCATGTGCATCAAATCGGGCAATGCCGCCATCCTGCGCGGTGGTTCGGAAAGCTTCCATTCATCCCGCGCGATTTTTGACTGCATGCTTGCCGGTATTCTCGATGCCGGTTTGCCCGAACATGCGCTTCAGATGATCCCGGTGACGGATCGCGCCGCCGTTGGCGAGATGCTGAAACTGTCCGATTACATCGACGTCATCGTCCCGCGCGGCGGCAAGTCGCTGATATCGCGCATTACCGATGAAAGCCGGATTCCCCTGTTCAAGCATCTGGAAGGGCTTTGCCATACCTATGTCCATGCCAGTGCGGATGTGACCAAAGTCGTCGATATCGTGGTGAATGCCAAGATGCGCCGGACCGGCATTTGCGGTGCGACCGAAACCATCCTGATTGATCAGGTGGTTGCCGATGATCTGTTGCCGAAAATTGCCGCTGCCCTTGCCGACAAGGGATGTGAAATGCGTGGCGATGCCAGCGCGCAAAAGGCAGACACCCGCATCCTGCCTGCCACGGACGATGATTGGATCACCGAATATCTTGATGCCATTGTGTCGATCAAGGTCATCAATGGCGTCGAAGAAGCGGTCAACCATATCAACACATATGGATCGCATCACACCGACGCCATTTTGGCCGAGGATACCGATGCGACCGCGACGTTCCTCAATGGTGTTGATTCCGGCATCGTGATCGTCAATGCATCGACACAGTTTGCTGATGGCGGCGAATTTGGCATGGGGGCCGAGATTGGCATTTCGACGGGCAAGCTGCATGCACGCGGCCCGGTCGGAGTCGAACAGCTGACCAGCTATAAATACATCGTGCGCGGCACCGGCCAGACCCGCCCATGAGTTTTTCGACGCCCAGAAGTCATAGTGCCCCGCCCCGCGTCGGATTGCTGGGCGGGTCGTTTAACCCGGCGCATGAAGGGCATCTGCATATATCGCTGGAAGCCTTGAAAACCCTGCAACTTGATGCAGTCTGGTGGCTGGTGTCGCCGCAAAACCCGCTCAAGCCCGCCCAGGGTATGGCCGACCTTGCCGACCGGTTCGATTCGGCGCTGATGATGGCAAAGCATCCCCGCATTGTTGTTTCTGCAATTGAATCAGAACTGGGAACCCGTTATACGGCCGACACTCTCGCAGCCTTGCAGCGTCGTTTTACCCGAACGCGGTTCGTATGGCTGATGGGGGCGGACAATCTGGCCCAGTTTCATAAATGGAAATGGTGGGACAGGTTGATTTTGCGCGCTCCCATTGCGGTTCTTGACCGCGAGGGGTATTCTAACAAGGCATTGTCCGGGACGGCAGCCAAGCGTATGGAACGCTGGCGCATCCCATCGGACAGGGCGGGTTTGCTGGCCGATCTCGATGTTCCGGCCTGGGTTTACCTGCCAATAAAGCGCCATCCGGCTTCTTCGACCGCAATCCGCGCCGAAGGCAGATGGCAGGTTTGACCGGCGGGAGTTCCCCGGATCCGAAACGGATCGGGCTCTCTTGCGTAAATTGAGGTGGCGACCATAGGTACCGCAAAAAAGACTCTGACCCCGGGCGAGCTTCTTGCCCTTATCCAGAGCACGCTAGAAGATGACAAGGCCGAAGACCTTGTCACCATTAATCTGATCGATAAAACCTCCCTTGCCGATCATATGATCATTGCAACCGGGTCATCCTCCAGACGGGTGGCGTCGATGGCAGAGCATATTGTCGAAAAGCTGAAAGAAGCAGGTCAGGGCCGTGCCCAGGCCGAAGGCAAGGAACAGGGCGACTGGGTTCTGGTTGATGCCGGCGATGTCATCGTCCATCTGTTCCGCCCGGAAGTTCGCGCTTTCTACAACATAGAACAGATGTGGGGCGTTGAAAATCCGGCGCTTAAACAGCAGGCGGCGCGACTGTATTAATACAGTCCGCCCCGGTTTGCCCTGACCACCGCGGGGATTGGCCATCGGTGGTCCCCATGCGGGCGGAGCCAGATCGGAAAGATGCAAATTACCCTTGCTGCGGTGGGCCGAATGAAAAACGGCCCCGAGAAAGATCTTTTTGACCATTACGCAACCCGCCTGCGCTGGCCCTTTGCCGTGCGAGAAGTCGAAGAGAAGAAAAAGCTGCCCCCCAATCAGCTTAAAGACCGCGAGGCGGAGCTTTTACTGGGCGTCATCCCCGAAAATGCCTTTTTGATCGCACTTGACGAGCATGGCCGCGAATATGGCTCCATCGATTTTGCTGCAAAGCTTGAAGGCTGGATCGATCAATATGCCGGAAATATCGCCTTTGCCATTGGCGGGGCCGACGGCCATGGGGACGCTATCAAAACACGCGCCAATACGCTTTGGTCACTTGGCAAGGCGACTTGGCCCCATATGCTGGTGCGCGCCCTGATTGCCGAGCAGCTTTTCCGCGCCCATGCCATCCAGACCAACCATCCATATCACCGGGAATAATCCCCAAAGTCACCAAAAGCATTGGTTCCCCCACTCTTGGATAAGTTGTTTCAAATTTTGTCCATGGGTATTTCTCTATCTGTTTGAGTAGGGGAATTAACGATGCAAAACAGATACTTAAAGATTGCCGCCGTTATCGGTTTGGCAATGCTGACCGGCGCGTGCGCAGCTTCGCGTAGCGTTGTCGAAATTCAGGAACCGGCCAAAATTGAGAACCCGGCGACTGGGCCGGCCGTTAAAATCGTTTCGGTCGAAGACAAACGCCAATTCGAGATTGATCCATCAACACCGGATATCCCGTCGCTGTCGAATGACGAGATTGATGATGTCACCTTTACATCGCGTGCCTATGCCCGCAAACGCAACACCTATGGAATGGCACTGGGGGATGTTTTGCTGCCCGAAGGCAAAACTGTTGCCGATGCCGTCAACAAGGCAATCTCCAACGGCTTCAAACAGGCCGGATACCGTGTTCTTGAACCGGGGGACGCCGAATATGACAGCGCCGACGCCGTCGATGCCGACCTGATTAAGTTCTGGTCATGGTTCGAACCCGGTTTCTGGCAGGTCACGGTGCATAATAAGTCCGAAGTGACGTTGAAGGGCAACGAACTGAACAAGGGCGAACCGGTTACAGTCACCGACAGCTATCAGGAAAAGATGCAGATGGTCCTCGACAGCGACTGGCAAAGCAGTGCTGTTAATGCCCTACGCGAACTTTCATCAAAGATTGCCGAAAAACTGGAAACGCTTAAGTAACCGGCTTTAACGCAAATCATACTGCATGCGCACGACACCGGACTTGTAGTGCTCCGATGCCACCAGTTTCGGTGTCGTGCCCACAGCATCCCGGCCAAACAGCCGGATGCCATCTCCCAGAATTTCGGGGATGATGAACATTTCAAGCTGATCGACAAGGCCGCCAAACAGGAATTGGGTCACAACACTGGCCCCACCGACGATCCAGATATCGCCGGTATCGGACCTGTCATCGCGAAGCTGGCTTGCCAGTTCCACAAGACTACCGCCATAGGCCTCTGTATTGGCCGGGCGGTTATCGGGCAAATCGCGCGATGTCAGGACAATCGTGCGGCGATCTTCATAGGGCCAGTCACCAAATTCCATCACCTGATCAAAGGTTTTTCGCCCGATGATCAGTGTTCCCACGGTGCCCAGAAAGCCCTCGAAATCGAACTCGGCCGGATCGAATTGATCAAGCCAGTCAACAGCACCATTGGCGCGCGCGATATAGCCATCCAGACTGACCGCGATATAGATGCGGAACAGTTTCTTTTTCATGCTTTGCCCAACCTGTTCGAGGTCTTTGCCCCGTTTTTGATTTCTCAATGATATCAGATTGCAGGCGCAAGGTGGCAAGAATCGGGCCGGATGAAAAACACCCCCGAAACGGCGGCTTCGAGGGTGTTTGGTCGGTATTTCAAACTGTCAGCTCAACATTCGACCACGTTGACATTGACCGCCAGCCCGCCCTGGCTGGTTTCCTTGTATTTGCTTTGCATATCAATGCCGGTCTGGCGCATGGTTTCGATTACCTTATCGAGTGACACGGTATGCTGACCATCACCGCGCATTGCCAGACGGGCAGCATTGATCGCCTTGACCGCCCCCATGGTGTTGCGTTCGATGCAGGGTACCTGTACCAGACCGCCAATCGGATCACAGGTCAGGCCAAGGTTGTGTTCCATGCCAATTTCGGCGGCGTTTTCAACCTGTTCGGGGGTACCGCCCATGACGGCACAAAGCGCGCCTGCCGCCATTGAGCAGGCCACACCGACCTCCCCCTGGCAACCGACTTCGGCGGCAGAAATCGACGCACGCTTTTTATAGATCGAACCAATGGCCGCCGCCGTTAACAGGAATTCGCGTATTTTCCCCTGTGTCACATTGGCCCCGAACCGTTCGTAATAGCGCAGCACGGCGGGAATAACACCCGCCGCCCCGTTGGTCGGGGCGGTCACGACGCGCGAACCGGCAGCATTTTCTTCGTTAACCGCAAGGGCATAAAGATTGACCCAGTCGATCACGGTCAACGGGTCCTTAAGCCCCGCTTCTGGCCGTTCCGTCAGTTCAAGGTAAAGTTTGCGCGCACGCCGTTTGACATTCAGCCCGCCGGGCAGGATGCCATCGGTTTTGCAGCCACGCTCAATACAATCCATCATCGCGCGATGCACGCGGTCGACAAATTCCTCGGTCTCGGCAGGTTCACGCCAGCTTTTTTCGTTTTCGGCCATGACTTCGGCAATCGACAGCTTTTCCTTTTTACAGATCGCCATCAGTTCATCGGCCGAGGAAAAAGGATAAGGCAGTGTGATATTATCGCCGGAATATTCCGCCCCGCGATCATCGCCCGAGACGATAAACCCACCCCCAACCGAAAAATATTCCTGTTTGTGCAAAACAACACCGTCACGGTCAAAGGCGGTGATCCGCATGCCGTTGGGGTGTTCGGGCAGGCTTTCGGTCATATGGAAAACAAGGTTGGTATCCCGGTTGAAGGCAACCGGATACGCGCCGTAAAGCTGTAATGCGTGATCTTTATCAATCGCATCCATTGTCGGTGCGATCCGGTCGGGATCAACCGAACGCGGTCGTTCCCCCGAAAGCCCCATGATCACCGCGGTATCGGTGGCATGGCCCTTGCCGGTCAGGGCAAGCGATCCGTAAAGATCGACAATTACCGAGCCGATTTTTTCCAAAAGATTCCGGGCTTCGAGTTCCAGACAGAACCGATAGCCCGCGCGCATCGGGCCGACCGTATGCGAACTCGATGGGCCGATGCCGATGGTATAAAGATCGACAACGGAAAGATTAACGTCTTGCGGACGCTGCTTATTTTCTTCGGTCAAATGGGCCTCCCACGGCTCTTTGTCATGCGGATCAATGCCACATGACGTTATAGAACCGGTGTCTTGCCCCCTCTGTCCCTTGACCTGAGATTGTGCGCCCTGTTGCCAAAAACAAAGAAGTCTTTGACGCCATGGCTTCATCCTTCGGTGGAAATATGGTGCCGGGCATTGGCCCCGTACCGCTTTCTCTCTCCAGAGCCTCAATCCGCAACGGTCCATCTGCCTGAGAGTTTTCGGGGCTATTGCTCCTTCGGCGCCGATCTGATCGCGGGATCAAAGCGGGCTCTCCCATCGCGGTTATTCGAGGTATCACCGTAACGCCCGAGATTACAGGCAGGTGATGATCCTTGTCAAAAAGCGACTTTGCAAGCGCACAAAAAATACCCGGTCGGAAGGCTGTTCAATACCGGCATTCATGATAGATTGCGCGTTGAAAATGCTATGATTGGCAGCGTCTGATGGCGGACCCACCGCGCCCGGCGTCTTTGTACGGATGGCAAAATTGCCGGATAATAACCATCTTTACCGGTAATTCAGCCTTTTACCTTATTTCGTGTACTTTAGTTCGTGGGATTATGATTGTGACTGTATCAAATACCGTAAAGCGCCCGCGTCCGGTGGTGCTGTGCATTCTGGATGGCTGGGGTTATCGCGAGGAAAGCAAGGACAATGCGGTTGCATTGGCCAATACCCCTGTTTGGGACGCGCTTTATGCCAACAATCCGACCGGCTTTCTGAAAGCCTGCGGTCTTGATGTCGGCCTGCCCGAAGGACAGATGGGCAATTCCGAAGTCGGCCATATGAATCTTGGTGCCGGCCGGGTTGTGATGCAGGAACTGCCAAAAATTGACGAGGCTGTCAAAACCGGTTCGATCGCCGATACCGATACCGTCAAAAAGGTTATCGCCAAGCTGAAAGAAAGCGGGGGCGTCTGTCATATCGCCGGGCTTCTGTCCGAAGGCGGGGTGCATTCCCATCAGGCCCATATGGCGGCCCTTGCCAAAATCATCGCATCGGCCGGTGTGCCGGTAAAAATCCATGCCTACCTGGATGGCCGCGATACCGCCCCCAAAAGTGCCGCCAAATTCCTTGAAAAATTTCGCGCACTAATTGGTGATGCCAATGTTGAAATCGTGACCGTCACCGGGCGCTATTACGCGATGGACCGCGACAATCGCTGGGAACGCGTCAGTCAGGCCTATTTCACGATGGTAAAGGGCAAGAATTACGCCGATGGCCGCACCGCTGAAAGTGCCGAAGCCGCAATCAGGGCAGCCTATGATGCCGACACCACGGATGAATTCGTTCTGCCGACCGTGATTGGCGATTATGCCGGCATGAAAGACGGCGACGGGCTTTTGATGACCAATTTCCGGGCCGACCGCGCGCGTGAAATTCTGGCCGCGATCTGCGCACCGGACTTTGACGGGTTTGACCGTGGCACCCCGATCAGATTTGCCGTGCAGGCCGGTATGGTTGAATATTCATCCGACCATGCAAAATATATGGATGCGATCTATCCGCCGCAGGTGTTGCCAAATATCTTTGGTGAAGTCGTTTCCAGGGCTGGCATGAAGCAGTTGCGCATCGCGGAAACCGAAAAATATCCGCATGTGTCCTTCTTCTTTAACGGCGGCGAAGAACAGGTTTTCGAGGGCGAAGACCGTATTCTGGTGCCATCGCCCAAGGTCGCGACCTATGATTTGCAGCCGGAAATGTCGGCCCCGGAAGTGACCGAAAAGCTGGTGGCGGCGATCAGGGCTGAAACCTATGACGCGATCATTCTGAACTTTGCCAACCCCGACATGGTCGGCCATAGCGGCATTTTGTCCGCCGCGATGAAGGCCGCCGAAGCGGTCGATACCTGCCTTGGGCAGGTTGTTGATGCGGTTAAATCGGTGGGCGGCGTGATGTTCGTTACCGCTGATCACGGGAACTGTGAGATGATGGTGGATCCGGAAACCGGCGAGCCGCACACCGCGCATACGCTTAATCTGGTGCCGACCATTCTGGTGAATGGACCCGAAGGCGCGACACTGGAAAATGGTCGCCTGGCCGACGTGGCACCGACTTTGTTGCAGCTTCTCGGGCTACCGCAACCGGCGGAAATGTCCGGCAAACCGTTGATCAAGGGTTTGAAAGGGAATGATGCGCTTCTTGCGAACTGATCTGCGTTCCAAGACCGCCCTGCCTGCGCTGGCTGTGATTGCAGCCATGATCGCGGGCGGGGCAGCGCCGTCTTTTGCCCAGTCGCTACGCAAGGTCGACAGTCAGCTTGATAAACTTGAAAGCCAGCTGTCAGAGCAGCAAAAGCAGGAAGAATTCCTGGCGCGTAAATCGCGCGAACTCTGGACCGAGGAACAGGCGCTTCAATCCGAAGCCATTTCGGTCGCCAGACGCGCCCAGCGCCTTGAAACAACCCTGACCGATCTTGAAGATCAGCTTGCCGAACTTGAAGTGCGCGAAAAGCGGGCCGCCACCAGCCTTGAAGACAAAGCCGGGCAATATGCCCGCATCCTGATGGCCTTGCAGCGTTTGTCGACCACCCCGCCCGAAGCTGTGATCGCCCTTCCGACCAGCCCGCAGGATACATTGCGGTCAGCCATCCTGTTAAAGGCCGCCCTGCCCGGTGTTGAACAGCATGCGCGCGATTTGCGCGCCGAGCTTGAAGAAATTGGCACCCTTCGCGAAGACATCCGCACGCGCCGCAGCGAAATGGCAACCGCCACCAAAGAATTACAGGCAGAGCGCCAGTCACTGGCCGCCCTGCTTAACGAAAAGCGCAAACTGCGTTCGGAAACCGAGGCCGAGGCCAAAATGGCATCGCGCGCCGTCAATGAACTGGCGACCGAGGCAAAATCATTGGGCGATCTTCTGGAAAGCCTGAAAAAGCGGGCGGAAGGCGTTCCCGAACCCCGCATGAAACCGGAACGCCAGATCGCCAAGCGCACGGAACCCAAACCGCCCCCGGCCCCATCGACAATTGCCAGAAACGAGCCGCCCGCCACCCCTGCGGAAAAAACAGCCCCTGCCAGCAAGGCACCATCGGCAAATGATGAAGAGCTTTCTGTCGGCAGTTCGATCACGCTGGCACACGGACAATTGCGTATGCCCGCAAGCGGAAAGGTCGTTACATTGTTTGGTGAACGGTCCCGCGGACCGGACGGACTGGCGGTTACACATTCCAAAGGGATCGAGATCGACACACGCCCAAACGCGCAGGTCGTATCGCCCTTTGACGGCAAAGTTGTATTCGCCGGGCCCTTCCGTGGCTATGGCCGCCTCTTGATTATCGAACACGGCGAAGGATACCATAGCCTTATCGCTGGTTTTGATCGGCTCGACAGTGTGGTAGGACAATATTTGTTGGCGGGTGAACCTGTTGGAATAATGGGTGAATTATCGCCTAAACTCTATCTGGAGATGCGCCATGACGGTGAAGCGATCAATCCGCTTCCCTGGCTGGCCTCGAAAAACGGCAAGGTAAGTGGATGAAAACCTCTCGATTGGCAGTATTCGCACTCGCTACCGGCATGACTTTGGGCCTTGCTTCGCCCGCGCTGGCGCAATCTTCACCAACAACATCAGCCGAAACCTATCGGCTGCTGAACCTGTTTGGCGATGTGTTTGAACAGGTGAAATCGAAATATGTCGAAGAAGTCGATGACAAGCAGCTGATCGAAGCGGCCATCAACGGCATGCTGACATCGCTTGATCCGCATTCCTCCTATCTGAATATGGATAATTTCGAGGAAATGCAGGTCGATACCCGCGGCGAGTTCGGCGGGCTTGGTATTGAAGTCACGATGGAAGAAGGCTTTGTCAAAGTCATTTCCCCGATTTATGACACGCCCGCCGAAAAGGCCGGTTTGCAACCCGGTGACTTCATCACCCATATCGACGGCAAACCGATCCGTGGTCTTGGCCTGAACGAAGCGGTTGAAATGATGCGCGGCAAGGTCAATACGGACATTATCCTGACCATCATGCGCAAGGGTGAAACCGCACCGTTTGATGTCACCCTGACCCGGGCCGTGATCAAGATCCAGTCGGTTAGATCCGAAGCAAAGGATGATGTCGGATATATCCGCATCACCAAATTCAACGAGCAGACCTTTAGCGGCCTGCAACGTGCGATCACCGAGTTGCGCGACCAGATCGGCCCGGAAATCAAGGGCCTTGTGATTGACATGCGCAACAATCCTGGTGGTTTGCTCGATCAGGCGATTTCGGTTTCGGACGCCTTCCTTGATAAGGGAGAAATCGTATCAACCCGCCCGCGCGATACCGAAAATACCGAACGTTACAATGCCCGTCCGGGCGATCTTGCCGACGGACTTCCCATGATCGTTCTGATTAATGACGGTTCGGCATCCGCATCCGAAATCGTTGCCGGTGCCCTTCAGGATCACCGCCGCGCGGTCATCATGGGAACACGCAGTTTCGGCAAGGGATCGGTTCAGACAATCCTTCCGATGCCCGGCAATGTGGCACTGCGTCTGACCACGGCTCGCTATTACACGCCGTCGGGCAAATCGATCCAGGAAGTCGGCATCGTGCCTGACATCATTGTCCCGCAGGCCCGTGTCGAAAGCATCGAAGCCGCCCAGCGCCGATCCGAAGCCGATCTGAATGGTGCATTGCGCAACGAGGATGAAACCATCAGCAACGCCGAAAGCGATGCCAATGATCGCCGCAATGCTGCCGAGGAAATAGCGCTGGAAGATTATCAGCTGTCCCGTGCACTTGATATGATCCGGGGCATCGCCCTGTTCGCACCCCGCCCGCAAGGGTGAGGTGCGATCCGCAGACCGAAAGAGACTGACCTTTCGTGATCAGGAAACTCATAAAATCCTTACGGTTTGGCCGAAAGAAGGAACGGGGTCCTCTTGATGACATGGGCAATCCTGAAACAGATGATGTTTCAGACGCTCTGTCGGACGAGGATCTTCCCTTTAACGAGCTGCCGATCGAGGTTCAATGGGAACGTCTGCCCAAGCATCCGCCATCACGGCGCTGGTGGCTGTCAAAACTCCTGATCATTGCGCTGTTTTTAAGCCCGATTGCCGCGGCGGGTGTCGGACTTATCCCGATCCTTGATCCTGAAACCGGCTGGCGGCTGTTTCATCTTGGATCACCCAAAACCATCGTCGCCGTTCCCGGGACCGAGCGCGAGCTTCAGGAAGAAATCGCCAAAGGTGTGCGCGACGTCGAAGAACGCACGCGCGCCGAGCAGGAAGCACTGGCCAAAGCCGCTAGTGATCCCAACAATCCGCAAAGTGCCGAAGACATCGCCAGACAGCTTGAAGGCGTTTCAGATCTGGTTGGCACCCCCGGTCAGGAGGGCGCAGTGGATGGCACGACAACACCAACCCCGGAAGAACTCGCCGCCCTTGCCGAAGAAGGCGCACTTGATCAGCCGATAGAACCCGATCCCCTGCGCCCGGCTCCGCTTCCTGGTCTGGATGAAGAAGGCAGTTTCGGTCGTATTCCGCGGATTGCCGATGATGGCACGACGCCGTTTGATGCCTATAAACGGCCCTTCGAACGGGTTGAAGGCCAGCCCTATGTCGCGATCATCGTGACCGGTATAGGCCTGAATAGCACCAGAACGAAGGCGGCAATCGAAGATTTGCCGCTGAACATTTCGCTGGCGCTGTCGCCCTATGCCAACAATCTGCAACAGGTCGCCGCCGATGCGCGCGCCATGGGCCACGAGATATTCTTGCAGTTGCCGATGGAGCCGATCGACTTCCCGCTATCTGATCCCGGTCCGCGCGCGCTTTTGACCAGCCTGCCGGAAGGGGAAAACCTTGTGCGACTTGAATGGTTGCTCGCACGGTTCCCGGGCTACGCGGGTGTCGTCAGTTATCTTGGGTCGAAGTTCGGAAGCCTCGATAGCGCCATCCGTCCGGTGATCGAATTCGTCGACCGGACCGGTCTTATGTATGTTGAAGGTACCAATTCCGGGTCCGTGAGCCTTGGCGCGCAATTGGCATCGAATGCCGATAGTCCGAATGCCGTTGGCAACATCATGATCGACGAAATTCCAAGTCGCCGACAAATCGACGCCCGGCTTAACGATCTGATCGAACTGGCAAAAAGCAACGGCGTTGCCGTCGGAATTGCGCAATCCTATCCGGTGACCATACAGCGCCTTCGGAACTGGTCGGCACGACTTGCCCGCCAGGGCGTTCAGCTTGCACCGGTTTCGGCGCTTGCAAAATTGCAGGTCACACCGCAGTCTGCGGACGAGGCGGAAGCCGCCCGGCGTGACGCCGCATTGGCCGAAGAACGCGCCCAAAAGGATGCCGCCCCGTCCGATACTGGTGACGGCGAAAGTGAAACAATCGAAAATTGATGACACCGCCACCGTATGCGGTTTGTCAGGGGGTATTGATGGCGAAGAAATCGGGCGGCAAATCAAAGAAGGCAGCCAAAGCCGACGATGATCAGAAGGCCGGGGATCAGAAGATAAAAACCGGCAGCACGGACAAATCAACGCTGACCGCAGAAGACCTGCCTTATCGCCCCTGTGTCGGGATCGCGCTTTTCAACGATGAGGGACAGGTCTGGATCGGCAACCGGATCGGGTTTGAAGGCGCATGGCAATTGCCACAGGGCGGGATAGATGATGGCGAAACCGCCGAACAGGCAGCGCTTCGCGAATTGTCCGAAGAAATCGGCACCGACAAGGCGGAAATCGTTGCCGAAACGCCCGACTGGCTGACCTATGATTTACCCGATCACCTGATTGGCAAGGCATTTGGCGGCAAGTATCGCGGCCAGAAACAGAAATGGTTTGCCATGCACTTTACGGGCAAGGAAAAACATATCAAAATTGATGTTCCCCATCCTGAATTTGATGCATGGCGCTGGACCGATTTCGGAACTTTGCCCGATCTGATTGTACCGTTCAAAAGACCGGTTTATTTGCAACTTGTCGAAATCTTTCGTGATGTACCTCAAAGAATTCGAAATTTGGGGACGGCATAAGACGCCACGTTATTTCTTGATCAATACGCTCAAATCGATAGATTGCAGAAAATCAAGATACATCAGAAGTTTAGAGGAGTTCTAAGATGGGTGCGGATCGCTTGATCTTCGGTGTTCTGACGATTGTGGTGGGGATTTTCGGCCTGTTCTATGCTTCGGGATCACATGATGGATATTCCTATTTTGTGGGCCTGGCATTGTTCTTTGGTGCGGTGCTGTTCATGTTCGCACTGATCAAGGGACATTATGACCAGCTGGAAAAAGACGGGCATAAATAAGGTCTGCCGCCGAGATATCGGTAGATATCGCCTTTAAGGTTTTCTTTCGGGACCGGGCACGTTATGGATCAGGGTATGAGCAATACACACTGGGATCCTGTTCGTTACGGTCTGTTTGGCGATGAACGTCGTCGCCCGGCAAAAGACCTGATTGCCCGTCTGCCCAAACCGGCGGATGGCTTTTTGCCACGTCACATTGTCGATCTTGGCTGCGGGCCGGGATCCATCACCGCGTTGCTTGATCAGGCGTATCGCACACCGGAAAATCCCGATGTCCAGATTGTCGGGATCGATTCTTCGGCAGAAATGTTGGAAACAGCCGCCAAGCGCGACGAGAATATCGAATGGCAACAGGCCGATATCGCGCAATGGGAAGCGGATAACCCCGTTGATATCCTGTTTTCCAATGCCGCCCTGCAATGGATTCCCGAACACGCCAAACTGTTCCCCCGCCTGACACGGTTTTTGCGTCCCGGCGGACTGTTGGCCATTCAGGTGCCGAACAATTTCCTTGCACCCAGTCATCAGTTGATTGGCGAAGCCGGAATTGAATGGCGCGATGCGGTTGCCGGGGCGACCCAGCAAATCCGGATCATGCGACCGGGCGACTATTTTGATGTCCTGTCCATCGATTGCGACGCCATTGACCTGTGGCAGACCCAGTATTGCCATGTCCTGCATGGGGAAGACCCCGTTTTCGACTGGACATCATCGACCGCCTTGCGCCCGGTTCTTGCCGCCCTGCCCGATGATGATGCGCGCGCCGCATTTTGTGAAAAATACAAAACCCGCTTGAAACAGGTCTATCCGCCGCGTGATGATGGCGTCACACTGTTTCCATTCAACCGGTTATTCATGATCGCCCGCAAACGCGACGCATAAATTCGACGCTAAAGTCTCTATTGGCGGGCATTACAAACGGAGCACCCCATGCCCGCCTTCCGTGACCATTTTATTCCCTGTTGCGGCTATGAAGTTCATGTCAGGACGTGGGGCGATCCCCAAAAACCAGCCCTTGTCATGAGCCACGGTCTGGCGCGACTGGCCGATGATTTTGATCATGTCGCGCCGCATTTCACTGATACGTATTTTGTCCTGTGCCCGTCCATGATCGGACGCGGGCTTTCGGGATGGGCCAAGAATCCCGACCGGGAATATACCCTGCCCTTCTATGTCGCACAGACCTTCGAAATGCTTGAACATTTCAGGATTTCAAGCTGCAAGTGGATCGGAACGTCAATGGGCGGGTTGATCGGGCTTGCCATGACCGCCGAAGCCGCCGGATGGATCGAAAAGCTGGTTTTAAATGACATCGGACCGGAACTTGACACTGCGGCAGTCGCACGGATCAAATCCTATGTTGGGGCCACCCCGGAATTTGAAACGATCCATGATGTCGAAGAAATCGTCAAACTGATCTATGCGCCGTTTGGCATCACCGACGAAGCTACATGGTCATTTATTTCCGCGCGCTCGGTGCGACGTCTGCCGAACGGAAATTTCATGATGCATTATGATCCCGAAGTCATGCGCGTCTTTGCCGAACATATTGATTCTTTTGATGCATGGGATCAATTCAACGCTATTTCTTGCCCGGTGATGCTGATCAGCGGTGCGAAATCTGATCTGATTCCCCCCGCCATTGTCGAAAAAATGCGGGAACAAAAACCGGAAATGCCGATTTTAACTGTAGCAAATTGCGGACATGCACCCCATTTGAATGACGAGGAACAGATAAAAGCCATCAAGGCGTTCCTTGCCGACTGACAAACCGGGGCCGGAAACATCCAGAATTTGTTTGCACAAGGGGATGTGCACCAGTTGCGATCAGGTTGTCGGAACACGAGATATGCATGTATCAAGTCCAATTGCGTGGTCTGTTGCGATTCTTGCCGTTGCCGCGACAACGGGCGGTTTTTCGCACGCAGCCCGTGCCCAGTCGATCCAGCCCGCCACGCCAGATGAAACCGGTGTGACAATTGGCATGCCCCAGACTGACAGTTCGCCAAATTCACTGGTCCCCGGAATACTGCCCCCCGCGCTGCCTGGCGGGATGAGCAATTATTTCGCCCCTCGTCGAAATCACGGCATTGTCCTGAACAATCCATCCACCGATGGGGAAAGTGACCCATCGCTTCTGTGGTTTGAAATCGACAGCCAGCCAACGACAAACAACGGCATTGCGGCCCAGTTCGGAATTGGCTACGCCCCACGCCCGGATCTGGGCTTTGCCTTTGGCCCGGTTTTCGAACTGAATGGCCCGATCGGGCAAAGCATTGGCACCGACCAACGCAATGATTTTGATGTCACCCCCACGCACCACCCCGGAGGCTTTTACCGCCAGAACTTTTCGGGCAATCCCGGCAATCCTTCGGGCACGGATGATGCGGGCATTGCCGCCAGCCTGTCCTATATGCCATTTCAGGATATCTGGATCGGGTTACATGGTCGATTGACCAGTGATCTTGCCCCTGATCCGAATACCGGTGCGCTTGATCGCTTTGACGCGATGCTGGGTCTGACAGCCGGATATCGCCTGGAATTCTAGGATCAGGCCACCTTAATTTGGCCGTGATCTTTTACGAAATGCTCAATTCCCCTTTTGCCTGCCCGAACGAGGCTGTATGACTCCTAGAAGGATCATCAGGAAAAGACGAAACGCCGCATGACAAGAATGCCAGCACCGATAGACGGGCCGAATGCCGATGCCTTTTCCGCCTGCAACGACCTTGCCGCGGCAAAAAATGCCAATCTTTACCGTGCGGCCATGCGCCTTGGCCCGGAACGGCAGCGTTTCTTTCTGGCGGCCTATGCATCGATGCGGGTGATCGACGATATTGTCGATGACGGGTTCCTTGAACTGACCGATCATGAACGCGACTATGCCCGCGAAGACACCCTGATTGCGATTGATCACTGGCAGCAGCAAATCCAGGCTGCCAAGATCGATGGCGATAACCCCCATCCCGAAAGCGGCCCGCTCAGCCAGCAGGTATTTGATGCCCTGCGTCTGACTTTGGGCCGAAGCGATCTGGAAGTTGATCCGTGGGTTGATCTGGCCGATGCATTGCGCCGCGATGTTGCCGAAGACCCGATGGATGAATGGGACGATTTCATCGCCTATTGCGAGGGGGCAACCGCCGCCCCGGCATCAATTTTTGTTTATCTGCTATCGGCACGATTCGATAACGAAATCGGATATACATCCCCCCTGACCAATCCACCGCTGTATCATGCGCGCGACATGGCGATTTTCTGTTACGTGGTGCATATCCTGCGCGACCTTCCAGACGATATCAAAGGCCCGGACAGGCTGGTGACGATACCAGCCGAAATCCTGATTGCCGCCGATATCACGCTTGGCGAAATCCGCAATGCCATCGGGCAGAAGAAATATGACGAACTGGACCGCCTGGGCACTATTCTGCTGGAACGCGCATGGGAACATTTTGAAACCGGGCAGGCCCGGTCGGCTGAACTTCTGGCGATCCTTGATGCGGAAGAAACAGACACCCTGTCACGCCTGTTTGCCGTCTATATCGAACTGGCCAGTGCGATGATGGATAACGGATATGCGGCGTTCCTGAAGGACCGCGACACAATCATCGCGCAAACCGCCAACAACAGCCTTCCCGGATAGCAAAGACCCCGCCGATTGGCGGGGCCCGGGCGATCACATCGCGTTTGGCAAAATCCATATTCCGCTGAACGAATCAACCGATGACCAAAGCCAGATCGAAGAAGACCAGATCCGTCGCGGCGTTCTGAAAGTCGATGCGGCGGAGTAAGATGGTCTTACCCAAGGTATTAAAAAATATACCTTTCTTGCCGTGCTGAGCTTTTTCCGGGAACTTTTTCCGGGTTTTTGGAAATAGTTCTTGATTTGTTCTTTGGCTTGTGGCATAAAGATAAAGTCAACAGGACAAATGGGTCCGGAGACAAAACCCGCAAAACGTGATTCGCTTTTGCGGGTTTTTTGCGTTTCGGGCGGCAAAAACAGGAATGAGACGATGACAGGGCAGCGATCTGACGGGATGAAATGGCGGGGACGGTATCGCCAAAGGGACGTTCATGGCGCTTGGAAAAGTCATTACGGGGGTGGTGCGATCAGGCCGTAAGGCCGTCGGATATTTGCGAAAAACTGTGGTTTATCATGACGGGAGAGTTGTGCCCTTGGGGCAAGGGCGTTTGAACGGGGCAGCGAGAGCCGGGGCCAATTTGGTTCGGTCCAATTCAGCCCGGTCGGTGAAGCGTGACAATGCCGAGAATCAGCGGGCCCGAATTGCGCCCGGATTGGATCGGCACGGGGTCGGCTGGCCCGGTTGCCGGGATTGGCTGGCGGGGATCGGCTGGCAGGATCGGTTGCCAGCGGGCCGATGGATCCGTTTGGAGATGCCGAAAGGTCGGTCATCATAGGCGGGACGTGTGCCTGCCATGCAGCAACGCTGTTGCCCTTGGGGTGAGGTGCGTTTCGGGCGTCAACCGAGAGCGACGAGTTTTTGTTCGGGACAGCAGGGTCCGGGCGTGGTCCGTCCGGTCGGTGGCGTTTGGCGATACCGGGGGCAGCGGGGGTGGTTGGCTTTGTCTGAGCTGGAGTGGCTTGGCGGTTGATCAAAATCGTCATGCCGGGCGAAGCGGAGTGCAGACCCGGAATCCATGGCCCATTGAAAGAGACGGGATTCCCGCCGTCGTGGTTTATTTCGGATGATTGGGAATGCTTTGTCAGCAGCAAGACCCCGCCGATTGGCGGGGTCTTGCATTTAACAATCAGCAGTTTGCGGATCAGCCACGCAGGGCTGCAACGCCCGGCAATTCCTTGCCTTCAAGCCATTCAAGGAAGGCACCGCCCGCGGTTGAGACATAGGAGAAATCCTGATCGGCATCGGCGTGACGCAGGGCCGCAACCGTATCGCCACCACCCGCGACCGACAGAAGTTTACCAGCCTTGGTCAGTTTTGCCGCCTGCCGGGCGACGGAAACGGTTGCCGTGTCGAACGGTGCAATTTCAAACGCACCCAGCGGACCGTTCCAGACCAGCGTTTCACAGGACTCAAGGCGTTTGTTCAGATCGGCAATGGTTTTCGGCCCGGCATCAAGGATCATGCCATCGGCATCGACATCGTTGATGTCGGAAACCGTGTGATCGGCATGTGCCTTGAATTCCCTGGCGACCAGACCATCGACCGGCAGGACGATTTCGCAATTGGCGGCTTCGGCCTTGGCAAAAATTTCGCGCGCCGTTGCCAGAAGGTCGTGTTCGCACAGCGACTTGCCAACATTTACACCCTTGGCCGCAAGGAAGGTATTGGCCATGCCGCCACCGATCACCAGCTGGTCAACCTTGGCAACCAGATTGCCAAGCAAATCGAGCTTGGTTGAAATCTTGGCACCGCCGACGATAGCCATCACCGGATGTTTCGGCGCTT
Organism: Thalassospira sp. MBR-102; assembly: GCF_040549275.1. NCBI lineage: Bacteria > Pseudomonadati > Pseudomonadota > Alphaproteobacteria > Rhodospirillales > Thalassospiraceae > Thalassospira > Thalassospira sp. MBR-102. The sequence continues at coordinate 50,514 of NZ_JBEPTC010000008.1, forward strand.
CAAGCGCATTGCCAAGAGCTTCAAGTTCGGCCTGCATCAGACGACCAGCATAGGCCGGAAGTTTATGGGCCAGCCCCTCGGTCGAGGCATGGGCACGGTGCGCGCACGAAAAGGCATCATTGACGTAAATGTCGCCAAGCTTTGCCAGTTCGGCGACAAAGGCCGGATCGTTCTTTTCCTCTGCGGCGTGGTAACGAAGGTTTTCCAGAACCGCGATTTCACCGTCCTTAAGGCTGTTCACGACGTCTGCGGCGGCCGCACCAATGCAATCATCGGCGAATTTCACCGGACGCCCAAGCTGCTTGGCCAGCGCATCGGCAACCGGTTTAAGCGACATTTCGGCAATGCGTTCGCCCTTGGGGCGGCCAAAATGGGTGATCACGACAAGTTTCGCACCGGCATCCGCCAGTTCGATCAACCCCGGAACCGTCCGTTCGATGCGGGTGGTATCACCCACAACGCCGTCTTTCATTGGAACGTTAAGATCAGCGCGCAGCAAAACGCGCTTGCCAGCGACATTGACACCGTCAAGCGTATTGAAGTCAGCCATTATCTGAACCTGCTTTTGAGTTTCACAGAAGACGGGAGGGGGCGTCCCGACATGGGTTGAACGAAGAACCCGTTTGCGCCCTTTTGCCCGACGAACAGGCATTGTGCAACCGGGGAAACCATTCAGAACGATACCGACCCATCAGGCTACCTGCGGGTCGGCACCAGAAATTCAATCAATGCTGTCCCAGAAGGGATCCGTGCAAAAAGCCCGAGAAACTGGTCGCGACCGGCCCGGTCATCAGAACATGATCGTCGGGCAGCCATTCGATGGTCAGCGGACCACCATCCAGAATGATTTCGGTTTTCCGCCCGGTCAAACCGCGGCGCGCAGCGGCAACACCGGCCGCACAGGCACCCGTACCACAGGCGCGCGTCACCCCCACACCACGTTCCCAGACCCGCATGCGAATCCGGTCTTCGCCAATGATGCTGCAAACCTCAATATTGGCGCGTTCGGGGAACATTTCATGATGTTCAAGGACAGGGCCAAGCTTTTCGATATCAATCGACTCGGCATCGTCAACAAAGAACACCGCATGCGGATTGCCGACATTGACCCCGACCGCATCCGACAAACCGCCCAAGGACAGCGGAATATGGTTGGTATCAACTGCCTGACCCAGCGGGATATCGCGCCAGTCCAGCTTGACCTGCCCCATATCGACGGTGACACGACCATCGGCCAGACCATTGGCATCAAGCAATCCGACGACGGTCTGGATAATGACATCCTTGCGGCCAAGTTCGCCCATGACGATGCTCGCCACACAGCGCGTGGCATTGCCACAGGCCTGGACCTCGCCCCCGTCATTGTTGCGAATGCGCATGAAGGCATCGGCAAGGTCGTCGCGGGCGGGTTCGATCACGATCAGCTGATCACAACCGACTCCGGTTTTGCGGTCGGCGATGCGGGCCGCAGTTGCGTTATCAAGATCAAGCACGGCGGGATCGCGTCGTCCGTCAAAGACAACGAAATCATTTCCCAGACCATGCATTTTGACAAAAGGAATACCGTTCATAACCGCCTTATAACGGTGTCAGCGGATATCGTCCACCAAAGTCAGCGCCGTCAATGCTGGGCAGCCGGGGCACAGTAACGGATTTTGCGCGGCACAAAGCCGGCCCCGCTGAAATAGTCGCGCAGGCGTTCTTCCATTTCACCGACCGAAACATGAACCGCCGCGCAATGATGATCCAGAACCAGCCGGTTCATCGCGTCGCGCATCGCATCCAGCACATAAGGTCGTGAAACAATCTCGACGGCCATGATGTTGTCGACATGCAGGACAAGTCCCTCGGACATGTCGTCACGCACCTGATAGGAAAACAGACCGTGGATATACCCCCGCTCATTGGCGATCACGATGATGCCACGCGGGCGTTGCCACAGGATATCGTCGCATCCGGCCCCGATCATGCTATTGGCGCGATCAGTGCAGAATTCGGCAACAAATTCACGCCAGCGCTCAAACGTAAGACCGGTCTGCATCATCTGCACGAGCGGAAAAGTCATATCCGCCGTGTGATGTGTTAGGGGTCTTGCCTGATAGGTTGTTGACATGATTGTTACTCTTCCCACGATTTTCAGCAATCATGGCGCAAAGATTTCGTGTTGACCTTGACCTGTATCAACACCTTTACAGACCCAAACGCGCATAAACACGCTTAGCAATCAATTGTCCCGCAATGCGGGCGAGCTTTGTCTTGAGATTGAGGGGTTCTGCGGTTTTCCGAGCCAATATTGACGTGGATCAATGGCGCGTAAGGCTTCAACCCGCATAATCACCTGACAATCGAAAGCCTCGTCCGTTTTGCATGTGATGCTGCCAAAAGCGCATCACGGCAGCGGTGGGGCTTTTGGTGCAGGTGGCAAGGGAATGACATGTGTCGCACCCGGTCACCGCCGGGACTGATGGAGTTGACCGATCGGATTGGGGACAACTCACCCGAACACCTTGAACGGGAGTCAAGCATGAGCCAGGGGAGCATGGCACAGACAGCATCAACGCCAGTTGCTGTTAATTATAATATGGACGTTGTGCGCTGGGGCGCACTGGCGACCGTATTTTGGGGCGTCGTCGGATTTCTGGCGGGCGATTTCATCGCCTGGCAGCTCGCATTTCCGGCGCTTAATTTCGATAATGAATTTCTGAATTTCGGTCGCCTGCGGCCGTTGCATACTTCGGCGGTGATTTTTGCCTTTGGCGGTAACGCCCTTCTGGCAACGTCGTTCTATGTCGTGCAACGGACCTGCCGCACGCCGCTTTATGGCGGCAAGGCGCTTCCGGCATTCGTTTTCTGGGGCTATCAGCTGTTCATCGTCATGGCCGCACTCGGCTATGTGATGGGGGTTACCCAGGGTCGCGAATATGCCGAACCGGAATGGTTTGTTGATATCTGGATCACCGTGGTGTGGGTTGCGTATCTGGCGATGTTCGTCGGAACCCTGCTGAAACGTCATGAGCCGCATATCTATGTTGCGAACTGGTTCTATCTGGCCTTTATCGTGACGATCGCAATGCTGCATCTGGGCAACAACCTGGCGATTCCGGTTTCCTTCATGGGGACCAAATCCTACTCGCTGTTCTCGGGTGTGCAGGATGCGCTGACGCAGTGGTGGTATGGCCATAACGCGGTGGGCTTCTTCCTGACGGCCGGCTTCCTTGGGATGATGTACTATTTCATTCCGAAACGTGCCGAACGTCCGGTTTATTCCTATCGCCTGTCGATCATTCACTTCTGGGCGCTGATCTTCCTTTATATCTGGGCTGGTCCGCACCACCTGCACTACACGGCCCTTCCTGACTGGGCGCAGACCCTTGGCATGACTTTCTCGATCATGTTGTGGATGCCGTCCTGGGGCGGGATGATCAACGGCCTGATGACGCTTTCGGGTGCCTGGGACAAACTGCGTACCGACCCTGTCCTGCGCTTCATGGTTGCTGCCGTCGGTTTCTATGGCATGTCGACCTTCGAAGGCCCGGTCATGTCGATCAAGGCCGTCAACGGCCTGTCGCATTATACCGACTGGACCATCGGACATGTTCATTCCGGCGCGCTTGGCTGGGTGGCTTTCGTTTCCTTCGGTGCGATCTATCACCTGATCCCGGTCCTGTGGCATCGTGAACGCCTCTATTCGATGCGTCTGGTTGCCTATCACTTCTGGCTGGGTACCATCGGTATCGTTCTTTACATCACGTCGATGTGGGTTTCGGGGATCATGCAGGGCCTGATGTGGCGTGCCTACGACGATCTTGGCTTCCTGCAGTATTCCTTCATCGAAACCGTTGAAGCAATGCACCCCTACTACATCATTCGTGCAACCGGTGGCCTGCTCTTCCTGCTCGGATCGCTGATCATGGTCTGGAACGTCTACAAGACGATCAAGGGTGATCTGCGTCGCGAAGCACCGATCGGCACACCTGCTACCGTAGCAGCCGAATAAGGGGGATGTGAAAAATGCTTCTGAAAAAACACCACATTGTTGAGAAGAACGTCTTTGTTCTCATCCTCGGGATTTTCCTGACCATCATCATCGGTGGTATTGTCGAAATCGTGCCGTTGTTCACGATGGAACAGACCATCGAGAAGGTCGAAGGGGTCCGTCCCTATTCACCGCTCGAACAGGCGGGTCGCAACATCTATCTCCGCGAAGGGTGCTATAACTGCCATTCCCAGCAGATTCGTCCGTTCCGTGACGAGGTCGAACGATATGGCCATTACAGCCTTGCCGCGGAATCGATGTATGACCATCCGTTCCAGTGGGGATCGAAACGTACCGGACCGGACCTTGCCCGCGTTGGAGCCAAATATTCCAACGACTGGCATGTTGCCCACCTGAAAGATCCGCGCTCTGTCGTGCCGGAATCGATCATGCCGGGCTATCCGTTCCTGGCGGAACGCGAATTGAAGTTCGATGACGCCCAGGCCCATCTTGAAACGCTTAAAATGGTTGGTGTTCCTTATACCGACGAGCAGATCGAGAATGCCAAGGCCGACCTGTATCTGCAGGCGATGGCGGACGAGGATTACGATGAACTCCTTGCACGTTATCCGAATGCGGCAACCGGTGACTTTGACGGAAACCCCGCGAAACTGACCGAAATGGATGCGCTGGTCGCGTATCTGCAGGTCCTGGGTCGCATGGTCGATTTCACCACCTACAACCCGCAACTGAACCTGCGCTAAGGCGAAGGGGAACGTCATGGAATTCTTTACGCAACTCGCTGACTTTTTCCGACCCTTGTGGGGTCTGTGGCTGATGCTGCTTTTCGGGGCGATCATTGCCTGGGTCATGTGGCCCAGCAAAAAGCGCCGGAAAGACATGGAAGAGCATGCCCGGATTCCGTTTCGGGATGAGGAATAGGGGGAGAACCGAGCTATGTCGACACATGTCGAAAAAGACCAGGTTTCGGGTCACGAAACCACCGGTCATGAATGGGATGGCATCAAAGAGCTGAATACACCGCTGCCGTCCTGGTGGGTCTATGTTTTCTGGGCCACAATCGTCTGGTCGGTCGGCTATTGGGTGGTTTATCCGTCCTGGCCGACGGCAACGAGCTACCTTACCGGTATGTTCGAAACCACCAACCGGACCCAACTGCATGAAACCATGGCCAATGTTGCCGCCGAACGCGCACCGTATATGGAGCGTCTGGCAGCACTGGATCTGGATGAAATCGTTAATGACAGCGAATTGCTGAACTTCTCGATGGCAGGTGGCAAGGCCGTGTTCGCAGAAAACTGCGCACCGTGTCATGGCACCGGCGGTTCGGGCAACCCGGGCTTCCCATCCCTTCAGGACGATGACTGGCTGTGGGGTGGTTCGCTTGAAACCATCAATGAAACGCTGCATGTCGGTGTCCGCTGGGATGCCAATGACGATACGCGTTTCAATGCAATGCCTGCCTTTGGTCGTGACGAGATACTGGAACGCGAAGGCATCAATGATGTTGTTCAGTATGTCCTGTCCTTTACCGGACGCGAAACCGACAAGGCCGCAGCAACCCGCGGCATGGAAGTCTTCGCCGATAACTGCGCATCCTGCCATGGCGAAGACGCCAAGGGTGTTCAGGAATTGGGGGCACCGAACCTGACGGATGCGATCTGGCTGTATGGTGGCGATGCCGCAACCATTACCGAAACCGTGACCAATTCTCGTGGTGGCGTCATGCCTGCATGGGGTGGTCGTCTTGACGAAGAAACCATCAAGATGCTGACGGTTTATGTCCACTCGCTTGGTGGCGGTCAGTAACCTTTAAAATCTTCTGCCCGCCGCACCTTTATACACTGTGATCTGATCAAAAATTGATTTGTGTCATGGTGGGGTGCGGCGGGTTTTTCGTATGTTGGCACTGCAATTTGAATAATCCTAATCCGACATGGCATGCCGCATGCCATGTTGTGCACCATGCAGATAACTGGTGGCCCCAAAGCCACAAGAGAGCAGTTATCGGCGATGCGGCCCAACAGTCAGGTAGCGACAATGGCCATGCCCCATTTGCAACAGCCCGATCCCGCACATCCGATCCCGCAAAACGATACACTGCCGGAAGATGACCGCGACCAGCCACTTTATAAAACCCGCGACAAGGTCTATCCGAAACGGGTCTCGGGTCGTTTCCGTAACCTGAAATGGTTTGCACTGGTCGCTCTGCTTGCCATTTACTGGATTGTTCCCTGGCTGCGCTGGGACCGCGGACCTTCGGCACCGGATCAGGCCGTGCTGATCGACATGGATCTTGGCCGCGCCTATTTCTTCTTTATCGAGATCTGGCCGCAGGAAGTCTATTATATCACCGGCCTTCTGATCCTTGCCGCGATCGGTCTGTTTCTGGCAACGTCGCTGTTTGGCCGTATCTGGTGCGGTTATGGCTGTCCGCAAACGGTGTGGACCGATCTTTTCATGCTGGTCGAACGTCATATCCAGGGGGATCGCAATGCGCGCATGCGTCTGGACAAATCGCCCTGGACATTCGAAAAAGTCTGGAAAATCGGCGCGACCCATCTTTCATGGCTGGTGATTGCCGCGGCAACCGGCGGTGCGTTTGTGCTTTATTTCCACGATGCGCCGACGGTCATGGTCGATATCTTTACCGGTGATGCGTCACTGGGTGTTTATGTCACCATCGCGTTCCTGACTTTTTCGACCTATCTGCTGGCCGGGTGGGCGCGCGAACAGGTTTGCACCTATATGTGCCCGTGGCCGCGTTTCCAGTCGGCGATGCTTGATGACGAGTCGATGATCGTCACCTATGAAGGCTGGCGCGGCGAACCGCGTGGTCCGATCAAGCGCAAGAACCTTGTCCGCGGCGAAGTGCCGGAAGTCGGCCACTGCATTGATTGCTATGCCTGCTTTAACGTCTGTCCGACGGGGATCGATATCCGTGACGGATTGCAGATGGAATGTATCGGCTGTGGCCTGTGTATCGATGCGTGTAACGAAATGATGGACAAGGTCGGCTTCCCGCGGGATCTGGTCCGGTTTGATTCGGTGCAAAACAGCCAGTTGCGTGCGCATGGCAAGGCGACCAAAATCCGCATTGTCCGGCCGCGTACCATTTTCTATTCGATCATCGTGATGCTGGTCGCAGGCGTGATGGCCTTTGGCCTGTTCAATCGCACGACACTTGAAGTCAACGTTTTGCGGGATCGCAACCCGATATTCGTCCGACTGTCCGATGGTGATGTCCGGAATGGCTACACCTTAAAGGTCCTGAACAAGGAACAGGCTGCCAAAACCTATGTCCTTGCAATCGAAGGGCTTGTTGCCACCGATTTTCAGGTTATCGGTCTGACACCTAACCAGGATGGCACATTCAGCCTGGATGTTGCCCCGGACCGCGTTGGCAGTTTCCGTGTCTTTGTTGCGGCCGATCCAGAAGCACTGGACGGCGAAGCCACACCGTTCGAGTTCAGCGTGACCGATCCAAAGGACAATATTCGCGAAACTTATGATACCGTGTTTGCCGGTCCGAAATAACCGACACCCGCCTGACGATCCGGCCACCGACCCTATTGCGCCGGACAGGAGATAGAAAGATGACGACCCAGACCACAACCTCACCATCCTCTGTTGCGGGTCCGCGCAAATCGGATCGCCTGATCCCGTGGTACTTTGTTGGCGGTTTCGCGATCATGCTGATCGCCAACATTTCGCTGATCACGTTTTCAATGACAAGCTGGAACGGGCTTGTCACCAAACACGCCTTCGAAGAAGGCAACAATTATAACGCCGCAATGTCGGGCGCGCAGCGTCAGGCCGAATTGGGATGGCGCAGCAAACTGTCGGTCGAGGGGCTGATCAATCAGTCTGCGACGGTTACTGTCCTGTTCCGGGATCGCGATTCCCAACCGATCAGCGGTGCCAAAATGGAAATCGTTTTGCGGCGTTCGGACCGTGACGATCTTGACCAGACCGTGCGAATGGCGGAAATCGCGCCCGGGGAATATCGGGCAAGTGCCGCGTTCCCGGTTTATGGCCGTTGGGAAATCCGGACCATTGCGCACGCCCTTGGTGATGATTATCAGACTGTCGAGACCGTTGTCGTAAAACCATGACCCCCCAAACCACCTGCCGCCATTGTGGAGATCCGGTGACCTCGATGTCACCGGTCGGGCCTGATTTTTGCTGTCGGGGATGTGCAGGTGCGTTTGAACTTCTGGGCGATCTGGGTCTTAAATCCTATTACAGCCGCCGAAGCATCGATCCCAAAGCCCGGCCATTGCGCCCTGATAGCGATGAAATCGCTGCGGTTAATTTCACCGATCTTGTCAGCACCGACGACGAAGGCGTTCATCATCTTAACCTGATGGTGGATGGCATACATTGTGCGGCCTGTGTCTGGCTGATCGAAACCCTGCTGCAAAAAAATCCGTCTGTCCTGCATGCGCGCGTCAATATGACCACCCGTCGGTTACGGCTGACATGGAACGGTGACATTGCCGATGTGGATGAACTGGTTAAACCGGTTCTGCAGATGGGATACCGGCTGATCCCGTTCGATCCCGCAGCGCTAGAACAGGCAACACAGGCCCGCAACAGCGAATTGCTGCGCTGTCTGGCGGTTGCCGGATTTGCCGCGGGCAACGTCATGCTGCTGTCGGTTTCTGTCTGGGCCGGATATTTTCAGGGAATGGGCGGGGCAACCCGCGATCTTTTCCATTGGATATCGGCCCTGATTGCCCTTCCGGCAGCCATCTATGCCGGAATGCCGTTTTACCGGTCCGCATGGGGTGCGATCCGCAATCGCCGGGTCAATATGGATGTGCCGATCAGCCTGGGGGTCATTCTTGCCCTTGGCATGAGCCTGGCCGAAACCATGCGCGGCGGCCCCCATGCCTATTTCGATTCTGCCATAACGCTTTTGTTTTTCCTGCTGGTTGGCCGATATCTTGACAGCCGCGCCCGTGGTCAGGCCCGATCAGCCGCCGAACATCTGCTATCGCTAAATGCGCGCTCGGTCACGGTTCTGGCTGACGATGGCACCCGCCGACTGATCGCACCGGACAAGGCCAAACCGGGCATGATCGTTCTGGTGGCAGCGGGGGAGCGGATCGGCATTGATGGTGAAATCCTTGATGGTCAATCGGATATCGATACCAGCCTGATCACGGGGGAAAGCACCCCGAACACCGCCAAACCAGGCACAACCGTTTTCGCCGGAACAACCAATATATCGGCCCCGTTGCGCATCCGCGTTACTGCGACCGGTCAAACAACGCTTCTGGCTGAAATTGTCCGGTTGATGGAAAACGCCGAACAGGGACGCGCCCGATATGTCGCCCTTGCCGACCGTGTCGCCAAATCCTATGCCCCGGTGGTCCACCTTCTTTCGGGCACGACATTTCTCGGCTGGTGGCTGATTGGCGGGATTGGCTGGCAGGATGCCCTGATGAATGCGATTGCCGTTCTGATCATCACCTGCCCCTGTGCCCTTGCCCTTGCCGTGCCGGTTGTTCAGGTGATTGCGACCGGGCGGCTGTTGCGCGCTGGTATCTTGGTCAAATCAGCCACGGCCCTTGAAAGACTGACCCGTATTCGCGGTGTCATTTTTGATAAGACCGGCACATTGACCACCGGCAAGCCCGAATTGATCTCCAATCCGGACGATGACACTGCGCTTGAACTGGCTGCATCCATCGCGGCCAATAGCACCCACCCACTGTCGCGTGCCCTTGTACGGGCCGCCGGAAATGTAACGCCAATCGCCAATGTTTCGGAACATCCCGGCCAGGGACTCTCAGCAGAATTGCCCGGCGGCACGGTCCGATTGGGCAGCCGTGCATTTTGCGGTATTGCAGAAAATGCCGACCTGTCCAGCCACATTGCAGGCCCCGAAATGTGGTTGCAGGAACCGGGCCGGGCCGCAACCCGTTTTGTTTTCCACGATGCCCCGCGTCATGATGCCGAACAGGTCATCGAAACCCTGTCTTCGCGTGGTTTTGACATATCGCTGCTATCGGGGGACCGGGCCGTGACGGTTGCTCGACTTGCGGAAACACTGGGCATTCGCGATTGGAAGGCGCAGCTTTCACCGGCGGACAAGGCAAACGAAATCGCCCGTCGCGCCGAAAATGGCAAATGTGACCTGATGGTCGGTGACGGCATTAATGATGCGCCGGCCCTTGCCGCAGCCTATGCATCCATGTCACCGGCAAGTGCAGCCGAAATCAGCCAGAATGTCGCCGATATCGTGTTTCAGGGCGACCGCCTTTCGGCCGTGATCGAGGCCATCGACGTTGCCAGGAAATCCGACCGGCTTGTCCGACAGAATTTCACCCTGTCATTTGCCTATAACCTGATCACGATTCCATTGGCGGTATCGGGCATGGTCACACCACTGATTGCCGCCATTGCGATGTCTTCATCCTCTTTGATTGTGATTGCCAACGCATTGCGCCTGCGATCTGGAACAGACAAACAACGGGCTGAAGATCCTTCCGCCCTCCCCGTACATGCCCAAGAGGCAGGAGCGCCGTCAGTATGAGCAACCTATTACTTCTGATACCAATCGCCCTGTTTCTGGGGCTTCTCGGATTGGCAGCATTTCTGTGGTCGCTTAAATCGGGGCAGTTCGATGACATGGAAGGAGCCGCCAATCGCATCCTTTTTGATGACGATGAACAGCAACCGCAGGACAGCCATACGAAAAACAACGGAGACAAACGTTAGTATCGCTTGAACTGATGCAGTCAGATCGCATAGATTAATTCCAATCTGACATCTTAAGTACATGTAGCTCCGGAGTTTGCCATGTCTGTCCGTTCCCAGCTTTGTGAGGCCTGCGGAATCAAGGACCTGACCTTCTGCTCTTCTTTGCAGGGCACGGAGCATGATCGTTTGCGCCAGATGCTGACCCATGTTCAGTTCGATCCGCACAGCACGATTTTCCACGAAGCCGAAGATGCCGATTACGTGTTTAACGTCACGTCGGGTTCGGTAAAACTATACAAACTTCTGGGCGACGGCCGCCGCCAGATCACCGGTTTCCTGTTCCCTGGTGATTTCCTTGGTCTGGCGCTGAACACCACATACAGCTACACCGCCGAGGCAATCGAGCCGGTAACCGCCTGCCGTTTCCCGCGCGAAAAGCTTGAAAAGCTGTTTGACGAATTCCCGCGTCTTGAAAAACGCATGCTGGGCATGGCGGTTGACGAACTTGCCGCCGCACAGGATCAGATGCTGCTGCTGGGTCGCAAGACGGCCAAGGAAAAGGTTGCGTCCTTCCTTTTGATGCTGGCCCGCCGTCAGGAACATCGCGGCGAGGAAAGCGACATGATCCAGGTCCCGATGAGCCGCTCGGACATCGCCGATTACCTTGGCCTGACCATCGAAACGGTTTCACGCACCCTGACGCAGCTGCGCAAGGAAGCAACGATCACGCTTAAGGATAATCGCCATATCGAAGCCGTCGGCATTGATATGCTTGAAGATCTTGCCGAAGGTTTGTGATTGCGTTGTGCAATTGCACAACAAATCCCGAAATGGACGGAATATCCTGCGGCAACAATAGGGAACCCTTCCTGTTAAAGGCTATTCGACCAAAAGCCTGTTTCGCGATTGCGAAAAAACAGTTCCCGCAAATGGTCATCATATTGTAAACATGACGGCACGCCTGACACAGATCGGGCAGCCAGATCCGGTAACACCGGGGGAGAAACGTCATGAGTGCCACCACCAGAAAACAGGGCCGCATCACGGTTCCTGCCATTCGCGCCCGCAAGGGTGCAGAACCGATTGTCTGCCTGACGGCCTATACCACGCCGATGGCGCAACGCCTTGACCCGCATTGCGATCTTCTGCTGGTCGGGGATTCACTGGGCATGGTTGTGTACGGCATGGAAAGCACCCTTGCCGTCACCGTCGACATGATGATCAACCACGGCAAGGCCGTCATGCGCGGCAGTTCCAACGCCTGCGTGATCGTCGATCTGCCGTTTGGCAGTTATCAGGAATCCAAAGAACAGGCTTTTCGCACGGCATCGCGCATTCTTGCCGAAACCGGATGCGCGGGGGTGAAACTCGAAGGTGGCGCCGAACTGGCTGACACCGTCGAATTCCTCAGCCAGCGGGGCATTCCCGTCATGGCCCATATCGGCCTGATGCCCCAGCAGGTCAACACCATGGGCGGCTTCAAAAGCCAGGGTCGCGGCGAAGAAGCTGCTGCCAAGGTGATTGCCGATGCCAAGGCCGTCGCCAAAGCCGGTGCATTTTCAGTGGTTGTCGAAGGCACGGTCGAGGCCGTTGCACGGCTTATCACCACGGAAATCGACATTCCGACGATTGGCATCGGTGCATCTGTTGCCTGCGACGGGCAGGTGCTGGTGACCGAGGATATCCTTGGCCTGTTTTCCGATTTCACCCCGAAATTCGTCAAACGCTATGCCGATCTGGGCGATCAGGTCTCCAAAGCGGTTGAAAGCTATGCCACCGAAGTCCGGAACCGTCAGTTCCCGACCGACGATCATTGCTTTGGCGTGACCAAACCCGGCAAATTGCGCGCCGTAAAATAACGGTGCCACCTTTTTGCCCAACAGACGATCGACAAGACGAACATGACGCTTAAAACCGTTCACAGCGTTGCAGAACTGCGCGCGGTTGTTGCCGGGTGGCGCGCAGAAGGATTGCGCGTGGCACTGGTCCCGACGATGGGTGCTCTTCATGCCGGTCATATCAGCCTGACCGATCATGTCCGCAATCACGCCGACCGCGTCATTGTCAGCATTTTCGTCAATCCGACGCAGTTTGGCCCGAACGAGGATTTCGGTGCCTATCCCCGTACATTGCCAGACGATCAGAAAATGCTCGATGCCGCCGGGGTGGAGCTGTGCTTTGCCCCCTCGGTCGAAGAAATGTATCCCGAAGGCTTTGCCACCCGTGTCAGCGTCGATGGATCATTTACCAACGTCCTGTGCGGTGCTTCCCGCCCCGGCCATTTCGACGGCGTTGCCCAGATCGTCACCAAACTTCTGCTGCAAGCCCTGCCCGATTGCGCGATATTCGGCCAGAAAGACTATCAGCAGCTGATGGTCATCCGCCGTTTCACCACCGACCTGAACATCCCGGTCGAAATTATCGGCGCACCGATCCTGCGCGAAGATGACGGGCTGGCGATGTCATCGCGCAACCGCTATCTGACACCGGAAGAACGCGCGATTGCCCCGACACTTGACCGGGTTTTGGGCGAAATCACCAAAGCCGCGGCAACAGGAGCGGAAATCGCCCCGCTTCTGTCCAAGGGACGCGAAGATATTCTGAACGCCGGTTTCAAATCGATTGATTACCTTGAAATCCGCGACGCAGACACGCTTGAACGGGTCGAAGATCGGGTGCGCAAACGTAGCCGCGTCTTTGTCGCCGCCCATCTTGGCAAAGCCCGCCTGATCGACAATCACGCCATCGACCCGATCAACATCACGGGTTAAACAGCAGCTTGGTCCCGATGAATCGCGGATTGCGATGCGATTGGCATCAAAAGCGCAGAACATCGCGCTTTTGCGCCTGATTGCGCTTGACTCTATCCCCCCTATCGCATAAACCCTGCGCAACAAAGGTCGCCCAAGGGGTGACTCCCCCAGTCCTCGAGTTGTCGAGCACTGGGTTTTAGTTTTTTGTGCGCACACGGTAGAAACACCGGAAACACAGACGGGATTTGGAATGTTTGAAGGACTAAGCGATCGCCTTGGCGGGGTTCTTGATAAGCTGCGCAGACGTGGCGCGCTGAAAGAATCCGACGTCAAGGAAGCCATGCGCGAAGTACGCGTCGCCCTGCTTGAGGCTGACGTGGCGCTGCCGGTCGTCAAATCATTCATCACCAATGCAACCGAGCGTGCGGTTGGTCAGGACGTTCTGCGTTCGGTCACACCGGGTCAGATGGTCGTCAAGATCGTTCATGACGAACTGAAAAACATGCTGGGTGAAGGCGAGGATATCAACCTTGCGGCCACCCCGCCGGTTCCGATCCTGATGGTCGGTTTGCAGGGTTCAGGTAAAACCACGAGCTCGGCCAAGATCGCGCTGCATCTGACCAAAAAGCGCAACAAGAAAGTCCTGCTGGCGTCGCTTGATATCTATCGCCCGGCCGCCCAGCAGCAGTTGAAAATTCTGGCCGACAATAACGGCCTGAACGTTCTGCCGATCATTATGGGCGAAAAGCCGGTATCGATCGCAAAACGCGCAATGGATATGGGCCGCAAGGAAGGCTATGACGCCGTCATCCTCGATACCGCAGGGCGCCTGCATATCGATATGGAACTGATGAGCGAAGTCGCCCAGGTCCGTGACGCGGTCAACCCGGCCGAGACCCTTCTGGTCACCGATGCGATGACCGGTCAGGACTCGGTCAATGTGGCCAAGGAATTCGCCGACAAGGTCGGCATCACCGGTATCGTTCTGACCCGTATCGACGGTGATGCACGTGGTGGTGCGGCCCTGTCGATGCGCCAGATCACCGGTTGCCCGATCAAGATGCTCGGTACCGGTGAGAAAATCGACGAGATGGAAGCCTTCCATCCGGATCGTATCGCCAACCGCATCCTCGGGATGGGCGATGTCGTCAGTCTTGTCGAAAAGGCTGCCGAAACGATCAAGCAGGAAGACGCCGAGAAAATGGCGAAGAAGCTCGCAAAGGGTCAGTTTGACCTGAACGATCTTCTTTCCCAGCTCAAGCAGCTTCAGAAAATGGGTGATCTTTCCGGCATCATGGGGATGCTGCCGGGCATGGGCGCGCTGAAAAAACAGATGTCGCAGACCAAGCTTGATCCCAAACTTCTGACCCATCAGGAGGCGATCATCCTGTCGATGACGCCCAAGGAACGAGAAAACCCGGCCCTGATCAAGGCATCGCGCAAAAAGCGTATTGCCGCAGGTTGCGGTCTTTCGGTTCAGGATGTGAACAAGCTGCTCAAACAGTATCAGACCATGTCCACCATGATCAAAAAGATGGGCAAGATGGGCAAAAAGGGACTGTTTGGCGGCATGCCGAAAATGGATCCCTCGATGCTCGAAGGCGGCGACATGCCCGATATGAGCAAGTTGCCAAAAGGATTTCCCGGTGCCGGGGGCGGATTACCGCCCGGGTTCCCGGGATTGGGCGGCGGTGGTTTGCCGCCGGGATTTCCGGGGTTCGGTAAAAAGAAATAGCCAAGCCCCCGGTTCTCAAGATTTTTCGAAAGAACCAAACACCCCGGTTCCCTGAACCGGAATAAATTGATCCTCCGGGATCGTAACTTGAAGACTACAAACCCAAGCTGAAAGGAACTTATCCGAATGGCTGTCAAGATTCGTCTTTCCCGTGGCGGTGCCAAAAAGCGTCCGTACTACCGTATCGTAGTTGCAGATGCCCGTGCCCCGCGTGACGGCAGCTTCATCGAGAAAGTCGGTACCTATGATCCGATGCTCCCGAAGGATGCTGACAACCGCGTGACCTTCAAAGAAGAGCGCATCAAATATTGGCTGGGCGTTGGCGCACAGCCGACCGATCGTGTTGCACGTTTCCTGGGCAAAGCTGGCCTGGCTGACGCGTTCAAACCGACCGAACAGCCCCAGAAGTCGGCTCCGAAAGCGAAAGCCCAGGAACGTCTTCGTGAGAAAGCTGAAAAAGCCGAAGCCGCTGCTGCTGCAGCTGCCGAAGCTGCTGCGGCTCCTGCTGAAGAAGCTGCCAGCGAAGAATAAGCTTTTCGCACGCTTTGATCAGATACCGGAAATTTGTGAACCGAAATGGCTGATACCCGCAAATCCAAAACCGACGATGCATTTGTCTGCGTCGGCATGATCACCGCCCCGCACGGGGTGCGTGGTGCCGTGCGCGTCAAAAGCTATACCGTCGATCCGGATAACCTTGTCGGTTACGGCCCGTTGTTCGACGCCAAGGGACAGGCGAAATTCAAACTGTCTCCTGTCGGACATGTTCGCGACCAGCTGATCGCCAAGATCGATGGTGTGAACGACCGGGACGCCGCCGAACGGCTGCGGGGAACCAAGCTTTACGTACCGCGGACGGCCCTGCCGGAAACGGAAGACGAAGACGAATTCTATCTTGCCGATCTTGTCGGCCTGAAAGCCCATCATGTTGATGGTTCGCTGTTCGGGACCGTACGGGGTGTGGCTGATTTTGGCGCGGGCGATGTGATCGAAATCGCGCTGGAAGAAGTCCGTGGCAAAGTCGTCGTCCTGCCGTTTACCAAGGAAGTCGTGCCCGATGTGGTGCTTTCGGAACGCAAGCTGGTGGTAAATCCGCCCGAGGGGCTTTTGCAGGAAGAAGAAGGACCGGGAAATCGTACCCGCCGTCCGGGCAGCTCCCGCAAGGACTCTCAGGCCGACCGCGATTCTGATGCCGTCACTGCCGATGCAGTAGGCGCAGAAAATGCGACCGGCAGCGGAAAGGAGGCCTGATCGATGTCTGTGTGGCAGGCCAAGGTTGCAACCCTGTTCCCGGAAATGTTCCCGGGCGCGCTCGGTCAGTCTCTGGCCGGACGGGCACTGGAAAACGGGATCTGGTCGCTGGATGTCAAAGACATCCGTGATCATGCAACCGACCGTCACCGCACTGTTGACGACAATCCTTTCGGGGGTGGGGCCGGTATGGTCATGCGCCCGGATATTGTCGACGCCACCCTGCGTGAATTGCGTGCGGAAGCTCCGCAATTGCCGCTGATTTATCTCAGCCCGCGCGGGAAAATGCTGAACCAGAAACGTTGCCGCGAACTGGCAGCGGGACCGGGTGCCATCCTGTTGTGTGGTCGCTACGAAGGTATCGACCAGCGCGTACTTGATGAACATCAGGTCGAGGAAATCAGCATTGGCGACTACATCCTCATGGGCGGCGAACTGCCGGCCATGGTCCTGATTGAATCGTGCATTCGCCTTATCGAAGGTGTGGTCAACAAGACCGAATCCGTCGACGAGGAAAGCTTTGAAACCGGGTTGCTTGAATATCCGCATTACACGCGCCCGGCCAATTGGAACGGGCGTGACGTGCCGGAGATCTTGCTTTCCGGACATCATGCCAAGGTACAAGCCTGGCGGCATGCTCAGGCAGAAGAAATTACCCGTGCTCGGCGTCCTGACCTTTGGGATCAGTATGTCGCACGCGGGCACATCAAAGAGGGTTAAACCATGACCAACGCAATCATCCAGCAGATCGAAAAAGATCAGCTCGATAAAATCGCTGCAAAACGCGAAGTTCCGGAATTCGACGCAGGCGACACCGTCCGTGTTCACCTGAAAGTCGTTGAAGGTACCCGCGAACGTATCCAGCAGTTCGAAGGCGTCTGCATCGCCAAGAAAAACCGCGGCCTGAACTCGTCCTTCACCCTGCGTAAAATCGCATCGGGCGAAGGTGTCGAGCGTATCTTCCAGAACTACTCCCCGGCGATCGACAAAATCGAAGTCGTCCGTCGCGGTGACGTTCGTCGCGCAAAACTTTACTACCTGCGTGGCCGTACCGGTAAATCGGCGCGTATCGCCGAACAGACCACCGGTCACAAAGGCAAACTGACGGCTGCAGAACGCAAGAAATAATCTGCGTTCCGCATTGTCGGAATGATTGGCGGGCTCACCTTCGGGTGGGCCCGTTTCTTTTGGGCTGTTTCTATTGCCTGTGGTTTCGGGCGACAAACAACCGACAAATACACCTTATGCGTGCATCATATCGAATCGCCGGTTTTCATGCCTGATCGATGTAACGCGCAGAAACCTTGCGAATAACATATAACTTTATTTTATATCAGCTATCCCTGCTTTGGCTGCCTCACCCCGGAATCTGGTAGTTTTGGCTACCACAAGATGCTCAATTTTCCCCGAATCTACTTTGAGATGCAGTAGCGTAAAAAAACACGCGCCGGGTTGCTTGCGATTTGGAAGCTTGAGTGTATAAAGGCACTCCCGCGGCAAAAACGATCAAGTCCGTGCGGTTCTGGATAATAAAATTTCGCATATCGGGACAAACCCGGATGCCCGGAGGAACAGGCGACGCCGTGCGCCACATGACATCGCAATCCCAGGATTGCCGTCGTAAAAAACATCCCCGGTTTAATGTCCTTTGCCGGCACTACTGTCTGGTCGTCGCTGCATAAAAGATCGATTTTAAGAGGAGGTCGAGATGGGTGCGCCTAAAACCCTTTTTGACAAGATTTGGGAAAGTCACGTGGTCGATACGCAGGATGATGGTACCTGCCTGATTTATATTGACCGCCATCTCGTTCATGAAGTGACCAGCCCGCAGGCTTTCGAAGGCCTTCGCAATGCCGGCCGCAAAGTGCGCCACCCGGAACTGACCCTTGCCGTTCCGGATCATAACGTTCCGACCACGGACCGTTCCGAAGGCATCAAGGAAGAAGACAGCCGTATCCAGGTCAACACCCTTGACCAGAACGCCAAGGATACCGGTATCCATTACTTCCCGATGAATGACCTGCGTCAGGGCATCGTCCACATTGTCGGCCCGGAAGAAGGTTTCACCCTGCCGGGTGTCACCATGGTCTGCGGCGATTCGCACACCTCGACCCACGGTGCATTCGGCACCCTGGCATTCGGCATCGGCACGTCCGAAGTCGAACATGTTCTGGCTACCCAGACGCTGGTTCAGAAACCGGCAAAAAACATGCTGGTCAAGGTCGAAGGCGATCTGCATCCGGGCGTTACCGCCAAGGACATCACCCTTGCCATCATCGGACGCATCGGCACGGCTGGTGGCACCGGTTATGTGATCGAATATGCCGGTTCGGCCATTCGTTCGCTGTCGATGGAAGGCCGCATGACCGTCTGCAACATGTCGATCGAAGGCGGCGCACGCGCAGGCCTGATCGCACCGGACGAAAAAACCTTTGAATATATCAAGGGCCGCCCGATGGCACCCAAAGGGGCCGCATTCGAACAGGCCGTCGAATACTGGAAGACCCTTCCGTCTGACGAAGGCGCGCATTACGACAAGATCGTCGAAATCGATGCTGCCGACATCATCCCGCAGGTCACCTGGGGCACCAGCCCGGAAGACGTCGTACCGGTTAACGGCAAAGTCCCGGCACCGTCCGACGCCAAGGATCCCGGCAAACAGAAAGCCATCGCCCGTTCGCTCGAATATATGGGCCTGACGGCTGGCACCAATATCGAAGACATCAGGATTGATCGCGTCTTTATCGGTTCCTGCACCAATGGTCGTATCGAAGACCTGCGCGCCGCGGCGGTTATCGCCAAGGGTCGCAAGGTTGCCGATCACGTCAGTGCCATGGTCGTTCCGGGTTCCGGTCTGGTCAAGGAACAGGCCGAGGCCGAAGGCCTGCACGAGATTTTCCTCGAAGCCGGTTTTGAATGGCGTGAACCGGGCTGCTCGATGTGCCTGGCGATGAACCCGGACCGACTGGAGCCGGGCGAGCGTTGCGCATCGACCTCCAACCGTAACTTCGAAGGCCGTCAGGGCCGTGGTGGCCGTACCCACCTGCTCAGCCCGGCGATGGCCGTGGCCGCAGCAGTCACCGGTCATCTGACTGACGTCCGCAAACTCGGTTAAGGCAGAAACCCATGGCAGAACGAGCATTCATCAGTTTCCGTGACGGCGCAGCGCGCTGCGGCCGGGCACCGATCCTTGAACAGCTGCTCCCGCAGCTGACCGGGATCAACCTGCCCGAATTCGTTGCGAAGGATATCGACGCAACCGAGGAACTGATCGAGGCCCTCGGTCTTGCCTGGGAAACTGGAAGCAAGGGATAAGATTAATGGATAAGTTCACGACCCTCACCGGTGTGGCAGCACCGCTGCCGATGATCAATGTCGATACCGACATGATCATCCCGAAACAGTTCCTTAAAACCATCAAACGTTCGGGCCTTGGCAAGAACCTGTTTGATGAAATGCGCTATGACGACAAGGGCAACGAAATCCCGGATTTCGTTCTGAACAAACCGGCCTATCGCAATGCCAAGATCATCGTATCAGGTGACAACTTCGGCTGTGGTTCATCGCGCGAACATGCGCCGTGGTCGCTGCTTGATTTCGGCATTCGCTGCATCATCGCGCCAAGCTTTGCCGACATTTTCTATAACAACTGCTTCAAGAACGGCATTCTGCCGATCCGTCTGCCGCAGGAAGATGTCGACAAGCTGATGGATGATGCCGAACGCGGTGAAAACGCCACCATCACCATTGATCTTGAAAAACAGGAAATCCATGGTCCGGATGGCGGTTGCATCACGTTTGATGTCGAACCGTTCCGCAAACATTGCCTGTTGAACGGCCTCGATGACATTGGCCTGACCCTGCAAAAGGGCGACGCAATCAACGATTTCGAAGCCAAGCGCGCTGCGTCGCAGCCCTGGCTGTCGCTGTAATTCAAAGTGGCGGCAGTCCAGATCGGTCTGCCGCCCTTTTTGTCGATACGGGGTGAACGACCCCGATAATATCTGGGAAGGATTGTTTGATGAGCACCACCAAAAAAGTTCTGATGCTGCCCGGCGACGGCATTGGCCCCGAAGTCATGCGCCAGGTTCAGCGCGTCATGGACTGGATGGCCAAAAAGCGTAACGTCAATTTCGAAATCACCGAAGGTCTGATCGGCGGCGCATCAATTGATGCGCATAACAACCCGCTGACCGACGAAACGCTTGCCGATGCCATGGCGGCCGATGCGGTTCTGCTTGGTGCTGTCGGTGGCCCGAAATGGGACAACCTTCCCTTCGATATCAAACCGGAACGCGGGTTGCTTAAAATCCGCAAGGAAATGGGCCTGTTTGCCAACCTCCGTCCGGCCCTTGTGTTTGATGCGCTTGTCGGTGCCTCGACCCTGAAAGAAGACATCGTCAAGGGCCTGGATATCATGATCCTGCGCGAATTGACCGGCGGCATCTATTTCGGTCAGCCGCGCGGCATCGAAGAACGCGACGGTGTGCGTTTTGGCTTCAACACGCTGGTTTATTCCGAGCCGGAAGTTGAACGTATTGCCCGTGTCGCCTTTGACATGGCCATGAAACGCAACAAACGCCTGTGTTCGGTCGATAAGGCCAACGTTCTGGAATCGACCGTCCTGTGGCGCGAAGTTGTTGAACGCGTTGCCAAGGACTTCCCGGAAGTCGAGGTCAGCCACATGTATGTCGATAACGCATCCATGCAGCTGGTCCGTAACCCGAAACAGTTCGACGTGATGGTCACCACCAACATGTTTGGCGACATCCTTTCCGATTGTGCCGCCATGCTGACCGGATCGCTTGGCATGCTGCCGTCCGCATCGCTCGGTGCTGCCGATGCAAGCGGTGCCCGCAAGGCGCTTTACGAGCCGGTGCACGGCTCCGCCCCGGACATCGCCGGTCAGGACATCGCAAACCCGCTGGCAACCATCCTGTCCTTCGCCATGATGCTGCGTTATTCGTTCGACATGGGCGATGATGCAACCATGATCGAAACCGCCGTTCAGAACGTTCTGAAAGGCGGGCTTCGCACCGCTGATATCATGCAGCCGGGCATGGCAAAGGTTTCGACCACCGTCATGGGCGAATCCCTGATCAACGAACTTGACAAGATCGCCTGATCTTTCCGATCACGCTTCAAAAAAACAAAGGCCGGGTCAATGATCCGGCCTTTGCCATAAGCACGTTTTCTTGACTTGTTGCGCGACAACAAAGATGTTGCCCAGGCAACTACTGTCTGCATCCAATACGTGCAGAAACATAATAAAAGCTGGATAACATGAGCAAAAAAACAGTTCTTCTTGTCGGTGGCCTTGCCGTTCTGGCGGCCGCGGGTGCTGGTCTTCACTACAAGGCACCGGCCTATCTCGAAAACCGGTTCCGCACGATCCTCAGCAGCCCGGACTCAGACCTTCGCGGTGAATTTTCCGATTTCGAAATGTCGCTTCTGGGCCGCACATTGGCCGCCAGGAACGTCAAACTGATCGATCCTAACGGAGTGACCTACACCATCGGATCAATGCATCTCAATCAGGTCAACTGGCTGACCCTGATCGGGGCAAACCCGTTTGGCAACGGCATTGCCGGTCAGGCCGATCTCGAAGAACTGGCAATTGCCCATGATGCCTATGGCATCACCACCCCAAAGGCGGAACTTGGCGATCTTGCGATGGATCTGGCTTCGCGCAATTTCGACATCACCACCGGTCGTGCTGATCTGCAAAACCTGACCATTTCGGATGGCGACATCCGCCGCATCAATATTGATCACCTGCTGGCGGAAAATGCCGGTTCGGCCAATATCGATGCCCTGAACATTACCGGTTGGAAAATGGATGATCAGGAAACAAAAATCACCAGCAGCATCGACAATATGACCTTTGTCGGCTGTGCCGGACCGGCCGATCTGATCGCCAGTTTCGATCCCGACATTGCCCGCGATTTCGCCATCTGTGACGATATTTCGGCCACCACCTTGTCGTTTGCCGATGACGCAGGCCTGGAAATGTCGGTTGATGCAATTGCCCTGTCGGGTCTGGAATCCCGGGTGATCAAATCCGGCACGCTGACCGGTCTGTCGATGCAGCAGCCAGACAATCCTGCCAGGCTTGCCATTGGCGAAATCTCGCTTGCTGATTTCCGCGTCGATCTGACGGGTGACATGATTGATCTTGATACAAGGCTCAGCATGGCGGACGCCAGGAAGATGGTCGAAAACACCTCCTTCCAGACAATCATCGTCAAAAATCCGGTAATTTCCGACGAGGAAGTCGAAATCGCGCTCGATAATGTCACATTGCGCGACATGCGTGATGGCAGGCTTGCCGGGATCGACATCACCGGAAGCCACATCACGCAGAAAACCCCGGACGGTCCCGCCAATTTCGGTCTGGACGGACTTTCCGTCACCGATCTGGATTTAATGGCAATCACCGGCTTTGGCGAAATTTACGACGTTGCCGATGAAATGGTTGGTCAACATATCGACCAGTTCGAAGATTTCACACTGGGTCAGATGAACCTGCCGCTCAGTCAGGCGCTTTACGGTGCGTTTTCCATAAATGGCCTCTCATTCTCGGGCGCGCCGGACGGTGAAAAGGTCGAAATCCGGCTCGACAGCTTCAAAAGCACCCTTGAAAAGCCTTTCACCCCTGAAAACAGCGCACTGACATTTGTCAAAATCAACAACAGCACCCTCGAAGGGCTGCATGCCACCCTTGATGACAGCATTACCGGTGGCAACGATACCGCAATCTACCTTGGTATCAACAGCTTCGATGATCTTGTGCTGGATG
Organism: Thalassospira sp. MBR-102; assembly: GCF_040549275.1. NCBI lineage: Bacteria > Pseudomonadati > Pseudomonadota > Alphaproteobacteria > Rhodospirillales > Thalassospiraceae > Thalassospira > Thalassospira sp. MBR-102. The sequence goes on from NZ_JBEPTC010000008.1 coordinate 73,760, forward strand.
TCTCCAACAGCATTATCTGGGATGAGACGGCTGGCGATTTTGTTTACAGCATCGACAAGGTTGCCCTGCGCGATATCGGCCAGATCGGCCTTTCGGTCACGGTCACCGGGATCAACGATGATGTCATGACCCGTCTTCTGAAAACCCGGATCGGCGATGACGCGGCACTCGAACAGGCCCTGACGGTCGACGCGGCCTTCCGCGGTGCACGCCTTGAAATTTCAGGTGAGAAAATGTTGCCTTTTGCTCTGGGCGTTGCCTCCCTGCTTAATGGCAACACCGCCGAAGACATGAAAATGCTGGTCACCATGAACCTGATGCAGGCGCAGGAACAATTTGCCGATGACGCAACGCTTTATGATGCGTTCGGCGAATTGCTGGCATGGGTTGATGATCCGCGCCACCTGCTGATCGAACTGGCACCGCAGGAACCGGTTGCGATGGGCATGGCGGCCGGTGGCCTGATGTTCCCGCAGATGGGGGCGCAAATGCTGGGCCTTCGTATCACCGCCAACGGCCAATGACAGCCGCAGAATAAAAATAACGGGCCGGATCGTAATGATCCGGCCCGTTATCATGTTCGCGATCCAAGCTCATCGAAACGCGCCAGTTTGTCGGGGTTTCGGTGGATGAAAACATCCGTTATTGCGTTTTGGTGCATGGCCATACTGATGGCGGTCGCCACCCGGTCGCCTTCACGCACAAGCACCCAGTATTCCCGCCCGTCAACGGCCCTGAATTCAATGTCGTACACCGGATTCTTGCGCCAGATACCGACAAAGAACCGCGCAACCTTATCTGCACCGAATATCGGATTAACCGCCGCACTTGCCTTGCCTCCGCCATCGGAATGCATGATCACGTTCGGGGCCAGTTGCCCGATCAACGCGTTCAGATCACCGTGGATCAGGGCATCGACAAAGGCTGTGACCTGTTCCCTGTTTGCGGTCTCGCTGTCTGGAACGGGGGTTGGATCACGGTCGTCTTCGCGGTTCACCTTGCGGCGTGCGCGAAACAGGATCTGGCGGGTATTGTTTTCGGTCCGCTCGATCACCGGGGCGATATCTTCGTGTGACCAGTCAAAAACGTCATGCAGAACAAGTGCCACCCGTTCAACCGGCCCCAACCGTTCCAGCATCATGACATAGGCCTGCCCCAGGCCATCCCGTTCGATCAGGTTGTTTTCCGCTTCAGGAAAAACTGGCGGCACCCAGGGTTCGGGCAACCATTGCCCAACATAATGTTCACGCCTGCGACGTGCCGATTTCAGAACATCAAGGCAGATATTGCTGCAGACCCGCACCAGCCAGCCGGTCGCATCGCGGATGTCATCCTTTGCCGCCGCCCGCCAGCGTAACCAGACATCCTGCACGGCATCTTCGGCATCGGCATGGCTGCCCAGCATGCGATAGGCAAGGGCATGCAGCCGCCCGCGATGGGTTTCGAAAACCTGATCCGCCATGCGATCCCCGTCAAACACATGAAGCGATACGGGACAGGCCCGTATCGCCGATTGGGTGGTCATCCTGCCCGATAGGTCCGTTGAAGCAAAGGGCCTATCGGATGGGGGTTTGCGATCAGGCAAGCTCATGCTGCGCAATACCAAGACGGTTCCATGCATTCATCGTTGAAATGATGCAGGTCAGTTCGGAAATGGCGTCTGCTTCAAAATGATCGACAAGATTGCGATAGCTTTGCGAAATGCGGTCCTGATCAACCGCTTCGGTCAGGCATTCGGCCCAATCAAGTGCGGCACGTTCGGCCTCGTCATATCCCTTGGCCGCGCGCCAGACCGCCAGCATGGTTACCTTGATGGCATCCCCACCGTGATCGGCATGGCTTTTGGCATGCATCCGCAGGCAATGCGAACATCCATTGATCTGCGACACCCGGCATTCCACCAGATCGCGCAAAACACGCGGGATTCTCGGGTTGTCGTCAAGCTTGCCGGCAAGTCCCAGCATGGCTTCGAAAAGTTTAGGGCTGGATTTCGGAAAGTCAAAACGGCTCATCATGTTTCGTCCTTGTTGCAAACCGGGGAAAATCCCCCTTTGCAATCAGGACGAGACAGCTTAGCCCCGTGTTACACACATGGACAAAACTTTGGCCGCCCGCAAAAACTAGACGATCCGCGCCTTTTTAAGCGCCTCGACCACCTCGTCATGCATGACCCAATGCCAGTCTTCGCTATTTTGCTGTTCACCATCTGCCAGCGTAAAGACCGCCGCCAGATAATCGCTGACATCGGATTTGCACATCGGCAATTCGGCCGCGAGGGCGATTTTTTGCGCCAGTTTGCCGTATTTCCTGTTCCCGATCCGGGACCCGAAATGACCAATCGTATTTGCCAGTTGATTACCGGTAATTTCGCGCCCCGGTGCCTTGGCATGGGCGCGCAGCATGTCGCGTTCGCAACTTGACATATCAATGGATTGAAGCGCCCGGACATAGTCCTCAACGCGGCCGATATGGGGGCCGGTACGATGGGTGATCTGGGTGGAATATGCACGTGCGCCCGGGGTTTCCCGGTGTGTCATGTTCTGCATGTTGTTTCCTCCCGAAGGAACAACCGGTTGGTCGCGTTCTACACCGTGCCGGTTGTTTCACGGTTCACGCTGTCCGGGCTCTTTGGCCCGTTAATAATTCTATATGGGTCGGACTGCCGCAAAACGACAGTCCGACCGATGCGTTTTTACGTAAAACGATAACCGGGTTTGGTGAAAACAAACTGCCCGACCCGCATCCCGCCACCGCCTTCACGCTCGTCAAAGGCATTGATGCAGCCCGCCAGATAGAACTCCCACATCCGTTTGAATTCGGTGTCGTATTTTTCCGGGTCAAGCTGATCGGCAATCTCGCGGAACCGGTCGCGCCACGCCACCAAAGTTCGGGCATAGTTCAGTCCGGCATGGAAATGCGATGCTTCGACTTTAAGGTCGGCGTTTTCCGCGGCCTCGATCACTTCATGCACCGCCGGAATATAACCACCGGGGAAAATATAGCGATCAATCCACGGCGATGTGAATTCCGGGCGCGGCTTGATGATCGTATGGATCACAGCCCGCCCCCCGGCTTTCAGCAATTTGCCGACCTTCTCGAAATAGGTTTTGAACTGCGGCCGCCCGACATGTTCAAACATGCCAACCGAAACAACCCGGTCGTATTTCCCTTCATTCGCATCGGCAAACAGCCGGTAATCCAGAAGATGATAACCAAGACCTTCGTGGAAGTTATCGGGCAGTTCCTCTTTGCGTTCCAGCGCCCAGTTATATTGCTCGGTCGAAAGCGTAATACCGTGCACCTCCGCCCCGGTGGTCCGCCGGATAAAGCGGCTCAACCCGCCCCAACCGCACCCGACATCAACCACCCGAAGGCCCGGCTGGTCAATCTTCAGCCGCTGGGTGGTCAAAGTCATTTTGCGGTTCTGCGCTTCTTCCAGCGTCTGGGCACCATCGTCCCAGAAGGCGCAGGAATACTGCATTTCCGGATCAAGGAAACGGGTATAAAGATCATTGCCGATATCATAATGATGGCGCACGCGCCGGGACGCGGCCTTGACCGAGGTAAATTGCGCGATCTGGAATTTAAGCGATTGCAGCTTTTCGATAAACAGGCCAAATCCGTTTGCCGAATGACCACCTTCGAAGTTAAGCCGCAAGACCCTGATCAGGTCTTCCATCTCGCCTGAAACAACGTCAAAACCGCCACGCATATAGGCTTCACCAAATCCCGGATCGGGACTTAGCGCCATTTTCAATGTGTCGGTCCAGTTCGGTACAGTCATTGTTGCCCTGGGATCGCTGCCATCACCCAGAACAATCTCGTGTCTATCGTCTGCCCGGAATACCAGTGTTCCGCGCGTGACATGTTCCCGGAAAAAATCGAGAACCTTTTTCTGTGTCCAGTCCAATGTCATCGGGTACGTCATCTGCCGTCCTTTTTAAGCCGGAAATGCCATCGCCCCACATAAAACCCGTTTCCGGATTTCACATAAGCACCGGACCCTAAATCAGGATCGTCTGGTCAATCGTTCGAAAAAGGAAATGCGGAAACAGCACAGTCGCAGGCAACTTACCCACAGACATTGAAAACAGAAAACTCAAAGCCGGGGCCGAACGATTCTGATTTAGGGTTCGGTACTCGAACCCCGTGGGTAATTCTGCCAGAATTTTTTGCAATCTCAAGAGGTAAAAGCCAACGAACTCCTTGCGTGGTACTCGATAAAACCTTACATCTCGCCCCATACTGTACAGACGATTATCCACAGGCATATGCAAATCACGACGCCCCATACCAAAGAGGGGCAACGCGTATAAGCAATGCCAGAAAGACTGAAAGAGGCTCCTGATGGGCTATAAAATCGCCGTTGTCGGCGCGACCGGAAATGTCGGGCGCGAGATGCTCAATACGCTTGAAGAACGCCAATTTCCGGCCGATGAAATTTTCGCACTCGCCTCCTCGCGTTCGGTCGGCCGCGAACTGGATTACGGTGACAAGGAAATCAAGGTCGTAGATGCCGCAACCTTCGATTTTTCCAAGGTCGATATCGCGCTGTTCTCTGCCGGTGGCACAACGGCCAAAACGCTGGCGCCCAAGGCTGCTGCTGCGGGTTGCGTTGTCATCGACAATTCCAGCTACTGGCGAATGGAGCCCGGTGTACCGCTGGTCGTGCCAGAGGTAAATGGTGCCGCGCTGGCCGGTTACGCCAAGAAAAACATCATCGCCAATCCGAACTGCTCGACCATTCAGATGGTCATGGCGCTTAAACCCCTGCATGACCTGCAACCGATCAAACGCGTTGTCGTTGCAACCTATCAGTCGGTTTCCGGTGCCGGTCGGTTGGCGATGGATGAGCTGTTCAATCAGACCAAGGGCATTTACGTCAACGACCTGCCGGTCAAAGAACAGTTCACCAAACAGATCGCCTTTAACGTCATCCCGCATATCGACGAATTCATGGATGATGGTGCTACCCGCGAAGAGTGGAAAATGACCGCCGAAACCCGCAAAATCCTTGATCCGGATATCGCGGTCCATGCGACCTGCGTGCGGGTGCCGGTCTTTGTCGGTCATGCCGAAGCCATCAATATCGAATTCGAACAGCCAGTCACCGTCGAAGAAGCCCGCAAGGCAATGAAAGCTTTCCCCGGTGTTTCCGTGGTGGATTATCGCCAGGACGAGGGATATGTCACGCCGCAGGAAGTCCAGGGCGAAGACAATGTTTTCGTCTCCCGCGTGCGTAAGGACCCGACGGTTGAAAACGGGCTTTCGCTTTGGTGTGTTGGTGACAACCTGCGCAAAGGGGCCGCCCTTAACGCGGTTCAGATCGCCGAAATGCTGGTTGCGGAATATCTGCCAAAGAAATAATCGCGCGCCTAATAAACGTCTTTGAAACCCGCCGGGATCGGCGGGTTTCTTTTTGCCCGGATCATTCCCGCTGGTCAGAACCGCAAAAAAACGATAGGGAATTTATATCGATTAACCGGCGCTCCCGCCATCAGCGCTGCGATCCATAAAGAAAAATAAATCGAGGACAGGGATGGTAAAACGAACACGCAAAGAAGCTGCAAGGCTTGACGAAGCCGCCCGCGCGGGTTGGCTTTATTATTGCGCCGGTAACACGCAGGACGAAATCGCCACCAAACTTGGCGTTTCACGCCCGACCGCACAGCGTCTGGTATCGGCCGCCATTAGCGAAGGTCTGGTCAAAGTCCGCCTTGATCATCCGATTGCGCGCTGCATGGAACTGGCTGCATCGCTGTGCGAGCAATTTGGCCTAGCCAACTGCGAAGTGGTGCCGACCGATCCCGCCGCCCCCGATGCCATGTTTGGCATGGCGCAGACGGCCGCGACCTATCTTGAACGCGTTCTGCAATCCTCCGATCCCAAGATCATTGCGATTGGCACCGGGCGTGCGATGCGCGGCATGGTCGATGAAGTTCAACGCGTCGATGCCCGCCATCACAAGATCGTATCCCTTGTCGGGACCATTGCCCATGACGGGGCTGCAAGTTTCTATGATGCGGTCACCGATCTGGCGGATCGCACCCGCGCGCCTCACTATCCATTGCCGATCCCGGTAATTGTCGAAAGTGCCGATGTGCGCGCCCAGATGCAGCAACAGCCGCCGATGGACAATATCATGCATCTTGCCGCCAAGGCCGATGTGCGTTTTGTCGGGGTGGGTGATCTTGGCACCGACGCACCGCTTTATATCGATGGCTTCATCAGCAGGGATGAATTGCAATCCCTGCAAAAAAACGGCGGTATCGGCGAAGTCGTCAGCTGGTCATTTGATGAAAACGGCGCGATCCTTGATCACGATGTCAATCACCGCGTCACCAGTGCGCCAATCCATATTCCCGCGCAAAACACGATTGCTGTCGCCAAGGGGGCCAAAAAGGTCGCCGCGATTCGCGGGGCAATGCGCGGCAAACTGATCACCACACTGATCACCGACGAAGCCACCGCCGAAGCTTTGCTGCAAAGCTAGGCACCGCAAAACACGTTTTGAATCAATACAGAAATCAACCCCGCCAAAGCTTTTGGCGGGGTTTTCTTGTTGCAGCGCAAAAACGATTTCGTTTGACAAGGCATCCTTAAATTGAGTGAATGCTCATTACCTGAACAAATGATCAAACGGGCAAGATAATTTGCCCATCGGGTACACAGTCCTTTGGGAGGAACTATGAAACGCGTAACGGGAGCAGCGCTTTGCGCGCTGTTGGCAGGCGGTGTCGCATTCTCCGCCAATGCCGAAACAAAACTTACCATTGCTACCGTGAACAACGGTGACATGATCCGCATGCAGAAGCTGACGGATGACTTCACCTCCAAAAACCCCGACATTTCCCTTGAATGGGTTACGCTCGAAGAAAACACCCTGCGTCAGCGTGTCACCACCGACATCGCCACCAAGGGCGGTCAGTATGACATCATGACGATTGGCACCTACGAGGTTCCGATCTGGGCGGAAAAGGGCTGGCTGGCACCGCTCGATAACCTTGGTGCCGATTACGATACCGATGACATCATGCCCGCCATCCGTTCCGCCGTAAGCAACGATGGCAAGCTTTATGCGGCACCTTTCTATGCCGAAAGCTCGATGATGATGTACCGCACCGATCTGTTTGAAAAAGCAGGCATCACCATCAATGGTCGCCTGACCTGGGACCAGACTCTCGACATTGCCAAAAAGCTCCATGATCCGGATAACGGTGTTTATGGCATCTGCCTGCGCGGCAAGGCTGGCTGGGGCGAAAACATGGCGCTGATCACCACCATGGGCAATGCCTATGGCGCGCGCCTGTTTGACGAGAACTGGAACCCGACCTTCGACAGTGCCGAATGGAAAAACGCCCTCGACATGTATGTCGAAATCCTCGGCAAATATGGTCCTCCGGGGGCAACGTCGAACGGCTTTAACGAAAACCTTTCGCTGTTCAACTCGGGCAAATGCGGCATGTGGATCGATGCAACCGTTGCAGCATCCTTTGTCAGCAACCCCAAGGAATCGACCGTTGCAGACAAGGTCGGCTTCACCGAAGCCCCGTGCGCTGAAACCTGCACTGGCGCCAACTGGCTCTGGGCATGGAACCTTGGCATTCCGACCGGTTCCCAGAAAGTCGAAGCCGCCCAGAAATTCATCGCCTGGGCAACCTCCAAAGACTATCTGGAACTCGTAGCCTCCAAAGAAGGCTGGGCCAACGTTCCGCCGGGTACCCGTATGTCCCTGTACGAAAACCCGAAATATCTGGAAGCCGCACCGTTCGCTGACGAAACCCTTCTCGCCATCGACAGTGCTGATCCGATCAATTCGACCATGAAGCCGAAGCCCTATGTCGGCGTTCAGTTTGCCGCGATCCCTGAATTCCAGGGTATCGGCACCACGGTAGGCCAGCAGTTCTCTGCCGCATTGGCCGGTTCCTCGACTGTTGAAGATGCGCTTGCATCCGCACAGTCAAGCACCGACCGCACCATGCGCAAGGCTGGTTACTACTGATGCATGACAGGCCAGGATGCCGCACCTAGTGCAATGAATTCTGGCCTGTGCCTCCTTGACCTGATGAACTTGGGGTGGCGGCACATCTGACCGCCACCCTCTTTCCATCCGGATCGAGGCAACAGGGACTTCAAACAGGGAGCACATCATGTCGACACGGTCCTCTACCCTGACCGGGCGCATTATGTCTGCACCGTCGATCATCGCCTTGTTTTTGTGGATGATCGTGCCGTTGGGCATGACAATTTATTTTTCGTTCCTGCGTTACAACCTTCTTTCGCCCGGTATGGAAGAATGGGTTGGTACGCTGAACTATGAATTCTTCCTGACCGACCCGGCCTTCTTTGCGTCGCTGGCCAATACGCTTCTGCTCGTCGGATCGGTACTTGTGATCACGGTGGTCGGCGGTGTTCTGCTGGGCCTGATGCTGGATCAGCCGATTTTCGGCCGTGGCATCCTGCGCCTGCTGGTGATTGCCCCCTTCTTCATCATGCCGACCGTGAATGCGCTGGTTTGGAAAAACCTTCTGATGCATCCGGTATCGGGTATGTTTGCCTGGATCGCCACCGGTTTGGGTTTCCAGTCAATCGACTGGTTTTCCGAAGCCCCGCTAACGGCCATCATCATCATGGTGTCGTGGCAATGGCTGCCCTTTGCCGTGCTGATCCTGCTGACCGCTCTTCAATCGCTTGACCGCGATCAGAAGGAAGCCGCCCAGATGGATGGTGCCGGCCCGGTTTCGATTTTCTTCTATATCACGCTGCCCCATCTCAGCCGTGCGATCACGGTGGTCGTGCTGATCGAAACGATCTTCCTGCTGACCGTGTTTGCCGAGATTTTCGTGACAACAGGCGGCGGTCCCGGCCTTGCAACCACCAATATCGCCTTCCTCGTCTATACGCAGGCCCTGCTGCAATACGACATTGGCGGGGCATCGGCGGGCGGTATCGTTGCGGTCGTTCTGGCAAATATCGTGGCGATCTTCCTGATCCGCCTCATTGGCAAGAACCTGGACAGGTAGGGGACACGAGATGGAAAACAAACAAACAGCCCTTGGCCATATCGGTTTTTCGATCTTTGCGTGGATTGTCGGGCTTCTGATTTTCTTCCCGATTTTCTGGATGGTCCTGACCAGCTTCAAGACCGAGCTTGAAGCCGTATCGATCCCGCCAAGCTTCATTTCGTTTGACTGGACTCTCGAAAACTACGCCGAGGTACAGGCACGGTCCGATTATTTCCGGTTCGCCATGAATTCGGTCATCCTGTCGGTTGGCTCTACCCTGGTGGGTCTGCTTTTTGCCGTGCCATGTGCATGGGCGATGGCCTTCAATCCGACCAAACGGACCAAGGATGCGCTTCTTTGGATGCTGTCGACCAAGATGATGCCGCCAGTCGGGGTATTGGTCCCGATCTATCTGGTGTTTCGCGACTGGGGCCTGCTCGATACCCGGTTCGGTCTGATCATGGTTCTGTTCCTGATGAACCTGCCGATCATGGTCTGGATGCTTTACACCTATTTCAAGGAAATCCCGGCCGACATCCTTGAAGCCGCCCGCATGGATGGGGCCACTTTGCCCAAGGAAATCATCTTTGTGCTGTTGCCAATGGCGGTTCCGGGCATCGCATCGACCATGCTGCTCAACATCATCCTGGCCTGGAACGAAGCTTTCTGGACCCTGAACCTGACCACCGCCGATGCTGCCCCGCTGACCGCTTTCATCGCCTCCTATTCCAGCCCCGAAGGGCTGTTCTGGGCAAAGCTTTCAGCCGCATCGACGATGGCGGTTGCACCGATCCTTATCATCGGCTGGTTCTCGCAGAAACAGCTTGTGCGTGGCCTGACATTTGGCGCGGTCAAGTAACCGCCGCCTGATCGAAATTCAACAAGAAGGAACACCGAAATGGGTGCTATCCGACTGGAAAAAGTCAAGAAAACCTTCGGAACGCTAGATGTTATTCCGGGTGTGGACCTTGATATCAATGATGGTGAATTTGTTGTCTTTGTCGGCCCGTCAGGCTGTGGCAAATCCACTTTGCTGCGCCTGATCGCCGGTCTTGAAGACGTCACTGATGGCAAAATCCTGATCAACGGTACCGACGTCGCCAACGAGGCACCGGCAAAACGCGGTCTTTCGATGGTGTTTCAGTCCTATGCGCTTTATCCGCATATGACGGTCTATAACAACATTGCCTTTGGCCTGAAAATGGCCGGGGAAAGCAAGGCCGTGATTGAAGAAAAAGTTCAGAACGCGGCCAAAATCCTTAACCTGACGGATTATCTGGAACGCCGCCCCGGCGCGCTTTCCGGGGGGCAGCGCCAGCGTGTCGCAATCGGTCGTGCGATTGTGCGTAACCCGGCGGCCTTCCTGTTTGACGAACCGTTGTCAAACCTTGATGCCGCCCTTCGCGTCAATATGCGCCTTGAAATCACCGGCCTTCATCAGGAACTGAAAACCACGATGATCTATGTGACCCATGATCAGGTCGAAGCCATGACCATGGCCGACAAGATCGTCGTGTTGCAGGCCGGCCGGGTCGAACAGGTCGGCAAACCGATGGAACTGTATAACAATCCCGCCAACAAGTTTGTCGCGGGCTTTATCGGGTCGCCGAAAATGAACTTCCTCGGTGGCGACTACGCCCGAAAATATGACTGCCACGAAGTCGGCATTCGCCCCGAACATGTCGCCGTCAGTACCGAAAGCGGCGATCTTCCCGCAACCGTCAAGATTGCCGAACATCTTGGTGCCGAAACCTATCTGCACGTCAATGCCGACGGCTTTGGCCCGATGACGGTGCGCGCAACCGGCGAAGTCCCGCTGGGCGAACATGACAAAATCTGGCTGACCCCGGAACAGGACCGCATCCATCGTTTTGATGCGAACGGTATCGCTCTTGGAAACCCCTGAGACTTTCAAAAAACCGGATCGCATTGCCCCATACGCCATGCGACCCAGCCTGACCACCACAAGAATGTGAGACCAAAATGTACCTCAAAAAGTTCGATCTTACCGGACGCCGCGCCTATGTCACCGGGGGCGGTCGCGCAATTGGCCTGTCATGCTGCGAGGCACTGGCAGAAGCAGGCGCGCATGTCATTATCGGTGACATCAGCGAAGGTGTAGCCGAAGAAGGCCGTGATTACCTGAAATCAAAGGGTTACACCGCCGATATCGACATCATGGACGTCACCAACACCGATCAGGTTCGCACCAGTGCCGAAAAAATGGGCCGTGAAGGCGGCGTTGACATTCTGGTCAACAATGCCGGTATCGCACGTTCCGAAACCCCGGCCGAAACCGTCACCGATGAACATTGGCTCAACGTCATTGACGTCAACCTGAACGGCACATTCTGGTGCTGCCGCGAATTTGGCAAACAGATGCTGGCCAAGAAAAACGGCGTGATCGTCAATGTCGGCTCCATGTCGGGCTTCATCGTCAACAAACCGCAGGAACAGGCCTATTACAACGCATCCAAGGCCGCCGTGCATCATCTGACCAAATCGCTGGCTGCCGAATGGGGCGGGCGTGGCGTGCGCGTCAATGCGGTTGCACCGACCTATATCGCAACCCCGCTAAATGAATTCGTGAAATCCAAGCCGGACATGTATGACGCCTGGATCAATGGCACCCCGATGGCCCGCCTTGGCCTGACCGAGGAAATCGGATCGGTTGTGCTGTTCCTGGCATCCGACGCGTCCAGCCTGATGACCGGCTCCATTGTCCTGGCTGATGGGGGTTATACCTGCTGGTAAGGCACAGGTAAAACTGTTGATCGCATTGTCCTGAAGCTTCTGCGATCAGGTCAGGACTGTGGTAGAACGGGGCGTGGTTGTGGGACCTTCGCCCCGTTCACCTTTTCAGCCTTCACACTGGCGGCCAAGATACACCGAAAACGGATTGCACGGGACAACGACAACGCCCGAAAGCCCCAGAAACCGCGCCAGTCGCGACAGATTCACCATCAGATTGCCCGCAACAGTTGCCCCATCACACCCATCTTCCAGATGTGCGCTCTGCACCCGAAGAACCCCTTCCTGCCGATCCGCTTTCAGATCAACTCGCGCGACAAATTCGCCGTTCTGCATGAACGGCAGAACGTAATAACCATATTGCCGCTTTTCCGCCGGAACATAGATTTCGATGCGGTAATTGAAACCGAATATCCGTTCCACCCGGTCGCGTTCCCACATGATCGGATCGAACGGCACCATCAAGGCGGTCGGTTTGGCACGGCACCGCGGGTTGACATGCGGGCACAAATATCCCGGCTGTTTCCAACCCTCGACATTCGCCTGCAACAACGTGCCGTCCTCGACCATTTCGGCAACGCGCGCCTTGGCATCGTCGGTCGGCAGGCGGAAATACTTCCGAAGGTCGGCCTCGGTCGCGATCCCCATCGCGGCAATCCCGTTGCGGATCAGGGCACGCTGGGCCTCGGCACGCGGCATTGGCGGTTCAAGCGCCTCCGGGCCGATGATCCGTTCGGGCAGGTCATAAACCCGCTCGAAACTGGTGCGCCGTTTGCGCGCCATCACCTGCCCGCTCCAGAACAGGAATTCCATCGCGGTTTTGGTTTTCGACCATCCCCACCATTTCGAACTTGATGCGCCTTCCTGTTCCAGATCACTGGCGGCAAGTGCCCCTTCCTTTTCGATCCGGTCCAGAATGCTGCGCACAAATTCAGGATGATCACGGATCATTTTGGCGATCTGCCCCCAGGTGCCTTTGCCCTCGGCGGCATCCGCCATGCGCCATCGATAAAGCCCGTAATCCTCAACCGGGATCATCGATGCCTCGTGGCCCCAATATTCAAACAATCGCCGCTGCCGGGCGTTACCCCAGCTCAGTTGATCAAGGTCCGCCGGGTCATAAACGCCAAGCCGCGAAAAGACCGGCATGTAATGCGCACGCGTCAGAACATTGACACTGTCGACCTGTAACATGCCGGTCTGGCGGATGGCTTTCATGATCCGGCGCTTCGTCACCGGGCGGCTTTCGTCCTGATCAAACCCTTGTGCGGCAAGGGCCAGATTGCGCGCCTGCCGGGCGGATACGGAAATCGCGGCTTTGTCGTTAATCATGGTGGCCTTTGAAAAATCGCAAAGAAAAACAGTGTGATGGTATCATACCCTCCTGACAATTATGTCAGTAGGTTACAGGAACATTTCGATGGGTCGAATCGTTTCCTATGGCCGGTTTCTATTCCCTGCGGTTTCTATTCCCTGTGGCATCTATGTTTCTGCCATCTTTGATCCTGACCATGTTCTCAACCCGATAACGCAACCAGACAGGCATCCATGGAACTCAAACAAATCCTGATCCTTGCCATTCTTGTCGGAACGGTCGTCATGTTCCTGTGGGGGCGCTGGCGTCATGACATGGTCGCGATGGGGTCGCTGCTGTGCTGTGTGGTGGTCGGTCTGGTGCCAATCGATAATGCCTTTCAGGGTTTCGGTCATCCGGCGGTGATCACGGTTGCCTGTATCCTGATCCTGTCATCGGCACTCCAGCAATCGGGCGCGGTCGATAACCTGACCCGCATGGTTCTACCGCAATCCGCCGGTCCGGTCGTGACCATGGCCGCACTCAGCCTGCTGGCCGCGATCCTGTCGGCCTTCATGAACAATGTCGGCGCGCTGGCGCTTCTGATGCCCGTCGCCCTGCAAATCGCCGCCAAACAAAACCTGCCGCCGGGTAAAATCCTGATGCCGCTGGCCTTCGGGTCGATCCTGGGCGGCATGACCACCCTGATCGGGACCCCGCCCAACCTGATTGTCGCCGGTTTCCGGGCCGAGGCCGGGGATGGCGGCTTTACGATGTTTGATTATACCCCGGTCGGGATTGTTGTCGCCGCCGCCGGTCTGATTTTCGTCATGGTGTTTGGCCGCTGGCTTGTTCCCACCCGCGAACGCGCCGGGGCGGAGGGCTTTGAAACCGGCTCCTACCTGACCGAGGCGCGCATTGCCGCGGGCAGCAAAGCGATTGGCATGATGCTGCGCGATGTAAACCGCGAACTTGAAAAGGGCGACGCGCAGGTCATCGGCCTGATCCGCAACGAAAAACGCATTCCCGCCCCCAATCCGTTTCGCGAACTTTATGAAAACGACATCCTGATCATCGAAGCCGATCCCGAAGCACTGGCCATTGCCCTGTCCGCCCTTGATTTGAAGCTTGAGGAAGAATTACGCGATCTGGAGGCACAGGCAAAGGCGGCGGAACAACAGGAAGATAAAGGCGATACGGATGCACCGGAAGCCCCGGAAGCCAAAAATACAAAGACAATTGCCACCAAATCAGCAAAGGCCGAAAAGAAAGCCGACACGCCCGAAACCGATACGCAAAAGCCCGATGATGGCCGCCGCGGCGCGATCCAGTCCGATGACATTGCGCTCATGGAACTGGCGATTTTGCCGAACTCCGGCTTTATCGGCCGGTCCGCCACCGATATCCATCTGCGCACCCGGTATGGCGTAAACCTTTTGGCGGTGTCGCGGCAGGGGCAACGCTCGATGGCGCGGTTGCGTACCATGTCAATGAAGGCCGGCGACGTGCTTTTGATGCAAGGTCCGCCCGAAGCCATTCATGATTTTGCATCGCGCCTTGGCTGTGTGCCGCTGGCGCAACGCGCGCTTCGCATCCCCGACAATGCACAGGCGCTAAAGGCCACGGGCATCATGGCCGCGGCCATCGGTGCTGCCGCCTTTGGCGTCATGCCCGCTGCCGTTGCCTTTGCCATCGGGGTTCTGATCGCCATGGTGACGCGCGTGGTCGCACCGCGCAATGTCTATGACGCGGTGGACTGGCCGGTAATTGTTTTGCTTGCCGCCCTGATCCCGGTGGCAAATGCCATGGAAACCACCGGCACGGCCGATCTGGTTGCCCGCTTTCTGTTAAACTGGGTCGCACAGGGGAATGCCATCATCGCCCTTGGCCTGATCCTGATCATCACCATGACGCTCTCGGACTTCATGAACAATGCCGCCACGGCGGCCGTCATGTGCCCGATTGCGATTGGCAGTGCCGCGCAACTCGACGCCAATCCCGACGCCTTCCTGATGGCGGTCGCCATCGGCGCATCCTGTGCCTTCCTGACCCCGATCGGCCACCAGAACAACACCCTCATCCTCGGCCCCGGCGGCTTCCGCTTTGGCGATTACTGGCGGCTCGGCCTGCCGATTGAAATCATCGTCGTGGCGGTTGGTGTGCCGATGCTTCTGTGGGTTTGGCCGTTGTGAACGAATCAATTGATTATCACTTCGACTCTTGAGCACGGCAAAACTCAAGCTTTTCGGATAGCTCATCTACAAGTGGCTGAACAATACTAAGGACATCTTTCACATTTCCAAACTCCATGTCCTTCCCAAAGAGCTGATATCCCTCGTTCGAAGTACTTGTGAACGGGTATACTCCCCTTAACGCCTTCGCGAGAACATCCAGGCAGAATTCGCTAATTATATTGCCGGAGTACCCAACCGGACCTCCAACATCGAACCTTAACCCGTATTTAATCCGCGTTGATTTGGGTATATCCCAATAAATTATCTTATTTTCTTCAGCCTTGTCATATAGCTCATGAATTTCCATCAAGCTGAATTCTTGAGAAGCACTGTCTCCGATTGAAGTAAGACTCGCTAGATGTACGTTTGTAAGGTTGGCCGCCTCTTGGGCTCCCCTTTGAAAGCCGGACTCCGACAATATAATTCCACGGTCTGCACCGACGTCAGTTACAATCTCCCTAAGGGCAAGTACGTGGAGTTTAGTTACCGGCGTTTTCCAGAGCTTGCATTCAACAAGCCATTTTACGCGAAATCCTTTGAATTCCGTGGAGACGAAGACGTCAATATCATGCGATGTGCGAACACCTTCCACCGAGAAATCTGTTTCCGCCTGCAGTCCAAGGGCCCTAAATAGATCTCTCACATCTTCTTGATATTTCTTCCATGCCTTCATCTACTCATCACCTTAATAACTGCTATTGAGCGATCAAAGTTAGCCTATCATTGAGTATCCATACATTTTAACTTGAAACGCAAAAGGGCAGCCCGAAGCTGCCCTTTTAAAATTCGATTTGATGACGACTTAGCTGTCAAAGCCAAGATTTGGCACCGCGAGCCCATTGGCACGACACGCCGAAATCAGAGTATTGTTCAACAAGCAGGCAATCGTCATCGGGCCAACACCGCCCGGCACCGGGGTGATCGCACCGGCAACTTTGGATGCGGTTTCAAATTCGACATCGCCAACCAGCTTCATCTTGCCTTCTGCCCCTTCAACGCGGTTGATGCCAACATCAATCACAGTGGCACCGGGCGCGATCCAGTCGCCCTTGATCATGTTCGGGCGGCCGACGGCGGCAACGACGATGTCCGCACGTCGGACTTCTTCGGGCAGGTCACGGGTGCGCGAATGCGCGATGGTCACCGTGCAGCTTTCTTTCAGAAGCAACTGCGCCATCGGCTTGCCGACGATATTGGACCGGCCAACAACCACCGCCCGCATCCCCGAAAGATCACCAAGCGTGTCCTTAAGCAGCATCAGGCAACCATAAGGCGTACAGGGG
This sequence comes from Thalassospira sp. MBR-102, assembly GCF_040549275.1. NCBI lineage: Bacteria > Pseudomonadati > Pseudomonadota > Alphaproteobacteria > Rhodospirillales > Thalassospiraceae > Thalassospira > Thalassospira sp. MBR-102. The sequence goes on from NZ_JBEPTC010000008.1 coordinate 90,327, forward strand.
GCAAATCCCTCGCCCCCGGTTGCCAGCGCACCGGCATTGACGACATGGAAGCCGTCAACATCCTTGGCCGGATCGATGGCCGCAAGGATCGCCTGATCGTCGATATGTTTGGGCACCGGCAACTGGCACAGAATGCCATGCACATTCGGATCAGCGTTCAGCTTGGCAATCAGCGCCAGCAGATCTTCCTGCGACGTATCAGCCGAAAGCTTGTGCTCATACGAATTCATGCCGCATTCAAGGGTCTGCTTGCCCTTGTTACGGACATAAACCTGGCTTGCCGGGTCTTCACCGACCAGAATAACCGCAAGGCCCGGCGTGATGCCGTGCGCATCTTTGATCTTGGCCACTTCTGCTGCGATGTCGCCGCGCAATTTGGCTGCGAATGCTTTGCCGTCGATGATTTTTGCGTCGCTCATATGTCTTGTCCGCCCGTCAATTCATGAAGTTGCGCAATCAGTGCGTCCGGATCGCCTGAAATTTCCAGCACCTTGTTGCGGTCCGTATGCCCGGCAACAATTTCGACTGACGATTTAGGCCATTTGGCCGTTTTTGCCAAAAGCTTTATCAGGGCTGTATTCGCCTTGCCATTTTCAGGCACCGCCGTAACCGTCGCCCTGACCTGCTTCTGCCCGTTGCCATCAACGCCCACCCCGGCAATCGCATTTCGCGAAGCCTTTGGCGTCAGTCGCAAAAACACCTTGATGCCGGTACCATCCGAAAGCTTCTCGCAGAACGGTTTACCCATCTGCGGGCTTAGTAACCCAGCAACGCCGCACGCACGTCTGTCTGGATCAGCATATTGGCAAACTGCAGGATCAGGATCAGGATGATCGGCGAAATATCGATGCCGCCCAGATTCGGAATGATCCGGCGGATCGGTCGTAATGCCGGTTCGGTAATCCGATAGAGGAAATCGCCAACCATATAAACGAACCGGTTGCTGGAATTGATCACGTCAAATGCCACAAGCCATGACAGGATTGCCGACGCAATCAGCATGAAAATGTAGATACCGATAACGGTGTCAATAAGCCAAAAAATCGCCAGCATCGCCGCTCCTTGTAGCAGTCGGTCCAGATCGGGCCGATCTGATCGGAATTGTGTTAACACGCTGCAAAACCTAGTCGGCCTTGGCTCCGGGCGCAAGCACAGAGCACCTATTTTCCGATGCTTTGATCAAGTTTTCCACATGATGTGACATGCTTCACCAGACATTGCGCGATTTTGGCACGACCTTTTCGCCAAAATGGTTCTCCGAACATCCCCGCCCCGACAGTTTCTGTCAGGAGAAATGTCAGGATAAAGTCATCAGGCTTGCCAGCCCCGCCGATCCCAGCCAACAATGCCCCGCCATCAAACGACAAAGAAGGATCGACCATGTCGGCAAACACGCTCCTCCGTTGCAAATGGGCCGAAACCCATCTCGACAAGCCGTTTTACGTCGATTACCACGATCAGGAATGGGGCGTTCCGGTTCATGATGACCGGCATTTTTTCGAAATGCTGATCCTCGAAGGCGCGCAGGCAGGCCTAAGCTGGCTGACGATCCTTGCACGGCGCGATACCTATCGCGCGGCCTATGACAATTTTGATGTCCAGAAGATCGCCAAGTATGACGAGGCCAAACAACAGGCCCTTCTGGCCGATCCCGGCATCATCCGCAACCGGGCCAAGGTCGCGGCAAGCATCCTGAACGCCAGGGCCTTCATCGGAATCCAGAAGGAATTTGGCAGCTTCGATGCCTATATCTGGAATTTCATCGGCGGCAACCCCATCATAAATCACTGGAACGCCATGTCCGACGTGCCCGTATCGACGGAACTCAGCGACGCCCTGTCCAAGGACCTCAAAAAACGCGGCATGAAGTTTGTCGGCACGACAATCATCTATTCCTTCATGCAGGCCACCGGTCTTGTAATGGACCACACCACCGATTGCCACTGCTACCCGGCACTTTCGGCTTAACACGTCGATCCCCTGACAAGCAGACTGGTTTCAAGCACGCGATTGTTGTCGCCCTGCGCTTCGCCAAGCGCCATTTCGGCGGCCAGACGTCCCTTTTCAACGGAATCCTGACGGATGCTCGATAATGGCGGGTCGGTGCGTTCGCCTTCGGCAATGCCGTCAAAGCCGATCACTTTAAGATCATCGGGGATTTTGCGCCCGCTTGCGCGTGCACCATCAAGTGCCCCGATGGCAATCACATCGGACATCGCCAGAATGCCGTCGATTTCCGGGTGGTCGCGTAACATGGTTTCGACCATTTCGGCACTGTGCGATGACATGTTTTCGCATTCGATATGGACGATATCCTCAATCGCAATCCCGGCCTTTTTAAGGGCCGCGTGATATCCGCCAAGCCGTTCGCGCACCACACGGTGGCTGACCGCCCCGCGGCGCTTGGCATTCATCGGGCCGAAATTTTCCGCCTTGTTGGCCTGCAGGGACAGGATGGCGAATTTGAGCGCACCACAATCAATCAAATGCTGGGCCGCCATTTGCGCACCGGCAAAATCATCAAGCACCACGGTCCCCGCCGCCCCGGCAATATCTGTATCAATGCAGACCAGCGGCTGGTTGCGGCGCTGAATGGCGGAAATGATGTCATTGTCATCGGAATAACAATGCACCAGAAAGGCATCAACCGCCGCATTGTTGATCGCCGTAATCGCCTGTTCAGGGTTTTCTGCGGAAATGATCATCATATTGACCGCCTGACGGGCACATTCCCGCCCGACACCGCGCAGAAGCTCAATCGCCACCGGATCACTGAACGCATATTCAAGGTTATCGGGAAACACCACGCCAAGCGCCCCGGCCTTGCCGGTGCGGAGCATCCGCGCCATCACATGCGGCCCGCGATAGCCAAGCTCCCTGGCAACTTCCAGAATGCGTTCCCGGACTTCCTTGCGGACCAGATCGGGCTTGCCAAAGGCATTCGATGCCGTGCCTTGCGATACCCCGGCCGCCTTGGCCACATCCAGAAGACGTACCCGTTCTGCCATGCTTGCGATGTCTCCCCTTCATTCACCCCGGCTTACGGATTAACCGGCAATCACGTGACATTTTTTTTGAATCGTTTCATCCCGATATTGACAGAACCCCTTTCGGACCGCCACACTGCATTCATTGAATCGATTCATTATTGTGCGCACCGATTGCACAACCACCGATATGTTTGTCCGTTTGCACCCCGGTGTTGACGGTTTTCCCGGCAATCTCGAATTGCTGACTTCAAGCCGCCCTGACCGGGGCGGCTTTTTTCGAAGCCCCCCCGAACTCATCGGCCGCGCACCTTGTTTTCCGGCGCGGTATGACGGAATGTCAGGTTGATCCGGGGCCCGATCTGGCGCGCGGTTTTGGGAATCTGATGTAACCAGTGATGCTGTGTCGCGCCCCGCATGATCAGCAACGAATTATGCGGCAGATCGACACTGACCCGATCCCCGGTTTTCTTGTGCCGGAAATGGAACCGGCGTTCCTCACCAAATGACAGGCTGGCAATGACCGGATTTTCGCCCAGCACATCCTCGTCATCGGCATGCCATGCAACGCTGTCGCGCCCGTCGCGATACTGGTTCAGCAAAACCGTGTTGAACGACGCATCGGATTTTTCTTCGACCAGTTCACGAAGTGGCACGACAATTTTTGGAAATGGTGATGCCGGGTGATAGACACCGCTATAACGATAGGCCACATCGCCATACCACGCCGTCAATCGCGGCACGGCAATTTCGCGCCCCATCAATCTGGCAACTTCCTGCTGCCAGACAATGCCGCTTAAAAGCCGCTCAAACGTTCGATCCGCGTCGCCTGCCGCCATAACCTCACGCAGCAGCAATGCCTCCCCATCAAAGGGCAGCAGATTGTGTGGTGGCTCATTGGCAAACAGATCTCCCGTCATTTTCTTCCCCGGTTCACGATACCCAAGACCTAGGCCGAACTGGCGGCGAAAACAAGCAACAGCTTATGGAAATCAGCGTTATTACAGATGTTTGGCGGCGCTAGCCATTATTCATGTCAATCCCGGCCTTGTCGGCATAACGTTCGACATCATCAACGCTAAGTCCGACCGCGGCATAAAGATTGATGGTTTCCAGTTCCAGATCGGTTTCCGCATCCGCCAGGTCCTGCTGCGACTGCGTCAGGGTGCGCTGCGAATCAAGAACATCAAGGAAGTTTGAAAGCCCCTGAACATATCGCACCCGCGACTGCTCGAACGCCTGACGGTGATACTGCACCGATGAAATCAGGGAATCGCGTTGCTGGACCGCCCCGACATAGCCGTAAATCGCACTTTCAACATCCTGAATGGCGACCAGAAGCGTCTGCTGATAGCCATAAAATGCCTGCTGCGCCTGTTGTTCGGCAACATCGATATCGGCCTGCCGGGCACCACTATCATAAAGCGTCGCATCAATCAGCGCCCCGATGGCGGCCATTGCGGTACGGACAATCGGCCCGGTGCCATACCCCGTCGCCCCAAGGGCAAGTGACCCGTCCAGCGTCAATTCAGGATAAAGATCGGCGGTCTGAACCCCGATTTCGGCGGTGGCGGAAATCAGTGAAAGCTCGGCCGCGCGGACATCGGGGCGACGGCGCAAAAGGTCGGCTGGAATGCCAATCGGCGGCGCACTGTCAAATTCCGGCAGGGGCTGCACATCGACCAGACGGTCGCGATAGCTTCCCGGCTGCGCCCCCAGAAGGATTCCAATCGCATTGATCGACCGATCAATATCGGTCTGCAATGTCGGCAATGTCGCCTCAATATCGGAAACCTCGGCACGGGCGCGCGAAAGATCAAGTTCGGACGCCAGCCCCGTCTGCATCCGGACCTCAACGATGTTGCTGGTCTGACGTTGCAGATCAAGCGAACTGCGCAGCAATTCCTGCCGTTTCTGCGTGCCGCGCAGCTCGATATAGTTGCGTACGATATCGGCAATCACCGTCAGGTAAACGTCTTCGCGCAGATAAACCTGTTCCAGATAATCCGCCAACGCGACTTCGTCCTCGCGCTGCTGCCCGCCCCAGACATCCGCCGTCCATGAAAAATCAATCCCGGCCCGGTATCCGATATCGGTGGTCTGGCTGCCGCGTTCGCGCGACGATGTGCCGCGTTCGGCATCGCCGTTAACACTGGCACCGACCTCGATGCCATTTGCCCCCGAAACACCGCGCGCCACCGCCCGGGCTTCCTCGATCCGGCTGGCCGCGATCCGCAAATCAAGGTTATTGGCAAGCCCAAGCGCAATCAGCTCAGAAAGAACCGGATCACGCGTACTTTCCCACCAACGGCCATGATCGGCCTGATTGGCGGCGATCACCGGTACTGCCGGGGTATAGGCCCCGACAAGATCAAATTTCGGCGCAACATAATCCGGGCCGACCGTCTGACAGGCCGAAAGTCCGATCATAAGCGGCAGGGCACAACAGATTGAAAGACGTTTTACAGACATTCTAGCTGGCACTTCCTTCGATCTCGCCCTTGTCCGGGATGCTTTCCGCAGCCCGCAACTGGCTTTGCAGTTTCTTGCCGCCATCGGCACGGGCTGACACCAGCGGCGCCAGCAAAAGGTATAAAACCGGTGTTAAGAACAGGGTAAAGACCGTCGCAAAACCAAGCCCGCCAAACACCACCCAGCCAATCGCGGCACGCGCCTCCGCCCCGGCCCCGGTGCCGAGCACAAGCGGCAAACCACCCAGAACGGTTGAAATCATTGTCATCATGATCGGGCGCAGGCGGATCATCGCCGCATCATGCACCGCTTCGCGCACGGATTTCCCGGCATCGCGCAACTGGTCGGCAAATTCGACAACAAGAATACCGTTCTTGGCCATAAGCCCAACCAGCATCACCAACCCGATCTGGCTATAGATATTGATCGACGTGCCACTGATGCCCAGCGCATAAATCGCCGCCGCCAGACCGAACGGAACGGTCAGAACCACGACAAGGGCAGACATGAAGCTTTCAAACTGTGCGGCGAGAACCAGCAACACCACAAGAACCGCAATCAGGAAGGTGATCTGCACATCATGCGATGTTTCGCCCAGTGTCGCCGCATCGCCCAGAAACAGAACATTCACCCCGGGCGGCAGGACCTTGTCACCGACCTGATCAATATCGACCACTGCCTGCTGCAACGTATATCCCGGCGCAAGGTTGCCCGAAATTTTGACTGCGCGCTGCTGTCCCTCGCGATCCAGTTCCGATGCCACCGCCTCTTCGCTCAGATTGATCACCGAAGATAGCGGTAAAATACGACCATCCCGGTTGCTGACAAACAGATTCTCCAGATCCGACGGATCATTGATGCTGCCCGCACTGCTGCGCAGTTTGACCGGGATGTTTTCATCATCGACCGTAATCTCGGTAACTTCATATCCCTCGATCATCGCACGCAGCGTCGTATCAAGGCTTTCGATCGGAATGCCAAGGTCGGATGCCCGCTGCCGGTCAATATTGACCAGCAATTGCGGCTGTGTCGTCTGATAGGAAACCCGAAGCCCGACAAACTGCGGATAATTCGCCTCAAGCTCCTGCTGCATGGCGCGCGCATTCGCCGCCAATGTGCGGTAATTCGTACCGGTCAGGGCAAATTCAAATCCTTCGCCGGTCCCGCCGTGAAGCCCAAGGCTGTTGGGCTGATAGACAAAGGCCTGCACACCGGGCAGTGCATTAAGCGCCCCACGGATCGAACCGGTGATTTCCTGCTGGCTGCGGCTGCGTTCATCCCACGGCACCAGGGGCGCAATCACCAGCGCACGGTTCGGGTCCCAAAGACCGACAATCGTATAGATGTTATAGGCATCGCCGGCCTCGACAATCGGACGCAGGATGTTTTCAACCGTTTCAACCTGCCGGTCCATGTAATCAATGCCAACCCCGTCCGGCCCGCGCAGCGATACAAGAATACGGCCGCGATCCTCGTCGGGCAGAAGTTCCTGCGTGACGCTGTTATAAACCCCAAAGGCCAGCACACCGGCAAAGATCGACACGATCAGGGTAATCAGCGGGAACCGCAAAACCCATTCAAGAATGTTTTTGTAAATCCCCGAACAGTAAAACCCGACCCGTTCCAAAAAGTTCGGCTTGGCATCCTTGTCCCCGTCATGCGGGTCAATATGCTTTAAGCGCGACGCCAGCATCGGACAAAGCGACAGTGCCACAAACGACGACACCGCCACCGAAAACGCCAGCACGAACCCGAATTCCCTGAAAAGCCGCCCCGCCGTGCTCGGCAAAAACGAAATCGGCACGAACACCGATACCAGCGTCAGGGTGGTGGCAATCACCGCAAAAAACACCTGCCGCGTGCCCAGAACCGCGGCCGCCATCGATCCCAATCCCTGATGACGGCGGCGCTGGATATTTTCCAGAACCACAATCGCATCATCGACAATCATCCCCGTTGCCAGAACAAGGGCCAGCAATGTCAGGATATTGATCGAAAAGCCCATCATCCAGATCGCGGCCACCGTCCCGACCAGCGCAATCGGAATGGTCACCGTCGGAATCAGCGTCGCGGTAAAGGACCGCAGGAACAGATAAAGCACGCCGATCACGATGATAATCGCCAGCGCCAGACTGTTCAGAACTTCCCAAAGCGCGCCTTCGATAAACACCGCATCGTCGGAATTCACGAAAACATTGATATCGTCGTACTGATTGTTCAGGCGTTCGGCCACGTCCCGAATGCCGTCCGATATCGCAATAGTGTTCGATTGCGCCTGGCGCACGACGCCAAGCCCGATCACGGTCCGGCCATCCAGACGCACATAGGACGTTGCATCATCGGGCCCGTAATAGACATCCGCCACATCGCCCAGCCGGACCTGATTGCGGATAAACATCTGTTTGACGTCTTCGACCTGCCAGACCGACGCATCGGCACGGACAAAAAGCTTCTGATCACTGGAATCAAAACTGCCGGCGGGAATGTCGAACTTGGCGGTTTTCAGGACATCCGCAACGTCCTGAACCGAAAAACCGTAACTGGCCAGACGCAGCGGATCGACCCGGACATGCAAAACCTTCTCGCGTTCGCCATTGACGGTGATTTCGGCCACACCAGGCACCGAAAGCAGCGCCGGGCTGATCTGGTCATCCACGATATTGGCAAGCTCTTCCTCGGTCAGGCGGTTGCTGACCACGGCAAGGCGCATGATCGCGCTGGCATCGGCATCGGCCTTGACCACGCGGACATCCTCGACCTCGTCCGGAAGGCTTCTTGACGCACGACTGACCGCCTCGCGGATGTCATTGGCGGCGTCATTGATTTCAATGTCGGGGTAAAATTCAACCCGAACCCGCGATGTGCCCTCTTCGCTGTTGGAACTGATGCGTTTGACACCGCTGACCCGCGATGCCGCCCCTTCAAGGATGCTGGTCACCTCGGCATCAACCGTTTCCGGCGAAGCCCCGTCATAGGTCGCATAAACCGTCACGGTCGGCTGATCCACGTTGGGCAGTTCACGAATTTCAACGCCGAGCATCGCCGCAAGGCCCGCCAGAATGATCAGAAGCGACACCACGGAAATAAGAACAGGGCGACGGATGCTGAGTGACGCCAGATCATTCTGGTTTTCGTTCTGATTTCCGTCCTGCATGTTACGACCCTTCGCCGGTGCCGTTGCGCTGCGCAACGCCGGTTTCATCGCCACCACGGATGGTTGCCGCCACATCCCGGCCGGGCCGCAGGCGAAGCACGCCTTCGACCACAATCAGATCACCCTTGGCAATCGGCCCCTCAAGCAGGATACGCCCCTGTGTCCGCTTTACGACGCGAACCGGAACACGTTCGACCTTGTCATCCTTGATCCGCCAGATATAGGTCCCGCCATCACCCCACAGGACGGAAATTTCCGGCACCGACGGATAGGTTTTACCTTCGATATCGACATAAACCGCAAAGGACATGCCCGACAAAAGCCGCCCGGTCGGGTTCGGAATGCGCGCGCGCACCTTGAAGGTGCGGCTTTCCGCATCAATACGGCTGGCGATGGAATCGACCGTGCCTTCAAACCACTCCCCCGGAAGGCTCCATGTCTCAACCCGAAGCGACTGGCCGATCTTCACATTGTCAAACCGGGTTTCGGGAACCTCGAAATCCACCAGAACACTTTCAACGTTATCCAGTGTCGCGATCAGGCTGGAACTGTCTACCCGGTCGCCCGGCTCCACCTGCGGAATACCAACCGTGCCGTTGAACGGTGCCAGAATGGTCCGGTCGGCCAGGTCCACTTCCGCCTGATCGAGCCGGATGCGCGCCTCGGCAAGGGCGGTGCGTGCCGCATCAACCTCGCTTGCAGATACCGCGCCAAGCGGCCTTGCCTGCTCGTAACGATCCAGAAGCTGCTTGGCATCCTTGACCTGCACGGACGCCAGATCCCGCGCCAGCCGTTCGCGATCCGAATCAAGGATCAGCAAAACCTGCCCGCGCGATACATTTTCACCGGCATGAAACAGAACATCATCGACTTCGCCCGAAACCGCCGGATAAATCGAAACGCCCAGTGTCGACCTGCCGGTTCCAACCGCTTCAACAACCGTCTTTTCTTCCATGATGCTGGCATATTCGGCAATCACCGGCAGTGCCGGGTTGCCGGTGCGCTTTGCAGCATCGCCTTCGGTTTGGCTTTTTGACGCGACAAAGGGCAGCATCCCTTTGTCATAGGCAAACCAGCCGCCCCCGACTGCGGCAATAATCAACAGAAATACGGCTAGCCTACCTGTGCGTGACATCAAATGCCCGTTCTTGTGTGTTCTGGAAAGATACAAAGACATCGCTGAATATGTCTTGAATTCAAGACTATAGAACTTACTTTAGTTCCCCAAGGGCAGCGACCGTAAAATTGTATCAGAAATGTCGCAACTTGTACTCATCAGGTAATAGGCTCCTTCAACCGATCCGGATCACTCCTGTCATCCCAAAAGCACAAAAGCCCGTGCACGATCTGCACAGGCTTTTGGCTCATCAACCATGAAATCCGTTGTCAAAAACGGCGAAAACGGGCTGGTTCAGGCCGCCCCGCGCATATACTGCGCCGGAAAATCAACAAGATTGGATTGCGCGTCCTTTTCGACGATGTCGGCATCATTGGCATCGCTGCCATCATCGCGGCTTTCGTCGCTGGCGGCCGATTCCACCGCCCGGTCAAGCGACCCCGAAAGTTCCGTCACATTACGGTCAACCTCATCGGCCCGGCGGGTCAGATCAACGCTCAGTTTCCGCGTGACCTCGATATCGCGCGATACCTCCTGGATGGCGTTGCTGACATGAAGGGCCGCATCGCTCGCTGATGCAATCGCAAGGCTGATTTCCTCTGTCTCGCGGCGCTGATGTTCAACGTCACCTGCCACTTCTTCGGAAATCGACATCATGTCGCGCACGGTCACACCGACCTCTTCCATCGACCGCACACAACGATCCGTCACATTGCCCATCGCACTGACATGGGCGGTGATCTGTTCGGTTGCCTGTGCCGTCTGGCCTGCAAGGTTCTTGACCTCGGCGGCCACCACGGCAAATCCTTTTCCCGCTTCGCCCGCGCGTGCGGCCTCGATGGTCGCGTTCAGCGCCAGAAGGTTGGTCTGCCCGGCAATCCCGCGGATCAGATCGACAATCTGCTCGATACTGGTTGCCACTTCGCGAAGGTCATCGACCGCCTCTGCGGATTGCTTGGTCGAACTAACCGCATTCTGCGCAATGGCGCGCTGTCGATCCACCCGGTTGGCAATCGATCCGATGGCATCGGACAACCGCGTCGCCGCCTCGCTGATCGAATGGGCGTGCGACTGGCTTTGCGTGGCCGCACTGGTTGCCATTTCGGTCTGGCCTGTCACACGTTCTGCGGCGGCGGCCACTTCGCCAACCGCGTCCCGCATCCTTGTGACCTGATGGGTGACGGATTGGACAAGCCCGGCAGTTTCGCCTTCGATGGTTTCGGCCATCGCACCCAGCGACGCCCGGCGTTTTTCCTCTTCCTCGCGCTGAAGGGCGATGCGTTCCTCGGCCATCTGTTCGATCTTAAGGGCATTTTCGCGGAAGATCGCGACCGTGCGTGACATCGCGCCAAATTCATCACCACGATTGAAATCAATCAGATCGATATCGGTGTTGTTTTCGCTCAACCGCGTCATATCGCCATTCACACGTCCCAATGGACGCAGAATGCTAAGTGCGATGCCAATCGCCAGACCAAAGGCAATCAGCGCCCCGATCCCGGCCACCACCATATTGGTGATCGCCTTGCTTTCGGACTCGCTATGCGCCGCCTCGACCAGCATGTTCTGACCGGCAACCGCTTCCTCGCGGATATTCTGGGTAATTGCCTGAACTTCGCGAACGGCGGATTTGAAGTCATCCATCGACTGACGGAACCCCGCGATCGACCCTTCAAGCTGGTTCGCTCCCTGCTTTAAAAGGTCATTATCGCGGATCGCATAGGAAAACAGCTTTTTATCCGCGCGTTTCAACCCATCGACCGAGCCTTTGATTTCTTCCTGAAGATCGGTCAACGCCGAGGTTTGCGTACGCGCCGTATCAAGCGATTCAGGTGTCCGCAGGATCGCATATTGCAGATTGTTCACAATTGCGCTCAGGTTGGCGGCACCAAGTTTATCGGCATATTTTTCCGCCAGTGCCGGATCACGTTTGCTGATGAAATCCACCAGCTCGCCTGCCGACTTGCCAAGCTGATGCGCACCAAGCAGCATCGTATCGGACGCCGCCGTCAAATTCTCGGCACGCAGGACAAGCGGCTCCAGGGTTGCGATATATTCCGCATTCAGACTTTCAAGCGCGTCGGCTTTTTCGGTATCGCCCTCGGCGCGAAGCTGACCAATCAGCGCGGCACCACTGGCTTCTGCACTTTCACGAATTGTCGCAATACCTTCGCGGTCCAGCGGATCAACCGTCTGGGCAAACAGCAGAACCTGGTTCGACAACCGTTCAAGCTTCAACGCATATTCGTTTGCAAGCCCGACAAGCTGGGTGCTTTTGGCAATACGGTCCGCATGACCACCAAAACCCAGCAGATACCATGATGAAAGGGCGCTTAACCCGATCAGCATGATGACAAGCGCAAGAAACCCCGCGAAAATGCGGTAACCGATACGAATACGGTCAAGAAACATGGGATCTCCAATGATCCGGAATGGGGGACATATTTCCCGTGTCTCTAACCCGAGTTTCCCGTCGTTTTTGTAACAGTTAGATGAAATCCGCATTTGTCTATGCCAACACGGACAGATGGGGACTTTTGAATGTTCATTCGAACATTTGCCGCGCCGCAAAATCCCCGACACGAAAGCACTCTATACCATCGTTCAGGCGCACCATATCCGTATGTCCGCGGCCCTTTCGGGCAAAATTTACACTCTGTTTACCGATTCGTTTCTGGTCGATCAAACCGGCAAAACCGACAAATGTATCGGTGACAATATTGTCCAAGCCGAAAGGCCATCGGATGTTTATACTTGCGCCATGGCGCATTCACTTCGACATGATCCGTCGCGCGGCGCACGGAAATCAAACCCCTCCCGCGAAGTCGCCCGTCACTGGCGGGCGGCAGACGGCATTGATTTGTTCGAAGCCGATTACAAACGGTTTTCCTTTCCCAAACACAGTCATGATTATTATGCGTTCGGCACCATCCTGAACGGAGCCGAACAATTCATGACCGGCGGCACCAACTATGTCGCCAGACGCGGGCAGTTGCTGATGATGAACCCGATGCAGGTTCATGACGGCGGCCCGGCATCCGATGACGGTTACCAGTATCAGATCATGTTTATCGCGCCTGAAATCTTTGGCGATCTGGTGGCCGAACTCTCCCCCAACAGTACCGGGCTGCCGTTTTTTGGCAATCATGTGGTCGATGACCCGGAACTGCATCTGCAACTGCAATCCCTGCACCGCATGTTCCGCCCCGACCTTGATCAGACAACAACCCTGCTCGAACGTGACAGCCAGCTTCTATACAGTGCCGCCCGCCTCGCCCTTCGCCATGCCGATGCGCCGCCCTTTTCCTATCAACCGGGCTCCGAAGACAAACGTGTGCGTGCGGTCATCGACTATATGGCCGACCATCTTGATGCCAACATATCGCTTGATGAACTGGCAAGCCTGACCGGGCTCAGCCGCTTTCACCTGCTACGCGTCTTCCGCCACGCCACCGGCTTGCCACCGCACACCTATTTCAATCACATGCGCCTGCGCCGGGCAAAACGCATGCTGTTTGACGGCTTTGGCATCGCCGATGTCGCGGCGGCCACCGGCTATGCCGATCAAAGCCACCTCAACCGTCATTTCAAAACCATGTGGGGTGTCAGCCCCGGTGCCTTCATCGCTAATCTGGGACACAAACCGGGTTAAACCGCACCGGGAATGTTCCTCGTCAGGCTTCCGACCTTGCCGCGCGGGTCTTCAGGCTGTCTGCAATCAGGCAAAGTTCCTCGAACAAAATCTGTGCCCCGACATGGGCCGTGTTGCTTGTCGCGTCATATTGCGGGGCAACTTCGACAACATCCGCACCAACAAAATCAAGACCGCGCAACCCGCGCAAAATCGCCAATGCCTCGCGCGAAGTCAGGCCGCCGATTTCGGGTGTCCCCGTACCCGGTGCAAATGACGGATCAAGGCAGTCCACATCAAACGACAGGTAAACCGGACCATCGCCAATAACTTTGCAAGCCCTGGCAATGACGGCTTCCACGCCCATCTGGGGCACGTCTTCGGCATGGATCACGGTCATGCCGCTGTCATAGGAAAACTCCCAGACATATTCCGACGGCCCACGAATACCGATCTGAATGGTGCGTTCGGGGTCCAGAACGCCATCCATCACCGCCTCACGGAACGGCCCGCCGTGATGGAATTTCGAACCATCATATGCCCCACAGGTATCACAATGGGCATCAAGATGGATCATGCCAACCGGACGATCCCGGCCAATCGCCTTCAGGATCGAATAGCTGATCGAATGATCGCCGCCGACTGCAATCGGGATCACCCCCGCATCAACAATCCTGTTGAAATAGGCCTCGATATCCTCGTGACATTTTTCCAGCGAATAACGGCTGCGAAATGGCACATCGCCGATATCGGCAATACGGGCAATCGCCCCCGGCACCATGCGCATCACATGTTCATATGGGCCAATCCGTTCAATATTGCGCACGGCGCGCGGGCCAAGGCGTGCGCCTGCGCGGTTACTAACCCCCAAATCCATCGGGACACCAACAAGCACGACATCCAGACCGGCAAAGTTGTTTTGTGCCGCATCGACGGCATATGGCGCATCCAGAAAGGTCGGCACCCCGGCAAACGGCCATTTCCGCCCGCCACTTTCAGAAAACTGCGACCGGGCAACCTCGCTGAAATGCGGATCGAACACATCCGCCCCTTTGGCATTGCCATATTTTTCGCGCAGCCTGGCAAGCTTGTCATCTGTGAACATGGAACCTCCTGATCACTGCACGCCCTTTGCCCCGCACAAACAGGCAGGACCGCAGAATTTGTCTGATCGGGCCATCAGATCAAATTGCACGCTCTAAAAAAATCACATATTCCTGAACTTTACTTTGGTAATTATCAAAGTAATTTCATTTGCGTGGGGAAACCGCCCGGTGATCACAGAACAGGCCGATCTGAAACTGTTGCGCATCTTCGCAACCATTGTAGAGGCTGGGGGATTTGCCGCCGCGCAAAGCGATCTGAACCTTTCACTTTCAACAATCTCAAGCTATGTCACTGCCCTTGAAACCCGCTTGGGATTTACGCTGTGCAAACGCGGGCGCAGCGGCTTTGCCCTGACTGCCGAGGGTCAGGTCGTATTTGACGAAGCCCACCGGATTTTCAAATCTATTGCACAATATGAAACCAAGATGCGTGCCCTGCGTGACAAGCTAAGTGGCACGCTGACCATCGGGTTGACCGATAACACCATCACCGATCCTGGCACGCGCCGATTTGAAAAAACCATCGCCCGGTTCATCGAACGCGCCCCCGATGTCACACTGAATGTGGAAACCCTCCCGCCCAATGATCTGCTGCGCGAGGTGGTGACCGACAATATCCAGATCGGGATTTGCAGTTTTCCCAAAACGGTTCTCGGCCTGCGCTATATCCCGCTTTATACCGAAATCCATCGCTTTTACTGCGGGTCGGCGCATCCGCTGTTTGCGCGGCCCGACCCCGAAATCAATATTGATGAAATACGGCGTTATCGCCTGATCGGGCGCAAACCTTGGCTGGGGCGTGATTTAAAGGAATTCGCAATCGCCCGGCCACATGCAACCGTATCCGATATGGAGGCCGAAGCCCGCCTGATCCTGTCAGGGGCGTATCTGGGGTATCTGCCCGAACACTATGCCCGGCAATTCGTCGACGACGGACGCATGCGCATGATCCAACGCGACCAGTTCACGGTCAAAGTCACCTTTCAGGCATGCTTTGATGACAGCAAACAGACCGATCCGATCACCAAGCTGTTTCTCGACATGCTGATCGATGATTTTGGCCACGCTGGCGATGAAATCCGTTAAATCGCAATAGCAATATTATCCAATATTCCTGTTTGGAACTTCCCTAGATTAAGGGCAGGCTCCTCGCCCACCACCAATAGTCATAAGTCGCCACCAGCGATCACAATGAAAAGACTGAAACGGAAACGCACAAGATGTCTCGCCCCGGATCTGCCCCGACCCGGCATTTCGATGCCGACACCATAAGACGCGGTGCCATCGCCTGTCTGCCCCTGCTGCCCAGCACCATGATCTTTGGTGCGGTGCTTGGCGTGCTCGCCACCCAGCGCGGTCTGTCGCTGGGTGAACTTCTGTTCATGAGCCTCACGGTCTTTGCCGGATCGGCACAATTCGTTTCGGTCGATCTGTGGCGTGAAACCATCCCCAGTGTAACGATCATCATCGCCACCGCGGTGATCAATCTGCGCTATGTCCTGATCGGGGCGTCGCTGCGCCCGGTGTTTCGTGGCCGTCCGCTCTGGGTCAAAATCTGCGGCATGCATATGGTGGCTGATGAAAACTGGGCGGTGACCATGACCCAGGAAAACCTTGCCAATCCGGGCTTCCTGCTGGGCGGCGGAATTTTTCTTGGCGTTGTCTGGGCGGCGGGCAACACCATCGGATATCTGCTGGGCGGGGGCATACCCGACCCGAATGTCTATGCGCTTGATTTCGCCTTTACCGCGGTCTTTGCCGCACTCACGGTTGGCATGTGGAAGGGCCGGGTTGATCTTCTGCCGTGGCTGGCCGCCGCCATCGGATCATTGATCGGACATTACACCTTGCCCGGCACATGGTCGATCCTTGCCGGGGCCGGGGCCGGGGTGATTGTTGCCGCCCTGACATGGCGCGAGGACATGGACGACACCGCACCCGAAACTGAAATAGCAGCAGATGCTTATGGCGCCCCCGAAGGCACCTATTCGACGGAGGCCGGCAAATGATGAGTTTCCCTGATCTGACCACCTTCAGCACCGCCTCGGTCCTGACCATCCTTGGCATGGCGATTGTGACCTATGGCATGCGCCTTGGCGGCCTTCTGATGGCCGACCGCCTGCCGCAACACGGTCGCTGGGCACATGTACTTGAACGCCTTCCGGGTGCGGTCCTGATTTCCGTCTGGGTGCCAAGCGCCCTGTCCGCCGGGCCCATCGGCATCGCCGGGGCTGCTGCCACCGTGATCACGATGATTGTCGCCCGCAACCTGTTTGCCGCGATGGTCGCGGGTATGGTGCTTGTCGCGGCGGGGCGGTATTTCCTCGGCTAAAGACACAACACGCAAACATGCAAAAAGGCCGCCCCGAAAATTCCGGGCGGCCTTTTTCGTGATCGTGGTTGGCTTTACGCCGCAACCATATTCTGCTCGCGCGTGGCTTCGAATTTCAGGTTCGGCCAATCGCGTTGCGTGGTTTCAAGATGCCAAGCATTGCGCGCGATAAACACCAGCGTTTCGTCGTGATCCTCGAACAGGGCCGACTGGTTGGCATCGCGGAATTTCTTGATTTCCAGCGGATCGCTGCCCATCACCCAGCGCGCGGCATAGGCCGGTGTCGGTTCGAAATGCACCTTGATGCCGTATTCGGCCGCGATGCGTTCTTTCAGAACCTCGAACTGAAGCTGCCCGACCACACCAACGATCCAGTCCGCCCCCATCATCGGCTTGAACACCTGTGATGCGCCTTCTTCGGCAAGCTGTTCAAGCGCGCGCTGAAGATGTTTGCCCTTCAGCGGATCATCAAGGCGCACCTTCTGCAACAATTCCGGGGCAAAGGCCGGAACACCCCGGAAACGAAGATCTTCGCCCTCGGTCAGGGTATCGCCAATGCGCAATGTGCCGTGGTTCGGAATGCCGATGATATCGCCCGGCCAGGCTTCTTCGGCAATGTCGCGTTCATTGGCAAAGAACAGCATCGGGTTATGCACCGCCATCTGTTTGCCCGCGCGCACGTGCTTCAATTTCATGCCGCGTTTGAAATGGCCGGAACACAGGCGAATGAACGCGATGCGGTCGCGATGGTTCGGGTCGATATTGGCCTGCACCTTGAACACAAAGCCCGAAACCTTTGTCTCGTTGGCCTCAACCAGCCGCGTTGCCGCTTCCTGCGGGCGCGGGGTCGGTGCGATATCGCCAAGTCCGCGCAGCAATTCACGCACCCCAAAGTTATTGACCGCCGACCCGAAAAATACCGGCGTCAGATGCCCCTCGCGGTAGCTTTGCAAATCAAATGGCGGGCAGATTTCGCGCACCATTTCGACTTCTTCGCGAAGCTTCTCCAGAAGGTAATCGGGGATCAGTTCATCAAGCTTCGGATCATCAAGCCCCTTGATCGGAATGGCTTCCTTGACGACATTGCCGCCTTTTTCCATGAACAGAAGCTGATCATTGACCAGATCGTAACAGCCATGGAAATCCCGGCCCGATCCGATCGGCCATGTCACCGGCGACACATCAAGCGCAAGGTCACGTTCGATCTGATCGATCAGTTCAAAGAAATCACGCGATTCACGGTCAAGCTTGTTAACAAATGTCGTGATCGGCACATCGCGCAGACGGCAGACCTCAAACAGCTTGCGCGTCTGGGCCTCGATCCCCTTGGCACCATCAATCACCATGACGGCGGAATCAACTGCGGTCAGAACGCGGTATGTATCTTCGGAAAAGTCTTCGTGGCCCGGCGTATCAAGCAGGTTGAAGATGTTCTTTTCAAACTCGAACGTCATGACGGCGGATGACACCGAAATACCGCGGTCCTGTTCGATCTTCATGAAGTCCGAACGTGCGCCACGCTGTTCCTTTTTCGCCTTCACCGCACCGGCCATCTGAATGGCACCCCCGAAAAGCAGCAGCTTTTCAGTCAGTGTCGTTTTACCCGCATCCGGGTGGGCAATGATGGCAAAGGTACGGCGGCGCGATACCTGCTCGTCGATCGTCGGCATGGTTCATCCATTGATCATGATTTCGGGTTGGCGCGCACTGTACTGATTTTTGGCGCGCATGCCACCGTGAAATCGTCATATCGGGCATGATCGCATCCATCGCTGAAACAAATTCGTCATTTTACTTCTGCATAATATGTCAATATTTCCCGATATATGGAAATAAACACAGCAATCAGCGCCCTTGGCGCACTGGCACAGGAACACCGTCTGGCAGCATTCAGGATTCTGGTGCGCGTGGGCGAAGAAGGCATGGCCGCAGGCGACCTCGCACGCAGCCTTGCGGTCCCGCACAACACCATGTCCACTCATCTGTCGGTTCTAAGCCAGGCCGGACTGATCACATCGCAACGCAACGGCCGGTCGATCATCTATCGGATCGTCCCCGATGTTATGCGTGATCTTTTGGGATTTCTTGCCGATGATTGCTGTCAGGGCCGCCCGGAACTTTGCGGTATCGCGGTTTCCGGCAAAACATCGACCTCGACCTGCTGTTGAAACGCCAAACCGGCATAACCGGACGGAGACATCATCATGACTGGCGGTACCTATAACATCCTGTTCCTGTGTCAGGGGAATTCCGCACGTTCCATCATGGCCGAGGCCATCATGAACCGTGAAGGCGCAGGGCATTTTCATGCCTATAGCGCCGGGGCACATCCGCGCGGCAATCTGCATCCCTATACAATCGACCTTCTCAAAAGTCTGGGCGATGATCCGTCTGTCTTTTCCTCCAAGCCGATGGAAGTCTATTCCGCGCAGGACGAAATCAAATTCGACTTCATCTTTACGGTCTGTGACCAGACGGCAAAGGAAAGCTGCCCGATTTTCCCCGGCTCCCCGATGACCGCCCATTGGGGCGTACCCGATCCGGCAAGTGCCACCGGAACCGAGGCCGAAATCCGCCTTGCCTTTGCCGATGCCTATCGCATGCTGCGCAACCGGATTTCAATTTTCATGAGCCTGCCTTTCGCATCCCTTGACCGGATGTCGCTGCAACAGAAGCTCGACGACATTGGCAAAACCGGAATGCCCGCGAACGAAAGCGCATAAAACGCGAAACGGTCACTAACGGCCCCCGTTAGTGACCTGATATTCAGGAGTCCTCGAAATGAGCCGCAAAATCCGTATCGGCATCAACGGCTTTGGCCGCATGGGGCGTCTTGCCTTGCGCGCGGGCTGGGGCCATCCCGGCCTTGAGTTCGTCCATATCAACGAAATCAGCGGCGGTGCCAAAACCGCCGCCCATCTGCTGGAATTCGATTCCGTGCATGGGCGCTGGGATCATCAGGTCGCCTGTATTGATGACACGGTCGTTATCGACGGCCAAACCACCCTGACCTTTTCGGAAAATGCCACACCGGGCGATACCGACTGGGTCGGGCAGGGCTGCGATATCGTTTTCGAATGTACCGGCAAATTCAAAACCCCCGAAACGCTTCAGCCCTATTTTGATCAGGGAGTGAAAAAAGTCATCGTCGCCGCCCCGGTCAAGGAAGGCGCGCTTAACATCGTTTATGGCGTCAATGACGATCTCTATGATCCGGCAATCCATCACCTTCTGACCGCGGCAAGCTGTACGACAAACTGCCTGGCCCCGGTGGTCAAGGTCATCCACGAAAAACTGGGTATCGTGCATGGTGCCATCACCACCATCCATGATGTGACCAACACCCAAACCGTGGTTGACCTGCCGCACAAGGATCTGCGCCGCGCCCGGTCCAGCCTGCAATCGCTGATCCCCACCAGCACCGGCTCGGCCACCGCCATCACCATGATCTACCCGGAACTGGCCGGAAAGCTGAACGGCATTGCCGTGCGCGTGCCGCTGCTGAACGCGTCGCTGACTGATTGCGTGTTCGAAGTCGCCTGCGATACCGATGTCGAAACCGTCAATAACCTGCTGCGCACCGCCTCGGAAACCTATCTTGCCGGGATTCTCGGATACGAGGAACGCCCGCTGGTCAGTTGCGATTATCTCAACGATCCGCGCTCCTCGATCATTGATGCCGGATCAACCATGGTGATCGACAAACGCCAGGTCAAAATCTTCGCTTGGTATGACAATGAATGGGGCTATGTCTGCCGGATGGTTGATCTGGCCGCCAAAGTCGCGCAAAGCCTTTAGGATCATTTTCATGTCATCGGCCATTCGCAATTATGCCCTTGTCACATCCGCCTATTGGGGATTTACCCTGACGGACGGGGCTTTGCGCATGCTGGTTCTGCTGCATTTCAATGACCTTGGATACTCGGCCTTTGAAATCGCCCTTCTGTTTGTCCTTTATGAATGTGCCGGGGTCATCACCAATCTGGTCGGTGGCTGGCTGGCACAGGCGCGCGGATTGCGCTTTACCCTGTTTGCCGGGCTGATCACCCAGATCGCCGCCCTTTCCGCCCTGTCTCTGACCAATGAAAACTGGCTGCCGTGGATATCGGTTGCCTATGTCATGGGCCTGCAGGCCGCATCGGGTGTCGCCAAGGACCTGACCAAAATGTCCAGCAAGTCGGCCATCAAGGTTCTGGTGCCCGAAAATGCCAACGGGGCATTGTTTCGCTGGGTCGCCCTTCTGACCGGCTCGAAAAACGCGCTCAAAGGGGCCGGGTTTTTCATGGGCGGTGCGCTTCTGGCGTGGCTTGGCTTTGGCGGGGCGCTGCTCGCGATGGCAACCGGGCTGACCGTCATCCTGATTGCGGTGGCCCTGTCCATCGGTCCCGAAATGGCCGCCCCGGCCAACAAACCGAAACCCAAATTCCGCGAAGTCTTCTCCAAGGATCGCAAGATCAATATCCTGTCAGCCGCCCGCATGTTCCTGTTCGGATCGCGCGATATCTGGTTTGTCGTCGGATTGCCGGTCTTTCTGGCAACCCATCTTGGCTGGGGCCATATCGAGGTCGGCACCTATATGGCGCTGTGGGTGATCGGCTATGGCTTCATCCAGACGATTGCGCCCAAAATCCTGCGCGCAGGCACGCGCACCCCGGATGGCCAAAGTGCGCGCCTGTGGATTTTCGCCCTGATCATCGTCACCGCGGGCATTGCGGCCGCCGTGCAGTTTGATATCTCGCCCGAAATCGCCGTTCTGGGCGGCTTGATGGTCTTCGGGCTGGTCTTTGCGGTCAATTCATCGCTGCATTCCTATCTGATCCTTGCCTATGCCGATGGTGACAGGGTCGCGATGAATGTCGGCTTCTATTACATGTCCAATGCCGTCGGGCGACTGACTGGCACCATCCTGTCAGGACTGGCCTATATGTATGGCGGTCTGGTTGGCTGTCTGGCCGTCTCGGCCGCCTTCCTTCTGATCGGCTGGATAATCAGTTTTGGCCTGCCAAAACACCAATCCGGGACGCCCGAAGCACTGCATTAGAAAAAAATCATCTCGCAGATGCGGCATAAATCTCTGAAAAGACTCACTTTCCGATTTCATTTAAATTTAATCAGATAAAAAACAGTGACAAAACACAGGATGTAGGCGTACGATTCTGTTGTACGGTCAATAACTGGACCGCAGGAGGGGTTCCCGAGTGACGCGAGAGCACGTTGTAAAACGGAATTTTTCGCCCCCCGGATCGCAGATGCAACATGTTGCTGCGAACGGCGGTGAACCCACCCGCCACTTCCATCGCAAGATGAAAATTGAATGCGCGCCTTTCCATGATGGAATGGCGCGTTTTGCTTTATTGGCACAATTGATGAGGTGACTTATGGGTAAGCGCGCAGCACGCCGTCGTAGCCGTCCGCAACAGGCAGACACCAACGTTCACGAGCTGTTTGACGGTGACAAGTCAAACTGGCATCCCCTGAACGGTCAGGGTGACGTCCCTCAGAACGGCCAACGCGATCAAAGCTTCCGCCGCCACATTCGCCCGAAAAGCGAAAATCAGGCGGCCCTGATGGAAGCAATCGATGCCTTCAACCTCATCCTTGCACTTGGCCCGGCGGGAACCGGGAAAACCTTCATCGCTGTTTCCAAGGCCGTCGAAGCGCTGGACAAGGGCGAAATCGGCCGCATCGTTCTGGCCCGCCCCGCGGTCGAGGCGGGCGAAAATATCGGCTTCCTGCCCGGCGACGTCGAAGCCAAAATGGCTCCCTATCTTCGCCCGCTTTACGATGCACTGAATGACCGTCTCGGTGCCAAACGCCTGCGGCAGTACCTTTCGGACGGCACGATTGAAATCGCGCCCATCGGTTATATGCGTGGCCGTACGCTCAACAATGCCTTCGTCGTGATTGACGAGGCCCAGAACTGCACCTACGGACAGCTCAAGATGCTGGTCACCCGCCTTGGCTGGAATTCAACCATGATCCTGACCGGCGACCCGGACCAGACAGACCTTCTGCCGGAAATGTCGGGCCTGTCGGAAATGTCCGACCGTCTTGAAAATGTCGAAGACATCGCCTGCGTCAAACTGGCTGATCGGGACATCGTCCGTCATCCGCTGGTCGCCAGCATGCTGACCGTCCTTTAACCTTTCGGCACGGCAAACCAAAAGAAGAAGGCGGGTCCGTCACCGGGCCCGCCATTTTCACAGGCTTATTTCCCGATGTTTCGGGGCATGTATAAATCCCCGCCATCACGGTATTTTTCCGCCATCGCCGCCATGCCTTCCTTCTGCACATCGGCCCGGATTTCATGCGAAATTCGCATCGAACAGAATTTCGGCCCGCACATCGAACAGAAATGCGCGACCTTGTGCGCCTCTTTCGGCAGGGTCTGATCATGAAATGCCCGTGCGGTTTCCGGGTCCAGCGACAGGTTGAACTGATCTTCCCAGCGAAATTCAAACCGCGCACGCGAAAGCGCATCATCGCGTGCCTTCGCTGCCGGGTGACCCTTGGCAAGATCGGCGGCATGGGCAGCAATCTTATAGGTGATCACCCCGGTCTTCACATCATCCCGGTCCGGCAGGCCCAGATGTTCCTTGGGCGTCACGTAACACAGCATCGCAGTGCCGAACCAGCCGATCATCGCCGCCCCGATCCCCGATGTAATGTGATCATAGCCGGGCGCAATATCGGTGGTTAGCGGCCCCAGCGTGTAAAACGGTGCTTCGCCGCAAATCGACAATTGCTTGTCCATGTTTTCACGAATTTTATGCATCGGCACATGACCCGGCCCCTCTATCATCACCTGGCAATCGTGATCCCACGCGATGCGGGTCAGCTCGCCCAGTGTTTCCAGTTCGGCAAACTGGGCGGCATCATTGGCATCGGCAATCGATCCGGGCCGCAATCCATCGCCCAGTGAAAAGGAAACGTCATACGCCCGGCAGATGTCGCAAATCTCGGAGAAATGATCATACAGGAAACTTTCGCGATGATGATACAGGCACCATTTCGCCATGATCGACCCACCCCGCGATACGATGCCCGTCACCCGGTCCACGGTTAACGGGATGTGATGTAACCGCAATCCGGCATGGATGGTAAAATAATCCACGCCCTGTTCGGCCTGCTCGATCAATGTGTCGCGGAATATTTCCCATGTCAGGTCCTCGGCAATACCACCAACCTTTTCCAAGGCCTGATAGATCGGCACCGTCCCGATGGGCACCGGCGAATTGCGGATGATCCAGTCGCGGATATTGTGGATATTGCGCCCGGTCGACAGGTCCATCACCGTATCCGCCCCCCATCGCGTTGCCCAGACCATCTTTTCAACTTCTTCGGCCATCGATGATGTCACCGCCGAATTGCCGATATTGGCATTGATCTTGACCAAAAAATTCCGCCCGATGATCATCGGTTCGGCTTCGGGATGGTTGATATTGGCCGGGATGATCGCGCGCCCCCGTGCAATTTCTTCACGCACGAATTCGGGCGTCACATGATCGGGGATCACCGCCCCGAATGCCTCGCCATCACGCTTGGCATTGGCGCGCATTTCCGCCCGGCCCAGATTTTCACGGATCGCGACATATTCCATTTCGGCGGTAATGATCCCGGCCCGGGCATAGGCAAGCTGCGTCACTGCCCGCCCGCCAGTTGCGCGCAACGGCGCATGGCTTTGCGGAAATGCCGGAACCGCATAGCTTTCACTTTCGACAAAGCCGTTATCTTCGGGTTTGATGTCGCGCCCGGCATATCGTTCGGTATCAGCACGCGCCGCGATCCAGCTTCGGCGCAGTCGTGGCAGTCCCTTGGCAATGTCAATCGTAACATCCGGGTCGGTATAAGGCCCCGACGGATCATAAACCCTGATCGGTGGTTCGCCTGCGGTGGGATGAACCGCAATTTCACGCATCGGTACGCGAATATCGGGAAAGTGCGATCCCGTAATGTGGATTTTGCGCGATGCGGGCAACGGCCCGGTTGTAACATCGCTGGTGACATCAATACTGATATCGGTTTTGGTAGATGGAACAGACATAAAAGGCCCCTTTGCAATCAAGGCAATGGAGACCCAGTTCTGCGAGAGGCTGCTGATGAAAAATGCCGACCGGTAATGGCAAACCCGCCATGACAAACGGGGCGTACCCACAGTATCAAAACAGGTAAATATGCCGGCATCCGCACCATCCCTACGCCAGTATGAACTGGATCAGGTTCAAAGGGTCACTGCGCTGCAAAGCCAGCAGTTTCTCAGCCCCTTGTCGGGGCTCCCCAGGTGATCGATTGCAGGGTTACAAGTTATGCGGGTAATGTCAATTGGTGGAAAACACCCGAAACCTAGCGACCCGTCGCCAGCTCGCCATTTGACGCCGGAATACTGTCCTGACCGGCCTTGCGCGCCCGGCCCGTATGCCAGAATTCCGGGTCTTCGGTATAACCGCTAAACTCGTCGAGATGGATGTCTTCGGGCGGTTCGGGATGGATCGTGATATCCAGATCGGGATATTCCGCCCGGATGCTGTCCATCACCTGATGGCAGATGGTGTGCGATTCCCGCATCAGCATCCCGCCATCCATGATCAGTTCGATCTCGGCAAAGCGATGCACGCCCGATGACCGGGTGCGCAGACGGTGAATGCCGATCACGGACGCGTTTTTCATCGTCAGTTCGATGATCCTCTGGCTGTCTGATTCCGGCAATTCCTGATCCATCAGGACCGAAACCGAATTGCGCCCGACCTTGACCGCGGAATAAAGCAGGAAAAGCGCCACCATGCCGCCAATCGCCGGATCGGCCCAGTTCAGACCGGAAAAACCGGCAACAAGGGCAACAATCACCGCCAGATTGGACAGGATGTCGCTGGTGTAATGCATCGAATCGGCGTCAACCGCCAACGACCCGGACATCCGCACCGCTTTTCGTTGCAGCAACACAAGGCCGACGGTCATGACAAGCGAGATCGACATGATCCACACGCCTTCAACCGCAAACCGGATCGGCTGCGGTTCCGCAAGCCGCGATCCGGCCTCCGCCAGAACCAGAATGGCCGCCCCGATCATGAAGGCAGACTGGAAAAGCCCCGCCAGCGGTTCGGCCTTGCCATGGCCAAAACGGTGATCGTGATCGGCCGGGCGCCATGCGCTTCGGACCGCCATGAAGTTGATCACAGACGTCCCGACATCAAGCATGCTATCAATCATCGAAGACAGAAGGCTGACGGAATCGGTCATGAACCAACCGGCGGCCTTGATGGCAATCAGCGTCGCAGCAATGACAATAGAGGCCGTGGTTGCCCGACGTGCCCATATTTCCCTTTGCGCGATGTCAATGACAGGACATTGACTCATGTTCTACAGACCCTTGGTCTTCAATTTCCGCTCGCTGATTGCGGTTTTATATCGTGAATTGGCGTAATATGTAATGACTATTGCCATACTTTGACCTTCGCCTGTGCAGCAAATAGCGCATATTTGATATTCCGCAAGGTTTTCAAACCAGACCGGAGCGACTATATCAGCCCCGCAGGCGGATAAGAGCAAACAACAGGCCCACTTATGATTGTTGAAATCGGACATTATGCCCTGGTGCTGTCACTCGTGGTGGCATTGGCACAGTCGACCATCCCGTTTCTGGCCGCATCGCGGCGTGATGTCGCACTTCTGAAAATTGCGCCACGTCTGGCGATTGCCTGCTTTGCCCTTGTCGGTACAAGCTTTGCCGCCCTGACATATGCCTATGTCACATCCGATTTCTCGGTCGTCAATGTGGTCGCCAACAGCCACACCTCCAAACCGCTGATCTATAAAATCACTGGCGTCTGGGCCAACCACGAAGGCTCGATGCTGCTCTGGGTGATGATCCTGACCCTGTTTTCGGCTGCCGTCGCGGGCTTTGGCCAGAACCTGCCGCCAAGCCTTCTGGCGCGCGTCGTTGGCGTCATGGGCTTGATTGCGCTTGGCTTCCTGCTGTTCATCCTTCTGACGTCTAACCCGTTCGAACGCGTGATTAATCCGCCGCTCAACGGCGAAGGCATGAACCCGCTGCTTCAGGACCCCGGCATCGCCATTCATCCGCCGTTCCTTTATCTCGGCTATGTCGGTTTCTCGGTGGCCTTTGCCTTTGCCGTCGCCGCACTCATCGAAGGCCGGGTTGATCCGGCATGGGCGCGCTGGGTCCGTCCCTGGACGCTGGCCGCATGGATGTTCCTGACCGCCGGGATCGGGCTTGGCTCCTGGTGGGCCTATTACGAACTTGGCTGGGGTGGCTGGTGGTTCTGGGACCCGGTTGAAAACGCATCCTTCATGCCGTGGCTGGCCGGAACCGCGCTTTTGCATTCGGCGATTGTCGTTGAAAAACGTGACGCGCTCAAAAGCTGGACGATCTTCCTGTCGATCCTTGCCTTTTCCTTCTCGCTGCTCGGCACCTTCCTTGTGCGGTCGGGCGCGCTGACATCGGTTCATGCCTTTGCCACCGATCCGACGCGCGGGGTGTTTATCCTGTTCCTGCTGTGTCTGACGGTGGGCGGGTCGCTGGCCCTTTATGCGTGGCGCGCGCCAACCCTGAAGGGCGGCGGTCTGTTTCAGCCGATCTCGCGCGAAGGCGCACTTGTTTTCAACAACGTGCTGCTCTCGATTGCCGCGGCCATGGTGCTGCTCGGCACCCTTTATCCGCTGCTGCTTGAAACCCTGACCGGTGAAAAGATTTCGGTCGGCGCGCCGTTCTTCAATTCCACCTTCGTTCCGATCATGACGCCCCTGATCATTGCCATGGCATTCGGGCCGATGATGCCGTGGAAACGTGCCGATCTGTTTGCGGTTCTGGGCAAGCTCAAAATCGCCATTGCCGCCGTGATCCTCGTTCTGATCGTCACCTACTGGCTTGCCGGTGGTCCGGCCTTTGCCCTGTTTGGCATGGGGCTGGCGATCTGGCTGTTTGTTGGAACGATGCTGGAATGGGCCGGACGGATCAAGCTTTTCCGCGAACCGCTCTCGACCAGCTTCCGCCGGATGCGCAATCTGCCACGCTCGGCACACGGCACCATGCTGGCTCATGCCGGGATGGCGATTGTCATTGCCGGGATCACCGGATCACAGGCATGGACCGAAGAATCGGTTCAATCGCTTGCCATCGGTGAAAGCACGGTTGTTTCGGGCCATACCTTCACGCTCAGCAGCCTTCGCGAATATCAGGGGCCGAACTTCTTCGCCCGCGAGGCCACCATCACCATCGCAACCCCGGGCGAACGCACCATAACGCTCACCCCGGAAAAGCGCGTCTACACCGTCGAAGGCATGCCCACGACCGAGGCCGGAATCCGGTCCGGTTTCACCGGCGATATCTATGCTGTCATCGGCGATGAAGACGCCAGCGGCAAATGGGTGACGCGCTTCTATGTCAAACCGATGATCCCGTGGATGTGGGCCGGTGGCATCATCATGGTGCTGGGTGGTCTGATGTCGCTCTCGGATCGTCGTTATCGCGTCGGTGCCCCTGCCCGCTCCACCAAAACGGTTCACACCGTACCCGCCGAATAGGATTCTCAATGACCATCTGGATTGTTCTTGGCGCCTTGACGGCTCTGGTGGCGGGTTACGTCCTCTGGCCGATCTTGCGAAATGCGCGTTCCGCCAGTGCCGATGCGGGTGATGATCACCTTGCCGACATGGACGAAGACGAACTGCAACGCGATCTTGCGGTTTACCGCGACCAGCTTGCCGAAATCGGCCGCGACATCGAACGCGGCGTTCTGACCGGCGAACAGGCCGACGCCGCCCGCACCGAAGTCCAGCGCCGCATCCTTGCCACCGATCAGCGCATCAGCACCCGCCAGCAATCCGGCGAAGCCGCAACGCGCATCTCCCGCCTGCGCCCGGCTGTTGCGATCTTTACCCTGCTTCTGTTTGTCGGCGGTATCGGCCTTTATCTGGATCTTGGCCGCCCCGACCTTCGTGATCGCCCCATTGCCAGCCGTACTGACGAAATCATGGCCGCCCGGCAGGCCAGCGAAAATGACGCCAGCCGCAATGACGCGCTGAACCGCGCCGTACAGGACCTGTCAAACCGCCTGCTTGAAAATCCTGATGACCTCAAGGGCTGGGAACTGCTTGGCGCCAGTCTGATGGCGCTTGGGCGCGCCGAAGAAGCCCAGACCGCCTTCCTCGAAGCGGTCAAGCAATCCGGTCGCAATGGTGATTATCTGGCGATGTATGCCGAAAGCGTCATCCGGGCGAATAACGGCCAGGTCAACACAATCGCCCGCGGCGCACTCGAAGAAGCCGCCCAATCCGGCAGCAAGGATCCCCGCATCCAGTATTTCCTCGGTCTTGCCGATGCGCAGAACGGCAATGTCGCTGCCGCGATTGATCGCTGGATCGTGCTGGTGAATGGTGCGCCGTCCGATGCCGGATGGCTTCCGATGGTGCTGGCCCGGATCGACGAAGCCGCCCTCGCCCAGGGGATCGACATTACAGGCCGGATCAAGATCACCCCGCCAATGGCCTCAAACGCCCCTGCCGGGCCCGGGGGACCCTCGCGCGAAGACATGGAAGCAGCCGCCGAAATGTCGCCCGAAGAACGTCAGGAAATGATCCTTGGCATGGTGTCGCAGCTCGCCGATAAACTGGCGGAAAACCCGGAAAACCCCGAAGGCTGGGCCCGTCTGATCCGCGCCTATATGGTGATCGGCCAACCCGAGCAGGCAAAGCAGGCCTATGACAACGCCCGACAGGTATTTTCCGATGACACCGATCTTCTGACCCGCTTTGCCGGGTTGGCCGATGAACTGGGCATCCCTGCGAATTGACCACGTGCCGCCCCGTGCGGCATGACCGGCCCCAAACGGCCACCATCATTCATCACCCAGAATCGAACGCACCGTGAAAAATCGCGGTGCGTTTTTTCTGTTTACACCCATACGAATGCAGTCAGCCAGATAATACGCAAGGATAGTATTTTGATCAAACTTTCGCCTGTATCCTATTGATTTGGCGTTCTGTTTCCTCAAATTTGACCCGTTGAAAAAGTGAACCGGATTCAGAAATTTCAAACTTTTCGCCTACAAGATTGAATTTATTCTGTCTTTTTCTTCAATTCCCCTAAAAGATTGACTATAATTCTCATCTATCAAAAGGGGGAGTTTCCGACATTCCCCATCCAAAAGAATAAGGACGTCGCATGATCGCCGGTGCAAGCGGGGCCGTAAGCAATTTGCTGCTGATAGAAGACAATCCGGGCGACGCCCGATTGGTTCAGGAAGCGCTCCGTGAATTCACCCACCCGGTTACGCTGCATCATGTCAAGGATGCGATGACCGCGCGCCAGTTCCTGCAACAGGATGGCCCCTATCGCAATGCGCCAAGACCCCGCCTGATCCTGCTGGACCTGAACATGCCCCGCAAGGATGGCCGCGAAATGCTGCGCGAAATCCGGAATGATCCGTCATCCGCCTCGATCCCTGTGATCGTGCTGACCACGTCGGGGGCCGAACATGATGTGGATCTGTGCTATGCGGCGGGGGCGAACTGCTATCTGCGCAAACCGGTCGATGTCACGGAATTCATCGAACTGATGAAGATGATCGAATCTTTCTGGCTCGGTCTTGCCCTGACCCCGTCCCCCTGATCCCGTCCCCCTGATCCCGCCGCCGGTTACGGCTACCCCCATCACGCTGCCGCGATCAGCCCTTCTGACATGCCAAAAGCAGAAAGGCCGCTGTCTGCACAACAGCGGCCTTTTTAACAAAGTCGAAGATCGATGATCAGTTGGACAGTGCGGCAATCTGCGCACGGGCAACCTCAAGCGCACGCTCGGCATTCGCCTTGTCATGCGCCGTGGTTGCCGCCTTCAGGTCCGCCTGCGCGGTCTCAAGACGTGCCTGGGCTTCATCGGCCTTGATATCGGAAACCGGAACCGCTTCTTCGGCCAGAATGGTGCAACGCTCGGGGTTAACCTCGGCGACGCCACCGGCAACGAAGATACGTTCGGAAACCTTGCCACCTGCATAGATGTCGATGACACCGGGGCGAATGGTCGAGATCATCGGCGAATGCTTCGGCAGCACGCCAAAATTCCCGTCCGTGCCCGGAACAACGACCATCTCGACCGGCTCGGATTTGAGCAGGGCAGACGGCGAAACAAGTTCCAATACAGTCGTATCAGTCATGACAGTCCTCTCTCCCGTATGGGAAGGGGGACCGAAGCTGCCTTAGGCAGCTTCGGCCATCTTCTTGGCTTTCTCGATGGCTTCTTCGATGGTGCCGACCATGTAGAATGCCTGTTCAGGCATGTGGTCATATTCACCAGCACAGATGGCCTTGAATGCCTTGATGGTGTCTTCGAGCTGAACGAACACGCCCGGAGTACCGGTAAAGACTTCTGCAACGTGGAACGGCTGCGAAAGGAAACGCTGGATCTTACGGGCACGGGCCACGACCAGTTTGTCTTCTTCCGAAAGCTCGTCCATGCCGAGAATTGCGATGATGTCCTGAAGACCCTTATAGGTCTGAAGGATACGCTGCACTTCACGGGCGGTCTCGTAGTGTTCCTTGCCGATAACGCCCGGATCAAGCGCACGCGAGGTACTGTCGAGCGGATCAACAGCCGGATAGATGCCAAGCTCGGCAATCTGACGGTTGAGCGTCGTGGTCGCATCAAGGTGGGCAAACGAGGTTGCCGGTGCCGGGTCGGTCAAGTCATCGGCAGGGACGTAAATGGCCTGGACCGAGGTAATGGAACCTTTTTTGGTCGAGGTAATACGTTCCTGAAGCGCACCCATGTCGGTTGCCAGTGTGGGCTGATAACCCACGGCAGACGGGATACGACCCAGAAGTGCCGACACTTCCGAACCCGCCTGGGTAAAGCGGAAGATGTTATCGACGAAGAACAGAACGTCCTGGCCTTCTTCATCACGGAAATATTCCGCAATCGTCAGACCGGTCAGGGCGACACGTGCACGTGCTCCCGGGGGTTCGTTCATCTGGCCATAAACCAGTGCGGCTTTGGATGCACCTTCCGGGTTGATAACGCCCGAATCCATCATCTCGTGATAGAGGTCGTTACCTTCACGGGTACGTTCACCAACACCTGCGAAAACCGAATAACCGCCGTGGCCTTTTGCCACGTTGTTGATCAGTTCCATGATGAGAACGGTTTTACCCACGCCCGCGCCACCGAACAGACCGATTTTACCACCCTTGGTGTACGGCGCGATCAGGTCGATGACCTTGATGCCGGTAACCAGGATTTCGGTGTCGGTTGACTGATCGGTGAAAGACGGTGCTTCACGGTGGATCGGAGAGGTCATTTTCGCGTTGACCGGACCACGTTCGTCGACCGGCTCGCCGATGACGTTCAGGATACGACCAAGGGTTTCCGGACCAACCGGAACCAGGATCGCGTCACCGGTATCAATGACTTCCTGACCGCGACGCAGACCTTCGGTGGTGTCCATCGCGATGGTACGGACGGCATTCTCACCAAGGTGCTGTGCAACTTCAAGAACCAGACGCTGGCCGTTGTTGTCAACATGCAGCGCGTTCAGAATGGGAGGCAGATCGCCGTCGAATTTAACGTCGACGACGGCGCCCATAACCTGGGAAATTTTCCCCGCCTTCTTGTTCGCCATAGGTATTGTCTCCTGCTCGGACAAAACTATCCGTTAGTTCCTGCGACCCGCTTACAAAGCCTCGGCGCCGGAAATGATTTCAATCAGTTCGTTGGTGATCTGGGCCTGACGTGAGCGGTTGTACTGGATGCTCAGTCGGTCGATCATATCGCCGGCATTGCGGGTTGCGTTATCCATCGCGGACATACGCGCACCGTGCTCGGATGCACTGCTTTCCAGCATCGCACCGAAAATCTGGACCCCGACATTACGCGGCAGCAGATCAGCCAGAATGGCTTCTTCGGACGGTTCATATTCATAAACCGCAGAAGAACCGGTAGCTTCTTCCTGCCCGTCGGCTTCCGGCACCGCGAACGGCACCAGCTGCTGTTCGGTGACGACCTGCGAAATTGCTGACACGAACTTGTTATAGAAGATCGAGCAGACGTCAAATTCGCCTTCTTCGTACAGCGCCAGAACTTTGTCAGCAACGTCGGTAGCAGCAGAGAAATCAATCCCCTTCTTGCCTTCGACGCCAGTATACCGGGCGACAATCGCGTCACCAAATTCACGCTTGAGCGCATCGGCACCCTTGCGGCCAACACAGATCAGCTTCACCGTTTTGCCAGCCGCGCGAAGGGCGCGGACCTTGATACGGGTCGCTTTGATGATCGATGCGTTGAAACCACCGCAAAGGCCACGGTCCGCGGTAAAGACGACGAGCAGATGCACATCATCCTTGCCGGTACCTGCCAGAAGCTTCGGTGCCCCCTGTGCGCCACCAACCGCGGCTGCAAGCCGTCCCAGCATCGTCCCCATGCGATCCGCATAGGGACGGGCTGCTTCTGCTGCATCCTGCGAACGGCGGAGCTTGGAGGCCGCCACCATCTTCATCGCCGAAGTAATTTTCTTCGTCGATTTGACGCTGGCAATGCGCGAGCGCAGATCCTTCAAACTAGCCATTGCGTTTCCTCCTTCGCCTAAATTTCAGACTTACGCGAAGGTTTTCGCGAACTTGTCGAGGAACGCTTTGAGCTTCGTTTCGGTGGCTTCCGAAAGAACCTTCTCGGTGCGGATCGCATCAAGAATGTCAGAACCGGTCGAACGGATATCGTTCAGGAACTGTTCTTCGAAAGCACGAATTTTGCCAACTTCCACGCCGTCAAGGTAACCCTTCACACCGGCATAGATCACAACAACCTGTTCTTCCACTTTAAGCGGCGAATACTGCGGCTGCTTGAGCAGTTCCGTCAGACGTGCGCCACGTGCCAGCAGTTTCTGGGTCGCCGGATCAAGATCCGATGCGAACTGTGCGAAAGCTTCCATTTCACGATACTGGGCAAGTTCCAGCTTGATCGAACCGGCAACCTGTTTCATTGCCTTGATCTGCGCGGACGAACCCACACGCGAAACCGACAGACCAACGTTCACAGCCGGGCGAACACCCTTATAGAACAGGTCGGTTTCAAGGAAGATCTGACCGTCGGTGATCGAAATCACGTTGGTCGGAATAAACGCCGAAACGTCGTTACCCTGGGTTTCGATAACCGGCAGAGCGGTCAGAGAGCCAGCGCCGTTTTCGTCATTCATTTTCGCAGCACGTTCCAGCAGACGGGAGTGCAGATAGAAAACGTCGCCCGGGAAAGCTTCACGTCCCGGCGGGCGGCGAAGAAGCAGCGACATCTGGCGATAGGCAACAGCCTGTTTCGACAGATCATCATAGAAGATGGTGGCATGCATGCCATTGTCGCGGAAATATTCACCCATTGCGCAGGCAACGAACGGTGCCAGGAACTGCATCGGCGCCGGATCAGAGGCGGTCGCTGCAACAACGATGGTGTTTTCCATCGCACCACGTTCTTCAAGAACCTTGACAACCTGTGCAACGGTCGAACGTTTCTGACCAACCGCAACATAGATGCAGAACATCTTGTCGCTGTCGGATTTCGCTGCATCGTTCACCGGCTTCTGGTTCAGGATGGTGTCGATGATGATCGCGGTTTTACCGGTCTGACGGTCACCAATGATCAGCTCGCGCTGGCCACGGCCAATCGGGATCAGCGAGTCAATCGACTTGATACCGGTCTGGACCGGCTCATGAACCGATTTGCGCGGGATGATGCCCGGTGCCTTGACGTCGGCAAGGCGACGTTCTTTCGCACCCAGTTCACCTTTACCGTCGATCGGGTTGCCAAGCGCGTCAACAACGCGGCCCAACAGCTCCTTGCCAACCGGCACGTCAACGATGGCACCGGTACGCTTGACCTGGTCGCCTTCCTTGATGGTACGGTCAGAACCGAAAATAACGATACCGACATTGTCTTCCTCAAGGTTCAGGGCCATGCCCTTGATGCCACCCGGGAAGTCGACCAGTTCACCGGCCTGAACATTGTCAAGACCATGAACACGGGCGATACCGTCACCGACAGACAGAACCTGACCGACTTCGGCAACTTCGGCTTCAGCGCCAAAATTGGCGATCTGATCCTTAAGAATAGCGGAGATTTCCGCGGCGCGGATTTCCATCACGCAACCCCTTTCATAGCGAGCTCGAGCTTCTGCAATTTGGTACGAAGCGAGGCATCAAAAACCCGGGAACCGACCTTGACGACAAGGCCGCCAAGAACCGCCGGATCGACATTCAGGTCCACTTTGACAGTGGCACCGACAACTTCTTTAAGAGCGCCGGTAACGGCTTCGATTTGCTCTTTCTTCAGCTCGGAAGCCGAGGTCACCTGTGCGGTCACTTCGCCTTTGAAAGCTGAGAGCATGGAAAGGTAGGAACTGATAACATCCGGCAGAACGAAAAGGCGGCGTTTCTGACACAGAACGCCAACGGTCTTCTTGGTCAACTCGGAAACGCCAAGCTTGTCCAGAAGGGCCGCCATTGCCTTGGCCTGCACATCCCGGGAAATCACGGGACTACGGAGCACATTCCGCAGGTCATCGCTTTCGACGATGGCCTGGTCGAGCAATTCAAGATCGCTTTTGACAGCATCAAGCGCATCGGCCGACTGGGCCAATTCGAATAATGCTGTGGCGTAACGCCCTTGAAGCCCGGTCGCGGCAGTATTTTGGGACACCGGTGAAAGCCCTCAATTCTGGTTATGAGAACGACTCGGATACGTATAAAAAAATGGTCTCTCGGAAGGTGTTCCCGCCGAGAAGCGAGCGTTTGGTATCACATGTCCATGACAGGGGCAACCCCCGCGCAACGCCATTTGGGCGGTCTTTTTCATTCTTTACTGAAGTTGGGGCAAAACAGCCCCGGATCGCTCGCGTTTCGAGGCTTTTTACAACTATTTTATAATGCCGCCTCTCCCGCCATCGGCGGATTCTGTCTTTGGGAAATCACCTTTAAGGAACGAATCCCCGATTTTTTCGACGATGCCGTCCGTACAACCCCTGATCGATAACCGTTTTTTCCGATCAAAAAGTGTAATCGACATCACATTCGAACCTTCCCGGCGTCAATTCCGGACACCCATGTCATCCCCAAGGAGGTTCAAATGAAACTGCCCTCGATGTCCCCTCTGGCCGGCCTGCTGATTGCAGGCCTTGCCCTGCTGCTTCCGATCAACGCCTTCGCGTGTAGCACCGGCTATTTCCGTTTTGTCGAAACCGGCACCGCCAGCCCCTTCGTGCCATCCGCCTCGCGCGCCTATTACGATGATCAGGATCAGGCCGGAACCGCAATTTCCGTTTTTGTCGATCTGACATCGGCGGATTACAGGGCCATGGCTGATAGCCGCTTCAATGCATTCGGCGGTAAAACCACGGTTTACAAAATCGCCTGCGATGCCATGACCGCCCCGCTGTCCGAAACCCCGGCCGAAGACGTGCCCTCCGATAGCTGGATGAGTGCCGAGGGCATCAGCCCGACCCACGTCTATCTCGAAGCTGACAATTTCAACAGCGCCACCGTCGGCACCAAAAAGCAATCCATCCCGGCCTGGCTCACCAGCAAGTCCAGCAAGGTCTACAGCGCCAACTGATATCATCGCGTCGGGTCACCCTACCGGTGGCCCGATCCGCCAATCAGGGTCAGGACCCTAGATATGCGACCCGGTGCCATCGCCCTTGGCCGACCATTGCCGCGCCCGGTTGATCGCCATTTTCGCCTGCACTTCGTGATCAAGGTCAAGACCGAACTGATCGACCAGCCGATACAGCAAAATCATCACATCCGCCGCTTCGCGCCCGATTTCCGAAAGATCGCGGTCAACAACCGCCTCATCAAGTTCCTTCATCTCCGTCATCGCACGCGTGACAAGCGCACGGGGATCGGCAACCGGGCCAAAAATCTTTTCGGCCCAGTCACATATGCTTTGCTGGCTTTCGCTCACGCTTGTTGAATTTTTAACATTCGTCATCAAATCTTATCCATGGAATTTAAAAATCTGGGCTATCCATAACCCGCAAGCATGACGGGAGACAATATATGGCACGATGCCGGAAGTTCGTGCATATGGCGAGGTTGCTCCGACATCGCCTACAGAATTTGTGCGCCCTGACCGCAGCATTGTGCGTTATTGCTTTTCCTTTGGCCGCAAATGCCCGCACCCTGATCATCGAAGGCCTGTCCGAAGCCCCGCTGAAATGGATGGTCGACCGTGATCCGCGTGGCATTGATATCGACATCATGACCGAAGTGCTCAACGATATGGGCATCACCGATTACCGCTTTCAGCTTGTCGATAATGGCCGCCGCCTTTTGCACAATGCCCAGACCGGCAGCAGCGACATCATCCTGACCCTGTCGCAAAACGCCGAACGCAGCCAGTATCTGCACTATCCCGACGAAGCCCATCTTCTGCTCGATTGGCGCTTTGCCGTGCGGATTGAAGACCGCGACCGGATCACGTTTAATGATTTTTCCGATCTGGCGCGCCACCGCGTCGGGGCGGCGGCGGAATATTCCTATACCGATACCTTCTGGCAATCGGGGCTTGATATCGAAATCGTCGCCAAAAACGATCTGCTGATCCCGATGCTGCTGGAAAACCGTTTTGATGTCGTGCCGGTCAATTACCTCAGCACGCTTTACGAAACCCTGCGCAACGGGCAACGCGAACAGATCGCCTTCATCTATCCGCCGCTTCGCCGCGCGCCCTATTATAACGTGTTTTCAAAGGCGTCGGATTACCCGGACAAGGACGCATTTCTCAAACGCTATGACCAGATCATCCGCGAAATGCGCAATGATGGCCGCCTCGCCACCATCTTTCAGAATTACCTCGGCCCGGACGGGCTCGACTGGTGGCAGTCCCAATATCAGAACTGACCCTACATAAAGCTGTAAGGATCAATATCGATCTGTACCCGGACACTGCCCGGTGTTTTCACCTTTGATAACCAGTCATGGATCATCGCCTGCAACCGCACCTGTTTATCCGCCCGGATCAGGAAACGGCGGCGATATCGCCCGCGCAGCAACGATAACGGGGCCGGGGCCGGTCCCAGAACGACAATGCCATCACCGCGCGGTGCCGCCCGGCCAATCCGCCATGCGGCTTCATCGACCTCGCTTTCCTTTTTCCCCGAAATGATCAGGGCCGCCAACCTTCCATGCGGCGGCATGCCATGCGTCATGCGCTGGGATAATTCAACCTCGTTAAACGCATCTCGATCGCCCGCGGCAATCGCCTTGATCACCCGGTTGGACGGGTCGGCGGTTTGCAGCAACACCGTGCCGGGTCGATCCCCGCGTCCGGCCCGCCCCGCCACCTGGGTCATCAACTGATAACTGCGTTCGGCCGCGCGCAGATCCCCACCCGCAAGGCCAAGATCGGCATCGACCACCCCCACAAGGGTCAGCATCGGGAAATGATAGCCCTTGGCCAAAATCTGTGTGCCGATCAGAAGGTCAACCTCGTGATTATGCACCCGATTGACAAGCTCCGCCGCCGCCTTTGGCCCGGCGATATTGTCCGATGTCGCGACCTCGATGCGGATTTGCGGGAATGTCTCGACCGCTTCCTCATAAAGCCGCTCCACCCCCGGCC
Organism: Thalassospira sp. MBR-102; assembly: GCF_040549275.1. Classification (NCBI taxonomy): domain Bacteria; kingdom Pseudomonadati; phylum Pseudomonadota; class Alphaproteobacteria; order Rhodospirillales; family Thalassospiraceae; genus Thalassospira; species Thalassospira sp. MBR-102. The sequence goes on from NZ_JBEPTC010000008.1 coordinate 128,739, forward strand.
CGCACGCCGCAAGCTTTTCCTCCGCCCCACAGGCCGGGCAGCTATCGGGGGCCTTGGCCTGATAGCCGCAATGATGGCATTGCAATTTGCCCCATGCCCGGTGTTCCACCAGCCACGCCGTACAATTCGGGCACTGGAACCGGTGCCCGCACGCCCGGCAAAGCGTCAGCGGCGCATAACCCCGCCGGTTTAAGAACAGCATCGCCTGCTCCCCGGCGGCAAATGTCTCCGCCAGCCGCTTTTTCAAGGTCGGCGTGATCCAGCGTTGCCGTTCCGGCCTGTCCTGCCGGATATCGACAATCTCGACACTTGGCAAAACCGCCATGCCGTGGCGTTCCGAAAGCTCGACCCGCTCATACCGACCGGCTTCCACATTCGCCAGGGTCTCAAGCGACGGGGTGGCGGACGCCAGAATCGCCGGTATCCCGCCCAGATGCGCGCGCGCAACCGCCATGTCACGCGCATGATAAATCACGCCGTCTTCCTGCTTGAAGGCATGTTCGTGTTCTTCATCCACCACGATCAGGCCCAGATTGGCATAGGGCAGAAACAGCGCGGACCTTGCCCCGACCACAAGCTTTGCCGATCCATCGGCCACCGCCCGCCATGTATCGCGTCGCCGCGCCTGCCCGACTTCGGAATGCCAAAGCGCCGGCTCAACGCCGAATCGGTCGCGGAACCGCTGCAACCATTGCGCCGAAAGGGCGATTTCCGGCAACAGGACCACCACCTGCTTCCCGCTTTCCAACGCGGTTCGGATTGCCTCGAAATAAACTTCGGTCTTGCCCGACCCGGTCACGCCATCCAGCAACGTGACCGAAAACCCATCCCCCGCCACCTTGGCACACAGCATGTCCGCCGCGCGTTCCTGTGCCTCCGACAGATGCGGGCGCGCAATATCAAGGTCGGGGTCGTCAAACGGCGATGGCGGGGTGACCATCAAACGCCGCACCACGCCTGCTTCGACCAGCCCCTTGATCACGCTGGCCCCGGCACCGGTTTCGCGCATGATATCGGCCTGTTCCATCGGCGGATGGTCACGCAGAAACGCCATCACCCGCTTGCGCGGCGGTGTCATGCGAAGGCTGCTTTCGCCATCGCCTTCCCCTTCTGCCGGATCGGCAAGGGTAAATCTGAAAATCGGCTTGGGCGGCTCCAGCGCATCAGAAACGCTCATCGCCATGCGCAACACCGCCCCCTGCGGCGCCATGGTATAGGCCGACACCCAATCGACGAACTTTCGCGTCACATCGGCCATCGGCGGTGCCTGCAAAACGCCATAAATTTCGCGCAGCTTGGCCGGATCGACGTCGCCCTTGGCCTTACCCCAGACGACGCCGCGCTGGGTCTGACGGCCCAGTGGAATTTCAACAAAGTCACCGGGCTGAACGCTCAGCCCCTCGGGGACAAGATAATCATACGGGCCCGCCAAGGGCAGCGGCGGCAGAACACTGATCGTTTCACCCGTCACCTGAAAGGCCGGATCATCACCAAACAGATTTCCCGATATGGCCTTTGCGGCGCTCATATATTATAAACCCCGTCAGGATGCCTCTGGGTTGGTCGCATGATTATGCATAACCGGCTTGTGGCACAAAAGAAAACGGTCCCACAGCACTGGGCGTCTGGTACCGACATTTGAATGGAACCGGACCCTATCAGCTAACCGCATCATCGAACAACGATCTTCAAAAGCTCCTGAGCAGGAAATCCAATGAAGTTTTTCATCGACACCGCCGACATCGACGCAATCCGTGAAATCGCCAAATCCGGCCTCGTTGATGGCGTGACCACCAACCCGTCGCTGGTTGCCAAAACCGGCCGTTCGTTCCTTGATCTGATCAAGGAAATCTGTGACGTGGTTGACGGCCCGGTCAGCGCCGAAGTTGCCGCGACCGACTATGAAACCATGGTTGCCGAAGGCCGCAAACTTGCGAAAATCGCCGACAATGTCGTCGTCAAGCTGCCGCTGACCCCGGATGGGCTCAAAGCCTGCCGCACCTTCACCGACGAAGGCATCCAGACCAACGTCACCCTTTGCTTCTCGGTCGGTCAGGCCATTCTGGCCGCCAAGGCCGGTGCGACCTATGTGTCGCCGTTCGTTGGCCGCCTTGACGATATTTCGTCCGATGGCATGCAGCTGATTGCCGACATCGCCGAAGTTTATAACAACTACCCGAACTGGCAGACCGAAATCCTCGTCGCGTCCGCACGCGGCCCGCAGCATGTTGTCGATTCGGCCCGTCTGGGTGCCGACGTCGTCACCATCCCGCCGCAGGTTCTTGGCCAGCTGTTCAAACACCCGCTGACCGACAAGGGCCTTGAAACCTTTGTCGCCGATTGGGCAAAAACCGGCCAGTCGATCCTCTAAGACCGACAAATCAGGCCAAGGATCAGGTTTATTACCGGTCCTTAACACGCATTTAACCCGGCAGCCCGCATTGTGGCTGCCGGGTTTTTCGTTTCACTGCAAATTACCGGATCAGATGGAAAAGACAGCATTGCGCGCCGACGACGTCGCGGCCTACCTCGCCGAACATCCCGACTTTTTTGCCAACCGGCCGGACCTGCTTGACAGCCTCGACATGCCGGTGCGCGAACTGGGCTCAGGCATTGCCGACATGCAGCAATATGTCGTCACCCGCCTGCGTGATGAACGCGAAAAGCTGCGCGGCGCCACAAGCGAACTGATCAATATCTCCAAATCCAACCTCGAAACCCAAAGCCGCATCCACCGTGCGGTTCTGGCCCTGCTCAATGCACGCGGCTTTGATGTCTTCGTCGAAGCCCTGCAGGACCTTGTGCCCGAACTGCTTGATCTTGACGCCATCGCATTGTGCTTTGAAGAAAGCGAAGATGCCCCGGTGCCCCGTTGCGGCGGCCGTGTCCGCCGTCTGACGGCTGGTGCGGTTGATCAGGTTCTGGGCGAGGAAAACGATGTCTGGCTTCTGCCCGACAATGCCGGGGACGAGGCGATTTTTGGCCCGCAGGCCGATAATATCCGCTCCGCCGCCATTGTCCGCGTCGCACCCTTTTATGGCGATCCGGTCGGGCTGGTGGCGTTTGGCGTCGCCGAACCCGATTATTTCAGCCCGGCACAGGCCCATGACCTGATCATGTTCCTCGCCTCCGTGATCGAATTTGGTGTGCGCCGATGGCTGACACCGGCGCAATGAATAAGGGGCTTATGGCCCTGACCCTGCCCGAAGATGTGCGCGATGCCATTGCCGACTGGCGGCAATGGCTTTCCGCCGAACGGCGCGCATCAAACCACACCACCGAAAATTATCTTGCCGATCTCTATGCCTTCCTTGGTTTTGTCCGGGGACATAAGGGTGACACACCCGATATCGCCGTTCTTCTGCAATTAAACCCGCGCGATTTCCGAAGCTGGCTTGCACGACGCAGCATGGATGGCATGGCCAAAAGCTCGACTGCGCGTGCGCTATCGTCGCTGCGCAATTTCTATCGCTTTCTGGATCGCACCGGGCGCGGCCAGAACGCGGCGGTCAATTCGATCCGCAATCCGAAACTGCCGCAATCGGTCCCCAAACCGCTTAGCCCCGCCGATGCGATGGCCGTCCTTGATAATGCCGGCGCGTGGCAGGATGAACCGTGGCTTGCCAAACGCAACCTCGCGCTTTTTACCCTGCTTTATGGCTGCGGGTTGCGTATATCCGAGGCACTCGACCTTAATGCCAATCAACGCCCGACGGGCGATTCGATGGTCATCACCGGCAAGGGCAACAAACAGCGCCTTGTCCCGGTCCTGCAAATCGTCCGCGATGCGATTGATGATTATGTCCACACCTGCCCCTATGCGCCGAACGGCAATGAACCGCTTTTTGTCGGCGCACGTGGCGGGCGGCTGGTCGCACAGGTCGCCCAACGCGAAATGCGCAAAATCCGCGGCCTCCTGAACCTGCCCGATACCGCCACCCCGCATGCCATGCGCCATTCCTTTGCCACCCATCTTCTGGCCGGTGGTGGTGATCTGCGCACCATTCAGGATCTGCTCGGCCACGCCTCGCTCTCGACCACCCAACGCTATACCTCGGTCGATACCGAACGCCTGATGGCCGTCTATCACGGCACCCACCCCCGCGCTCGGCGATAGGCCACATATTCAAGAACGTTTGCCGCCATCATGCGTTACGGAAAAACAACCCACCCCAAAACGGGAGCCTCGCATGAAGCTTTTCCAAAGCCGCCGTTTTGACGCATCCTCACGCCACCGGCAGGTCTATAGCGCCTATGAAATCGCCTATACCACCGTCGACTGGCTGGCCGCGGTTCTGTTCGTCATCGGCAGCATCATGTTCCTTTATGATGATCTGATGCACACCGGAACGTGGCTTTTCATCATCGGGTCGGTGTGTTTTGCCCTGCGGCCCTCCATCCGCCTGGCGCGTGAACTGCACCTTGCCCGCCTTGGCGAAACCGGCACAGAAACCGCTACAGAACCCGGCAATTCCCCTGATGACCGCCGGGGCTGACATAACCTTTCCCGGCCAGATTTCCACAATCGCGAAATTTGGGGTTCTTCGAAACGGCATTTCCCCCTTACACTGCGTTCAAACTGTTGAATTATATCGAGGCACCCCAATGATCCTGCGCTCCAGCGACCCGTCCCCCTTTGGCCGCAAGGTCAAAATTGTCGCCAAAATTCTTGGCATTTACGATCAATTGACCATCGAACTGGCCAACACCAACGATCCGGCTGACAGCCTGCGCGCACAAAACCCGCTTGGCAAAATCCCGATCCTGATCCTTGATGATGGCCGCAAGATTTTCGATAGCCGCGTGATCTGCGAATATCTCGACGCGCAGGTCGATGGCGTCACCCTGCATCCGACCGAAGGCGACGCCCGGTGGGAAGCATTGACCCTTCAGGCGCTGGGCGATGGCATCGTCGATGCCGCAATCCTGCAGGTCTACGAAAACCGCATGCGCCCCGAAGAAAAACGCCATGCCGACTGGCTGTCCTATCAGTCTGACAAGGTCAAACGCGCCCTTGATCAGCTCGAAGCCAGCCCGCCGTCCCTGGCAGGCGACCTGACCATCGGCCATGTCGCGGTTGCCTGTGCGCTCGGTTATCTTGATCTGCGCTTTGATGGCAAATGGCGCGAAACTTACGCCGCCCTCGTCACATGGCTCGATGCCTTCCGCGCCCGCGTCCCGGCCTTTGACGCCACGATTTTCAAGGGCTGACACGCCCGTTCAAAGCCACCCGGTGCGGGTTAACCACCTTGCACCGGGCCGCTTTCGGATGATATCGCGATTTCACCCTCACCGCCCGGAGAACAAGAATAAATGTCCCGCCTTAACAGCGTCATCCGCCGCCTGCAGGCCCAGCGCGACTGCCTGAATGCCGCCGCCGAAATGATCAAGGACCATGACGGTATTGTTCTTGAAATCGGGCTTGGCAATGGCCGCACCTTCGATCATTTGCGTGAAATCATGCCGGATCGCGAAATCTTTGTCTTTGACCGCCAGATCGCTGCCCACCCGAAATGCATCCCCGATGACGATCACCTGTTTCTGGGCGACATTTTCGAAACCCTGCCAATGGCGGTTGAACGCTTTGCTGGCAAGGTCGCACTGGTCCATTCCGATGTCGGGACGGGGGACGAGGCGCTCAACGCCAAAATCGCATCCTTCATCGGCAAAACCCTGCCGCCGTCCCTGATCAAGGGCGCGATTGTCGCATCCGATCAGAAAATCGACGTACCCGGCACCATCGCCGAACCGCTCCCCGAAGGCGTCCCGCAGGATCGCTATTTCTTCCGCCGTTATCAGGGCTAAAACCAAAACCGCCCCCCATCAGGAATACCACCCGTGTCCAGCACCAACGCCCCTGCCCCCTCATCCCCCAGCGGCTCCAATATGTCCGAGGCCGCGGCATTCCTTGCCAAATACCCCGATGTCGAGGCCATCGACATCATCCTGACCGATTTTCACGGCATCGGACGCGGCAAGATGATCCGCCGTCACGAGCTTGAAGGCATCTATAAATCGGGGCGCGGCCTTCCGACCTCGATCTTCGGGCAGGACGTCACGGGCGAGGATGTTGATGATTGCGGTCTGGTGCAGACCGGCGGCGGCGGCGATGGTCGTTGCTGGCCAGTGCCGGGCACGCTGGGCTATCTGCCCCACATGGGCCGGGGGCAGCTTCTGATCAGTATGTATAACGAGGACGCAACCCCGCACGATGTTGATCCGCGCAATGTGTTCTTAAATCAGGTCAAACGCGCCAATGCCCTTGGCTTTGCCCCAATGGGCGCGTTCGAACTGGAATTTTATCTGGTGGATCGCGATGCGGACGCGGGCGGCCTTTATCACCCGGCATCCTACGCAATGACCAAACGCCGGTCACCCCTTCGCAACACCATGTCGGTCGATGAAATCGATGAAATGTCGCCGCTTTTTGATGCGGTCTATGAAGGTGCCAAGCATCTTGATCTGACGCTTGAAACCCTGATTTCCGAATATGGGCCGGGCCAGTATGAAATGACGATCCGCTATCGCGATCTGATGCGGGCTGCTGATGACGTCATCATCGCCAAACGCCTGATCCGCACCTGCGCGCGCCGTTTCGGGATGGAAGCCGTCTTCATGCCCAAACCGTTTGGTGCCGAAGCCGGTTCGGGCATGCACCTGCACCTCTCGCTGGCAGACGAAAACGGCAATAACCTGTTTGCCGATCAGCCGGACGGGAGCTTGAGCCCGCTGATGCTCAACGCCATCGGCGGCATTCGTGGCACGATTGGCGACACCATGCTGATCCTCGCCCCCTTCATGAATTCATGGCGCAGATTTGCATCCGCCATGTATTCCCCAGCATCCGATGACTGGGGTGTTGAAAACCGCACCGTGGCGCTTCGTGTGCCAGGCACACCGGGCAAAACCCGGCATTTCGAACACCGCATCGCGGGCGTTGACGCCAACCCCTATCTGGTCGCCGCCGTCACCCTTGGGGCCGCCCTTGACGGCATCGAAAACAAAATCGATCCCGGCCAGCCAAGTACCGATGAAATCGGCCATGACAAAGGCCCCAACGACCTGCCGCGCCACTGGCTGGACGCCATTGACCGCTTCGGTGCCTCCGATTTCAACAAACGCACGCTGGGCGAACGCTTCCACACCGCCTTCACCAAAATAAAGCAGGCCGAATACGAACATATGGCGCTGAAGGTCAGTGCGGCGGAATGGGAATATTACGGGTTTTCTATATAAACAGAAGAAGCTGATAAGCTTTTTATGTCTCGCTAAATATACCTGTCTCGGTTCTCATCACAGTGCTCTTTTACTCGTTCAAGCCACCTGTCAAACCAGACCCAAGTTCTTGCATAATCTCCCGGCTTACCGTAACCGAGCCCCGGCTGTTTAGCGTCAAGGCTCTGCCATAAAAGCGTGTGATGATGCATTTTGAAATTCGGGTAGCCGCTATTATTTATCGCACTAACGATTTGAGTTGCTGTGTAGCGTCGCTTATCAATCTCTTTAAGTAATATTCTATTTATTTCTTTGGCTTCTTCAGAGTCAGCCCTCACAAACTCAACAGCCATATCGGAACTAGACGCGCTCTTCCCGATCTTGGGCACAAAAGCAACTCGATAAGCGAAACTTGGGTTTGCAAGCTCGTCTTCAGTCATTGCGTTATAAAATGTGTTCATCGTGGTTTGAATATGCTGGGGAAGATCGCCAGCTTTCTTCAATAAGTCTCGCTGATCATCGCTAAAGGATACAAATTGGAGCGCTATCGGTAACCGCTTCTCCAGACTGTATCGCACACCAAACAACCGCTTTATTGCTTCGTTAAAGTTCAAGCAACAAGCTTGCAACTTTGCACTTATAAGATCGTCAATTTGCTGAGTCGCTCGGTGTTCTATTTCGTGTCTAATTTCTATCAAGAACTCTAGGTTTTTGATAACGGCAGGTTCTAAAGGGGTACGTTGATGCTTTAGGCATTTGCCAAGCTCCCAATAGCAATCTTCTCCATTTTTAGTTTTCTTGATAGCTCCGTTGTTATCTTGATATCGGTAATCTATCCCCTCCTTCTTCAACCAAGCGTGCATCAAGTATGTCCAGCTGATAATTGCTGTTACGATGAACAATTCAGACCTAAACGTTAGGCCTGCACTATTAAAGATATGAACAGCAGCAATCATGGCCTCCCTTGCTTTAATCAGCAACTCATCTCCTCTGAGACTGAGCCCGGTACCCTGATCAATATCTGGCCAAGAAGCCAAAAACTCATCTAATCGTTCGACTGACGAAGCCCTTGCTCGCTTGTGTTTAGCCTCAGTCCTGATCTCTGCAATTACACGGTGGTTAATGGAGCGAGTAGGTCGGGTAAAGTATGCCAGAATATCTTGGTCGTTATACCCTCCACGCTCTAGCATTGCCTTAACAAGCGCGATTTCCCATCGCTCAAGCTTGTTTCCTCTGCTCCGCCTAACCATAATTCGCCCCGCCACCTGTAATTGCAGGTTGAAAATATAAATCTAATTTAGAGAACCAGCAACGATCACATGGATTACTAGCGACAGACCGCAATCAATGCCGAACGAACATATTACTAATTTTCAGTGTGAAATTTGACCGGTATGCCGGTCAGGCTTTCCTGACCGGGGACCAGAATCAGAAGACGCGTTTCGCGCGGTTGTTGGATTTGTGCGCTGAAAACGCCACCCGCGGGCGGGAATCCATCATTTTCTGATCGCGCAGATGGGCGACTTCAAGATCACGCGGATCAACATTCATCATGCGGATGTCGCCCCCACGGTCCGCATTGGCATGCAGGTGCATCTTGGTCGAAACCCACTGATAGGTCGGATAGGTCACATTTTCCGGAAGCGATTCTTCGGTAATCACCTTATAGGCCCCGGCTGGCAGTACTTCTGCCAGACCGCGCAGACTGAACGGCCGCGCGAAATTCAGGATTTTCGATGTGGTACGGTTTGTCAAAATAGCTCCTAGCGCGCAGATGCGCATTGGTTAAGAAAAACGACAGGAATCAATCCCGTCGCCAAATAACCGCAGTTTATTTCAGGTGTATGCAGGCACGCGGAAGCGGATTTTATTCTTCAAAAAATCAACGCCCCAAAAATATCCGATGCGTTTTTGAACAAATAAAATTTGCGATTCTGGTAAATCGCGAAAATATCCCGCCGATTTTTACTTATATGAATCGATTTCCATATTTTACAACGAACTTATTTTTATTTTTACGTCATCATGGAATCGGCACAGAAAACCATCGCCCGAAAATGATCCGGCGCGCAGTTCCCCGATAGTCTTTTGCGATTTATTTATCCGGTTCTGTATCTGGCATTCCCCATCACCGTCAGACGGGGCCATTGTTCGGACCGGACAGGTGATGCTGTCAGTAACTCAGATCCAGACCAAGCATATCGCCAAGCCCGAAGGTAACGAGCCCAAGGACCAGAACCGCCAGCACGAAGATTGCCGTCATCTTGGCAGTCGCAATCAGCACCTTCCGCCTGCCGATCTTCTTTCCCTGATCGTAATGCCACTTGATGGCAAAGAACATGCCCGTGCCCAACGCGACACCCTTGAACGTACCAAAGGCTATAGGGACCCAATCCATATCAAAGACTCTCATCTGCATCAGCTGCGCGTGTTATGCCCCCATCCCGGGCAAATGCACACTTCCCGTTCTGCAACGCAGATATGTAGCAGCAGGTCGCGGCGGCCCCCGCGATTATAGGCCGGGCGGTTATATTGCGGTGAAGTGCCCTTCAACAAAGATCATCGTCATCCCCCAATTCCTTGCCATCCCGGCCCAATGGCGATATTGAGGTTTCAAACTGTCATTAACTTGCAATGCCGGACCCCGCTGCTTATCTCCGGCTTGCAACAGGCGAGATGAGACGACGCCATGAACCAGATTGCCACCATCGCCGAGGCCGCGCCCGGCGCAATGTCTGAAATGCAGATTGATCCGACCCTTGATCTTGAAGCGGAAATCGCCCGCCTCAAGAAAGAGAAAAACGCGATCATTCTGGCCCATTATTATCAGGACGGAGAAATTCAGGACCTGGCCGACTTTGTCGGCGACAGCCTTGATCTGTCGCGCAAGGCCGCCGAAACCGATGCCGATGTCATCGTGTTCTGCGGTGTGCGTTTCATGGCCGAGGTCGCCAAAATCCTCAGCCCGAACAAAACCGTGCTGCTGCCCGATTCAAAGGCCGGCTGCTCGCTCGAAGATTCGTGTCAGCCCGAACCCTTCCGCAAATTCCGCGAACAGCATCCCGATCACGTGTCGGTCACCTATATCAACTGCTCGGCCGAGGTAAAGGCCGCCTCCGATATCATCGTGACCTCGTCGAACGCGGCTGAAATCATCGATCAGATCCCGCTTGATAAACCGATCCTGTGGGCACCGGACCGTCACCTTGGCACGTATCTGGCCAAAAAAACCGGCCGTGACATGACGCTGTGGAACGGCTCGTGCATCGTGCATGAACAGTTTTCCGAACGCGAACTGATCCGCCTTAAAACCCAGAACCCGGATGCCAAAATCGCGGCCCACCCGGAATGCCATGACGGCATTCTCAAACATGCCGATCACATCGGATCGACCCGCGCCATTCTGGAATATGTGATCAACGGCCCGGATCAGAAATACCTGATCGCGACCGAACCCCACATCATCCACCAGATGGAAAAAGCCGCCCCGCACAAGGAATTCATTCCCGTGCCCGGTGCCGATGGATCGTGCGCGTGCAACAACTGCCCGTTCATGGAACTGAACACACTTGAAAAACTTTATCTGTGTCTGGTCAATAACGGCCCGCAGATCATCATGCCCGAAGATTTGCGTGTTGCGGCGGTCAAGCCGCTTGAACGGATGCTGGAAATGTCAAAGGGCATTCCGCTGAAAAAAGAAAACGCGGCCTAATTCGACCTTATCAACAGCCCCGCAGAAATCTCGTTTCGCGGGGCTGTTTTCCATCCCCCTCCCCCAAAAAGATGCGCCCCACCATGACCGTCCTGACCCAGGCTGAAATTTCCGAATTCATCGACCGCGCCTTTGCCGAGGATATCGGCCCCGGTGACATCACATCGGATAATGTCATTCCCGCCGATGCGCGCCTGCGCGTCGCCCTTGAAACGCGCGAAGATATCGTGGTCGCCGGTCTGGATATCGCCCTTGAATGTTTCCGCAAACTGGTCCCCGATGCCAAAATCACCAAGCATTGCGAGGACGGCGATGCGATTGCAGCCAAGGACGTGCTGGCCGTGGTCGAAGGCAATGCACGCGGCATCCTGACCGCGGAACGCACAGCGCTTAATACCCTGCAACATCTGTCTGGCATTGCCACCACCACACGCAGCTATGTCGCGGCGATGGGCGATACGACCGCCAGATTGCTTGATACCCGCAAAACCCTTCCGGGCTGGCGCAAGATGGAAAAATACGCCACCCGCATGGGCGGTGCGCAGAACCATCGCATGGGTCTTTATGACGGGGTGATGATCAAGGATAACCATATCGGCGTTGTCGGCTCGATCACCGAATGCGTGAAATCCGCCCGTGCGGCAAACCTGCCGAAAATCGAAGTCGAATGCGATACGCTTGATCAGGTCCGTGAAGCCACCGATGCCGGTGCCGACATCATCCTGCTTGATAACATGGGCCCTGATATGCTGCGTCAGGCCGTCGCGATTGTCGGCGGTCGCTGCAAGACCGAGGCATCGGGTGGTGTGAACCTGCAAACCATTGGTGCAATTGCCGCCACGGGTGTTGATTATGTTTCGGTCGGGCGCATCACCCAATCGGCCCCGGCGGTCGATATCGGGCTGGATGTTGCCATCCTCTGACCGGAGCGGATCACGATGAACGCTATCAGACCGGCCCCCAGACTTGTCGAAACTGCCAACTGGATTTTCCGCGACGGCGGCAAAGTCCTGTCGGTAAGAAGCCACGGGCGGGATCGTTTTTACCTGCCCGGTGGCAAGATTGATGCGGATGAAACCGCCATCGAAGCCCTGATCCGTGAAATCCGCGAAGAACTCGGCGTAATGCTGATCGAAAAATCCATCCGCCCACTGGGCATCCATGCCGGTCGCGGCCATAACCAGCCATCTGGGGTTATTGTCCGCATGCAATGCTTCGCCGCCCGCTTCACCGGCACATTGACCCCATCACGCGAAATCGCCGAAATGCGCTGGCTCTCGCAACGCGACCGCCACCTGATGGCCCCGATGGGCCAAAAGATCACGGCTGCGCTTTTCGATATCTGATCCGCGATATCGCGCAAAGGCACATCCTGCTGCAGCACCGAAATGGCTCAGGCAAAGCCCAGAAACAGCGCCATCGCGCGGTTAACCGCGATTGTCATATCCTCATCGACATGGCCAAACGGCGCGCCCAGCTTGTCACGCCGCACGGTCATGATCTTGTCGACCATGATCTGCGACCGGCTGAGAAGCCCGTTTTCCGGGGTCGGTTCGATAGTCAGACGAATAAGCGGGGCATCAACAAGCGTGCTTGTGACAAGCAGAACCGTCACGGTTGCCATTTCCTGAAAATGATCCGCCTGAACGACAAGTGCCGGTCGCGGTTTCCCGAAATCGCCCGGCACGGCAACAGTCACAAGATCACCACGCTTCACGCACCATCCTCGTCATCCAGATCCATCAGGGCAGCATCCATAAAGCCCTGAAGCTCAAGATCATGCAGGTCGGACTGGGCAACGATCCGCGACTGGCGTCGGCACTCCGCCGCAAAGCCGGGTTTGCGCGCATCCGGCACCCAAATCTGAACGGGTCGCAAACCAGCGGCCCGCATCGCATCGCGTCTTTTCTGAACGCGCTCATTGACAGAGGTTGGCATGACAGCCCTCCATAACGTTACATGTAACATATATGCAGTACTGCAAAATGTCAATTCACGCCTAAAACCACGCCTGAACCGCCACCCGCGTCATCGTGGCCCATCCCCGTCCGCATCACCCCCGGCATCGGGGATGCTGCGCGCAGCCGCATCCTTGTCGCGGTTTTCATCCTTGGCGGTCGATGGCGGTGTGGCCGGGTCGGTGCCCTCGCCATCACCTGTTTCGGCACTCGCCTCCGCGATATCATCCTTCGGCTCGATCACCGGCTTGGCATTGCCCCGCCCGGCATCGCGGATGGCGTCGGCCAGTCTGTCGATATCGCGGAAATGCACATCCTGCTGCGGGAACGGAATTTCAACACCCTCGGCCCGGAACCGTTCAAGGATCTCAAACCGCACCGCACTGCCGACCGACAGGACATCACCGATATCGCGCAGGAAATAGCGCAATTCGAAATCAAGCGAGCTGGCCCCGAAATCGATAAACACCACCTGTGGGGCCGGATAGCTGAGAATCTCGCGGCGCTTATCGGCGATCTCAAGCAGGATTTCACGCACCCTGTTGGCATCCGATCCATACGAAACCCCGATCTTGATGATCCCCCGCCCGCTGCGATCTTTCAGCGTCCAGTTCATCACCCGGTTCGAAATCAGTTCGGAGTTCGGGATCACCACCGATGACCGGTCAAAGGTTTCGATCTCGGTCGCGCGCACCCGGATATCCTTGACCAGCCCCTGATCGGCCCCGACCACGATCCAGTCACCCACCTTGATCGGCCGTTCGATCAGAAGGATCAGGCCCGACACAAAGTTACTGACGATACTTTGCATGCCAAAACCGATACCGACCGAAATCGCACCGGCAATGATCGCAAGGTTGGACAAATCCATCCCCGCCGCCGAAATCGCCAGCAACACCGCAAGGCAGATCCCGGCATAGCCAAAAATCGCCGAAACCGAATGCTGCAAACCTTCGTCAAGCTTGGTGTTGGGCAGAACGCGCGTATTGAGCATCCGCTGGAAAAACCGCATGACGCCCAGAACCGCAAGGAACAGCAAAATCGCGATCAGAATGGCACGGAGCGAGAAATTGATCCCGCCCACCTGTATCCCGATAAACGCCTTTTCGGCGGCATCAAGCAAATCCGCCCACGCAATGTCGGTAAAGATCAGCACCGCCAGCGGCACGGCAACCGAAAACATCACGACATCAATCGTCACACGCAGCCAGAAATAAAGCGTGCCATGCACCGCATCACTGGCCCCGTCATCATCGGGTGCCGCAGGTTTCACCAGATAGGTATGCACAAGCGCCCGCGCATAGCCGCGCAACAGCCAGTAACTGGTGATAAACGCAAGCCCGGTCATCAGGTTTTCAAGGATGAACCGTGCGAGCGCCACATAGCCCAGAAGCGTCAGCACCGGCAGCAGGACCGCCACGATCCGCAATCCGCGGCGCGACCGTCTTTCGACCTTGGCCCATAATTCGTGCCGGTCCGGTTCGCCATGTTCCCAGAACACGCCAAGCGAACAGACAAACAGAATGACCGAAATCAGGAAAACGTTGGAAACACTTTGCACCAGCGCGATTTCAAGCGACGTGCCAAGCGTGGTCGCACCCTGCAGCAGCACCAGATCGGATGCGTAAATCACCGCCGCCAGCAACGATAAAAGCCCGACAACCCGCGCCCCCGTCGCGGTTGTGCCCGCACGCCGCATCCCCGGCAGGAACGGGGAATAAATACTGCGGATCGCCGCCCCGACAAACAGCAGGAACAAAAGGGCCGCAAAGCACTGATAGATGAAATCACCCATGCTTCCGGCCAGAAGGTCGGGCTGTCGATTAACGATCTGATAGGCAATGACAAGTGCGATACCCGGCACCATCGCCGTAAACAGGAACCGCGTCCCCGATATCAATGAAACCCGGTCTTCCTTTGGCACATGCTGCCATCTTTCCGGCAACCAGCGCAGCACCGCGACCTCGCCGCCGATCAGGGCGGCCATCACGATAAACGCCAGCAACACCAGCCCCGGCGCGACCTCTGCCAGCTCGTCGCCAATCTGGCCTTTAAGATCAAGATCGGCATAGCGGCTGCGCACCATGTCGGGCAGTTCAATCGCGCCCGACCATACCTGGCCCCAGGTTTCGCCGTCCCACGGCACGTCAACCCGGCCCAGAATACGCCGCGTAAACCGTTCGCGCGAAATCCGCGCCAGATGGTCGGAAACCTCGGTCGCACGAAAATCAACCAGCTCAACCTGCTTGATCACGCCGCTGATCTCGGCAATGGCATCGTTAAGACGGGATCGTTCGGCGGCAACCGCGGGGACTTCGCTTTGGCCTTCGGCGGGCGGTTCGCCCAGTTTGCCAAGGGCCGCATTCAGGCGGTTCAGACGCTCCGCCGCACTTGACTGCAATGTCGCACTGCCCTCGGTGATTTTTTCGACCTGGGCCCGGCTTTCATTTAACAACCGCCCGCTGACTTCGCCGTCCGACAGGGCCGCATCAATGTCATCAAGACCGTCATTCCAGCCAGATATCAGTTTCTGGCTTTGATCCAGTTCGATCTTCTGGGGATTTTCCTGTGTCTTGTCCTGCGCATATGCGCCGCCACTGATCAGGATGGCGGACATTATTGTCGCCATAATCCACACTACAATCGGTCGAACTGTCGTCATGATAGATATTCCATACTGACCTCTGGCGGGCGAATGCCCAAAACCCGTTTTTCCTGATTTGCAAACAGGTTACACTGTCGTCGATAACGAATCACGTCCCGTTTCGTTCCCGGACCGGCCCCAACCTGTCTTCAAGCACCAGACGGAGCCCCATATGCCTTCATCCGCCCTGATCAATGCGTTCAAACTCGATAGCGACGGCAACGGAACGCCCCTTGAATGGCACCATATCCAAAACAGTCTTCCCCAAACCGGTGAACACGAATTTCTCTGGGTGCATCTCGACTGGATGGCGGATGGTGTCCGGCGCTGGCTGATCGATATTGTCGGGCTTGATCCCACCATTGCCGATAACCTGTCCACGCGGGGCACCCGACCATCGGTATTCTTTTATGATCATGGCTATTCGATGAATTTGCGGGGCGTCAATCTGAACGCCGAAAATGATCCCGCCGATATGATTTCGGCCCGCTTCTGGGTATCGGGCAATCTGGTGATTACGCTGCGAAACCGGTCGCTGAAGGCATTTGATGATATCCGGGCCGCAATTGCGCAGAATAACGCGCCGCGCAATCCCGATGATTTCGTCCTCACCGTCGCCGAACGGCTGGTATTTCGCGTCGATAATGTCGTCCTTGGCCTTGAAGAAAACGTCGATACCATCGAAGACGATCAGGAAGGCACGCCTGAAAACAAAACCCTGCCGCTGCGTCGGCGCTGTTCGGATGTCCGCAATCAGCTTTTGCGTCTGCGCCGCCATCTCTCCCCGCAACGCGATGCGCTGGCCCAGTATGTCGAACATAAAACCGCCTGGACCGATAAACGCTATAAACGCCGTGCGCGCACGCTGACCGATAAAACCATCCGCCTGGTCGAAGAATTTGACTCCCTTCGCGAACGCATCCAGATCGTCAATGAAAACATGATGGCGCTGGAAACCGAACGCATGAACCGCACCATGTACTGGCTGACCGTGATCGCCGGTCTGTTCCTGCCAATCAGTTTCGTCACCGGGCTTCTGGGCATCAATGTCGGCGGAATTCCCGCCGCCGAAAGCCCGTTTGGCTTTCTGGGCGTGTCGATCATTCTGGCCGGGATTGTCCTGTTTGAAATCTGGCTGTTTAAAAAGATGCGCCTGATCTGATTCCAAAACACGGCATAAACACCTATGTCACATCAGCATGTTGCATTGCAAAGCAGCTTGGCGCTATGACTTTGCCTCCTTATTCCTTTTTCACTGCATGACGAGATCCCTGATGACCGACGGCCCGCTTTCACGTTACCGCGCGAAAATCACCGCGGGCGAACTGTCCCATGATCCCATGCAGGAACTCTGTGCCGAAAAACTGCAAAGCCTGTTCAAGGCGCTGAACCATTACGAACCCCACACCGGGTCGGGCGGCTGGCGCGAACGGTTTGGCCTGACGCGCCGCCGCGAAGAACCCGAACCGCCGCGAGGGCTATATATTTACGGCGAAGTCGGACGCGGCAAATCGATGCTGATGGACCTGTTTTACGAAACCGTTGCCGTGGATCGCAAACGCCGGGTGCATTTCCACGATTTCATGCAGGACGTGCATGATCGCATGCACCGTTTCCGCAAAACCAAATCAAAGGACGACGCCGACCCGATCCCGCCGATTGCCAAGGATCTGGCCAATGATGCATGGCTTTTATGCTTTGATGAAATGCAGGTCACCGACATCACCGATGCGATGATTCTGGGCCGCCTGTTCGAACAGCTTTTTGATCATGGCGTGGTGATTGTCACCACATCCAACCGCATGCCCGATGATCTTTACAAGGACGGCCTGCAACGTCAGAACTTCCTGCCCTTCATCGACATGATCAAACAGAAACTTGATGTGCTCGAACTCGCCAGCCCCACCGATTACCGCATGCGCAACCTGACGGCGGCCGATGTCTTCCTGTTCCCGGCAGGTCCCGATGCGAAAGCGAAAATTGACGAGATGTTCGCAACCGTCACCGAAGGTGCGCGCGTCGCCCCCGACAGCCTGACCAACAAGGGCCGCAAGATCGAAATTTCCGCCGCCGGGGCCGGTGTGGCGCGCTTCACCTTTGACGAACTTTGCACCAAGCCGCTCGGACCGGGCGATTACATCGCGATTGCCACCCATTTCCACACCATCGTCATCGACCTGATCCCGAAACTGCCGGACTCGCGCCGTGATTGGGCCAAACGGTTCGGAACCCTGATTGATGCGATGTATGAACATAAAACCAAGCTGATCTGTGCGATTGAATGCGATCCGTCGGAAATCTATACCGACGGCGATTATTCGTTTGAATTTCAGCGCACCGTGTCGCGCATGACCGAAATGCGCAGCCAGGAATATCTCGACATGCCGCATCTGACCTGACCCATCTGATGCCCCATCTGATGCCCCATCTGATGCCTCTGCGGTCCGGGCGAATTTGAACGCCTCAAAAACGACTCCACCCACACGGGTTCAATGATGGCACAAAAAATCACCAGCAGGTGCGGGTTGGCATGCCGATTCTTGCGCCTGGCGTGCATTTGTCTTTGCAAAAATGCAGAATCTGCCTGAAGCACGATTTCCTCATGCACCGCCTGCCGCATGGCAGATGGCCGTTTCCTGCAAGGCTGGACGTCAAAAGATAAGATCATGCGCATCAATTCGCGGCAAAAGCGCGACCTGCCTTTCCTTTAGGCAGCGCCAAGGCGCAAACAGGCTTTGGTTTTGCTGCCGATTTGCATTTATTCGCATCTGCAACATGATTGGTTTTTAAGCGTTTAGACAATAGTTGCAACAAACCGGGAACCGGCGGTTTTCCTCGTGAAAACAGCGGCGTTTCCCCTTGTAAAAGCGGCCGAATCAGTTTACGACACTCGGTGTTTACGAACGATTCTTTCGCGTTCGCAGGTTTAAATTTTCAATCGCGCTCCCAAGTTGAGTTTCGACGCCTCGGAAGCGCAATAGGGAAGAAGGTAACGGAATGGCCCGCAACAAGATCGCGCTCGTCGGTGCCGGCAATATTGGTGGTACTCTGGCCCACCTCGTCGGCCTGAAAGAGCTTGGCGACGTCGTCCTTTTCGACATCGTTGATGGCATGCCACAGGGCAAGTCTCTCGACATTGCTGAATCCTCCCCCGTCGACATGTTTGATGCCGACCTCAAGGGCACCAGTGACTATAAGGACATCGCAGGCGCTGATGTCGTTATCGTGACTGCCGGTGTGGCCCGCAAACCCGGTATGAGCCGTGATGACCTCATCGGCATCAATACCAAGGTCATGACCCAGGTTGGTCAGGGCATCAAGGAACATGCCCCGGACGCATTCGTCATCGTCATCACCAACCCGCTTGATGCGATGGTCTGGGTGATGCAGCAGGCAACCGGCTTCGATCCGAAAAAAGTTGTCGGCATGGCTGGCGTTCTGGACTCTGCCCGCTTCCGTTACTTCCTCGCCGAAGAATTCAATGTATCGGTCAAGGATGTCACCGCCTTCGTTCTGGGCGGTCACGGCGATACCATGGTCCCGTCGATCCGTTATTCGACCGTTGCCGGTATCCCGGTTCCCGACCTGATCAAAATGGGCTGGACCACCCAGGAAAAGATCGACCAGATCGTTCAGCGCACCCGTGACGGTGGTGCTGAGATCGTCGCTCTTCTGAAAACCGGTTCCGCTTTCTACGCCCCGGCTGCTTCGGCAATCGCGATGGCCGAAAGCTACCTGAAAGACCAGAAACGCGTCATGCCGGTTGCTGCTTACCTTAGCGGCGAATACGGCGTTGACGGCCTGTATGTCGGCGTCCCGGTCGTTCTGGGCGCTGGCGGTGTTGAACGCATCGTCGAAATCAATCTCGACGAGTCCGAAAAGGCAAACTTCGACAATTCCGTGAACGCTGTTCGCGGCCTCGTCGAAGCTGCCAAGGGCATGCTCTAAGATCGCGAAGCGGGCTGGTCAGTGACCGGCCCGTTTTTCATTCATTGTCGTTATTATAACGTCAATGAACGCGGGCCTCGCAACAACGTCCCGTTATGAAGCAGGGACATTGAAACCACGATTTCTGACCCACAGGAAATCGTACGGAAGGCAAGAAAGCGACCGAACATGAATATTCATGAGTACCAGGCGAAAGAAATTCTTCGCAAATACGGTGTGACCGTGCCGAACGGCAAGGTTGCATACACCGCTGCGGAAGCCACCGAAGCGGCCCAGTCCCTGGCTGGCCCGGTTTACGTGGTGAAATCACAGATCCATGCAGGCGGCCGCGGTAAAGGCACCTTCAAGGAAGCAACCGCTGGCGATAAGGGCGGCGTTCGCGTCGTCAAAAGCGTCGAGGAAGTCGGCACCAATGCCGGCCAGATGCTCGGCGCGACCCTGGTCACCCACCAGACCGGCCCGGATGGCAAGGAAGTCAAACGCGTCTATATCGAAGAAGGCTGCGACATCGCACGCGAACTTTATCTTTCGCTGCTTGTTGACCGTGCCACTTCGCGCGTGATCTTCATGGCCTCCACCGAAGGCGGCATGGACATCGAAGAAGTTGCCGAAGCAACCCCGGAAAAGATCGTCACCGTTGACATCGATCCGGCTGCCGGTTTCTCGGGCTTCCATGGCCGTAAACTCGCATTCGCACTGGGCCTCGAAGGCAAACAGGTTTCCAAGGCCGTCAAATTCATGACCGCCATGTATAACTGCTTCCTCGAAACCGATGCCGCCATGGTTGAAATCAACCCGCTGGTCGTTACCGGTGATGGCGACATCATCGCGCTCGATTGCAAAATGAACTTCGACGACAACGCGCTGTTCCGTCATCCCGACATCGAAGAGCTGCGCGACGAAGACGAAGAAAACCCGGCCGAACTCGAAGCTGCAAAACACAGCCTCAACTACATCAAGCTCGACGGCACCATCGGCTGCATGGTCAACGGCGCAGGCCTTGCCATGGCAACCATGGACATCATCAAGCTTTATGGCGGCGCACCGGCAAACTTCCTTGACGTTGGCGGCGGTGCCACCAAGGAACGCGTGACCACGGCCTTCAAGCTGATCCTGTCTGACCCGAATGTCGAAGGCATCCTGGTCAACATCTTTGGCGGTATCATGCGCTGTGACGTGATCGCAGACGGCGTTGTGGCAGCAGCCCGCGAAGTCAGCCTGAACGTTCCGCTGGTCGTTCGCCTCGAAGGTACGAATGTCGAACTTGGCAAGAAAATCCTCGAAGAATCGGGTCTGCCGATTGTTTCGGCCGATAACCTTGCCGATGCCGCCGAAAAGGTGGTCAAAGCTGTGAAGGAGGCCGCGTAACTATGGCTGTTCTCGTCGATAAAAACACCAAAGTTATCTGCCAGGGTTTCACCGGTTCGCAGGGTACCTTCCACAGCGAACAGGCAATTGCCTATGGCACCAAAATGGTTGGCGGCGTAACCCCGGGTAAAGGCGGCACCAAGCACCTTGACCTGCCGGTCTTCAACACCGTTGACGAAGCGGTCCATGTGACCGGTGCCAATGCATCGGTGATCTATGTTCCGCCGCCCTTCGCGGCTGATGCAATTCTCGAAGCCATCGACGCCAAGGTCGAACTGGCTGTCTGCATCACCGAAGGCATTCCGGTTGCCGACATGGTCCGCGTCAAGCGCGCCCTTTCGGGTTCGAACACCCGTCTGATCGGTCCGAACTGCCCGGGCGTCATCACGCCGGACGAATGCAAGATCGGCATCATGCCGGGCCACATTCACCGTCGCGGCAAAATCGGTATCGTTTCGCGTTCCGGTACGCTGACCTACGAAGCAGTCGCACAGACCACGGCCGCAGGGCTCGGTCAGTCGACCTGTATCGGTATCGGTGGTGATCCGGTCAACGGCACCAACTTCATCGATTGCCTTGAACTGTTCCTGAATGACCCTGAAACCCAGGGCATCATCATGATCGGTGAAATCGGTGGTTCCGCCGAAGAAGAAGCATGCGAATTCCTGCAGGCTTCCAAAGTCAAAAAGCCGGTTGCCGGCTTCATTGCCGGTGTGACCGCACCTCCGGGTAAACGCATGGGCCATGCCGGTGCGATCATCTCCGGCGGTAAGGGCACTGCGGATGCGAAAATGGAAGCAATGCGCAGCGCTGGTATTCTTGTTGCCGATTCCCCGGCAAGCCTTGGCTCGACCATGCTCAAGGCTTTGAACGGGTAATCAGGGTAGTCAGAGGAAAGGCAGGGGGAGGCGTGGTCTCTTTCGGGACCATGCCTTCCAAGACCACAAATGAAACCTCAAGATATCGACACGATTCTGAACGAGTCGAACGCAACCTACATCGCTGAACTTTATGCCCGGTATCAGAGCAACCCAACTGCGGTTGATCAGAGCTGGGCCGAGTTTTTTGACGGGTTGCAGGACGACGCCTCCGATCTCCTTGCCGAAATGCAGGGACCCAGCTGGCAGCCGCGGGAAACCAAGGTTGTTGGCGGTATGGAAGGTTACGACGTCTCACAGGGTCACGCCGAACGTCCCGCCAATGGCGGTTACGCACCGGCGGCCCACGCCGCACAACAGACCGCGCCGGTCAGCTCCGACGCCATCCGTGCCGCGGCACATGATTCGATTCGCGCCCTGATGCTGATCCGCTCCTATCGCGTGCGCGGCCATCTCGAAGCGAATCTTGATCCGCTGGGCCTTGCCCCGCGCGATCCGCACCCGGAACTCGATCCGAAAACCTATGGTTTCACCGAAGCCGACATGGATCGCCCGATCTACATCGCCAATGTTCTTGGCCTTGAAACCGCGACCGTTCGTCAGATCGTATCGTTGGCCCGCAAAACCTATTGCGGCTCGATCGGCATCGAATTCATGCATATCCAGGAACCTGAACAGAAATCCTGGATTCAGCAGCGCGTCGAAAGCATCGGCAACCAGACACAGTTTACCGCACGCGGCAAGGAAGCCATCCTTGAACGTCTGGTCGAAGCCGAAGGTTTCGAAAACTATCTGCACACCAAATATGTCGGCACCAAGCGTTTCGGCATCGACGGTGGCGAAGCCCTGATGCCGGCCCTTGAACAGATCCTCAAACGCGGCAGCCAGCTTGGCATCCGCGAGGTCGTGTTCGGCATGCCGCACCGTGGTCGTCTGAACGTTCTGGCCAATGTGCTCAACAAACCGTTCCAGGCGATCTTCTCGGAATTCATGGGCAACCCGTCCAAGCCGGACGACGTGATGGGCTCGGGTGACGTCAAATATCACCTTGGGACGTCCGCCGACCGCGAATTTGACGGCAACGTTGTTCACCTGTCGCTGACCGCGAACCCCTCCCACCTCGAAGCGGTAAACACCGTCGTTCTGGGTAAGGTCCGCGCCAAACAGGCACAGCGCAAGGACACGGCACGCGAACAGGTCATGGGTATCCTCCTTCACGGGGATGCGGCCTTTGCCGGTCAGGGTCTTGTCGCTGAAACCTTCGATCTGTCGCACCTCAAAGGCTATCGTACCGGCGGTACGATCCACTTTGTCGTCAACAACCAGATCGGTTTCACCACCAA
This sequence comes from Thalassospira sp. MBR-102, assembly GCF_040549275.1. Taxonomy (NCBI): domain Bacteria; kingdom Pseudomonadati; phylum Pseudomonadota; class Alphaproteobacteria; order Rhodospirillales; family Thalassospiraceae; genus Thalassospira; species Thalassospira sp. MBR-102. Next base: position 151,805 of record NZ_JBEPTC010000008.1, read on the forward strand.
GCCGTCTGATTCGCGTTCTTCGCCTTACTGCTCGGATATTGCCAAGGTCGTTCAGGCGCCGATCATCCATGTCAATGGTGACGACCCCGAAGCCGTGGTTCACGCCGCACGCATCGCGACCGAATTCCGTCAGGAATTCAAACAGGACGTTGTCATCGACATGTTCTGCTATCGCCGCTTTGGCCACAATGAAAGCGACGAACCGGCCTTCACCCAGCCCAAGATGTATGACGTGATCGGCAAACACCCGACCACCAAGGACATCTACGCCCAGAAGCTGATCAAGGAAGGTCTTCTGACCGAAGAACGCGTCAAGGAACTGGATCAGAAATTCCAGAACCACCTTGACGACGAATTCAAGGCCTCCGAAGCCTATCGCCCGAACAAGGCAGACTGGCTCGAAGGCAAATGGTCGGGCCTCGCCTCCTCGCACGGCGAAGATGCGGACTGGACCGGTCAGACCGGTGTGGAAAACGACTTGTTGCAGGAAGTTGGCCGGGCGCTTTCGACCCCGCCCAGCGACTATGACATCAACAAGAAAATCCTGCGCCAGCTCAAGGCCAAGGCCAAGATGTTCGAAACCGGCGAAGGCATTGACTGGGCAACCGGCGAAGCCCTCGCATTCGGCACCCTGATGTGCGAAGGCACACCTGTGCGTCTGTCCGGTCAGGATTGCCAGCGCGGCACCTTCTCGCAGCGTCACGCAAAACTGGTCGATCAGACCAACGAGGCAAAATACACCCCGCTCAACAACATCCGTACCGGCCAGGCCGAGCTTGAAGTCCTCAACTCGCCCCTGTCCGAAGCCGGTGTTCTGGGCTTCGAATATGGCATCACCCTTGCCGAACCGCATTCGCTGGTTCTGTGGGAAGCCCAGTTCGGTGATTTTGCCAACGGCGCACAGGTCATCATTGACCAGTTCATCAGCTCGGGCGAAGCCAAATGGCTGCGCATGTCGGGTCTGGTGATGCTGTTGCCGCACGGTTACGAAGGTCAGGGCCCGGAACACAGTTCCGCCCGTCTGGAACGGTATCTGCAGCTTTGTGGTGAAAACAACATGCAGGTGGCCAACGTCACGACCCCTGCAAACTATTACCACATCCTGCGCCGCCAGATCCGCCGTTCGTTCCGCAAGCCCCTGATCCTGATGACGCCGAAATCGCTTCTGCGTCACAAACAGGCGGTCTCGCCGCTGTCCGAATTCGGACCGGGGACCGTCTTCAAATCAGTGATCAGCGAAACCGGCAAACTGACCGATGCCAAAAAGGTCAAACGCGTCGTCCTGTCGGCGGGCAAGGTCTATTACGATCTGCTGGCTGAACGCGAAAACCGCGGGATTGACGATGTTGCCCTGGTGCGCGTCGAACAGCTCTATCCGTGGCCGGCCAAGGAACTGGCAGAAGAACTTGCCAAATATCCCAATGCCGACGTGGTCTGGTGTCAGGAAGAACCCGAAAACATGGGTTCGTGGTACTTCGTCGATCGTCGTATCGAAGGCGTGCTGTCCGAGATCAAACACAAGGCCGGTCGCCCGATCTATGTCGGTCGCAAGGCTGCCGCGTCCCCGGCAACGGGCTTGCTCAAGGCTCACCTGCGCGAACAGGCCGAACTGGTCGATGCCGCGCTGAGCGTAAAATAACTTTATCGGACGGGCGGGAAACCGCCCGTCCGACCCGCACATTCAGAATTCATTCGTATTCGGGCAGGCCCAAACTGTCTGATTGAAAAAACGGTCGAGGAAAAAATGGCGACTGAAGTTAAAGTTCCCACGCTGGGCGAGTCTGTTACCGAAGCAACAATTGCGAAATGGTACAAAAAAGTCGGTGATGCAGTTGCAGCCGATGAACCGATTGTCGAACTTGAAACCGACAAGGTCACCGTCGAAGTCAACGCACCGGTCGCCGGCGCGATTGCCGAACTGGTAGCCCAGGAAGGTGACGAAGTCGAAGTCGGCGCCCTGATCGCCATGATCAAGGAAGGTGCCGAAGGCGCTGCTCCGGCCAAGGAAGAAAAAGCCGAAGCCAAGGAAGAGCCAAAGAAAGAAGAGCCGAAAAAAGAAGAAGCCAAACCGGCTGCTGCCCCGGCAGCAAGCGCACCGGCGGCTTCGACCTCGGCCAATGCCGATCATCCGCTGCCGCCTGCCGTTCGCAAACTGGTCGAAGACAAAAATCTCGACCCGTCGAAAATTCCGGCATCGGGCAAAGACGGCCGCCTGACCAAGGGCGACGTTCTGAACTTCCTCGAAAATGGTGGATCGGCGCCGCGCGCGGCGGCTGCCGCGCCGAGCGCCCCTGCTGCACCGAAGCCCGAACGCGAACTGCGCGAAGGCGAAGAACGCGTCAAGATGTCCAAGCTGCGCCAGACCATCGCGCGCCGCCTGAAAGAAGCCCAGAACACCGCGGCCATGCTGACCACTTATAACGAAGTGGACATGACCAACCTTCTGGCCTGCCGTAATCAGTACAAGGACGGCTTTGAAAAGAAACACGGCGTGAAGCTCGGCTTCATGTCCTTCTTCATCAAGGCCTGCACCACCGCGCTTAATGAATGGCCGGCGGTCAATGCCGAGATTGATGGCAACAGCTTCATCTACAAGAACTACTGCGATATCGGCGTTGCCGTTGGTACCCCGCAGGGTCTGGTTGTTCCGGTGATCCGTTCGGCGGAAAAGAAAAGTTTTGCCGACCTCGAAAGCACGATTGTCGATTTCGGCAAACGCGCACGTGACGGCAAACTGGGCATGGATGAAATGACCGGCGGCTCGTTCACCATTTCGAATGGTGGCGTGTTTGGCTCCCTTCTGTCATCCCCGATCCTGAATGCGCCGCAGTCCGGTATCCTCGGCATGCACAAAACCCAGATGCGCCCGGTCGCCATCGACGGCAAGGTCGAAATCCGTCCGATGATGTATCTGGCACTGTCCTATGACCACCGTATCATTGACGGCCGCGAAGCCGTTTCCTTCCTGGTACGCGTCAAGGAATGCATCGAGAACCCGGAACGCATCCTGCTCGACATCTGATCAGACAAAAGGATCAAAGAACTCATGGCTGAGAACTACGACGTTGTCGTGATCGGTGGCGGTCCTGGCGGTTATGTTTGCGCCATCCGCGCCGCACAGCTTGGTCTCAAGGTTGCCTGCGTTGAAAAACGCGGCACCCTTGGCGGGACCTGCCTCAATGTGGGCTGCATCCCGTCCAAGGCCCTGCTTCATTCCTCCCACCTGTTCGAGGAAGCGACGGAGCATTTCGATACCCATGGCATCGAAGTCTCCAAGCCGAAGGTCAATCTCGAAAAGATGATGGCCCGCAAGGACAAGGTCGTTGACAGCAATGTCAAGGGCATTGAATTCCTGTTCAAGAAGAACAAGGTCACCTATGTCAAGGGTGCTGGCGAAATCACTTCGCCCACCTCGGTCAAGGTTGCCCTTCTGGACGGCGGCGAAGAAACCCTGAACGCCAAGAACATCGTGATCGCCACGGGTTCGGAAGTCACCCCGCTGCCGGGTGTCGAGATTGACGAGAAAAACATCGTCTCCTCGACCGGTGGTCTGGTGCTCCCGAAAGTGCCGAAAAAGATGGTTGTCATCGGGGCGGGCGTGATCGGTCTCGAACTCGGTTCGGTCTGGCGTCGGCTTGGTTCCGAAGTTACCGTGATCGAATATCTCGACCGCATCCTGCCGGGCATGGACGGCGAACTGGTCAAACAGACCCAGCGCATCTTTGCCAAACAGGGCCTTGAATTCAAACTGGGCCACAAGGTCACCGGTGCGAAAACCGGCAAGTCTGGCGTGACGCTCACGGTTGAACCGTCCAAGGGCGGCGATGCCGAGGAAGTCAAGGCCGACGTCGTTCTGGTCGCCATTGGCCGCCGTCCGTTCGTCAAGGGCCTTGGCCTTGATAAGGTCGGCGTCGAACTTGATGATCGCGGTCGCGTCAAAACCGACGAACATTTCCAGACCAACGTGCAGGGCATCTTTGCCATTGGGGATGCCATCATCGGTCCGATGCTGGCCCACAAGGCCGAGGAAGACGGTGTTGCGCTGGCCGAAATGCTCGCAGGCGAAGAAGGCCATGTCGATTACGGCAAGGTCCCGGGTGTTGTCTACACCTGGCCCGAAGTTGCCGCCGTTGGCAAAACCGAAGAGCAGCTCAAGGAAGAAGGCGTCGACTACAAGGTCGGCAAATTCCCCTTCACGGCAAACGGTCGCGCCAAGGCAATGGAAAGCACCGAGGGGTTTGTCAAAATCCTCGAAGACAAGAAAACCCACCGCGTCGTCGGCGCACATATTGTCGGCCCGGCGGCTGGCGATCTGATTGCCGAGGTTGTGCTGGCGATGGAATACGGCGCCTCTGCCGAAGACATCGCGCGCACCTGCCACGCCCACCCGGCCCTTGGCGAGTCCGTCAAGGAAGCCGCCCTGGACGCCGACAAACGCGCGATCCATATGTAATAAGATCAGGGCAACCCGATCCGTGAAACGGCCGCTCCAATGGGGCGGCCGTTTTGTTTTACGCGGCTTTCAGGCTCCCCACCGCCTAAACCCGCCCCCCCTTTGCCAGCCCGCCCTCTTAACCGTCCCCCGCAACTTCCCCAACGTCATTCCCGCGCAGGCGGAAATCCAGACAACCGTGCGGCAAGCCCGGCCCGCCGATAGACGCCCCCTACGCGAACCCGGCACCCCCAACCCCACCGAAAGACGAAAAAGGAAACTTCTGCGGCCCGGTCCATCATCCGCGCGACACGAGCGCAAACACCCATTGGCAATCTTTGCCAATGGCGATAGAATTCGCCGATCAGAAGGAGCTCCGACATGCCAACCCGAAATGTCAATCTGACCGATGATCAGGACGCTTTCGTTGAAAAGATGGTCAGGGCCGGAAAATACCAGAATGCCAGCGAAGCGATGCGCGACGCCGTGCGCGGCTTGCAGCAACGCTGGAAAGAGGACGAGCTGAAGCTCGAACTGCTGCGCAAAAGCATCGATACCGGCATTGCCGATCTTGAAAACGGCAATTACGAGGATATGGACGACGCAAGCCTCGAAGGCTGGCTCGCTCCCCCCGAGAAAACCACTGACAAAACCACTGACAAAACCACTGACAAAACCACTGGCAAAACCGCCGGAGCCTGATCCGTGGCAGCACAATACCGGCTTACGGCATCGGCCAAAGCCGATATCAACGCCCTTCTTGATGAAAGTACGCACCGGCACGGGCAGGACGCACGCAACCGTTACGCCGCCCTGCTTCTGGCCGCCCTCCGCCGCATCGCCCAAAACCCCGAAGGCGGTGCCACCGCCGCCCGCCCGGAACTACACCCCGATATGCGCAGCTTCCATATCCGCCACAGCCGCACCGAAAGCAACACCACCCCGGTCGGCAATCCGGTGCATGTGATCTTCTACCGCACCACCGAACCCGGCAGGGTCGACATCATCCGCGTCCTGCATGACCGGATGGAACCAAGCCGCCACGTCGAACCAAAAACCAATACCAAAAAGACCAAGGGGGGCTGATGCCGACCTGCTCATGGCATTCCATGATTGCCCCCTCTCCCCCCCTAACCGTTCCTCGCGAACTCCCCCAACCGTCATTCCCGTGAAAACGGGAATCCAGACAACCGCTCGGCAACGCACCACCCACCGATAGACGGCCCCTACCTCAACCTGACACACCCAACCTGCTGAAACATGGACACCCGCTTTCGCGGGTGTGACGAAAGGCGGGTTCTGCTGCTGGGCTCGAACGCCTCGCCTCGGCTTGCTCCGCTCTCGCCAGTTTCGCCAAATGTTGCGGCCTGAACGGAACTCACCCGTGTTGACCAACGCTGCCAATCCCGGCACGGGCGTGATGACATCGCTGCCCCACCCCCCCTGCTCCGCAGCTGATCTGCCCAATCGTCGGCTCGATCCGCATCCGGCCCCGCATCGGCCCAAATCTGGCCCGCGCCCTTCCCGGCAGGCGCACCTCTCCCGTTCTGTCTTTCCGGTTTGTCAAACTTTACGCCGCCGTTTCCCGGGCCGTTTCAATGCCCGGACGCACTCCTGCTGTAATGACTTTACCCCACACGGATCTTCCGCGCTTGGCGGTGATCGCCTGCTACTTAACCACTTAACATCGTCGCTTTTTCATCACTTCATCCCCTGCTTTTGACAAACAATCCGACCCCGAAACGCAAAAACCCGCCAAAGCGAATCACGCTTGGCGGGTTATGTCTCCGGACCCATTTGTCCTGTTGACTTTATCTTTATGCCACAAATAAAAGAACAAATCAAGAACATTTTGCAAAAATTTTCGTTATCCGGTTCTGGCAAAAATTCTCGTTTATTTTCAATAAACTATGCCATCATATTGCCCTATGATGGACCGGTCCGCTAAGATCACCCGCCGGGGTCGCCCGGATCAAGACGCAGGAGAAACCACCCATGACGCTTTCGATCGGACTTGTCGCCCACGACCGTCGCAAACGCGAAATGGCCGATTGGCTGGAAAACCACAAATCACAGTTTTCCGGCACCCGGATTTTCGCCACCGGCACCACCGGTCGCGTGCTTCAGGAACGCTTTCCCGATCTTGATATCGTGGCCCTTAAAAGCGGCCCGTTCGGCGGTGATCAACAGCTTGGCTCGATGATTGCGCATGGCGAATTGCAGGCGATGTTTTTCTTCACCGACCCGATGACGCCCCAGCCCCACGATGTCGATGTGCGTGCGCTGATCCGGCTGGCCAACATGTATGAAGTGCCGATTGCGTGCAACCGCAGCACCGCCGACCTTCTGATCAGCAACCCGAAATTCGAGGAAATCTGCGAACAATATCGCGGCCATTCCCCCGAACAGGTTTTTGCCGAATACCAGAACCGCAAGGTTTAGTGATTTACGCGCAGTTCAGTAAACCATCTTCCTGCAAGCGACCGTACGCCACACGTATTGTTTCATCGCTGAAGATGTTTCTTTTGTTCTCGTTCCAGCTGTTCATCTCTTTGATTACCATCTCAAGCGGATAGCAATTCTCATGATGTGCCAACCAATGAACCGAAGATAGAAGCTCCAGACCGTAAGGGCTCTCATAGCCCTGCACCAGTTTACCTAAACGATCAATAATACGATCTGCTGCATCGCTGGAATTCAGATACTCATCTGCAGCAGCATATCCGCTTGGCGTTACATGTGCCTGTCTATCGCCAGTTTGAAAACCGGCAATCATCTTATGATACTCAAGCGCGACAAAAGCCTTCTTCAAAGATTCTGAGTAAGGTCCGTGGAAATCCCGTGAAAATCTGAGGTTAAAATTCACACCAAAAGCCTGCAAAAAATACACTATTTTTTGCAGCGAAATTCGATCAAATGATCCGTCAAAATAGCGCTCCAAGTCACCCAGACTTTTAAGAAGCACTGCCCGCTCAAATGTCATCGCAAACTTGGAGTGACTATACTCCGGTTCATCAACCGCTTCTTTTGGATAAAACACCCGAACGTCAACATTCGAGAGATTTTCGAGCTTCTCAATGATTAACGGTTTTACATCAGACCAATCCAGCCCACCGTTTCCACATCCCAGCGGCGGAATCGCGATAGATTTGATGCCATAATTCTCAATCGCCTCGACGAGAGCATCCAAACCGCTCTCGACATAATCCAGCTTGGATTTAGCTCTCCAATGATCTTTGGTCGGGAAATTGACCAAAAACCTGGGGCCATCTGTCGGGAAAAGTTGCTTTGTATCATAAACAAAAACTTTGCCAGGCCTTAAGCCCTTTGCAGAACATATTTTTTTATATTCTTTATAGTTGTCCGGCCAACGCTTTTTAAACTCAAGAGCGACACCTTTCCCCATCACCCCGACGCAGTTGACCGTATTCACGAGAGCATCCACCGCCTCGGAAAACATGTCGCCTTTTTTGAATGAGAGGGTCATTGGTAGTAGCATCCGGGTTTTACATATATTGGGATATCCCAAACTGAGGCATCCATCATCTGCTCGAGCTTATCTCTTATCGTCTCTGATTTGACAATCAAGCAATCTATTAGGCCAAGTGGGACTGCGGAACGAACCAGGAATTCAGCCATGCGCTTTTGGCTTCGAGTCATACGTTCTGGCGGATCGTCCATGCTTTTGAAGTATTGGCAAACACCATTGTACCCAAGCTCTTCGATTCTACCCTTGTAAGGATATTCGTCAAACATATCCCAATGAACATGTTCTTCCAAAGAATCCAAATCACCACATAGAACTGGCAATGGAGCATTTGAGTTTAAGGCGAAGTCGCTAAAACAGAAATCTAGCCCGCTATCACGGAAATTTTCAACCTTTGCAACCAGAAATACTCTATCTTCTTCGCAAGCAGGTCCTAAATTATCGCCTTCGGGGGACATCAAATCTACGTTCCCCCTAAAAATTGTAAAAGTGAATGATGTAATTGGAGAAAAATAGAATGGTACATAATCATTAACAACGCCACCATCAGGCATCTGGAACAGCGGACTCCCTCTTCGGTCAACTATGCTCTGATAGGAAGCTTGATGACACAGCTGAGGATGCTCATGATTTTTTGAGCGCACCTCTCCGTCAACCAAAAATACTTCAATATCTTTGTAATACACTTGGCGAAAAATAAATCTGTCCGGCAAATTAGCCCCCAGAGCTTCAGCAAAAAATGACATAACATCGAAACTTGCAATTACATTATCAAGCAACCCAGCAAAGCCAACCATAGCAATTTCTAGGTCATTCTCTATATGAATCTCGCCTATGACCTGATCGCTGCCATCTTTCCGATCTTTGCCGCCATTCTGGTCGGCGCTGCACTTAAACGTTATCTGATCACCGGGTCTGACATCTGGGCCGGGATTGATCGGCTAACCTATTACCTGCTGTTGCCATCTCTTCTGATCGTTGAAATTTACCGTGCCGATTTCAGTTCCGGGCATGCGGGCACTGCCGTCATGGTCACCTTGGGCGCGACCCTTTTCCTTGCGGCGGTTTTGCTGCTTCTGCGCCCGCTCATCACCCGCAACACACCGCTGTTTACCTCGATCTTTCAGGGATCGGTCCGCTATAACAGCTATGTCCTGCTCGCCGTCGCCGATGCGCTTTATGGCAGCGAAGGCTTGGCACTGGCGATTGTATTCATCGCGGTGATGGTGATTGCCACCAACATGCTGGCGGTTGTGGTGCTGAATGCCTTTGCCGGTGGCAAGGGCAGCTTCAAACGCATCATGCTCGGCCTTGCGCAAAACCCGATCATCATCGCCGCCGGGGCCGGGGCGGTTCTGAATATCAGCAACATTCACGTGCCACTGCCGATTGAAAATACCGCCGCCCTTTTCAAAACCGCGGCCCTGCCGCTCAGCCTGCTGTCGGTCGGGGCCGGATTGCGATTTATCCTCAGCAAACAGGCATTGGGCGCGATTGCCCTTTCAACCACGATCAAGCTCGCCCTCCTGCCGCTGATCACCGGCATTGCACTGCATCTCGCCGGGGTGGAGGGCATGGTTCTGGCGATGGGGGTGCTTTATGCCGGGATGCCGTGCGCGGGCAACGCCTATATCCTCGCCCGGCAGCTGAATGGTGATCCCGAGGCCATGGCCTCAATCATCACCCTCGAAACCCTCCTGTCCGCCTTCAGCATCGCTGCCATCGCCGCCATACTGAGCATCAACTGACGCCGCATGCGGGGCATAGTCACCGACGTAACCACAGGCCGAAAGCCCCGGCCGCATCAATTCGGGCGGCGGTGCATCGACCACCACCGGGTCGCGGTCGGCATGGAACGGCACCACGATCTGGCGCGACAAAAGCATCAGGGTCGGCGGCTGTCCAAAAATCGGCGGTTCATCCCCCCGACCATAAAACGGATCGCCCAGCACCGGATGCCCGATATGATCCAGATGCACACGCAGCTGGTGCGTGCGGCCCGTATGGGGCGTCAAGGCAAGCCAGGTGATATCATCGCCCGCTTCGTCCTTGCCACGCCCCAGCACCCGATATTCGGTCTTTGATGGCTGCCCGTCCTCATGAACCAGCATCTGCCAGCCACTTTCATCATTGGTCTTGCCAATCGGCGCGTCGATAAATCCATGATCATCGGCAACCGCACCACGCACCACCGCCCAATAGGTTTTCCCGATCAGTTTTTCGGTAAACAGGCGGGTGATCTTTTTCGATGATTTCGGATGCCGACACAGCAACAGGCACCCGGCCGTATCGCGATCCAGTCGGTGCGCCAGGGTCGGTTCGGGCTGAATGCCGAATTTAAGGTCGGGCAGATACGCATCGACATGGAAATAGGTTTTCGGCCCGCCATGCGATGCCAATCCCGGCGGCTTGTTCAGAACGATGACGTTGGAATCGCGATGCAGAACGCTTGCGATCAGGTCTTCGGCTATCGGATGGGGCATGGTCGGCCTTTCATTGTTGGCCCTGCTTTACCTCAAAGCCGGGCGCACCGCAATCACCCGGCACATGGGCAGGGCACGGCAAACCTGATCTGAACCGCATTTCCATGCGTAACAGTAGCAGCATTCCGTTTTCGAAATCCGGCTTGATCGCGTCCTGATCGCCGGGGCCAACAGCAGGGTACGCCACCACATGCCACGCCCGAAACCCCTTAAATATCTGCTTGCGACGCTTGCCGTTCTGGCAGTCCAGAATGCCGGTTCGGCCTTCGCGCAAAACGGCGAGATTTCGGCCCTTACCCCCGCACAATCCAACGGCCTTGATCGTAACGCGGCCTGTCGCAACTTCGATCCGATTGCGCGATACGGCAATGAACTGGTGTTTCAGATCCGCCGCAATGATGCCCCGGTCGGGCAGCATATCGTGCGCTTCAATCGCGGTCAGGACGGTCTTCAGGTCGTCGCCCAAAGCAATATCGATATCTCGTTTCTGGGCTTTAACGCCTATAGCTTCCGCTATCGATCCGAAAGCATCTGGCAGGAGGGTCAATTATCCACCCTGTCGGTCAAGGTCGATGATGATGGCGATCAAACCAGCATCGCGGCCCGGCGCGAAAACGATCAGCTTGTCGTTGATGGCCCCGATGGTCAGAAATCCCTGCCGTCCGGTATTTTTCCGACCGATCACTGGCATTGCGGTGTTCTGCAAACCGATCAGGTTCTTAATACGCTCACCGGCAACCCCAACGCGGTCACCATATCCCAGACAGGCCGCGAACGCCTGGCCGTTGGTAACGGGATGATCAACGCCACCCACTTTACCTATGATGGCCAATTGCAAACCAATGCATGGTACGATGCCGATGGCCGGTGGGTTGGATTGCGCTTCAAGGCGCGCGATGGCTCTGAAATCACCTATCGCTGCACAAGCTGCCAGACCGACACGGCACAAAAGGATATCCTCGGATGATCAAACATTTCAAAACCATCTGGATCGTCGGTGCCTCCGCCGGGATCGGGGCGGCACTTGTCGAAAAATTCGCAAAATCCGATGCGGGCGCAAACACGACGATTATCGCATCGGCACGCTCCGCCGATGCGCTGTCCGATCTGGCGGCATCGTCGGAAAACATCCATGCCGTGCCGCTTGATGTGACCAAACCCGATGCGGTTCGCGATGCGATTGCCCTGATCGAAGACCGGTTTGGCCTGCCCGATCTCGTGGTTCTGGCCGCCGGGATTTATTCGCCGATGCCTGTCGATGAATTTTCCGCCAAAACCATCCGCGACCATTTCGATGTCAATTATTTCGGCACGGTCAATTGCCTTGAAACCCTGATCCCGAAAATGCGTAAACGCGGTTCGGGCGAGATCGCGGTTGTCGCCTCGGTCGCCGGTTATCGCGGGTTGCCAAAGGCCGGGGCCTATGGCCCGACCAAAGCCGCCCTGATCAATCTGTGCGAAACCCTGCGCGCCGAATTGGGGGAAACGGGTATCTGCCTTCGGGTGATCAACCCGGGCTTTGTCAAAACCCGCCTGACCGACAAAAACGATTTCGACATGCCCTATCTGCAAACACCCGCGCAGGCAGCCGACTATGTTTATCGCGGCCTGACGGGCGGCAACGGTTTTGAAATCGCCTTCCCGCCGCCCTTTGTCCGACAGCTAAAACTTGCCCGCATTCTGCCCTATCGGCTTTACTTCAAACTGATCCGCAAAGTGATGGGAAAATCCAATGGATGAACAGAACGCAACCAGGCTCGAAACGCTGAAATCCTATGGCGATTATTTTGCGCAACTAAGCCCGGAAACCATTGAAAACCTGCATCATCTCGTCACACCGGATTACAGTTTTACCGATCCGTTCAACACCATCAATGGCCCGGATCGGGTCTGTGCCTATCTCGACAAGATGTTTCGCGACACCGAAAATCCGCAATTCATCGTCACCCATCACGCGATTGATGATGATCTCGGTTTTCTGCGCTGGCGCTTTACGGCCAGGATTTCGGTTCTGGGGAATTGGGATGTCACCGGCATGTCGGCGGTGACGTTTTCCGATGACGGCACGCGCATTTCATCCCATGTCGATCACTGGGATTCCGGCATGGCCTTTTATGCCCGCATTCCGCTGCTGGGCTGGTTTATTCGGCGGCTCGCAGCGCGGATGGCTGTTTCGTAAAGAACAGGGTGACCTCGCCGATCTCGAACCCCCATTTACGCACACGCGCCCGGTTCACAAGAACCCCGTCGCCCTGCAAGAACATCCAGTCGTCAAACGTCACCCGCCAGCTACCGTCACCGACCTTCAGGTCCATGTCGTAGTTCCAGTTCAACGCGTTGCCATACTGCACGCCCGCGGCCGTGCCGATGATGTCATCGGCCTCTCCGCTCAGGCTGTGCTCACCGGTCTTGCGGATCGTCCATACACGGCGGTCCTGTTCACCATCGTCATACAGAAAATCTTCTTCCAGCGTCAGAACACCATCATTGACGGTTCCAGTGATATCAACCGTGAACTGGCGCCGCAGCTTGCCGAACCGGTCCTCAAAAATGCCCCACGCCCGACTATTGCCTTCGAAGTATTCAAACACATCGAAGCGGGGTTCTTTTTGCGCAAAATCCTGCGGTTTCATTGACCCACACCCGGTAAGTATCAAAACCATCACAAGCGCCGTAAAAGATCGCAGCATCAGCTTTCTCCCGCAAAGGATACAAGGATCAGAAGGTGCGGCGAGCCAGACGCCGACGAATTGCAACCTGATGCACGCGATCCAATGGAAAACGCCACATCATCCCGATTGCTCCTGCTTTCAGTACGATGGGCAGCACCGCATAGATCATGACAAGTGCGATCAAAGCCGCGGAATTTTCATCCCCCCCGTCCGTCAGGCCAAAAGCCCCCAGAATTGGCAGGGCAATTCCCGCCGCCAACGCCATCGCAAGCTTGTTGGTCATGTTCCAAAGCGCAAACAGAACACCGGTCCGGCTGGCATGAAACCGGTACCGGTCCCAGTCATCGACATCGGCCTGAATGGCGGGTGGCAGCGCCAGATCCGCCCCCAAGGCCGCACCGGTAAAGACACAGATCACCGCAAACCCTGCCCAGTCCCCGGCTGACAGAAACGGCACGAACGCAAATGCCGACACCGCCATGATCATCGCCACGCACCAGACCCGGTGTTTGCTGATTTTACCGGCCAGAAACACCCAAAACGGAATGGCCGCAATGGCCGCAACAAAATACAAAAGGATCAGCGTGTTTTCCGTATCCGTATCAAGCTTCAGGTAATAGCGCACAAAAAGCGGGAAACAGACCGCGGGCAATCCACCGGCAAGGCCATTGATCATCCATGCGGCCAAAAGCCGGACAAAAAGCCGGTTCTGGCGCAGACTGCGAAGCGACTGAGCAAACCGGGCACGAAGGGAAACACCCCCCTGTTGGGTATCGGCAGTACGGCCGCGCCCCGGGCGGGCTGCGCTATCTGGGACCTTGATGATCAGAATCGTAACGAAAACCGCCCCCGCGACAATGGTCATCATCGCAAGGGTTCGGATTTCATCGGCCCGGGACGCATTCATCATCACAACCGGGATCGCCCCGGCAATGACAATACCAATCAGCCCCGCCCCTTCTCGAAGGGACGTGATCAATGTCCGTTCCCGGTAATCCCCCGAAAGGTCTGCCCCCCATGCCAGATAGGGGACCTGAAACAGCGTCCAGCCAAGGAAAAGGATGCTTGCCGAAACAAAAAGATGCCAGCCGCTCGGCTGATCGGGCGGCACAAAAAGCATCCAGATCCCGATCCCGGCAATCACCGCACCAAACCCGACCCAGATTTTGCGCCGTCCCGTATAATCCGAAAGCCACCCGGCAAGCGGATCGGTCAGCATATCAATGATCCGCACCGCCAGAAGGATCGCCCCCGTAAGGGCAAGCCCAAGGCCAAGATCATCGCCATAATAACTGGGTAACAGGACATAGGCGGGAATCGTCGGCACCGCCGCCGCCATTGCTGGCAGCGCATAATAAAACGCCGTTTTGCGGGCCCGATCAGGTTGCGGCATTTTCGCGATGTTCGATCACAAAGAACCCGACATCAATCGATCCTTCATCAAATCCGGTTTCGCAATAGGACAGGTAATATTCCCACATCCGCTTGAAACGGATATCAAATCCCTGCTCGGCGATGCTGTCCCAGCCATGCTGGAAACGGCGCTGCCATTCGGCCAGTGTGCGGGCATAGGATTTGCCGAAAAATTCCGAATGACAAAGCGAAAGACCGGCATTGGCAATCGCCGTACCAAGCGCCTCCGGCGAGGGCAGCATCCCGCCCGGGAAGATATAGCGTTGGATGAAATCCGCACCCTTGCGGTAATCCTCGAACCGGTCATGATCGATGGTGATGATTTGCAAAACCGCCTTGCCGCCCGGTTTCAACCGCTTGCGGATCATATCGAAATAGATCGGCCAATGTTCTTCACCAACCGCCTCGAACATCTCGATTGAAACGATCTTGTCGAACTGCCCGTCCTGATGGCGATAATCGCGAAGCTCGATATTGGTGCGATCCGACAGGCCAAGTGTCAGAAGGCGATGATGCGCAAACGCATGCTGTTCGCGCGAAAGCGTCAGCCCCGTGACATGGCAGCGATGCTGCCCTGCCGCCATTTCGGCAAACCCGCCCCAGCCACAGCCGACTTCCAGAACCCGTTCGCCGGGTTGCAGCGATGCAAGTTCGCAAATCCGGCGGTATTTCGCATCCTGTGCGGCCTCAAGCGTCATGTCCTGGCGGCGATAAAGACCGGATGAATAGGTCATGCCCGGATCAAGCCATTCCTGATAGAACCGGTTTCCAAGGTCGTAGTGATAGGCAATGTTGCGTTTTGATCCTTCGACCGTATTGGCATTTCGCAAATGCCCGATCCGGGCCACCAGCCGGGAAATCATGCCGCCTGCAAGTCGGGCGCGAACGATATTTTCGTTTAACATCGCCACCCGCATCACATTGGTCAGATCGGGGCTTGTCCATGCCCCATCCATATAGGCCTCGGCAAAGGCAACATCGCCACCGGTCGCAAGCCTGCGGATCGCCTTCCAGTCATGAATATGAAGAACCGCGCGGATTTCGGTCTGCTCCTGCCCGGTAAACTGCAACGTGTCCCCATCGGGCAAAACAATCGTCAATCGACCGTAATGCAAATGTGCCAGAATGCGTTTCAGCATGATTTTCAGCAGATTGCGACTTCCGGTCATGCCCCCGATGACGGGCAGGAACCTGTCACGAAACGGGCGGACTATTGTCGAAGAGGATCGATTGCGTTCCGGCATTTCCTGATTACCTTTTTGCGGCTTCGGCCGTCTGGCTATTGGCAGCAAACACATAAGTCACATCATGTGCTGGCGGCGTTGGACGTTTATGGAACTTCATGCCTTTGCGCCACAGATGAAGCGCCTCGTAATGAATGCCCGCCACCACCTTAAGCGTCATCAGCGGATAGCGAATAAAGGCCATAAACAGCTTACGGTCAGAAAGTGCGGTTCGATCACCGACAAATGCCGCATTCAGAAATGCGCCGTCCTTGTCTGTTTCACGAATGGCAACCGCGACTTTTTCACCCGGCATGCAAATGCGGAAATGATAATCGGCCTGCATATCGATAAAGGGCGAAACGTAAAATCCCTTGGCACAGCTTTGCCGCAGCACGCCTTTTTCATCAATCGCATCGCTGCCCACCGGGATCAGATAGCTGTGCCGGTCGCCGAAAGTATTGGAAACCTCATACAGGACCGCTCCGACCGAACCGTCCGACCGATGGCAGAAATAAACCGACAGCGGATTGAAAACGAAGCCCAGAATGCGCGGATAACACAGCAATTCGATCCGATGCGCACAATCGCCAAGATCGTGCTTGTTCAGGATATCTTCGATACGTTTGCGGATATCTCCGTGTTCACGATCGGCATGATCACGGTCATGGAATGAAAACAGGTTGAACCGGTTGCGGCTGAACAGTTTCAGCGACCCGGCCAAGCCATCGATTTCATCAAGATCAAACAAAAAGGAAAACACCCGATAGCGCAATTTGTGATCACGCGGGCGAAGGCGATGATGCATCACCGATCCTTCAAACAGGGCGGATGTCCATGTGCCTGTCATGCGGCAACTTCTTTTTGCACTGTATCAACAGGGCCCAGATGAATACGACCGCTTTCATTTTCAACATTCCACGGGCGACGCACACCACCCAATGCCTCGGCCACGGCAAGGCCCGACTGAATGCCGTCTTCGTGGAAGCCATAGCCGAAATAGCTGCCGCAATACCAGATGTTATCCATTCCCTGAATCGACCAGAGCCGTTTCTGCGCGTCCATTGCCGCCGCATCAAAAACCGGATGATCATACAGGAAGGATCGAATGACGCTGCCCTCACGCGGCGCGCGCGCCGGGTTAAGGGTAACAAAAAGCGGCTGCCCTTCGTCCAGATGCTGCAATCGGTTCATCCAATAGGTCACACAGACTTTCTGTTCGCCGTCATGCTCTTCGGCAAGGTAATTCCAGCTTGACCAGACCTTGCGCGTTTGCGGCATCAGGCTTTCATCATCATGCAAGATCGCCAGATTGCGCTCATACTGGAACGCCGACAGCAATTCGCGCACCGCGCGTGCCGGATTGGCCTGAAGCGCAAGGGCCTGATCACCATGGCAGGCCAGAACAACGTGATCGTAGTCTGTCCGTTCGCCATAACGATTTTCAACAAACACCCCACCCTTGCCATTCGGCCCGACCTGGGCAATGGCGCTATCAAGGATAACACCACCGGAAATCTCCTTGATCATCCTGCCGACATACTGACGCGAGCCACCAACAACAGTGCGCCATTGCGGCCGATCCTTGATCTGCAAAAGCCCGTGATTCTGACAGAACCGGACAAACGCCGCCAATGGGTATTCCATCATGGTATCGACCGGCGTTGACCAGATCGCAGCCCCCATCGGCAACAGATGATCATTGATAAAGGATTTCGAATAACGATGGGCCGACAGATAATCGCCAAGACTTTGCGTTTCGGCCTGCCCGGTTTCAAGCGCAAGCGGTGCCTCGCGATAGAAACGCAGGATATCGCGCACCATCTGCCAGAAACGCGGGCGGAAAATATTGCGTTTCTGTGCGATCAAAGATGCCAGATCAGATCCGCCATATTCCAGACCGCCCCGGTCCATCGAGGCGGCAAAGGACATATCGGTCGCAGCCGTTTCGACATTCAGATGATCAAACAGGGCACAAAGATTTGGGTAACAACGGGTGTTATAAACAATGAAACCGGTATCGACCGGTGTTTGACCCGCATCGACGGTATTGGAATGCCCGCCGGGACGGTCATCCTTTTCATAAAGCGTGACGTTGTGAGACTGGCTGAGCAACCAGGCTGCCGACAGGCCGGAAATACCCGAACCAACAACAGCTATATTGAGTTTCCCCGATGATCGAAGCGTCATATGTGGCGCGCCTGCTTGCAGTTACAATGTCTAAGTTACATATATTTACGAATGTCAGCAATTTGCAGATCACTGCGTTACAACGAATGCGGATAATTTTAAGTAATTGGTGGAAAACGTACAAATTCGTTTGATCCAAAAATTTCCGGCTGGCGTATGATTGTTCATGAACACGATCATGGCGCGGCCCCGAAGGGGACCAGAAACGAAAATGAGCGGCACGACAAGATCAAGGCCCGGTCCGGCTGACCCCGACGAGGCCAGGAAATGTGCCAGCTGGATTGTGGCGGTTGCGGCGACGCAGGACCGTGAGGCATTTGCGCAACTGTTTGCCCACTTTGCCCCCCGCGTCAAAGCCTACATGTTCCGGTTTGGCGGCAATTCCGAAAACGCCGAGGAACTTGCGCAGGAAGCCATGATGCAGGTCTGGCGCAAGGCGCATCTGTTTGATCCGCACAAGGCTGCCGCCAGTACATGGATTTTTACAATCGCCAGAAACCTTCGTATTGATCGTTTCCGGCAACGCAAACATATCGAAGTGGACGATTCCGATCCGACGCTGATTATTGACGATAGCCCGCTTGCCGACGAAATCGTCGACCGGGATGAACATGCCGTTCTCGTCAAATCCGCCATGGAAGAATTGCCCGCCGATCAGAAAGTGGTTGTTGAATTGTCGTTTTTTGAAGATCTCTCGCACAGCGAAATTGCCGAAAAGCTTGATATCCCGCTGGGCACTGTCAAATCGCGGTTGCGGTTGGCCTTAACCAAACTTCGTGGTGGATTGGAGGGTGTAGCATGAATATCAAACACCACCCGACAGATCAGACATTGATGGAATACGCCAGCGGCAGGATGTCTCAGGCGATGGAATTGCTTGTGGCAACGCACATGACCCTTTGCCCGAAATGCCGTGAAAAGGTCGCGGAATTCGAGGCCCTTGGCGGTGCGGCGCTGGAAACGGCAAACGTCATGTCCATGAATACTCATGCGCTTGACCATGTCATGGCCATGATCGAACGCGAAACCGCCAACGAGAATGTCGTTTTCAGCGAAATACCGTCCATACGTCGGGTTGCCGTCGGGGAAAGCATTACCGGAAGCGCCATTCCATCCGTCCCGCGGCCCCTGGCAAATCTTTTGCCTGATGATGTTCTTTCGCTCGAAGACATTCCGTGGAAGTCGCTGGCACCGGGTGTGAAGCATTACCAGCTGAAATCGATCGAAAGCAAAGGCACCGTGCGACTGATGAAAATCGCACCGGGTGTGTCGATCCCCGATCACGGGCATCACGGCCATGAAATGACCCTGCTGCTTAAAGGGTCGTATATCGATGAAATCGGTCGGTTCCGGGCCGGTGACGTCGCCGATCTTGGCAACGATGTCGATCATCAGCCGATTGCCGACACCGCCGAGGAATGCATCTGCCTGATCGCGACCGATGCTCCGATGAAGTTCAACCGTCTGCTGCCCAAACTGCTGCAGCCCTTCATCGGCATATAAGTCAAACTGCGTCCCGACGCAGAAAGGCCGCGGACATAGCGATGTCCGCGGCCTTTATTTATTTGATCCGTGCGTCTGCGTGCCCAAAGGCACCTATTGCGACGGCACCAGCCAATGGGTCCGGTGCGTTGCCGGGCCGGGCAGTTTGACGGCATCGCAAAGCCATTGGCCGATTTCATCAAACTCCTGATCAAATCCATAAGGTGGATTGATGATCAGAAGACCCGTGCCGCGCATCCGCCCCTTTGCCCCGCCCTGATTGGTCGAAAGCTCCGCACACAGCACGCCACCCTTGGCTTTGATCTGGGCAAAGTTTTCACGCAGTTCGGAATCAAATCCGGCCTCAAGGATCGGATACCACAGCATGAAGATGCCGTTTTCCCACCGTTCCCAGGCCCGTTTGATCGAACTTGCCGCCTTCTGATAATCCTGTTTGACGTCGTAACTGGGATCCATCAGCACCAGACCGCGCCGGATGGCGGGCGGCATCATGCCAACCAGTCCCTCGTAACCGTCGCGCTTGTGCAGGTGAATACGCGGATCGCGTTCGACACTGTATTCCAGCAGGTCATATTCGCGCGGATGCAATTCCATCAGGATCATTTCATCATGCTCGCGCAGCAATTCGCGCATGATAAACGGCGACCCGGGATAAAACGGCCCCTTCAGGTCGTCATCCTCAAACACGCCGTAATCGCGGCCCTTGGCAATCGGATCAAAGGCCGCGATCTGATCAAGGAAGGGCTGCATCTGTTTGGGCGCATTTCCCTTTTTCTGTGCCGCAGCAATACCGTTTTTCCATTCGCCGGTTTTCGCCGACTGCGCACTGCCAAGATCGTACCAGCCTGACCCGGCATGGGTATCGATCACGCAGAACGGTTTTTCTTTGTTGCATAGATAATCAAGGATGATCCGCATCGCGGCATGCTTGTGAATATCGGCAAAATTGCCCGCGTGAAAGCCGTGCAGATAGCTCAGCATTGCCTTTATCCTTTAGATGCGCGTGGCTTGCCACCGCGTGACTGTTTGGGGTTGCGCGACTTTTGGGGCCGCCCGGACCGGAATGCGTTTTTACCCTCACCCTCAGTACGGGGTCGCCGGTTGGCCTGCATGTTCCCGGGCAGGGGTTTGACCTGAACCGGGCCGGGTTCGGGTGCATTGACCTCGATCACCTGCCAGTCACCGGGTGCCAGATTATCCAGCGTCCAGTCACCAATCGCATAACGGATCAGACGCAAGGTCGGAAAGCCGACCGCAGCCGTCATCCGGCGGACCTGCCGATTACGACCTTCGGTGATGCTCAGTTCAATCCAGCTTGTCGGAACCGATTTGCGAAACCTCACCGGCGGATCACGCGGCCAAAGATTTTCGGGCTCCCCCATCAGGCGCGCGCGCGCCGGTCGGGTCATGCCGTCTTTCAACTCCACCCCGTTACGAAGGGCCGAAAGGGCTTCTTCGGTCGGCTCGCCCTCGACCTGAACCCAATAGGTTTTCGGCTTTTTGAATTTCGGGTGGGCGATCTGGGCATTCAGCGGCCCGTTATCTGTCAGCAGCAGCAGTCCTTCGCTATCGCGATCCAGCCGCCCGGCGGCATAGACACCGGGCAGATCGATATAATCGGCCAGCGTCGCCCGACCGTTTTCACGGTCGGTAAACTGGGTCAGAACGCCATACGGCTTGTTAAAAAGGATCAGCTGCGCCATGCGCCGCATAGAACCATTTTTGCCAAACAAGTCAACTGGGCAAGTCAATCAGTCCGGCCGAACGTGATCAATCCTCGATCAGATATTCCATGGTGGTGACAACACGCACGGTTTTATTGATCTGCTGGCTTTCCATCGTATTGGGGGCACCATCCGCCGGAAGGATCTGGAACAACCCTTGCGTTGCGCGGCGAATACCGCCCAGATGACCACCGGAATCGGTTGCGAATTGCTGCGCACTTTCACGCGCATTGGCCGTGGCCGCCGCAATCATTTCGGGTTTGATGTCATTAAGCTTGGTGAACATGAAACTCGGGCCGGGGTTATAACCCTGCCCGCCCAGAACAATCCCGCCCTGAAGCAATTTGCCAATATCCTGCGTTGCCGCAACGACTGCCTCGATCTTGTCGGTCCGGACCTGAATCGTCTGACTGACGATATAACGGCTTTCAATCGGGCCAGAACGGTAGGATTGCGCAAGCTGATCGGTAACCTGAAGGCTTTGCAGTTCGGTCATGTCCTTGGTGATGCCATGCGTTTCAAGAAACGCCAGAAGGGCGGTTGTATCGCTTTCGATCTTGGCCTGTGCGTTTTGCAGAACATCATCGGTCGCAACATAGGTAATCGGCCACACCGCGCGATCCGCCATGACATCGCGTTCGGCCAGTCCCTTGACAGTGACAAACCGGTCAAGCGACCGCATGTCAGAAAGCCCCTTGCCGACCAGCCATCCGGCACCGGCAATACCGGCACTGACCACAACCGCCGCAACAAATTTCGCAAATCCCGAAGAAGAAGACATGCCCGTGTTTCCTTGATTATTGTTGTTCCGCTAAACGCATAGCTTTTGTTTTGAACACCTTATCAGACGGAACAAAATCGACAAAATCAGGGCAGTCATTTTGCAGGTTTGCGAAATCGGATAACGGGCATTTGAATGCATTCAAATTGGGTCGCAATCCTTTTTCGAACATGCTAAAAGCCAGCAACGCCTGCGCATCGCGCGGCCAACCATTCAAACACGCAAAAGCTTTACGAGGTCGTCCATGCGCCGTTCCGATATCAATGCACATATCACGCATGCCAAGGAACTGTTCGAGTCCATTTCCTTCAAACTGCCCGTCTGGGGCCACTATTCCCCGGCGCAGTGGGATGCCGAGCCTGATCTTGCGAAATGGTGCCGTGCCCATCAGATGGGCTGGGACGTAACCGATTACGGCGAAGGCGATTTCGCCCGTCGCGGCCTGATCCTGTTTTGCCTGCGCAACGGCATCCTGCGCCAGCCGGGTGAAGTCCCCTATGCCGAAAAAATCATGATTGTCGGCGAAAATCAGGAATGCCCGTGGCATTACCACAAGGTCAAAATGGAAGACATCATTGTGCGTGGCGGCGGCAATCTGGTGATCGAACTGACCAATCTGACCGAAGACGGCAAAATGGACATGGTCAATGACGTGCATGTCCGCACCGATGGCAAGCTCAATATCCTTCCGGCCGGTGGCAAGGTCGTGCTCGAACCCGGTCAAAGTGTCACCCTGCCGCGCACGCTTGTGCATCGCTTCTATGGCGAAGAAGGCAAAGGCCCGGTGATCGTTGGCGAAGTATCGCAGGTCAATGACGACCTTGCTGACAACTACTTCTTTGACTGCGACGCCCGGTTCAGCGAAATCGAAAACGATGTCGCCCCGATCCACCCGCTGTGGAATGAACTGGCCGGTTAAGATCACCGATCAACTGATATGCACCCCCCCGGCAGTCCGCACTGCCGGGGGGTTTGTTTTTGGCTTGGGGCGTAAAATGCCCTCGACGTTATTCCGCGGGCGCAGCACTCTCGGGATTACCAAGAATTTCGGCAAATTCCCGCAAATTGCGAAGCGGCTCAAACTCAACCTCGGTCCAAGCAGGCTGACGCATCGCATCCGAAAGGGCCACCGCACGCTGCAAATCGGCAAGGGCGGCTTCCGGATAACCCAGCCCTGCATTGGCGCACGCCCGCTGATAATAGCCATTGGCATTATCCGGCGCCTCGGCCAGAAGCCGGTTACACAGGCTAAGCGCCCAGTCACGATCACCCAGCTGAAGGGCGGCATCCGCCTTATAGGCCATGACTTCCGGATCGCCCGGCGACAGTTCAAGGATCTTGTCGTAAATCTCGATCTTGGACCGCGGATTGGTCACCTTGTTGGCCTGCAGCCAGAAGGCATGAATGGTCTGGGTATTTTCGATTTCCTGCTGATGATCGTTGATCACCATGCTTTTCTGGCGCAGCTCGTCTTCAAGCGCGCTCAGACGTGTTTCAAATTCTTCGGACAGGCGGCGCAATTCCGTATCGGCAAGGTTGCGCACACTTGATTTAAGTTCCCGCAACGACTGCCAGCCCAGCATGGTCAGAAGCGCACCGACGGCGGCCACAAAATAAAAGAAATAGGTCACCGTGTTCGACGAATAGGAAATCGCCTTGTCGATGGCCTCAAGCTGCCGGTTAACAACCTCGCGCAGCAATTCGGCGCGCATGCCCTGCATTTCGGTCCGCAATGCCTTTAACTCGTCAAGTACATAGCGTTCCATAAGCGGCGGCATATTGGTGCGTTCACCAGCTTCAATCGGACGAAAATCGACCGGTGGCAACGTATCGCCCGATGACGTGCCAGATGTGCCAGATGTTGCAGGGGCAGCCCCCATGCCATCCTGCGCCAGAACCGGTGATGAGACCAGAACCACCATCATCACGATGATACCGGCGACCATGCGTTCAAACCGTAACGTCATTTCCTGCTGCTTCCCTGTTTCTTTTTTATGGATTGGTTTTATTGGCGGGGCTTTTGTAACCCGGCTTCGGCCATGATCCAAATCAACGTTATGATTGGACTGTAACGATATATTGCCCCTGCCAAAACATACATTTTTTGGAAAGTCGCGCAGGTATCGATGATCGAATACGGCACCAGCCCGGATCGGGCACAGCAATTGTCAAACGCAGCCCTCGCCATGATGTCCGAACTGGGCGTTATCGCGCATCCGAACAATTTTACGATCTTTTTCAATTACCTGTCTGGCGAAGAACCCGATCTTACGCAGACGATTGATATCCTGCGCAGCAACAATCGCGAATTCGACGAATTGCAGTGCCGCGACCTTTTCACGCGGTTTTTTGACACCGTGAATGAACGCGAAATCGTCACCCGCATCACCGAAGATCTGCGCAATCAGTTGACATCGGTTCTGGAAACCGTGCGCAATGCCGGAATTGACACCTGTGCCTATGGCGAGGCCCTTGATCATTTCTGCGAATATATCGGAGACAAGGATTTCACCAATCTGGAACAGGCGCTTAAAACGCTGCTCGGTGCGACCCGCGACATCGAAGGCGTAAACCGCCTTCTTGAAACCCGGCTTGATAATACCTCGACCGAAATATCGAAACTGCGCCGGGACCTCGAAGACATGAAGCGCGAGGCCATGACCGACTGTCTGACCGGCATTGCCAACCGCAAGGCATTTGATCTGCGATTGCGCGATTGCGCGATGCAGTCGATGGAAACCGGCAAACCGCTTAGCCTGCTTCTGATCGATATCGACCATTTCAAAACATTCAACGACACCCACGGGCATCAGGCCGGCGATCAGGTCATTCGGCTGATGGCCCAAACCCTTCAGCAGAACGTCAAGGGCCGCGACACCGCCGCCCGTTACGGTGGGGAGGAATTTGCCGTCATTCTGCCGATGACCGGGCTTGGTTGCGCCCGCCAGTTGGCCGAACATATCCGCCACAATGTCGAAACCCGCAAGGTGGTCAGCCGCATCCGCCATGAAGAACTGGGCAAGGTCACCGTTTCAATCGGGGTCAGCACCTTTGCCTATGGCGAGCCGCTTGGCCGCTTTATCGAACGCGCCGATCAGGCGCTTTATCTGGCCAAGGCCAAAGGCCGCAACCGGGTTGCAACCGAACGCCAGATTGCAGATGCCCATCCGACGGCCCAGACACCCGATATCACAACACCACAGCCCAAAAAGCAGCGTTACGCCTGACAGGCACTGACAGAACACCAATTTATCCGTATAAGGCAGGTCGTTTTCCCCGAAAGATTGGCCTGCTGCGTGAAGAAGATTGATGTCCTTGTGATTGGTGCCGGTGCCGCCGGCGTTATGTGTGCAATCGAAGCCGGAAAACGCGGCCGTTCGGTTGTGATTGTCGATCATTCGGCGAAACCGGCTGAAAAAATCCGGATTTCCGGGGGCGGTCGCTGCAACTTCACCAATCTGCATGCCAGCCCGGAAAATTTCATTTCGCAAAACAAGCGTTTCTGCGTCTCGGCACTCAAACGTTACACACAGTTTGACTTCATTGATCTGGTCAATCGCCATGACATTGCCTGGCATGAAAAAACACTGGGGCAGCTTTTCTGCGATGAATCCTCGTTCCAGATCATCGACATGCTGCTCGATGAATGTGATGCCGCCCATGTCGAGCTGCGCCTGAACACCGAAATCAGCAACATCATCCGCCGCGATGATGCCGGGTTCGACGTCACCACACGCACCGGCGCGCAATGGACCTGCCAATCCCTTGTCGTGGCCTGTGGCGGCCTTTCCATTCCCAAAATCGGCGCAACCGGCTTTGGCTATCAGATTGCCCGACAGTTTGGCATCGACATCGTTCCGACCAGGGCCGCCCTTGTCCCGCTGACCTTTGACCCGGATATGCGGGCCGATCTGGGCCAGCTTTCCGGCATTTCGGTTGATGCGATTGTCCAGTGCCACAAAAAGCAGTTCCGCGAAGGGTTGCTGTTCACCCATCGCGGGCTCAGCGGCCCGTCCATCCTGCAGATTTCATCCTATTGGGATGAAGGTGATGCCATCACGGTCAATCTGAACCCCGAAGAAGACGCCTTTGATCTTCTGAAATCGGCCAAGGCCGAAAGCCCGAAACAGGCCGTGCATAATGTGCTGTCACGCATTCTGCCAAACCGTCTGGCCCAGATGATCACCGCCCGCCACGGGCTTGATCGCCCGATTGGTGAAACCGGGGACAAGGCGCTTCGTCTGCTTGCAACCGATGTCAATCAGTGGTCGGTCATGCCGCAGGGATCCGAAGGCTATCGCACCGCCGAGGTCACGCTGGGCGGGGTCGACACCAACGCCCTGTCATCGAAAACCATGGAATGCCGCGATGTCCCCGGCCTTTATTTCATCGGTGAAGTCGTTGACGTTACCGGCCACCTTGGCGGGTTCAATTTCCAGTGGGCCTGGTCATCGGGCTGGTCGGCCGGACAAGTCGTCTAGGTAATTTCGCCATTTGGTCGCAAAATACCCCGCGGGAACAACTTCCCATCCAAGCCGTTTGACTTTCAAGAACAGCCGACAGCTTTCCTGTCTGCTGACACAGAAAAATGAGGTTGGGTTATGGAATATGGTGGAATTATCGGACTGATCATTCTGATTGCCGATATCTGGGCGATCATCAATGTCATGGGCAGCGGTGCCAGCACCGGTTCAAAAATCATCTGGACGATTCTGATCCTCGTGTTGCCGGTTCTCGGCCTGATCATCTGGCTGTTTGCCGGTCCGCGTAGCGGACGCGCTTAACGCAGAAATCACTAACAGCACCCAATAGCCGCCAGGGACAAAGCACCCTGGCGACGAACCTGTTGGCATTCCGGTCAGGCACGCATTAATTTGCATGCCTGACCTTTTTTGTGCGCAATTACAACCGGGTGCCAGTCGATGGACAAGATTTCCTATCCTGTCAAAGGATCCTGCCGTTGCGGGAAACTTGAAATCGCGCTGGCAGCACCCCCGGTCCTGACCGCAGCCTGCCATTGTCGCGGTTGCCAGAAAATGAGCTCAAGCGCCTTTTCGCTAACAGCGATGTGCAAATCAGACAGCTTTCGCGTTGTGCGCGGAACACCGGTCAAAGGCGGCGCTCAAGGCCCCGAACTGGATCATTTTTTCTGTCCGGACTGCAAGACATGGATGTTTACCCGGATCATCGGCATGGATGATTTTGTCAATGTCCGCCCGACCCTGTTTGATCAGAAGTCCCTTGCCACACCCTTCATTGAAACCATGACATCTGAAAAACTGCCATGGGTCAGCATCCCGGCACAGCACAGCTTCACGGGCTTCCCGGATGTCGATGATTTCATGAAGCTGCTTGATGATTTCAGGCAGACGCAGGACCAACAGGGAAGCCGCCGGGGTTAAACCCCGGCAACAAAAATGACAAGCCCGCCCATAACGCCCGATGCGATGCGGACCAGAACCGGGCGAGGCGATATCAGGCCATAGGAAATCGCCGTCAGACCAACCGCAACCTTAAGCCCGGCAACCAAAGCCCAAACCGGATTGGCCGCAAGATCAATCAATGACCCGTTTGCGATCATCGCCAGCGGCACGATGTAAAGCCCGACGCCAAGCGCCATTGCCGTTCCGGCCACCTTCAGCCAGTTTTCCTCGACCATGCCCGCGGCAATGAACACCGCACCGCAAACCGGCGGGGTAATCGTCGACAGCAGGGCAAACCAGAACACGAAAAGATGCGCCTGCAATGGATCAAGCCCAAGCTCGGTCAGGGCGGGTCCGGCCACCGAAACACAGATCACATAAGCCGCCGTTGTCGGCACTTCCATGCCAAGGATCAGGCACGCCACCGCCGTCAGCAGCAAGGCCGGCCACAACATCCCGCCCGATCCCGACAGCAAAAGCGACGTGATCTTCACGCCAAGCCCGGTCAGACCCAAAACACCAATCACAATCGATGCGCACAAAATGATCGCAGCAATCATCGATACCTGCCGCCCGGCACTCAGGCAGACCTCGGTAAATCTTTCGCCCGTCCGTTTCAGGCTGAATTGCAGATTGCCATCTAAAAACAGCAGGGCCGCACCGGCAATCATCGCAAGGCAGGCGGCATATTGCGGCGTATAGCCACCGCCAAACATGCCCCAAAGCAATATGGCAAACGGCACAAGGAAAAACGCCGACGTCACAATCACAGCACGGGTATCAGGCCGGTCTTTTTCCGGCACACCGGGCAAATCATAGCGAAGCGCAAAGGCATTGATCCCGACCCACACCGCCAGAAAATAAAGGATTGCCGGCAAAATGGCCGCAACCATGATCTCGACATAGGGCCGCCCGGTCAGCTCGACCATGACAAAGGCCCCGGCCCCCATCAATGGCGGCATGATCTGCCCGCCCGACGATGCCACCGCCTCGACCGCGGCGGCCAGTTTTTTCGGATAGCCAAGCTTGGTCATGGCCGGAAGGGTAATCGCCCCGGTGGACGCCACATTGGCCGACGCAGACCCGGAAATGGAGCCAAACAACGCCGACGAAATCACCGAAACCTTGGCCGCGCCACCACGCAGCCGCCCCGCAGCCGCACCGGCAACATTCATGAAGCCCTGCCCGGCTTCGCCACCATTCAGGATCGCGCCGAAGATGACAAAGATCGCAACGATGCTGACCGAAACCCCGGTCAGGCTTCCCCAAAGGCCGCCTTCGGCAATGGTTAGCGTACCCAGCATGCTTTCAATCGGAAGCCCGCCATGGCCGAATTCACCGGGAATATATTCGCCAAAGAACCCATAAAGCAGCGCAATCGCCGCCACACTCGGCAAAGGCCATCCGATGGCGCGCCGTGCCATTTCAAGAACAATGCCCAGCAGGGCAAATGATATGGCAATTTGCAGATTCCCGACCAGGAACCCGT
This sequence comes from Thalassospira sp. MBR-102, assembly GCF_040549275.1. NCBI lineage: Bacteria > Pseudomonadati > Pseudomonadota > Alphaproteobacteria > Rhodospirillales > Thalassospiraceae > Thalassospira > Thalassospira sp. MBR-102. The sequence goes on from NZ_JBEPTC010000008.1 coordinate 180,625, forward strand.
ATTGATCACCCAGCATGCCGTGATTGAACGCCACCCACAAACACGCCGCAAGCCCGATCACGGTCAGGATCAGACCGCTGATTTTCTGCCACGGTGTTTTGGCAACAAACACCAATGCCCAAGGCAACGCCAAAGCCATATGCAACGGTCGACTGACCAGATTGGGAACCAGCCCCGAAAAAATCAGCCAGAGATGAAAAAAGATGGATACCGCGCCAAGCGCAATCCAGAAAGGGCGGGAAACAGCAGACATCGTAATCCTGATACGTCCGATAAAGAACGGCCCGGCTGTGGCGGCCGGGCCTGTCATCACATTATTGCCAATCGGCGATCAATTCTGATCGTCGCGAACCGGAAAACCGGCCTCGGCGTAAAAACGAAGCGCGCCGGGGTGAATTTTACCCTTGATATTGGCCAGCATTTCCTGGGTCACACCTTTCCACCATGACGCGTTCGAGCTCATGGCGGATTTCTGGCCCCAGTAAGTTTTGGTCAGTTGATAGGCGGTTTCATCATCCATCTGGGTCGTGGCGTAGGCAACCACCGACAGGGAAGACGTGCGGATATCATCCTTCTGACCGTTATAGGTTCCGGCCGGGATCACCGTCAGATCGCGCTTGGTCATCGCAAGCTGCTCATCGGAAAGCGACAGGATATTGACATCCGTGCCCGCCGCGGCCTCGATCACGTTCGGCGCGGGCCATGAACCGGCGGTAACGAAACCGTCAATCTGCCCGTTTTTAAGGGCAGCAACCGCGTTGGACAGCTCCGCTTCTGACAGTGTCACCTTATCTTTAAGCCCGAACAGATCGAGGTATTTTTCACCCTCATTCGCGCCAAACGACCCCTTGCCAAGCAGAATGGTTTTCCCTTCAAGTCCGGCAAAGTCGGTCACACCGGCATCGGCACGCATCACGAAATGCATGGTCAGCGACGGGATCGGGAACAGGGCCCGGACTTCATTGAATTTTTCGGTCGGACGCCCTTCAAACGCGCCCTTGCCTGCCTGCGCAAGGCCAACAAGTGCGGGTGGGCTTGTGAAAAGATAATTGCCCGGGCGAACCGATGCTTCCATCACGTTCTGGACCGATCCCTGGCTTTCCTCGACCGTGACGATGATTTCGCCGTCCGTACCGGTCTTGATCGCTTCTGCGAACTGGGCTGCCATCTGATAATAGGATGACGCCGCCTTGGCCGATTTGAAAGTGACGCGGGTTTCTGCCTGGGCGGCACTTACGGCCGACAGGGCAACAATACCGGTCGCGATCGCGCCGATTGTACGAAGAATGTTCAAGGTTTCCTCCCCTTGCAGAACCCGGGCACCGGTCGGTTTGCAAATACCGAACTTGGGTGCGGATCGGGCCAATAGTGGCGATCAACGCAAAAATCCGTCTTTACGGCAACGGATTTTGGCAAATTGCTTCCAATTCCAAGTCATAGAGCGCATCAAAGGGCCGAAGGTCAAGCCGGTTATTCAATCAGCCCACCCTTTACCGGTTTCAACCTTATCGCACTTTTAACATGGCAGTTGCGCAAAACCGGTACTGTTCGCGGCAGGGCTTCGACTTTAATCCAATGCTTGAAATTCTGCGGAACATCTTATGCGCCGTAACGTTCGATCCGTCACATGTCCCGCAAGGCTGACAAGACCTTTCAGAACAGCAACTTGTAAAGATTGACAGGGTTCCCGACCTTCGCGCAGGGTAGACCCTGCCGCGACTTTACCACCAGAGGATAGCAATGCCCCGTTCGCCGGTCGCACTGATCATCGCATTATCTGCGACATTGTTTGCAGCCTTCACCCTCAATACCGGGGCGTCGCTGCAATCCTCGCTGCTGGCGTTGCGCGCCTCGTCGGAGGGATTTGCCCCGATCTATACCGGTATCATCATGGCATCCTATTATGCCGGGTTTATCGGCGGGATCATCTGGGGCGCGGGACTTGTCAACCGTGTGGGGCATATCCGGACCTTTGCCGCACTGGCATCGACCGGATCGGCAATTACGCTTTTGCATGCCGTGTTTGTCGATCCGATTACCTGGTCGCTGTTTCGTGCCATGACGGGCCTGTGCATTTCGGCCCTGTATCTGGTGATTGAAAGCTGGCTCAACGAACAGGTCGACAATACATCGCGCGGCGGCATGATTGCCGCCTACATGACCGTGTCGCTGGCGGGTCTTGCCATCGGGCAGCTGTTGCTGAACGTGTCACCGATTGGCAGTTTCGAACTGTTTACCGTGGCATCGGTCCTTTTGTCGCTGTCTCTGGTGCCGATTGCACTCACCCGGCAGCCCCCGCCCGCCGCAGTCAGTGGCGCACGCATGAAATTCCGCCAGCTATACGCCATTTCGCCGCTCGGCTTTGTCGCCGCCGCCGGCAGTGGCGTTCTGTCCGGTGCGATTTATGGCGTCGGTCCGATCTTTGCCTCCGACCTTGGATTGGCAACCAATGAGGTCGCCAACTTCATGGCCTTCGTCATTCTGGGCGGCATGATCATGCAATGGCCGATTGGCCGTTTGTCCGACATTGTCCCGCGCCAGTATGTGATGATCGCCGTGCTGATCGGGCTTGCCATCTGCGGGTTGTTCCCGCTTGTCGCGCCGGAAGTCGTGCGCGCCAATCTTACTGTGTGGGGCGCGATCATCGGCATTTTCATCATGCCGGTTTATGGCCTGTCGGTCGCCTATGTGAATGACTATCTGCAACCGGACCAGATTGTTTCCGCATCGGGTGGCCTCTTGATCATTTATGGCGGGTCTGCTGCCACCGGGCCGATCATCGGGTCGCTTGCCATTGGTCATTTTGGTCCCTGGGGCATGCCGGTTCTGTTTGCGATTGTCGGCGTGCTGGTGGCAAGCTTTGCCATCTATCGTGCAGGTTTCGGTCGCCGCATCACGATCGAGGAACAGGGTCAGTTTGTCGCCGTGCCGCGCACCACGCCCATGGCACTTGAAATGTCGCCCATCACCGATGACATCGTCGAGGAAGAAGACGGCAGCGCCTCACATGCCGCCGACCGACCGGACGATATCGGCCATCCCGCGACAGATGACACCGCTGATCAGGCGGGTTCTGCCCCGGATCAAGGCCCAAATCAAAACAGACACAATCCTTAACACCCCCGCTTTGGGCAAAATATAGCGGCATATAACGGCAATAATCACCCGCCGGGCTTCGGTATCGTTTCCACAATACGGAAAACATCCCACGAAAGTGAAACCGGCTGTGGACCCTGCCCGCTTCCAGCCCATATGTTGTGACAAAGATATGCATCGGTCACATCGGGCCGTTGCAAAAGACTTCAAGCCTGTCGAGAGGAAACATGACCCAACGTATCACCAAAGGCGGACTTCAGATCGCAACCGTTCTGCATGATCTGGTTGCCAACGAAATCACCCCGGGCACCGGTGTCTCCTCCGACCAGTTCTGGGCATCGTTCGAAAAGCTCGTGAACGAACTTGGCCCGCGCAACCGTTCGCTGCTGGCAAAGCGCGACGAGTTGCAGGCCAAAATCGACGAATGGCACCTGTCTCGGCAGGATCAGGCCCGCGACCCGCTGGCCTACAAGGAATTCCTCAAGGAAATCGGCTATCTTCTGCCCGAAGGCGACGATTTCTATATTTCGACCACCAATGTTGACCCGGAAATCGCCCGCGTCGCCGGCCCGCAGCTGGTCGTACCGGTGATGAATGCGCGCTACGCGCTTAATGCGGCCAATGCCCGTTGGGGCAGCCTTTATGACGCGCTCTATGGCACCGATGTCATTGACGATGCCGATGGCAAGGAAAAGACCGCTGGCTTTAATCCCAAGCGCGGGGCAGCCGTCGTTGCCTATGCCGCAAAATTCCTTGATCAGGCGGTGCCGCTGGCCAATGGCAAACATGCCGATGTCGCCAAATACGAAGTCCGCGAAGACGGTTCTGGCTGGTGGACATTGGTGGTGACCCTGTCAGACGGCAGCGAAACATCGCTGGCACAGCCATCGCAATTTATTGGCTACAACGAAAAAGACGGTGCCCTTTCCGAAGTCCTGCTGCGCAATCATGGCCTGCATCTGGAAATCCGCATTGATCCCACGCACCCGATTGGCAAAACCCATGCGGCCGGTGTCTGCGATGTGATCATGGAATCCGCCCTGACCACCATTCAGGATTGCGAGGATTCGGTTGCCGCCGTTGATGCCGAAGACAAGGTTGCGGTGTATCGCAACTGGCTTGGCCTGATGAAAGGCACGCTGGAAGAAAGCTTTGAAAAGGGCGGCAAAACCGTTACCCGCCGCCTCAACCCGGACCGTTCCTATCAGGGGTTTGATGGCCACAATGTTGTCCTGCCGGGGCGCAGTCTGATGCTGGTGCGCAATGTTGGCCACCTGATGACAAGCGACGCGGTGCTTGACGCCAATGGCAACGAAGTCCCCGAAGGCTTCCTTGATGCGATGTTCACCAGCCTGATTGCCAAACACGACATTGACGGCAACAGCAGCGTCTCGAACTCGCGCCATGGCAGCGTCTATATCGTGAAGCCGAAAATGCACGGGCCGGAAGAAGTCGCCCTGACCAATGATCTGTTTGCCTTTGTCGAACGTGAAATCGGCCTGCCGGAAAATACCCTTAAGGTCGGCATCATGGACGAGGAACGCCGCACGACGGTGAACCTCAAGGAATGCATCCGTGCTGCCCAGGACCGTGTTGTTTTCATCAATACCGGGTTCCTCGACCGCACCGGCGATGAAATCCACACCAGCATGGAAGCAGGCCCGGTCGTTCGCAAGGAAGCGATGAAAGACCAGTACTGGATTTCGGCCTATGAAAACTGGAATGTCGATGTCGGCCTTGAATGCGGCATGAAGGGCATCGCCCAGATTGGCAAGGGCATGTGGGCCAAACCGGATCGCATGGCCGAAATGATGACCGCCAAAATCGGCCATCCCAAAGCCGGGGCCAACTGCGCATGGGTTCCATCCCCCACTGCGGCCACCCTGCATGCCATGCATTACCATCAGGTCGATGTCCGTGCCGTACAGGACGAAGTTGGCAAACGCGAACGCGCAAGCCTCGATGATATCCTCTCGATCCCGCGCCTTGGCGACATCAACCCGATGCCAAGCGAAATCCAGGAAGAACTTGATAACAACGCCCAAGGCATTCTTGGCTATGTTGTCCGCTGGATCGATGCCGGGGTTGGCTGTTCCAAGGTGCCCGACATTAACAATGTCGGCCTGATGGAAGACCGCGCCACATTGCGCATTTCCAGCCAGCATATCGCCAACTGGCTCCATCACGGGCTTTGCACCAAGGATCAGGTGATGGAAACCATGAAACGCATGGCCGCCGTCGTTGACAAACAGAACGCAGGCGACCCGGAATATCGCAACATGGCACCGAATTTCGATGACAGTGTTGCCTTTGCCGCCGCCTGTGATCTGGTATTCAAGGGCCGCGAACAGCCAAACGGCTATACCGAGCCGGTCCTGCATGCGCGTCGCCGCGAAGCCAAGGCAAAATACGGCGCATAACTGCCATCAATACCGCACTAAAAAGGCCGCCCGACATGTTCCGGGCGGCCTTTTTCATATCCATCATGCAGCGCAATATAAACCGGTCGGGTTTATCCGGCCAATGTCATGATTTCATAGCCATTCTGGGTTACCACCAGCGTATGTTCGTACTGCACGGTCGGTGCACCGGTATCGGCATACAGCGTCCAGCCATCATCGCCGTCAAGCGCCCAGTTCGACCCCCGCGACAGGAACGGTTCGATGGTGATGACCTGACCTTTTTTCAGCGACCGGCGTTCGCGCGGATCATCCCATGTCGGGATGGTTTCCGGGGCTTCGTGCAATGATTTGCCGATCCCGTGACTGGCCAGATTTTTAATCAGGCTGTAACCGCCCTTTCGGGCAAAATTTTCGATCCGAAGACCGATTTCACGGATCGGTGCCTTGTCGCGCACGACCTTGATCCCCGCCCACATTGCCTTTTTGCCATCGTCACAAAGCTTCACGATTTCAGGGCGCGGCGTTCCGACGATAAAGCTGGCACCGGTATCGGAAAAATAGCCGTCAAGCGACGCCGATACATCGATATTCACAAGATCGCCATCGGCCAGAACCCGGTCACCGGGAATACCGTGCGCGACTTCTTCATTCACACTGATGCAGGTCGCACCGGGAAAATCATATTCGCTTTCGGGTGCGGAAACCGCCCCGGCATCCTCAAGGACCTTGCGGCCAATGGCATCAAGTTCGGCCGTGGTCATTCCGGCAACGGCCGCAGCCCCCATCACGTCGCGCGCACGCGCACAGATGCGTCCAATACGGCGCAGATGTTCAAGTTCGGTTTCTGATGAAATGGTCATGGATTGCTTAATGCTTAGCAATCACCACCAAGTCAAGCCATTGGATAGTCATATCTGACCCGATTTCAGGTGCGTGAGCCTGAATTCTGCGCGCGGTTTTCATCGCCATGAATGACATAGCGATGCTTGCCCTTGCTTTTGGCCACATAAAGCGCCTGATCGGCCTGCTCCAGCAGCGTCTCCGGGCGGGTGGCATGATCGGGATAAACGGCAATACCGATGCTGATATTGATCGATATCCGGTTTCCGCCGGTAATGAACGGCATCAGAATGTCATTAAGGATTCTTTCGGCCAATGCACCTATTTCGGTCACACCGTTTTCGCCAAGATGCGAAACAATGACCATCTCGTCCCCGCCGGTGCGGGCAACCAGATCCCCACCGCGCACACAGCGACGCAGCCGACGGGCAACTTCACATAGCACCTCGTCCCCTGCCGCATGCCCCAGCCGGTCATTGATCGGTTTGAAATCGTCCAGATCAAGAACAAGAACGCCAAGCTGACTGCGCTGGCGGTTGGCCTGTGCCAGGGCATGTTCGAAATAAACATCCAGTGCCAGACGGTTGCCAAGCCCGGTCAGGGGATCATGATGCGCAATATGCTTCATCTCGCCAAGGGCGTTGTCCTTCTCGGTCAGTTTAACGACCAGACTGTTCAGGCTGCTTGAAAGCGTGCGGATTTCGCGCGCCCCTGCAACCTGTGGCAGGTTTTCGATCTCACCACGTTTAAGCTCCCCGGCGGCATTCGCGATCCTGACCAGCGGGCCGACGATGAAACCAGCCCCCCACCAGGCAATGATGCTAAACAGCACCGCAAGACCAAGGCCCAGCGCCAGAATATCGGAACGCAAATCGTTGACCGGCATCAATGCCGAGGTTACCGGCTGGCGCACAAGCACAGTCCAGCCAAGCCCGGCATAATCAAGGTGGCCATCGGCCGGTGCCGCCCCCGTAAGATAGTCATTGCCATCGGGCCAGCGGGCAATCTGCCAGCCAGCATTCGGCGTGTCGTTTGCACTTTTCAGATCAAGATCAAGCTTCTGGCCCGCCCTTTCAAAATCCGGCGCAAGCAGGACCGTGCCATCGGCACTGATGACAAAGATATCAACGCTCCGATGCAAACCCTGGCCTGCGAACAGGTTGCGCCTTACCGTATTCGCCCACTCCCAGCTCAGATGCGTTGCCAGAACACCATTGAAGTTACCGGCATCGTTTAGCAACGGAACGGCAATATCAACAAACTGGATCGGCTCGCCGGTCGGGCCCGGAAATTTTTCGGCCAGCAATTTGGCGTCATGGACATCGCCAATGAACATCTCCTTGCGGCCAAACTCAAAAACCGGCCGTGCCGAAGCATCCGTGCCGACCAGAATATCCCCCGTAGCGGCAACAACGGTGCCATCCGCATCCAGCACGCCGATCCATGTGAAAATTGGCAATTCATGCTGCAACCGGTTGATCAGTTCGCTGGCCTGATCAATGTCATTCAGGTTTCGGATCGCGCGCAAGGTACTGAGAACCGCGACTTCACCGCGATGGGTCCACATCGTGCGATCAAGCTCGTCTGCCATTTGCAGGGCAACATCGGCCACACCAGTGCCGATCTGCCTTGTCAGAACGTCGGCCGACCTTTGACCAACGACATAGCTCATGATGCCGGCAAGTGCCGCAACAAGCACAGCAGTGACCAGCGCGATCTGGACACGGACACCCACCTGCGAAAAGCTTTTCACAGTCAATCCTCTCACTTCCCTACGGACAGCCTTATTTGCGATTGCCCGATTTATATGCCGTCATTTTTAAGACATGCAGCTTATCGTGTGCTGCATATAAGACCGCGCTCACGGCTTTTTAAGACGAACGGGGAAAACATTTTCCAAAGCCATCTTACGTTTGGCATGATGGCACCAAACATACTGAAAAATCGGTGATACTGAAATTCTATGCCATCCGGCAAGTCAGATCGATCCGATAAGACTGCATATCTGAAACGGTGTTGAAGCGACATTATGACAATTACCCAGATTATTTATTGGCTCGAACTGACCGGCGTTGCCGTTTTTGCCGTGACCGGCGCGCTGGAAGCATCGCGGCGCCAGATGGATATTGTCGGCTTCGTTTTGATCGCGACCTTTACCGGCATCGGCGGCGGGACGGTACGCGACGTGATCACCGGCGCCACACCGGTTTTCTGGATCAGGGACCCGGCCTGGGTCATTACCTGTATCGGCAGTGCCGTCTTCACCTATTTCACCGCCCATCTGGTTGAACGGCGTTATGTCGCGCTGATCTGGCTTGATGCGCTTGGTCTTGCGATGTTTGGTGTGACGGGGGCGGCTATCGGCCTTAACCTTGGCGTATCGCCATTGGTTGCCATCATCCTTGGCACCATCACGGCCACATTTGGCGGCATGGTCCGTGATGTGGTGTGTAACGAAATCCCGCTGATCCTGCGCCCGGAAATTTACATTACCTGCGCGCTTCTCGGCGCGTCCATCTATGTGATCGGCACCGATATACTGTCGCTTCCCCGTGCCCCTGTCGCCCTGATCGCGTTCCTCTGTTCCTTCGCCCTGCGCGCAAGTGCCATATGGTTTAAACTCAGCTTCCCGGTCTATAGGGCCCGTCCGGGGCGGGAATACTGAACCTGTCTGCTACTCGACAATCAACTGCACCCGGTCACTGGAAAAGGCGGTAATCCCGTATTCAATCGGTACACCGGCAGAATCGACATCGACACTTTCCGTCGATATCACCGGCCGGTTTTTGGCCTGTTTCAAAAGGCTTGCCACACGTGATGATGGCAACTGGGCACTGATGCGGGTGGTTTTGCGGCTGTAATCATCAATCCCGAAATGCCTGAAAGCTTCGGTCAGGGATTTTGTCTGGGTAAATATCTCGACAATTCCCTCGAACCGCGCAACCGGCAGATAGCTTGTCGCCACCGCCAGCGGAATGCCATCGGCCTCCGATACTGAAAACAATTCGACAACCCGCGTCCCCGGTTTGACATCCAGAAACTGGGCGATGGTTGCACTGGCTTTCAGGATTTCTGACGAAATCAATCTCTTGTCGGGCAATCGATGACGGCCCGATACGATCTGGGAAAACCGCGTTTTGGCACCAAGCGGATAATCCAGAATCTGTTCCTGGACAAATGCCCCCCGTCCCTGTTCGACACGCACGACATTGGCATCGACAAGGGCTGACATCGCACGTCGCACCGTATGGCGATTCACGCCGAATCGGCGGACCAGTTCCATCTCGGTCGGCATTTTATCGCCGGGCGCGAAGACCCCGCTGGCAATATCGGCAAGAAGCTGTTTTTCGATTTGCTTCCAGATAGATAGCCCGATTTCCCAATTCATCGAAATCCCCATTCACAAAACTTTCACCGCAAGGCCTTTGCCAAGCCCGCGTAATCGTCTTATAACGTGAATATGTATAGACGTCTAGACAAATTTTGAATTTGTCGATACCCGCATAGAAGGATCAAACAGATGACGGCGCAACCCGCCCCGCAATCCGGATCAGACCAGGGATCGAACATCGATCCCGCCACACAGGCACGCCAACGCTGGATGGCGGTGCTGGCGCGGACAGGCCGCACAATTCTTGAACAGGAATGGCACGATCATTTTGCCGATGTGCAATGGAGCCACCTGCGCGAACCGCAAATCGGCATGGTCATGGTGCGCGGTCGCGCCGGTGGGGCCGGGCAGCGCTTCAACCTTGGCGAAATGACCGTCACACGCTGCGCGGTCACTTTGTCCGACGGCACCGTCGGTCATTCCTATGTCAAGGGGCGCGACAAGATACAGGCGCAATATGCCGCCCTGTTTGATGCCATCATGCAACGCGACGACGCCGCGTCCGATTTCATCGACATGCTCGCCCGCCAGCAGGCCGAGGCAAAACGCGAAAACGCCCGCAAGGTTGCCGCCACCAAGGTCGATTTCTTTACCCTTGTCCGCGGAGAAGACGAATGACCCTGCAACCACGGTCCCCCGAATTGCTGCGCGGTTTTGAAAATGCCGCCTTTGAGTCCAATGCCGTGTTTCGCACCCTTCTGGATGCCATGGCGCATCCCGGTCGGATTTACGATCTGCCGCTTGATATCCCGGCACCGGCCGGGCTGAACAAATCCGCAACCGCCTTTCTGCTGGCCATGGCCGATATGGATACGACAATCTGGCTGTCACCTGATTGCGCATCGGACGCTGCCAATGCCCATCTGAAATTCCATTGCGGCAGCCCGATCACCGGCACACCGTCCGCTTCCGATTTTGCCGTCGCCCGCCTTGATGGTGATCTTGGTTTCATCACCGATCTGGCGCTTGGCAATGCCGAATATCCCGATCAGTCGGCAACCCTGATCCTGATGGTCGAAGACATATCGGACAAGGCCGACATGATCCTGCGTGGCCCCGGCATCAAGGAAAGCCAGAACCTTTCCGTGCCCGGCCTGCCTGCCGCCTTCCACGCATGGCGCGCGGAAAACCATCATCTGTTCCCCTGCGGTGTCGATGTCGTCTTTGCCGCAGATCGCAAAATCGCCGCCCTTCCGCGCACCACCCGGATCGAGGTCAGATAAAATGTATGTAGCCGTCAAAGGTGGCGAACGCGCCATCAACAATGCCCACCGGCTTCTGGCCGAAAAACGCCGTGGCGACAGGGACGTTGCCGAAATTGAAACCAGCCAGATCGAACAGCAATTGTCGCTGTCCGTCACCCGCGTCATGGCCGAAGGATCGCTTTATGACCGCGATCTGGCCGCCCTTGCCATCAAGCAGGGTCGCGGGGACCTGATCGAGGCGATCTTTCTGATGCGCGCCTATCGCACGACATTGCCGCGTTTTGCCTTTTCCAAGCCGGTCAAAACCGCCGAAATGGATATCGCACGCCGCATTTCGGCAACTTTCAAGGATTTGCCGGGCGGGCAGATTCTCGGCCCGACATTTGACTACACCCACCGCCTGCTTGATTTCACCCTGATGGCCAATGGCGAGGAACCGGCAACCGCCCACACCGCCGATCATCCGGTGGATGAAACCATGCCCCGCGTTCTTGACGACCTTCTGAATTACGAGGGCCTGATACAGGATGAACCCAACCCGACCAATGATGACGCCCCGGTCGCCGATCTGACGCGCGAGCCGGTCAAATTCCCGGCGGATCGTGATCTGCGCCTGCAAAATCTCGCCCGCGGGGACGAGGGCTTTGTTCTGGCGCTCGGTTATTCCACCCAGCGCGGCTACGCCAACAGCCACGCCTTTGTCGGTGAAATCCGCTATGGCAGCGTTGCGGTCGAAATCGAACCCGAAGAACTCGGCTTTGCCATCGATATCGGCGATATCGAGCTGACCGAATGCGAAACCGTCAACAAGTTCAAGGGATCAAAAACCAAGCTGCCGCAATTCACCCGTGGTTACGGGCTTGTGTTTGGTCAGAACGAACGCAAGGCGATTTCGATGGCGCTGGTGGATCGCGCCATGCGTGCGCGCGAAATGGGCGAACAGGTCATGGGCCCGGCCCAGGACGAGGAATTCGTCATGGAACATAGCGACAATGTGCAGGCAACCGGCTTTGTCGAACATATCAAGCTGCCGCACTATGTCGATTTCCAGGGCGAACTTGAACTTGTCCGGCGCATGCGTACCGAAGTGCTGGAACGTCTGGCAAAGGCGGATGCAGCCGATGCCAAAAACGCCAGATCACAACCCGAAGCCGCGGAGTAACCAATATGGAACAGACCGTAAATAATCCGGCGCAAGCATCTTCGGCCTATAATTTTGCCTATCTTGATGAACAAACCAAACGCATGATCCGGCGCGCGCTGCTAAAGGCCGTTGCCATCCCCGGATATCAGGTGCCGTTTGCTGGCCGCGAAATGCCGATGCCCTATGGCTGGGGTACCGGCGGGGTGCAGGTCACCGCCGCCGTCATCGGCCCGGACGATACGCTTAAGGTCATCGATCAGGGCGCGGATGACACCACCAATGCGGTATCGATCCGGCAGTTCTTTGCCAAGACCGCCAATGTCGCCACCACCGAAAAAACCGCCGAGGCATCGATCATCCAGACCCGCCACCGCATTCCCGAAAAGGAACTGCGCGAAGACCAGATCCTTGTCTATCAGGTGCCGATCCCCGAACCGCTTCGCTTCCTTGAACCGCGCGAAACCGAAACGCGCAAGATGCACGCGCTTGAGGAATATGGGCTGATGCATGTGAAGCTCTATGAAGACATTTCGCGCCACGGCCATATCGCCACCACCTATGCCTATCCGGTGATGGTTGATGATCGCTATGTCATGGACCCGTCGCCGACACCGAAATTCGACAATCCGAAAATGGACATGATGGCCGCCCTGCAACTTTTCGGGGCCGGACGCGAAAAACGCATCTATGCCCTGCCGCCTTACACAAAGGTCAAAAGCCTCGATTTCGAAGATCACCCGTTCGAGGTGCAAAGCTGGAAAGACGAATGCGGCATGTGCGGCGCAACCGACAGCTACCTTGACGAGGTCATCCTCGATGACAAGGGCAACCGGATGTTTGTCTGCTCGGACACCGATTATTGCAGCGAACGGCAGGAAGCCGGCCATCGCGGCCCGCAACATCATGACCAGCCCCTTGGCACCAGCCACAGCAACGGAAAGGCCGCAGAATAATGACCCGTTCAAATGAACCGCTTCTGCGCGTTTCCGACCTGACCATGATGTATGGTGACCGGGTCGGTTGCCGCAATGTAAGTTTCGAACTCCGCCCCGGCGAGGTGCTTGGCATCGTGGGTGAATCCGGTTCGGGCAAATCAACTTTGCTGCGCAGCATTGCAGCCCGGCAGGAACCGACCAAGGGCACAGTCGAATACCATACCCGCATCGATGGCATCCGCGATGTCTATCAGATGTCCGAAGCGCAACGTCGATTGCTGATGCGCACCGACTGGGCGTTTGTCCACCAGAATGCCCGCGATGGTTTGCGCATGAATGTCAGTGCAGGGGCCAATATCGGCGAACGCCTGATGGCGGTCGGTGATCGTCATTACGGCAATATCCGAAGCACCGCCGAAAACTGGCTTGGCAAGGTCGAAATTGCCACCGAACGCCTTGATGATCTGCCCTCAACCTTTTCGGGTGGCATGCAGCAACGCCTGCAGATTGCCCGCAACCTCGTAACCAGCCCGCGTCTCGTTTTCATGGACGAACCCACGGGTGGTCTGGACGTCTCGGTTCAGGCCCGCCTGCTCGATCTGCTGCGCGGGCTGGTTCACGACCTTAATCTGGCGGTGATCATCGTCACCCACGATCTGGCGGTTGCCCGCCTGCTATCGCATCGCCTGATGGTCATGCAGAACGGCCAAGTGATCGAAAGCGGCCTGACCGATCAGGTGCTCGACGATCCGCAGCACGCCTATACCCAGCTGCTTGTTTCTTCCATCCTGCAAAATTAGGGCGATTGAAATGTCTGAAATGCTTCACGCCACAAACGTCGCCAAGGGCTTTACCCTGCATACTCAGGGCAGCGTCACGATCCCGGTATTCGAAGGGGTCGAATTCCGCCTCAATGCCGGTGAATGCATTGCGCTGACCGGTGAATCCGGATCGGGGAAGAGCACCTTCATGCGCATGCTTTATGCCAATTATACCTGTTCAAGCGGCTCGATCAGCGTGTTTCACGATGGTGACTGGCTTGATATCACCACCGCAAGCCCGCATGCGATCCTTGATATGCGCAAACGCACCATGGGCTATGTCAGCCAGTTCCTGCGCGTCATTCCGCGCGTACCAACACTTGAAATCGTCGCCGAACCCCTGATCGCGCTGGGTACCGCCCGCGAAACGGCACTGGCAAAGGCCCGCGACCTTTTGACCCGCTTGCGCATCCCCGAACGTCTGTGGCAACTTTCCCCCCTGACCTTTTCCGGGGGCGAACAGCAGCGCGTGAATATCGCGCGCGGTTTTATCGCCGATTATCCGATCATGCTGCTTGATGAACCGACCGCATCGCTTGACACCCAAAATCGTGCCACGGTTCTGGCATTGATTGAAGAAGCCAAGGCACGCGGCGCTGCCATTGCCGGTATTTTCCATGATCACGAAACCCGCGATGCGGTCTGCACGGGATCGTTTGATGTGACTTCGTTTAAAGTTGGGGCCAATGACTGAACAGATTTTTACCAATGCCAAAATTGTCCTCGCCAATGATGTCATCGAGGGTGCCGTTCAGATCAGGGACGGACTGATCACCGATATCTCGGACCGCCCGTCCAACCTGCCCGGTGCCGAAGACATGGGCGGCGATTACCTGATGCCCGGACTGGTCGAACTTCATACCGACAATCTCGAAAAACACCTGACCCCGCGCCCCAAAACCCGCTGGCCCGCCACCGCCGCCGTGATTGCGCACGACAATCAGGTCGCCAGTGCCGGCATCACAACGGTCTTTGATGCCATCTCTGTCGGCGACGTCTCAGACGGATCAGAACGGATCGAACGACTGGTTGAATCAGTGACCGCCCTTCAGCATGCGCTCGAGAACAACCTTTTGCGTGCAGATCACAAACTGCATCTGCGCTGTGAAACGTCCTATGGTGGGCTGGTCGAGGCGCTCGATAATCTGGTTGATCTGCCTCTGGTCAAGATGCTCTCGGTGATGGATCACACGCCGGGCCAACGCCAATTCGTCAGTCTGGATGCCTATTACACCTATTATCAGGGCAAATACGGCCTCTCGGACGAGGAAATGCGCAAATTCGTCGCCAGCCGCAAACGTGATTCCGAACTGTATTCAGCCAAACATCGCCGTCACGTTGTCGACGTCGCCCATAGCCGGGGCCTTGCACTGGCAAGCCACGATGACGCAACCGAGGAACATGTCGCCGAAGCCGTCGCCGATAAAATGACCGTGGCCGAATTCCCAACGACACTGGCGGCCGCCAAGGCATCGCACGAAGGCGGGCTTGGCGTGATGATGGGTGGGCCAAACCTTGTGCGCGGCGGCTCACACAGCGGCAATGTCGCGGCGGGCGATCTGGCGAAACACGGCTATCTCGACATTATTTCAAGCGACTATGTCCCCCACAGCCTGCTGCATGGCGTCATGAAGCTGTTTGATGATTTCGACGCCTATGATCTTCCGCGTGCGGTGCGCACCGCGACCCTGACCCCGGCCAGACAGGTCGGCCTTGATGACCGGGGCGAGATTGCGGTTGGCAAACGCGGCGATCTGATCCGGGTCCATCATTCACCGCATCATCCGATTGTGCGCGGTGTCTGGCGTCTGGGAAGCCGCGTGTCATGACCGCGCGCCATGACATCCATCATGGCGCATCGGAAAATGGATTACTGATTCTTGTCGTCGGCCCCAGCGGGGTTGGCAAGGATACCCTATTGGATGCGGCACGGGCGCGTTTGCACGACGATGAAACCATCCTGTTTCCCCGTCGCTGCATTACCCGCCCGGCCGGGTCGGTTGGCGAAATCCATATTCCGGTCCGCGCCGAGGATTTTGCATCCATGGCAAAGCAGGGTGCCTTTCTGCTGAGCTGGCGGGCGCACAATCTTTGTTACGGCATTCCCAATCATGTCCAGAACGACGTCGCCAACGGCAAAATCGTTGTCGTCAACGCCTCGCGCAGCGTGATTGACGATGCCCGCGATCTTCTGGGTTCCGATCACGTCCGGGTCATCAGCATCCGGGCGCACGAAGATGCCCTTCGCCAACGCCTTGTGGCCCGTGGCCGCGAAAGTTCCGACGATATCGAACAACGCCTGCGGCGCGCATCGGCCTATCAGGTCGATGGTCCCAACGTGATCGCCGTTGAAAATGACAATGACCTTGAAACCGGTATTGGCCGCTTCATTGATGCCATTTTCCACCGCCCGGCACACACGGACCAAGCGCCCGGAAACCGGGTAGTCTGAACAAAAAATGCTGCAGCAAAACGCTGCAGCATTTTTTATTTCCCACGGCGCAATCACCTGTCATCCAAGCGCAAAGCGCCCCAACAAATCAAACGGCTTTCCATCACCCGGATCACCAAAAAGACAGACATCGCTGATCGTAAATGGTGCCTCGCACAAGGGTGCAACAATCGGGGCAAGCGCATCGCGCACCCGCATCATCCGGTCCGGGTCAAGCTTGTCTGTCAGCGTCAGGTGAAAACGGAATTCTTCCATCACATAGGGATAACCCCACCGGACCAGATATTCTTCCTGTCGATCACTTAACCCCGATGCACGGCGTTTATTCATCGCGGCTTCGTCTTCGGGCTGGCGGAAACCGTCAAGCACCTTCACAAGACCGGATGCCAGATCGCCAAGCCCGCCGACCGGGTCGGTCGGGACAAGTGCGATAAAACTTCCGATGGCTTTCAGGATCAGGGGACCACACGAAACCGGGCTTGCCCCGGCGCAATAGCCGACAATCGCGTTTTCAAGCTGCGCGCGTGTCTGCCCATCCTTTAAGGCAAATGGCGGTTTCAGGGTGCCATGAAACCCGTATCGCGATGGGGAAACGGTGATTGATGCGATCTCGTCCCGGTCAAGTCCCGCAATATCCGGGCGGTCAATTTCCCGCCCGGTTGCCGGATCACGCCCCAGCCAGGCATTGCCAAAACCCGCCAGATCACTGTTGGCTTTTGGTGCATAATAAACAGCATAACGCTGATAATCGGTCATGGGGCCTCGGATTGGATGTCGATTTATCGCAGATCGTATTTCAGACAGAAATCCCGTACCGGCAAACGACGAAAATCGTCAAGCCGGTCTGCCAATGTTGCATGATCCCAGTCCCACCAGCAAATGCGAAGCAGCGCATCGACAATTTCCGCGTCAAATCGCGGGCGCAATGGCGTGGCCGGAATACCGGTCACAATCGTGTAGGGCGGCACATCCTTGGTCACCACCGCACCCGATCCAACCACCGACCCGATCCCGATGGTGACCCCGCCCTGAACAATCGCGCCATGCCCGATCCAGACATCATGATCAAGCTTGACGCGCTTTTCGCGCCGCCAGTCAAAAAACGCCGGATCGTCCTCGCCAAGTTCATAGGCACTCGACCGGTACTGGAAATGATGCATCGATGCCCGGTCCATCGGATGCTGCCCCGGATTGATCCGTGTATGGGCGGCGATATTTACGAATTTCCCGATGTCGGAATAGATGATCTCGCTGTCATTGACGACATAGGAATAATCACCCATCACGCTTTCGCGGATGCTGGTGCGCGGGCCAATTTCGGTCCAGACACCAAACTCGCAATCAACAACAACCGCCGTTTGATCAATCGTCGGGGCTTCCGACAAGTGCTTCATTGCCGGTTTGGCCTGCGTAATCTTGAACGTCATCGATCAGGTCACCAGTTTGCGCAGACGCTGCGAAATCACATCAAGCAGACTAACCGATATGATGATGATGATCATGACCGCTGCGGTTTCCGCGTAATAAAATGCGCGGATATATTCCCACAAAACCATGCCAATACCACCCGCACCAACAATGCCAAGAACGGTTGCCGACCGCACATTGCTTTCAAACCGATACAGCGAATAAGAAATCCAAAGCGGAAGAACCTGCGGGATCACCCCAAAGATGACCTCCTGCAACCCGTTGGCACCGGTGGCCCGGATACCTTCGACCGGTTCGGGATCAATCGCCTCGACGGCTTCTGAAAACAGCTTTGCCAGAACGCCGGTGGTATGGATCCAAAGCGCAAGCACACCGGCAAACGGACCAAGACCAACCGCAACAACAAACAGCATGGCAAAAACCATTTCATTGATCGCGCGGAAGGAATCCATCAGGCGGCGTACCGGCTGGTAAACCCAGAACGGAACGATGTTTTCAGAACACAGAATGCCAAACGGGATCGAACAGACAATCGCAAGCGCCGTGCCCCAGATCGCAATCTGGATGGTGATCCACATTTCGCTGACATAGGTTTTCCACATCAGGAAATCCGGCGGGAAAAACCCGTCCGCGAAATCGACCATGTTGCCACTGTTTTCAATCAGGGCCATGGGCCGCATGTCGGCCCCCTCCCAGGACAGGGCCAGAATGGCCAGAATGAACGCCCAAAGAAGGAAACTTGCGCCTGAACGTTTCAGATCGCGCGGCGGAAGTTCTGCGGCGGTTACGGCCGATGTCGAAAGGCTGCTGTTCATGTGCTTTTCCCGGGAAATAAAAACAAACGGGGAGCCCTTATGCGGGGCTCCCCGTTCGGATGCCGGTTACTCGTAAGAAACCAGGATATCGAGTTCTGCGAGTTTCTTGTCGATTTCAGAAACGCGTTTTGCTTTCTCGTCGGCGGACAGTTCGGCGGTGTTCTCGATTTTCAGCTTGTTTTTATACAGTTCAAGCTGACGGATCGGGTAAAGCTGCGCATTGCTGCTTTCCATGAATTTGCCCATGCCATCCTGAATGCCGCCAAGAACCTTGTTGGCTTCTTCAACATTGCCCAGACGACCATAACCAAGGAAGAACGCCTTGATTTCGGATTTCAGTTCGCGCGACATATCCTTGCGATAAACCATCGGATCAGACGGGATCAGCGGCGAGGTCCAGATAACCTTGACCTTGTCGGTGATTTCCGGCTTGACCATCTGGGTGCGCGCAAGCTGTTCGGAATTGTTGGCCGCAACGTCAACCTGATGATTGGCGGTCGCCATCAGGTTGGTTTCATGGTTCGCGTTGCGAACGGTCTTGAAGCAGTTCTTCGGATCAACGCCGTTCTGCGCAAAGACGTAATAGGTCGGAACCAGGAAGCCGGAGGTCGAGTTCGGATCACCGATACCGAAGTTAAGCGTGCCGTCGCATTTCAGCATATCGGCAAGCGTGTTGAGCTTGTCGTTATCGGCCTGGGTGATGATGTGGGAATAATAGCCGTTCGTACCATCGCTTTTGGACGTCTGGACGAAAACTTCGCCGCCCGCACGATCAACGGCTTCCATCGCCGACTTGTTACCAAACCAGCCAACGTGAACCTTGCCAAAACGCATGCCTTCGATGATGCCGGCATAATCCGGGGCAAAGAATGCCTCGACCTTTTTGCCAAGCGCTTCTTCCATATCGTCGATCATCGGCTGCCACTGTGCCTTCAGGTTGGCACTCGACTCAGTCGAAATGAAACCGAACACGATGGTTTCCGGGTCTTTTTCAAGCGGCTTGAATTCGACATCGGCATAGGCCATGCCGGTTACGAGCATGCTGGCAGCAAGGGCCGCGGATGCAATTGTCTTGCGGATCATGGGAAGTCCCCCGTCAGGTTGGTTGGTAGAGGTGAAATAAAAAGAGGTAAGGCAGAGAGAAATCGTCCTGATCTAGCTTGAAACGAAAGCCAGATCCTTCTCCGCGACCCTGCTCTTGGCCGGAACGTCATCCGGGGCAGGTGCGAAAAGCTCGGAAGAATATTCGCCGTAAAGTTCGCGCAGGAATTCCGGCGTCAGTTCGGTGGATGGGCCGTCAAAAACGACTTCGCCATCGCGCATCGCAATCGTGCGCGCACAATAATCACGGGCATAATCGACCTGATGCAGCGATACGATCACGGTGACATTGTCTTCGCGGTTCACACGATCAAGCGTATTCATCACCTTGCGTGATGACGCCGGATCAAGGGATGCAATCGGCTCGTCCGCCAGAATAAGGCGTGCGCCCTGCGTGATCGTGCGCGCAATCGCGGCACGCTGCTGCTGCCCGCCCGAAAGGTTGCGCGCCTTTTTCATCGCATGCCCGTCAATGCCGACCCGCTTTAACGCGGTCATCGCCCGAATGCGCTCGGCCTTGGTGAACAGGCAAAGCGACCCGCGCCATGCCGGCACCCGGCCCAGCATCCCGGTCAGAACATTGGTCAGAACCGTCAGGCGGCTGACCAGATTGAATTGCTGAAACACAACACCAATATCGGCGCGCACCTTGCGCGCCCCCCTTGCAATACGGCCGTTCTGCTGGATGACTTCACCGAATACTTCGATCTTGCCACCATCGCGATCCCCGCGCAGCAAACCGGCAATATGACGGATCAGGGTGGATTTGCCCGAACCGGACGCCCCGATCAGCGCGACCATTTCGCCCTCGCGGACCTGTAAACTGACATTGTTCAATGCCCGTTTATCGCGCGAGAAGCTCTTGTTCAGTCCGGAAATATCTACGACCAGCATTAAAGTCCGCCTGCTTGTGTTTCGCTGGTCAAGAAGCTACGCACAAACCGCGACTCTATGGTGACGATGATGTTACAGTTCGATGATTACGACGCCTTCATTTCACCGACAACAATCAAACTTGTCTATACATCAATATATTCTTCAAATAAAAAAATGTTCACCCAAGAAATGGCAGTGTAATAATTCAATTATTACTTGTGACCGCGTTCACAAATATGGATACAGGCGAGCCAGATCACGAAAAACCCCGACAGAAAGAAACTGCCGGGGTCTCGTATTTCGCATAATCGCGTATGGATTTACTTGATGGCCTCAATCGCGGCGATGACATCATCTTCGATATCCAGCCCCTGAATTTCCGCATCCCGGCGCGCATTCTGCCCGCGCCGCCCCGGCAACCGCACGGTTTCCTCAAGCGCGATTTCATCTGCGATATAGCGCAAATGATCAATGATCCCCGCCCCGCCAACCGCAACCGGATCAATCGCAATCACCAGCTGGCCCAATGCGGGCGGCGCACCCTTGTCATCAAACAGCGACGATGACTGATGCCCGAATTGCGCACCGGTCAACCCGGCGGCCAGCATTTCGACCATCATGGCAAGTGCCGCACCCTTGACCCCGCCTGCCGGAATCATCGTGCCTTCAAGCGCCCTGACCGCATCGGTGGTCGGATTGCCGTCTGCATCCAATGCCCAGTCATCGGGGATCGGAACCCCTTTCTGCTTGGCCGCCATGATCTTGCCGCGCGCCACCTTGGACAATGCCAGATCAATCACGATCGGATCGCCATCCCTGATCGGGGTGGCAAAGGCAATCGGGTTGGTGCCAAACATCGGGCGGCGACCACCCCAGGGCGCCATCGCGGCCGGGGCATTGGCAAACATCATCGCCGCCAGCCCCGCCTCAGTCAGTCTTTCCACGGTAAGTCCCATCACCCCGGCATGGTGGGATTTATGGATTGCCGCCACCGCAATCCCCTGCGCACGCGCGATATCGGGCAATCGTTCGATCATCAGGTCAAGTGCCGGATAGGCAAAGCCGAACTGCGCATCAATCCGCAACACGGCGGGAAACGGCTGATCGGCAACCGGTTTGGCAAACCCGTCCACCTTGCCTGCACGGGCCTGCGCGGCATAGGCCGGAACGCGGCGCAAACCGTGCCCGCCCTGTCCTGCGGCCTCGGCCGTGATCAGGGCGGTTGCCACCGATCTGGCATTGTCGGGATCAACCTTGCAACGCAGCAGGGTATCACACACAAGCGCATGTGCGTCAGACAGGGAAAGCTTCATGATGGTGACCTTAAGATGGTGGCGGGCCCGGATACCATAGCCCCCGACACCGCCAAGCGCAAAGGTCTTGTGCACCGCAACCCCGCCAAGCCCTTATGAAAAAACGATAAAAATGCGGTGTGACCCTGCTAAAATTTCGCCGCAAAGTCGTATGAGTATCCCGGCATGGTTCATGCTGCCCGAAACACGGCATTCAGACCCAGACAGCCTCCAAACACAGGATATTTCCAATGCGCAAAGCAACCTCTTTAACCTTCGCCGCATTTGGCATCGCCAGCAGCCTGTGGCTTGCCGGTTGTGCCGCCACGACCAAACCGGCCGAGGAAAAATCCCCCGCCGACTGGTCGGCCATCGCGGATCGCGACTGGCAATTGATGCGGATAGAGGCCAAAGACAAAACCCTGATGCCAATGACGCCGATCCTGGCCAGTGTGAATTTCACCAAGGACGGCAAGGTTGCCGGATCGACCGGTTGCAACCGCTATTTCGGGAATTACACCCGAAACGACACCGCCCTTGATGTCTCCCCGCTTGGCAGCACCAAAATGATGTGCATGGAAAACGCGATGGAGATCGAGGACGCCTTCATCGCCGCCATGGCCGATGTCAAAGGCTGGAAATTGCAGGAAGACGACCTGCTGCTGGTCGATGGCAGCAACAAATCGATCATGACCTTCGAACGGATCAAGCCGTAATCGACGGGTCAGTGCAAAACAAACCGCAAAATAAAAGGGGCGCAATTTTCTGCGCCCCTTTTTTACGTCTATCGATCTGCCGTTCAGCGTGGTTCGCTGCGCAATCCCTGAATGATGGAATAACACGCCAGCAGAAGAATGATCGCAAACGGGAAACCGGTTGAAACCGCCATCGCCTGCAAGGCTCCCAATCCGCCGCCAAGCAGCAGCGCAATCGCAACCAGTCCTTCAAACGTGCACCAGAATATACGCTGGGGCACCGGGGCGTCGACCTTGCCGCCTGCGGTAATCGTATCAATCACCAGCGACCCGGAATCCGATGACGTGACAAAGAACACGATCACCAGAACAATGCCGATAAAGGACGTGATCGAGTGCAACGGCAATTGTTCAAGCATGGTGAAAAGCTTGATCGGAAGGGCGGCATCGGCAATCGCCTGAACACCTTCATTGACCATATGCACCGCCGTCCCGCCAAATGCGGTCATCCACAGCACACAAACCAGCGACGGAATGATCAGAACACAGGTAATGAATTCCCGCACCGTCCGGCCCCGCGATACGCGCGCGATGAACATACCGACAAACGGGCGACCACGAAATCCACCACGCCCAATAGAATGACGTCCAGCCCTGGCTGAAATTGGCATCCTCGCGCCCGACCGGGTTCGAAAGCGCCGGCAGATATTCGACATAGGCGACAAGGCTCGTGAAAAAGCCCTTGATGATATCCATCGTCGGCCCGACCAGCACGACAAACAGCAAAAGCAATGCCGCCAGAACCATATTGATTTCCGAAAGCCGCTTGACCCCGGCATCAAGCCCGGCAAGGACAGAAATCAGCGCAATGCCGGTAATCCCGATGATCAGGAACACCTTCGATCCGTCGGATTCCGGTAACCCGAACAGGAATTGAAGCCCGGCATTAGCCTGTTCCGCCCCAAAACCAAGCGACGTCGCAAGCCCGAACAGGGTGGCAAATACCGCCATGATATCAATCACATGCCCGGTCCAGCCCCATACCCGTTCGCCAAAGACCGGATAAAACACCGACCGCATGGTCAATGGCAGGCCCTTGTTAAACGAAAACAGCGCAAGTGCGAGCGCCACGGTGGCATAAATCGCCCACGGATGAAGGCCCCAATGGAAAATCGTTGCCGCCATGCCAAGGTCAAAGGCAGCATCCGCATCGCCCATCGCCCCGCCAAGCGGTGCCCAGTCCGTCCGGGCCCCGCCATCACCAACAACCGCACCCCCCATCGAGGTGGTGAAATGCGATATCGGTTCTGACACGCCATAGAACATAAGGCCGATGCCCATGCCGGCGGCAAACAGCATGGCAAACCAGCCGCTATAGGAATAATCGGGCGTCGCATCCTGCCCGCCAAGCCGCACCTTGCCCAGCGGGGAGACGATCAGAAACAGGCACAACAGAACAAACACATTCGCCGCCGACAGGAAAAACCAGTCAAGCGTCGATGTCAGCCAGCCCCGCATGTCATTGAACATCGGCCCCACACTGTCCTGAAACGCCAGTGTCAGAAACACGAACGCCACAATCGACAAGCCCGATATCAGAAAGACGGGGTTATGAACATCAAGCCCGAACGGCCCGATCTGTGTGGTGATGTTATCCTGCCCGATCTCATAATCGGTCTCGATCGGATTGGCGGCACCATCCGGGCTTTCGATGCCCGTCTCGGCATTCGATCCCATGAAAATCTCCCTTGAAAAGCATATTTGCGGCCACCCCCGGCCGCAATTTTTCCGATTTGCCTGCTATTAACGCACCAGGAACACGGAATGATCCCAATGCGACGCAACATATCCGCCGTGGGATGCAAAAATATGATCGGCAATACCCGGCACATGGGATGCCATGACGATCATATCCGCCCTGGCCTCTGTTGCCGCATCAACAATGATTTCGCTCAGATCAATCGCCGGATCATGTGAAATGCGGGTCATGCCCGAACAGCTGATACCGGTCTTCTTGCCCTGCTCCTCGGCAAAGGCCGCCATCTTGCGATCATATTCCGCCGGATTGTGCGCAATGGGGGATGGGGTATTTGTCCCGACCCCGAAAAAGCAGATTTCCGCACCATAATGCTTTGCCAGATCCGCCGCCGTCGAAAGCGCCTTTTCCAGCCTGTCGATATGCGTCAGATCCACGGGTACCATGATCTTGCGATACATTCCCTGCCTCCGTTCTACGGGTGCCCTAACGGGCGAAACACACCTTCGAAACAGATGAGGCGACCAAGACTATCACCAGAACAGGAAATTATCAAAACCCCCATCGCAGGGGGATTTTACAACACGGGTGAATACAGGAACAAAACCGCGCCAATCAATCGAAAGAAACAGCCAAATAAATTAGGCCAATCATCTGCACGATCAACCCCGGATCATTATCTATCTTGTGAAAATTACCGCAACATTCTGCGCGATTATTCCGCTGCCATGCGCTTTATCGCGTCACACAAAAACCGGAACCCGGTCGCCGCCCCGTCGCTCATATACCGCGCACGTAGCCAGCCATGGATCATCTGCGGTTCTTCGCGGTACGTCACGTCAATCCCGGCCCGGGCAAGGCGCGCGGCATATTCCCGCCCGTCATCGCGCAGCGGATCAAAATAGGCCGCGGTGATATAGGTCGGCGGCAACCCGCGCAAATCCTCCGCCGAAAGCGGATAGGCCACCGGATCATCCATCGGTGCCTTCAGGACATCGCGATAATAAATCACATCATCGGTACTTAATCCGGGGGCCGATGCCATCTGCCCATAGGATGGCCAGCCAAGGTCCCCGCCAAGGGCCGGATAAATCAGGACCTGCCCGATCACGCCTGCGCCAAGCCCCTCGTCGCGCGCCCGGATCGCAAGGCCACCTGCCAATGTCGCCCCGGCACTATCGCCAATCAGGACGATCTCCGCACCGTGCGACAGCACATCGCGCGCAACCGCAAACGCATCCTGATGCGCAGCCGGCCAAAGATGTTCGGGGGCCAGCCGGTAATCGACCGAAATCATTTCCGCCCCCGCCGCCTCGGCAATCTCGGCACAGATCGCATCATGGCTATCCAGCGACCCGACGATAAACCCACCGCCATGCAGGTAAAGCAACTTCCGCGTTGTGCGAATCTTCGCCGGGTAATACATCCTGACCGCCACCCCGGCAATATGGTCATCACGGCTCAGAAGCCCCGGCGGATGGGGATAGGCAAACGCATCACAAAGTGCTTCATACCATTTGCGTTGCTGCGCAATATCGGCGGCAACCGCATCGGGCGGATAAAGCCGGTCGCATCTGGCGATGAAGTCACGGATGCCTGCTTCGTCGGGCATCGGGCTATAGGCGATATCCGGCACCGCCTGATCGGACCCGTCCATGTCGCACAACTTCCCCAAAGATGTTTGATTGATCTATCCGCAAGCCTAACGCGTTCGCCCCTGCTGTGAAAAGCGGGCAATTATGTCTTTTGAAATTCAGCCCCGCACAAGATCAAAGCGAAATCAAAGCGAAACCGCCTCCACCGTTGCTTTCAGCAACGCCGCACTGCGATGAAGAGCAGCCCTTTCTTCGCCATCCAGATCGGGGAAAAGATCGGTCATGATGCCCGTGGCCCCGATCACACGCGGAATCGAAAGCGCGACATCGGCCACCCCTTCGATCTCGCGATTGACCATCGACACCGTCAGGACTTCCTGCTGATCCTGCGCAATCGCCTTGACGATCCGCGCAAGCCCCGCGCCAATCCCGTAATAGGTCGCCCCCTTGCCCTTGATGATCTTATAGGCCGCATTGCGCACCCCATCATCAATCCGGGCCCGGACATCGGCGGTAATCGCCGATCCGACCTGGGCGGCAAACCCGGCAAGTGAAAGCGACCCGGCCCGCGCATTCGACCATGCCAGAACCTCGCTATCGCCATGTTCGCCAAGGACATAGGCATGCACTGATTGCGGCGAAATCCCCAGATGCCGGCCCAGCAAACTCCTGAACCGTGCGGTATCAAGGATCGTGCCCGATCCGATCACCTTGGCGGCCGGAAGCCCCGATAACCGCACCGTGATCTGGGTCATGATATCAACCGGGTTCGACGCAATCAGCAAAATCGCATCGGGGGCAACGCGCAACACATTGCCCACCACATCGCGAAACACCGCCGCATTGCGTTCAAGCAACGCCAAACGCGTTTCACCGGGTTTCTGGCTGACCCCGGCGGCAAGGATCACGACCGACGCACCTGAAAGCCGGTCATAATCCCCGGCCTCCACCACACAGGAAGACATGAACGGCACCGCATGGGCAATGTCCTCGGCCTGCGCAATCGCAAGTTCGGCATTGTGATCGACCAGCACGACCGAACTGACAATCCCCATCAGGGCAAGCGCAAAACCCGCCGAACTGCCAACCATTCCCGCCCCGACAATCCCGACCTTCATCACAAACCCCTGTCAAAACAGCATTATTTCGCGGGCCGATTATCCGGCCCCGCCCCACCGATTAAAAGCAAAAACCGGAGGCACCCAAAATCAGCCCGCAATACCATCGATAAAATCTATCGAAAATTTCATAAATAACTATTTAACCTATGCACGCAAACCGCGTTAGCCTGCTTGACAGCATCGCCTCACATGACGCCCAATGATTTAACAATCTCGTCTTGTTGCGATCACAAGTTTAGACATTACCTTGAACAGGGAAGCCTCACGCCGAAATGTTCACCAGAATATTCAAATGTTCCTGCGCTCGATATGACGGCCCCACGACCCGCCCGGAGAGAGACACCTGATCAGGTCAGGAAAGCAAGAACAGCCAGCCATTACGGGAGAGAGAAATGGACGGAAAACACACAGCAGGGAAATGCCCGGTCATGCATGGCGGTATGACCGCCCTGGGCACCACGGTCATGGATTGGTGGCCAAACGCGCTTAACTTCGACATCCTGCATCAGCACGACATCAAAACCAATCCGCTGGGCAAGGACTTCAACTACCGCGAAGAACTCAAAAAGCTCGACGTCGAAGGCCTTAAAAACGACCTTCGCGCGCTGATGAATGAAAGCCAGGAATGGTGGCCCGCCGACTGGGGAAGCTATGTTGGCATGTTCGCCCGTGTCGCATGGCACTCCGCAGGCTCGTATCGTCTGGCCGATGGCCGTGGGGGTGGCGGCACCGGCAACCAGCGTTTCGCCCCGCTCAACTCCTGGCCTGATAACGTCAACACCGACAAGGGCCGCCGTTTGCTCTGGCCGATCAAGCGCAAATATGGCAACAAAATCTCCTGGGCCGATCTGATGATCCTAGCCGGCACGATTGCCTATGAAGTCGCCGGCCTCAAAACCTATGGCTTCGCCTTTGGCCGCGAAGATGTCTGGCACCCGGAAAAGGACACCTATTGGGGTGCGGAAAAGGAATGGCTGGCACCAAGCGACAGCCGTTATGAGGACATCACCCGCCCCGACACCATGCAAAACCCGCTGGCGGCTGTGCAGATGGGCCTGATCTATGTGAACCCGGAAGGTGTGAACGGGCAGCCAGACCCGATGAAAACCGCCGCCCAAGTCCGCGAAACCTTTGCCCGCATGGCAATGGATGACGAGGAAACCGCGGCCCTGACCGCAGGCGGCCACACCATCGGCAAATCGCACGGCAATGGCTCGCCATCGGACCTCAGCCCCGAACCAGAAGCCGCCGACGTCGAATATCAGGGCATCGGCTGGATGAAAACCAATGGCCGTGGCATTGGCCGCGATACCATGGTTTCGGGCATCGAAGGCGCATGGACGTCTAACCCGACCAAATGGGATATGGGCTGGTTCGATATGCTGTTCGGCCACGAGTGGGAGCTGAAAAAAAGCCCGGCTGGCGCATGGCAGTGGGAACCGACCGACATCAAGGAAGAAGACATGCCGGTCGATGTCGAGGATCCCTCGATCCGCTGCAAACCGATCATGACCGATGCCGATATGGCGATGAAGGTCGACCCGACCTATAACGCCATCTGCCAGAAATTCATGAAGGACCCGGAATATTTCTCCGAAACCTTTGCCCGTGCATGGTTCAAACTGACCCATCGCGACATGGGCCCGAAAGTCCGCTATGTCGGTCCGGACGTGCCGAAAGAAGACCTGATCTGGCAGGACCCGATCCCAAGTGTTGATTACACGCTTTCGGACGCCGAAATCGCCGATCTCAAGTCCAAACTGCTGGCCTCTGGCCTCACCAGTGCCGAACTGATCAACACCGCTTGGGACAGTGCGCGCACCTATCGCGGATCGGACATGCGCGGCGGCGCCAATGGGGCGCGCATCCGCCTTGCCCCGCAAAAGGACTGGGCGGGGAACGAGCCCGAACGCCTCGCCAAGGTTCTCAAAACCCTGGAAGGCATTCAGGCGGGCCTTGCCAAGAAAGTCAGCCTTGCCGATCTGATCGTGCTCGGTGGTACGGCAGCCGTTGAAAAGGCCGCGAAGGATGCCGGTGTCAACATCACCGTCCCGTTCGCACCGGGCCGCGGCGATGCGACGGCCGAAATGACCGACGCCGCAAGTTTCGAGCCGCTGGAGCCGCTGGCCGACGGCTATCGCAACTGGCTGAAAGACGATTATGTGGTCTCGCCCGAAGAAATGATGCTGGACCGTACCCAGCTCATGGGCCTGACCGCACCGGAAATGACCGCACTGGTCGGTGGCATGCGCGTTCTTGGCACCAACCATGGCGGCACCAGACACGGCGTCTTTACCGACCGTGTTGGCAAACTGACGACCGACTTCTTCGTCAACCTGACCGACATGGCCTATAGCTGGAAACCGGTCGGCGACAACCTGTACAACATCGTTGATCGCAAAACCGGCGAAACCAAATGGACAGCGACCCGCGTTGACCTCGTCTTCGGTTCCAATTCAATCCTGCGCGCCTATGCCGAAGTCTACGCCCAGGACGACAACCACGAGAAGTTCGTCAAGGACTTCGTCGCGGCCTGGACCAAGGTGATGAACGCGGACCGGTTCGACCTCGCCGCGTAAGGCTTAAAAACGCCTTTGAAATGATCTGGATTGGAGCTTTTGAGCTCTGACAAACGAACACCCCCGGCTGTGAGGCTGGGGGTGTTTTGTTTCGTTCGAGCTGTCAATCAGCTTTCTCTATAGTCTTGCCATATCTCCAATGGTCGCAGGACTCTTTTCTTAAGATAACTGTCAGCGATTTCATCAGCTAATCTCTGAGAATCTTTGCCCGAAGCATGCATATTTCGAAATATTTCTCTAATTGCTTCTTCTGGATAATCCGCAGCAGAATTAGTCAACATCTGCAACCATAGCTTACCTGCCTGAAGCGGCTGCCTTACGCTTATACGCGCCAAATTTTCCAACACAGAATACGAATTAAAGTTCACGTCAGAAAATGGGATGACGAACGCAATTAACTCTTCATCTGCATTTTCAACTGACGAGAAAAAGCTGGTCCACTTACAAAGGTCCGAAGCTACCAATCTTCCTTCCTCTGTCGTGGTATCAAGCTCATCTATAATTTTTGACCATAACATTCGGACTATATCTGGGAGCTTGGAATTCTCCGATTTTCTAAGTCCACTGATAAAATGAACTATGTGTCGAATTTCTTCAGAATGCTTCCGCTCTAAAACCTTTATCAGGGTATGTTGCTCGGCTCCATTTGGCCAAATCGTAATGAAATTAATCACAATGTTCTGGATAATTTTATCTTCAATCCGACCATCGAACTTTCCGCTATCGAGAACCTTAAGCAGCATCCCAGAGCGCTCTAAGAATTCGTAAACGTCAGAATATACAGCATTCACGTACGCATATCCCTCGATCGCACATGCCCACTTTTTTTCATCCTCTTCACTGAACAACACAGGTAGGTTCTTTATCGTCCAATCACGCGACATATATAAGAAATTGGGTAAATACTGCCCCATGAGTGTGGAAAACTCGTACGAGCCAGCTTTATTAAGTTCCTTGTTGTAGTGAGGCTCAAACCGCTCCCAAACGGTCTTGTGATCTCCGTTAGTTTTGGAGTCACGTAACCTGCATTCTCGCAAAGTCAGATTTACGAAAGCTTCAATGCAACGTCCTCTAGGGCTGTTTATTGCGATTGAAACAGGATCGTCATTTTCGCCGAACTCTGGACTTTCTTGTTCATCAAGAAGTTTAATGAGTAAGGCAAACACGTCATCATGAACTTCTTCCGGAAAAGCGTGATCGTCCGACTTCGCCCCACTCTCAAGAAGCTCCGCTATACAACTCACTACCCAATGCCGATTAGCAACAAAGTCTTCTCTCTGCTTAGCTTTATTCTCAGACCAGAACTCTGCTTTTGAAACCATATTAGTTATGGAGTTAATGATCGATGGCCAGATGTCCGCCCAAGGCAAAGAAGTTTTGTCATTCCACATTTCCGAGTAAGCTTTGAGAACGGAATGCACGTAAGCAAAATCCAACTCAAATAACGAATCAAAATGTTGCCAATACTTCAATGGAGCCAATTTAAAGACTTCAATAAGTACCTTGGTTAACCCTTCAATACCTGGCTTATCCCAGCCCTTCTCTTGCGTATAGTCAGAGAGTGATTTTATTAACTCCTCCACCTCCATCGCCCCTAGTTGGGTGACACTAAATGGTGATGGCCTCCCCCCCCAACGCATAGTGAAGTAATTCGTGAAATCCGGGTGCTCTGGCTGAGATTGCGCCACCTCAGTCAACCGATCATAGAGCTCCCTCTCTGCTTTCCCATATTCTTGAATGGCGGCAACCCAACATGCCTGCTCATATGCGGACGGTCCAACCAACTGTTTTCCGTCTTCATCAAATTGTTTCAAGCCGTCTATAATCGCCAATACCTGTTTTTTTTGACTAGGTTCGAACTCAGGATACCGTTTCTTCAAGAACATCCAAACTTCGTGACGAAAATGCGAATTAAAATACTTTCCAACAAGAATATCACTTCTGAACCCGGCAGCAATTTCATCGCAAAATGTTGCCAAATGAATTGCAATCCGATGTAAAATATCAATTTTGGATCCAATTAATTCACGTACTATTCTCTTGGTCTCTTCTATATTTACGCTAGAAATCCCCAACAATGCCTCACGCACGGCAAACACCAAAATATTTTCGGCATCATTGTGATATTTATTTTGATCATGATCTTCTATTGCTGGCTGCCACACATGCGACCACTTTCCATTCTCCAACTCAAAAACCAAATTACTTAATTTATTAGATAGTAAATCTATGACTTCTCTTCCCAAAACTCGGCCAAATTCACGCCCGTTTTTCTTCACGATTTTTAATGCGTAATGTTTATCCAAGAGGAGATTAGCCTCCTTTCTATCTCCACTTTTCTGTTTGGTGATCTTTATCTCAAAGTCAAAAAATACGTCTATCAAAGATATCGCGAGATTTCTTGAATTAGATGATTTTCCCTCCAATGCAGTATTCAAAATATCTTTCGATAAAGAGCTACTGACTACAGATGAGTCATAAATATCACTTAACCAATAACGAACTGATTTCGAGATTTCATTTGGGATCAAGTCAGATGGAAATGCGCTAAGAATTTCCGCAAATCTCCACCAAACTTGGTAGTTGCTAATTTCTTTTTTTTCCGCATACTCAGTTGAATCAACTAAAATCTCAATGATTTTCCCAATTCTATTCTTGTCGTTTTCCTGAACAAGCTTAGGAGAAAGCCTGACAAGATATTCTAAGGCCTCCCAGACTGGAATTCTCACATATCCTTTTTCGTCCGCCTCTGTCGGAGAAGGAATGTTTTCCGGATTGAAATATCCTTTTTCAACAAGTACGTCAAACCACTTGGGGGCTGAAATTTTCCTGAAGAAAACAGACCTCAACTCGGGCTTTTTCTCTATACGCGCCAACAAATCTTGGTCGTCCACTGTAAGATTACTCATCCTTCAACGTCCTCACCAAGAAATCGTAGTCTTCTGTTAGAAGTGTATCTCGAACCTCAATCTCATCTTTCCAACTACGAAGCATAGTTTCTAGCCCGCGGTAGTCTTCATTATCTCTGATAAATCCAATTAAGTGAACACCGAATGATTTATTGTAGTAGCTTTCAAGCTGACTATAAAGTGACTGCTCAGCTCCGAAAAACCCATCAATCAAAAATCTCTTTCGCTCACTCTCAGATCCAACTGAACCTCGCCGAAGAATGTGCTCTAAGATTTCCGCCTCCTCTAAGCCATAGCCGATGAATAATACTGTTTTCTTAGCAAATAAC
Source organism: Thalassospira sp. MBR-102 (assembly GCF_040549275.1). NCBI lineage: Bacteria > Pseudomonadati > Pseudomonadota > Alphaproteobacteria > Rhodospirillales > Thalassospiraceae > Thalassospira > Thalassospira sp. MBR-102. The sequence continues at coordinate 213,407 of NZ_JBEPTC010000008.1, forward strand.
TCCCCAAGAAATTGTTGGACATTAGCATTTTCATAGTGCTCCAAATATTCCCTAGCAGTAACCACCATGGAATCTCGGTCCTCCATGAACCCGTGCAAATGAACAACGACAGACCGCTCATTTAAAACACCCGCTAACATTTTTTCTTTATGATATATTCTCTTAGTCTCAGATGGTGTCTCTTTTTCATTTTCCATCAAAAAAGGTTTAATTAGGTCATCATAATTTGTAGTAACATATGAACACCCGATAGAGTTTACGTATTCATAAATCTTACACTCACTCTCAGGTGGAATTAGGTACTTTTTGAAATCCAATTTAAATTTGTTCTCTTTTGCAATAATATCAGCAATTGATAGTTGCTTCTTCGGATCCAACTTTTCCAGATACTGAATCTCAAAGTAATTCAGAAATCCTTTCTTGCGGATATCTTCCAAAACGTACTTGGCTAGACCATCCCAAGCAGGCAGTCCAACTAGACGAGAAACGCCTGCCCCAACGAACAGCACAAGGTTTCCAGCCTTCGCTGCATCAGCGATTTCAGGAGGCAAATATACTTTTCTAGTTAGTTCAGACACAACGTCTCTCTCCAGACGAGCAATCACAAAGTATTTTTCAAACTATATTTGCAAATAGTATCAACAAAACTATGCAAGCAAAAGATACCTACAATCTAATTTTCTGCGGAGATTTATCTCCTCAATGAGTTGGCTGAGAAGTTGAGTTTTTTATATTTTTATAAGGAATAGTTTTCCGATTGAATAAAAGTGCACGCGCTAACGCAGCCTGCACGCGACCTAGCACCTTTGCGCCCTTCGGCTTAAAGACTGACGCGCCCTCGAAACCGTCAATTATGAGCACAGGAAAATTACAGCAAGATCAGAGGTTTTTTTTTGCGAAGCTGACTAAGACAGAGACCAAGGCTGCAATATGGTGCCTCGACCAATAGCATTTAATCGCCAAGATCCGTCACCACGGAATCCCCCACCTGTCCACCGTGGACGGGCCAATCCGCCACTCCCGGCAGATTTATCCTTCTCTCCTCGAGAAAACGAACCTCTCCCGTCATGGCAAATGACCGGGTTAGTCCCCTTAATCCTTGGACAGAATCCCGCCGTAATGGCTCCGCCATCCGCCGCCCCATATCCTGCGGAGTATCCCGCCGCCCGGCATATGTCGGCGGCCATACGTCCGGGAGGGCCATCCGAACGACCGGTTATGCAGTACCGGACGCCAGCACCAGCCCCTGACGATATGACTTCTGCGGCTTGATCTTGCAGGAGTGAATTTCATGTCGCGTTCGGTCGAACTCGGTTCCGCCCGTAAAGACACATCAAACCAGACGCCGGGGGCGCTTCCCGATGGCGCGGCTCTGCGCACCATACAGCGCCGACGAAAACGTATCCTTCGAATTGGCGTTGTCGTGCTTCTGGTTCTTGTTGCCGGAAGCCAGGCGATGGCGGAGCGCCAGAGCGAGCTTCACGACATGATCGAAGCCACCGGGCTGTTTGCGATTGGCCTATGCATCTTCGGGCGTGGCTGGTGCTCCCTTTATATCGGTGGGCGCAAGAAAACAGAGCTTGTCACCACCGGGCCTTATTCGAGCTGCCGAAATCCACTTTACGTTTTCAACATGATCGGCGCATTCGGCGTCGGCGCACAGACCGGCAGTATCGTGCTTGGCTGTTTGTTTGCCGGCCTGTGCTGGATGGTGTTTCGCAATGTTGTCAGCCACGAAGAGGCATTGCTCTCGGAACGTTTTGGCAAGGCATTCCGGCGCTATCAAAATACCGTCCCCCGTTTTCGCCCGACCTGGTTTCGCTGGCGGGATGAGGAAAACCTGCTGTGCAAACCGGCACTGTTTTTAACCACAACACGCGATGCGATGTGGTTTCTGGCGGCTGGGCCGATCTTTGAAGCCATCAAGCTGATGCAGGAAAAGGGATGGCTGACACCGCTGATCTATCTGCCCTAGTTGCGGAACCTCAACAGGGTGTCCCGGTTTGGCCTGAGGCGGCGGATAGATGTCCTGTCTTTTATCCCGCTGTGTATCCCGCCTTGCGGTCTGCGCCAATCCCCCCGAAGGAGCATCTCTTTTGCCCGTTGATCCGATGTCTGGTGCGCACACGGGCACGCAGAACCCCCTTCACGCCAACATGATGACGAAAACAGCACCCCAACGGCACACCACAATAAAAGCGGATTTGAAATTGACATGAAACCGACCGAAAAACCCCAACATAGCCTCGCAATCGGACGCCGCAGCTTTCTGGGGGGCGCGGCGGCACTTGGTGTTGGTGCCGGATTGGCCGCACCTGCCATTATCTCCCGCGCGGCCGCGACAGAGACGTCTTCGATCATCGCGTTGCGAGACCACGACCTGCCCTTTATCGCCACCGAAGAAACCTATACCACCGACGAGCTGATTGCGCAGAACGCGATTAACGATGATCACGTCGAATACCTCAGGGAAACCGGTCTTGCCGAGCTCGGCCCTGGCCGCATCGGGGCCATGGATCAGGCGGGGATCAATGTTCAGATCCTCTCGGCACATACGCCGGGCGTGCAGGATCTCGCGGGTCAGGAAGGCATCGATTTTGCCTATCGCCTCAACAGGATGATTGCCACGGGCCCGATGGTCACCTATCCGGGGCGGTTCCGGGCCTATGCAACCCTGCCGCTGCAGGACCCGGCGGCATCAGCAGACGAACTGGAACGCGCCGTTAGCAGGGATGGTTTTGTCGGTGCCATGACCAATGGCTTCATTGGCAAAAAGTTTCTCGACCATCCCGATTTCGAGCCCCTTCTGGCACGTGCCGAGGCACTGGGCGTGCCGATATACCTGCATCCGGGTTTCCCGCCCAAGGAAGTCTTCGACATTTACTACCGCATTGCGCGGCCCGGATATAATGACGAATATCAGGACTACATTCTCAGTGGTTCAGGATATGGATGGCACCAGGAAGTGCTTACGCAATGCCTTCGACTGATCATGACCGGGGTGTTCGACAGATTCCCCAAACTGCAGATGATCATCGGCCACATGGGAGAGGGCCTTCCATTCTACTACGAGCGTATCGTCGGAGATTTGGGCGATGTGACCGAAGGCTCGCTCAACAGGCCTATCGGGCAGTATTTCAATGACAATTTCTGGTACACGACCAGCGCATTTTTCCAGGATGAACTGCTTCATCTTTTGCTGAAATACATCAGTGTGGACCGCGTGATGTTTGGAACCGATTACCCGTTTGCAGACATGAAGCAGGGCACCGACTGGTTTCGCGCAGTCGATCTTCCCCGGGAGGCCAAGGAAAAAATTGCGTTCCGAAATGCGGAAAAACTGTTCGGTATAAAGGTCTGATGCCTCCGCACCGGATCACGCATAAAGATCACTTTGGCTGTATCTTGGGGTACAGCCAAAGGATGCCAGATCAGACCCGTTGATACATTCGATCCGTTTCTCGCGAAAGGCGCTATACGTGGCGCGATCCCGTTTCACGGCAAAGGCATCGTAAAACCGAACTTCCTCCGGCAACCACAGACGCCGGACACAAACCGCGGGCTTCTGCCATCCTCGCCAACAGACGACCATCGGGTCCGCTCCTTGGTCCGATCACTCCCGGCCATTACGATATTTCCGGCAATTGATGAAGCCCGGACAGAGCTCCGGCCTCCGCCAGCTTCACCAACAGGCAGCCTCGGCCCACGACCCGCTCCGGTCACTCCCGGCCATCGCGACATTTCCGGCAATTGATGAAGCCCCGACAAACCTCGGGCCTCCGCCAGCCTCGCCAACAGGCAACCTCGGCCCACGACCCGCTCCGGTCACTCCCGGCCATGGCGACATTTCCGACAACCGATGAAGCCCGGACAGAGCTCGGACCTCCGCCATGCTCGCCAACAGACGACCTTCAGGCTCCCCCCTCGCTCCGATCACTCCCGGCCATCACGACTCTTCCGGCAACCGATGGAGCCCGGACAGAGCTCCGGCCTCCGCCATCCTCGCCAACTGACCACCTCGGGCTCACAGCCCACTCCGGTCACTCCCGGCCAAGGCGACATTTCCGGCAACCGATGATGCCCAGACAAACCTCGGGCGTCCACCATCCTCACCGACGAACGATCTTCGGGCCCACTACCCGCTCCGATCACCTCCGGCCATCGCGACATTTCCGGCAATTGATGAAGCCCAGACAAACCTCGGGCCTCCGCCAGCTTCACCAACAGACGGCCTTCGGGCTCACCCCTCGCTCCGGTCACTCCCGGCCAAGGCGACTCTTCCGGCAACCGATGACCCCCGGACACATCTCGGGCCTCCGCCATCCTCACCAACAGGCAACCTCGGCCCACGACCCGCTCCCATCACCTCCGGCCATCACGGCATTTCCCGCAACCGATGAAGCCCGGACGCATCTCGGGCGTCTGCTATCCTCATTCTCCGACGGCCTTCGGGCCCACTACCCGCTCCGATCACTTTCGGCAACGACGGCACTTTCCGCTAACCGCCGAGGTCCGGACACACTTCGGGCGCACGGGCCCCCACTGGTCCACCATTGACGGGTCACAGATCACCGCTGCCCGCTGCTGCCATCGCTGCCGCTCCCGGCAAATTCAACGCTCCTTTTCCAACAAGACGCACCTCTCCCGTCATGACAAATGACCGGATTAGTCCCCTTAGTCCTTGGGCAGAATCCCGCCGTAACGGCTCCGCCATCCGCCACCCCATATCCTGCGGAGCACCCCGCCGCACGGCCCGTGTCTCTGTCTCTGTCCGTCTCTTTGCCGCATCATCCTGATCACCTCTTTCATCCAGCCCCAAACGCAAAAACCCGCAAGGCTCAAGGCCTCGCGGGTTTCGGTCCGGGTGCATTTCCCCCGTTGACTTTTATCTTATGCCATAAACAAAAGAACAAATCAAGAACTTTTTTGGAAAAAGATATGGGGGCGCGGATTGCAGACGGGATGGAGGATGCGTCGAACCTCCGCAGTCTGCGCGCGGGCTCCGCCCGTGCTCAACCTTCGGCTTAAAATCGCTCCACTGGAGCGATTTCTTCACAGCCTCAGCCTTCAAGTTATGAGCACAGGCCCATAACGCAGGAAGATCAGAGGTTTAAAGGCTCTTCACGTGATCAAATAAAAAAAGCGGCCCCGGAAGGGACCGCCTTTTTATTTGGTTGCGGGGGCAGGATTTGAACCTGCGGCCTTCAGGTTATGAGCCTGACGAGCTACCGGGCTGCTCCACCCCGCGTCAGGGTGTATTTTTAACCGGTGGGTTAAACAGATAACGCCGCATCATGGAGTGAGGCGGCGCTGGATGTTTTGTGTGATTAGGGAATATGGAGCTGTGTTTAGAAGGCCCGGCGGTGACCTACTCTCCCGTGCCTTAAGACAAAGTACCATCGGCGCAGGCAGGTTTCACTTCTGAGTTCGGGATGGGATCAGGTGGTTCCCGGCCGCTATGGCCACCGGGCCGTCGAAACACAGCGAAGAGATCGGAGTTTTTGTGATGTGCGATATTGGTTGTTTTGTGTTTTTGCATGGCGGGTTTTACCGCTGCGCAAGAAGTCAGAATGTTCAATTAGCAAGAGGGATCAATCAAGCCGATCGATCAATTAGTACTGGTTAGCTTCACGTG
>NZ_JBEPTC010000009.1:0-201671 GCF_040549275.1 Thalassospira sp. MBR-102
ACGGACCCCGCTGCCCTGAACAAGCACCCGCCGCCCTCGGTTGACGCCGCAAACGCACCTCACCCCAAGGGCCACACGTTGCCGCATGGCAGACACACAACTCCCGCCATCGATGACCGCCCTTTCGGCACCTCCGAACGCACCACCAGCCCGCTGACAACCGATCCTGCCAGTCGCTCCGGGCAAACCGATCCAATCCCACCAAGCCAAGCCCGTTGCCCCCGGCATTGCCAACCGCCACCAACCGCACCCCGGACGGACCCCGCTGCCCTGAACAAGCACCCGCCGCCCTCGGTTGACGCCGCAAACGCACCTCACCCCAAGGGCCACACGTTGCCGCATGGCAGACATACAACTCCCGCCATCGATGACCGCCCTTTCGGCATGTCCGAACGCACCATCGGCCCACTGACAACCGATCCTGCCTGCCGATCCCCACCAGCCGATCCCGTGCCGATCCAATCCGGGCGCAATTCGGGCCCGCTGATTCTCGGCATTGTCACGCTTCACCGACCGGACTGAACCAACTTGGCCCCGGCTCTTGCTGCCCCGAACAAATGCCCTTGCCCCAAGGGCACATTTCTCCCGTCATGATAAACACCCGTTTTTCGCAAATTTCCCGCGGCCTTACGGCCCGGACGCACCGCCGCCGTAATGACTTTTCCATGCGCCAGTGACGTCCCTTTGGCGGTGCCGCCCCCGCCATGTCATCGCGTCAGATCGCTGCTCTGTCATCGTCTCATTCCTGTTTTTGCCGCCCGAAACGCAAAAAACCCGCAAAAGCGAATCACGCTTTGCGGGTTTTGTCTCCGGACCCATTTGTCCTGTTGACTTTATCTTTATGCCACAACGAAAAGAACAAATCAAGAACTTTCTTCCCGAAAACCGGAAAAAGTTCCTTTTCAAAGCTCGCTGCGGAAAGAATGGTATATTTTCCAATATCTTAGCCGGGCGTTTTGTGATGGTTTGATGAAGTCGGCAAAATCGGCTGCTTTGGGCTTTGGCCCTGCGGTTGCGTCCATTATCCTTCGCGCTTGGTTCCATCGGGACCGCAGTGATCTGAGCACGGGGAAAGCATGACCGACCAAAACCTGGCCAAGCCCGATTTACGCCTTTGGCAGATTTTCCTGATTTTTCTGCGTCTGGGGTTAACCAGCTTTGGCGGGCCGGTCGCCCATATCGGCTATTTCCGCGAAGAATTCGTTCTGCGCCGCAGGTGGCTTTCAGATGCAACCTATGGCGATCTGGTGGCACTTTGCCAATTCGCGCCCGGTCCGGCCAGTTCGCAGGTCGGCATGGGGATCGGCATGTCGCTGGGGGGGCTTGCCGGTGCCTTTGCCGCATGGCTCGGTTTTACCATGCCATCGGCAATCGTTCTGGCCGCACTCGGGCTTGGCCTTTCGGCGGCTGATCTGGCGGCGACCGGGCCGGTGATCTGGGGGCTTAAGCTGGTTGCGGTTGGTGTGGTAGCACATGCGCTTGTCGGGATGGCACGCAGCTTATGCCCCGATGTCCCGCGCGCCATACTGGCGTTGATTGCGGCGGCGTTGATGATCGCGATCAACAGTGTTGGCATGCAGGCAATTGTGATTATCGGCGGGGCCTTTGCCGGTTTTGTGTTTCTGCGCGGTGATCATGGAAAGGTAGAGGGAAGCCTTGGTGCAGGCCTATCGCCGAAGGGGGCCATATGTGCCTTGGGCCTGTTTGTTCTGTTGCTGATCGGGTTGCCTTTATTGGCCAATATTGTCCCATCGCCCTGGCTTGCGGTGTTTGACGGGTTTTATCGCAGTGGCGCACTGGTTTTCGGCGGCGGGCATGTGGTGCTGCCGCTGTTGCAGGAAGCCGTGGTTGCCCCCGGATGGGTCGATCTGGATGTGTTTCTTGCCGGTTACGGTGCAACCCAAGCCGTGCCGGGGCCGATCTTTACGTTTGCGGCCTATCTGGGGGCTGTGTTGCAAAATGGTGCCGGGGGAATTTGGGGCGCTTCTGTGGCCCTGATCGCGATTTTCCTGCCCGCGTTTCTTCTGGTGATCGGGTTATTGCCGTTCTGGGATCGCGTGCGGCATATACCCAAAATGCGCGCCGGACTGGCCGGGATCAATGCGGCGGTTGTCGGTTTGCTGGCATCGGTTTTATATGACCCGATCTGGACCGGAACCATCCATGACGTAAAGGACGTGGTTATTGTGGCCCTTGCGTTCGTCGTTTTGCAATGGCGCGTAATGCCGGTCTGGGCGCTTGTTCTGGCAGGGGGTGCCGGCGGGGCAGTGATGGGTGTTCTGGGTTTGGCGGAGGCAATCACCTGATCCGAAATTTAGATCCATGGATCCCTTATTCCGCGACCTGACGGGCACTTTCGACTTCTACGGTCGTATCCCCGTTGCGGGCGACAATATCGGGAAACAGGGCCGCAATCGATCCGACAAAGCGACGCAGATCAAAGGCATCTCTGTCGCGCGTCAGTCCCAGACGCACGATCACCAGTTCCTTTGATGGAATGATGCTGATCGATTGTCCGTCATGACCAAGGGCAAAGAACGCGTCATCCGGAACAGGCGGCCCATCGTCAAGCAGATTTCCATCGCTGTCGCGTGCCCCCGGAAGTTCAAGCCACCAATGTGCGCCATAGATGCCGTTTGGGGCCGCTGGTGCCGGGGTGATGGAATAATCGACCCAACCTGCCGGCAGCAGGCGTTCATCGTTCCAGACGCCATCCTGCAGGAACAATTGGCCAATCTTGGCCCAATCGCGCGCGGTGGCATGCATGAAGCTCGATCCGATGAAATAACCGTCCTGATCTGTTTCAATCACGGCATTGCCAATGCCAAGCGGCCGGAACAGCAAATCAAACGGAATACGCTGATAGCTTTGGGACGAGCCACTGATATTGCGCATTGCAGCCGACAGAATGTTTGTCGCCCCGGAATTATAGGCAAAGACGGTGCCCGGACTATGTTCAAGCGGGCGGGCAACAGCAAATCCGGCGGCTGCCGGTTCGACAAACAGCATCTGAACCACGTCCGATAACGGGTTCCAATAGCTTTCATCAAATGCCAGCCCGCTGCTCATATGCAGCAATTGGTCATAGGTGATAACCGAACGCGGATCGTTAAGCTGTGATTGCCATTCATTGATCAGGACCGGGCCGTCAACGCCGGGGAGCATATGTTCCTGCTGCATGCGGCCAAGCAGGGCATTGAAGACGCTTTTGGTCATTGACCAGCCGGGCAGGGGGGTGCTGGCGGTGATGCCCGGCGCATAACGTTCGGCAATGACCTTGCCCCGGTGCAAAACAACAATAGCCCGGCTGCGCCGCGAGGCATTGGTGCCGGGTTCGTCCATGGCGTCTGCAAGAATGGTGCTAAAGGCGCGCCGGTCGATATTGCCAGGCACGGATGCCGTTCGAAGCGGCTGGGCCGGGATCGGGCGAAGTAACGGGCTTGTCGTGCGAAGCTGTTCTATGCGTGCCGGATCATCGGAAAGTGTGCAGCCCAGATTGGGCCGATAAACAGCAATCCGTTTGCGAAAACCGAATGCATGCGCGCTGACCGTCTGATGACGCAAATCGACATTGGCGGTAATCAGCGACAAAGCAGGATTGTTATCGGCCAGAACATCTTCTTCAAGTGCCCGGTTCGATGGCAGGCCATTCACAAAAATGGCCGAACACATGATTTTGGCCGTATAGCCCGCGCCGACCGGTGCCAGCCAGATAAAGAACGCGGAAATCACAAGAATGCCAAGCAATATCATGCCGATAAAGGTGGCTTTAATCCAGGTCATTCCGTTTCCCTTGTGCCGGGCGTTATTTGCCCTCTGCTTTTGTCTGGCAAAGAGGGTCGCCTGCTTTGCGGGATAGGTCAAGACAGCGCATTGTATAGTCGGACTAATCCGCGGTTACGATGCGGACCGGGCGGTATCGAAGCGAAATGACAAATCCCGCAAGGTAAAATCCGGCCAGCAGAAATGCCGCCCCCTGCCAGCTTGCCCAGTCGATCATCGCACCGGCGACCGGTGGAACAATCACAACGAAAATCTCGGCAAACTGGGCCAGCATCCCCTGAAGGGCGGGCATCGAAAGATCGCGACCGGCAATGCGCGGCAAAAGGGCAAAACATGTCCCGGCAACCGATCCCTGCCCGATATTGAACAGGATTAATGCCAAGACGCTGATCACGATGTTCTGACTGACAAACAGGGCGAAGATGGCGGCTGCCATCACCGGAAGGCCGATGGCAAGGATTCGGCGGCCCGGGACATCGCGGCCCAGAAACATCCCGGCACCGACGCTTCCGATAATGTTTCCGGCAATCGCGGTGGTGCCGATGATGGCGGCAGCCGCAGGAATGCTGATTGAAAGATTATCGGCCATCATGGCGGGCATGAACGCAAGGGCGGCGGACGTTGCCCCGGCAAAGGCCGCGAATGTCAGCGCAACCTGCATCGCCGGACGGGATTTCAGGACGCCGGAAATACCTGATGTCAGGGACCGGTTGAAATGCTGGTCACGCGGTTTGGTCAGCAACATCAGGGCAGGCAGAAGAACGGCAACCGGGACGGTGCAGGCAACAACCGCCATGCGCCAGTCAAGCCATGCGACAATCGCGGCACTGGTCCAGTTCCCCATGGCAATGCCGACCGGGATAAAGGTGCCCCAGATGCTCATGGCCATGGCGACGGTTTTCGGATTGCCCAGATTGGCCATCCAGCTTGGCGCGCCCACCACAATCAGAAGATATCCGATACTGGTGACAAGGCGCCCGACATAAAGCATTCCGGTGTTTGATGCTGTTGCAAAGATTGCGGCCCCGATGATCATCATGATGCCGCCCAGAAACAGCGAACGGCGCAATCCGGCCTGTGCGGCCCAGACGCCTGCGGGAATCGCAAACAGGGCCCCTGCCGCCGTGATCAGCGATGCGACAAGGCCGAACTGCGCCTGGCTCAGATCAAAACCGGCACGAAGATCGGGGGCAATCGGCCCCACCAGACCAACCTGCATCGAGGCAGTCAATCCAAGGCCATACAGAACAAAAATTGCAAAAATCGGTGGCATGAGGGGGCAATCCGTTACGTCAGCAAACTGTCTGGTCGGGGCAAACCAGAAGAACGGATTTCTTTTAGCTGAAACCCGTTGCAACGATCCACGTATGAAATATGCGCGAAACGGTTATGCAGGTGGGTGGTCAAAGCCGGTCGTCAGACGAACGGCGGTACCATCGGACAGGAAAAAACGTTCCCACAGGATGAATTTATCGACAATCGGCATCGGCGGGCCGTTGCGCCCGGATGTTGCGAAACTCAGGTGATCGGCCTGATCTTCGTGCCAGCCCATATGATGCAGGCGTTTTTCCGCCTGTGCGATTTCCGGCGTGGCAAAGCGCCAAAGGGATGTGCCAAGAAGATCACCAGAATCCCGTTGCCATTCCTTTTCGCGCGGTCCCGACGCGCACAGCAAACGATGGCTGCGATCCTCGATCAGATGAACACGTTGCCGCGAATGGATCACCAGCCGTTTGATCGCCTGATCCAATCGGAAATTGCGGTTGCGCGTCATCATCTGATGCAGAAGGTCGATCTGAAGCGGGGCGGGCGTTTGCAAACCCTTTTCCCATCGCGATACGGTTGCCTGTGTCACGCCGACAATATCGGCAAGGCGTGCCTGTTTGATCTCGCTTTCGCGGCGCCATTGGCGCAGGCGGCGACCAAATTCAGGATCGGGTGCTGTCGGGGGCAGTAACTTCATCGCTCAACATCGCCTGACATTTCGAAAGGCAGCCCACCATAACACAGCCGGGAAATCAATAAAGGTTCAGGACGCAGCGCCAAGGCGATAGATATCGATCTGGCAGCGGCCATATTTGCGGCTATCAAGGGTTTCAAGGCCGCCGACTTCCGGTGCCGGTTCGCGCGGATCGCGTTCGGCAATGATCAGCGTTTCATCATTGATCCAGCCGGCATTTGCCAGTCCCGTAATACTGGGGCCAAGCAAATCCTTCTGATAGGGCGGATCAAGAAACACCATGCTGGCCGGTTCGGGCGCGCGTGGCGGTTTGGTCGCGTCGGCACGTTGAACGCGGGTTTTATCACCCAGTTTCAGATCGGCGATATTCTGTTCGATGGCGGCCAGTGCACCGCGATCAAGGTCAAAGAAAACCGCCTTTTGCGCACCGCGTGAAATGGCTTCAAGGCCGAGCGCCCCGGAACCGGCATAGGCATCCAGAATAAGCCCTTCATAAAGCGGGTTCTGGTCGTCCTCGTACCAGCGCGATGCATGTGTCAGGATGTTAAACAGGGCTTCGCGAACGCGATCCAGTGTCGGGCGTGTATCGCGCCCGGTGGGGGCGGTCAAAAGCCGCCCGCGAAGACTTCCGCCAACAATCCGCATTCTGCCTTAACCCTTTTTGCCGCGCGGACGATTGCCCGCCGGTTTCGATCCGCTGCGTCCCGCCGGGCGGTTGCCGGGTTTGCCATCGGCAATGCTGCCGCGGTTGTTGCCACCGGTATTGCCAGACGGCTTGCCGCGACCCCCACCAAACGATTTGCCGCCATCGTTGTTACGTTCACCACCGGCTTTGCCACCGGGCGCATAACGCCCGCGGCCTTTGTTGGCCGGGCGGTTTGTATTGTCGCGATCATCAAAACGATTATCCCGGTCGTCCCGAGTACCGCGGTCATTACGATCTTCGCGGTTTTCCCGCGCCGGGCCGCTACGCGATACCTCTCCGCGTGCGACGGCCGGTTTGGCGCGATTACCCGGACGTGTCCGGTTTTCAAAGCTGTTCTCGGTCCGGGTGTCATCGGTGACGGTGTTCGGGTTATTGCCCTGCTGGCGGCGGCGGGGGGCGGCGGGTTTGCCAAATACGGTACGCGGTGCCTTGGGGCGGCCGGTGCCGCCCCGCGCGACCGATTTCTTTTCGGAAACCTTGCTGTAATCACCCTTGAAGAACGCGGCCAGCTGTTCTTTCATCACCTTGCCGGTGATTTCCTCGCAATCGCCAGGTGCCAGATTGCCCAACTGGAACGGCCCATAGGATACACGCATCAGGCGCGTCACCGGCCAGCCAAGATGTTCCATCACGCGGCGGATTTCACGGTTTTTGCCTTCGCGAAGGGTCACGGTCATCCAGGCATTACTGTCTTTCTGAACGTCAACTTCGGCCTGAATCGACCCGTAATTGATCCCCTCAACCGTAACACCGTCTTCAAGCTGTTTGAGTTTGGCCTCGTCAATCCGGCCATGCACGCGCACCCGATACCGGCGTGCCCAGCCGGTGGCGGGCAGTTCAAGATAACGGGCAAGCTCGCCATCATTGGTCAGCAGCAAAAGACCCTCGGAATTCAGATCAAGCCGCCCGACCGAAATCACGCGCGGCATATAGCTTGGCAGATGTTCGAAAACCGTATCGCGGCCCTGCTCGTCGCGGTGGCTGGTGACCAGCCCGCGTTTTTTAAACAGACGCCACAGACGCGGCTTTTCCTTTTGCGGCAACGGTTTGCCATTGACGTAAATTTCGTCTTCGTCGGTGACGGTCACGGCCGGGCTATCAAGCACCTTGCCGTTCAGCTTCACCAGACCTTCCTCGATCATGCGTTCGGCGTCGCGCCGCGAACATACGCCGGAACGGGCAATGCGTTTGGCAATGCGTTCGGGTTTGCTTTCTTCGGTATCTTCTGTCGGGTTCGGGGTCTGGTCGCTCATTTGCGGGCCTCGGAAATCAGGGCGTCGAAGATTTTCGCATCGCCCGAACTGATATGAAATTCAGGATGCCATTGCACCCCAAGACAATAACGATATCCCGGATGCTCAATCCCCTCGATCACGCCATCCGGGGCGACGGAATTGATGATCACATTCGGGCCAACCTTATCAACGGCCTGATGATGCGCGGAATTGACCGACAGGCTTTTGACATCGCCAACAATGCGCGAAAGCAGGGTATCGGCTTCGACGGTCACATCATGCCCCGGCTCGTTGCGCGGGTTGGGTTGTTCATGCGCCAGACAGTTTTCAACACTGTCTGGGATATGCTGGATCAATGACCCGCCAAGGATCACGTTCAACAATTGCTGCCCGCCGCAAATGCCCAGAACCGGCATATTGCGTTTCAGCGCACCTTCGGCCATCGCCCATTCAAACTTGGTGCGGCGGTCTTTGGTGATCACCGTGTCATGGCGTTCTTCGGCCCCAAATAGGCTGGGATCGACATCAAATGCGCCACCGGTAACCACAAGCCCGTCAATCAGATCCAGAAGATCGGGAACCAGTTCCACCTCGTGGGGCAGGGGCATGGGAATGCCCCCCGCCGCCGTGACCGCACCGGCATAGTTTTCACGCAGCGCATACCAAGGAAATTTGGAATAGCCACCGGGTTCCTCGGAATCAAGGGTAATGCCGATGATCGGTTTTCTGGCACTCATGATCTGTCAAATCCCGTTGGTGGTGGCAGTTGGTCGCTATGTTTGCTGGCGATGCCATGAATTTGGCCGGAAACTAACCCCGGTGCGTTAGAAGGGCAACGGCAATTCACGCATATGTGCAATCGGTCGCGATCTTATCACCGCTTGACCGATCCTTGCACAGATTGCAATCTCATATGCTTAACGCCCGATAAAAAACAAAACAAATCAAACCCGCAATGTGCCTGTTGGGGGCAATTGCTTTTCCGGGATGGAAAACAGATCATGAGCGCAGACAGCTTTATGGATATGGCGCTAGATGAGGCGCGCGCCGCCGCAAGGCGCGGCGAGGTGCCGGTTGGTGCTGTTCTGGTCGATGCCGACAGTGGCGAGGTCTTGGCACGTGCCGGCAACCTGACCGAGGAACTCAATGATCCGACAGCCCATGCCGAAATCCTTGTGATCCGTGCCGCTGCCGGGGCCAAGGGCGAGCCGCGCCTGCCCAATTGTGATCTGTATGTCACGCTGGAACCCTGCCCGATGTGTGCCGCCGCCATTTCATTTGCCCGCCTGCGGCGGGTTTATTTCGGGGCCTATGATCCCAAAAGCGGCGGCATCGATCACGGTCCGCGCGTGTTCGAAAGCACAAGCTGCCATCACCGCCCCGAAGTCTATGGCGGGATTGGCGAGGTCGAGGCGGGCAAGCTTTTGAAGGATTTCTTCGGATCTCTGAGGTGAGTGGTTTTATTTTTTACTCAATATTTTTAGGGTCAATGACCGTACAATGAAACTCTTCAGCTGCTATAGTTAGATTGTGATCATTTGTAATGAGCACGAAGTTTTCACTGATAGCAGTGGCAGCTATCAGGGCATCTCTACTTTGGTTTTCAGGTCTTTTCTTTTTACCTGAGGCCTTATCAAGGTTTTGTATCCTGGATAGCAACTTTTCATAGAGCCCGTTGGCATCGCCCCATTTTGCTTCATTCCAGTTTGAGACGCCCCAAACTGCCGCGTTTGTGGGAATGGATTCTGCATCAATAGTCTGGAACCGTGAAAGCAACTGTTCTCGTCTATCAACGCAAGAAGTTTGTTTGATTTCATCAAGTTGAATATGAGTTACGAATAATTTTTGATTTGTAAAATGGTCTAAATTCGCAAGATCATCCAAAATGTGATTGAAAACATTGGTGTCCAATAGGTACTTATTTATTTTTTCCATGTTTTTACTCAATTATAAAGATATTCTCCCTAATGTATCATTGTATATAGATATTTGAAATTTATATTGATCTAATATTTCGAGATTAAATTTTTGATCTAATCTCTCTCATGGATTTGATAAAAAAGCCCGCCATTATGACGGGCCTTTGTTTTTATTCGCGTGTCTGTCCGCGCAATCCCGGCAAATGTTGGAACATCCAGGTTTCGCTAAGCGGGGCATCACCACGTTTCAGATACATCCGCAAATCAACCGGCTCATTGCCCTCGACTTTAAGGTCAAACGCCGCACGCCAGATGCGGGTATCCATGATCGGTTCGATCTTGGTGCGGACAATTTCCCCGCGCGAGGTTGAAACAATGACTTCCGGGAACTCGCCATAGGCCAGGGTTCCAAGGATTTCCCCCTCGAATTCGACCGAGAATTTCAATTCGTCCTTCGGGCGGACCGTGCCGGGATTGCCGCCGCGGCCCATACGGGTGGCGGTCGCATGGGCAAGCTTGTCCATCGGGAACGGATTCTGTGCCTGCCAATACAGGCGATAACGGAACAGATAGCTGTTGCCTGCCTTGGCCGGGGCATTTGGTACCCAGAAGGCACCGATATTGTCATGAATTTCATCGTCGGTCGGGATTTCGACAAGCTGCACGGCCCCGTCTTCCCATGCGCCAAGCGGTTCGACCCACAGGCTGGGGCGGCGGTGATAACGCACACCGTCAAGATAATGGCTGACTTCGCGGTCACGCTGCATCAGGCCAAAACCACGCGGGTTTTTGTCACCGAATGCTGATGTGCGGATGATTTCCGGATTGTTCAACTGACGCCAGATGCGTTCGCCGTTCCCGGTCCAAAGCTCCAGCCCGTCGCTGTCATGGACTTCGGGACGCCAGTCAAAGCGGAACGATTTGTTCTGTTCGGAATACCAGAACATGCTGGTCAGCGGTGCGATGCCAAGGCGTTCGATATCCTTGCGCAGGAACAGGTGTTTTTCAACATCCATCGTCACACCTTCGCCGCGCGTCAGATAGAACCGGTAGGCACCCGTGATGCTGGGGCCATCCAGCAGGGCATAGACCGTGACCGGGGCATTGGCCGATTTCGCGGGCTCGATATAAAATTCGCGGAAATCGGGGAATTCTTCGGGCTGGGACGTTGCCGTATTGACGACAATACCGCGCGCAGACAGGCCATATTGACCTTCATCGCCAATCGCACGGAAATAGGATGCGCCAAGAAACGCTGCCCAGTCCTGTGTTTTCCAGTCATCACGTTCGACATTTTCATGCAGACGGAACCCGGCAAAACCGCTGTTTTCCGAAAGCTTGCGCGCGATGCTGTCTTCGGGCATGTCGAAATAGTCGGGCGTATAAACCACTTCGCGCGATTTGCCACCATCCACCAGATACATATGCACCGGTTTGGCAAAATACATGCCCAGATGGAAGAAGGTCAGCGGATAGGTGCCCGAACCATCGGCGTATGGCGAAAATTCGCGCTTGTAATGCAGCTTGCCGTGGATGTCGTAATCGATCTTGCCGACAATTTCGGGATCGGGGGCGACAGGCGGCTCGTAAGGCGATTTTGCCATGGCTTCGGCGCGTTTGATCAGGGCGTCAAAGCTGAAGCTTTGCGGTTCGCCAAGATCAAGTTTTTCGTTCGCGGCCGAGGCACCATTGACCATCGACATGCCCGGCAGGATCAGCCCGGCAGCGGCCATGGATTTCAGAAATCGTCTGCGTTCCACAGAAGTCGTCATCAATCAGGTCCCGTTAATTTAAGATGTCCGGAACTATACCGGACAGTGTGGACGTAATCGGGATAAAACATGGCGAATTCAAGATCGTAATATCTGCATTTTTCGCATGGCGGTATGCCAGATGTCTGCCTAAATAAACTTGCAATCATTGAAATGGCGAGGTCGCCATCGCAGAAAGGCATGTTCATGCAGCAAACCGTTATGGGAAAGCCCGGGCAGAGAGCCATTTTCCATCAGGCGGAACAGAACGGTCTGCGACTGGCGATCAAGGGGCGTCTGGTCGCGCTGATCCTGATGGGGGTCTGGCTTGTGGCGTCGCGGTCGGGTGACCCGTTACGTGCCATTGAATATCTGATTGCGCTTGGTGTCTTTGCCGGGTTTGGCATCATCCATTACCGGATTATCGGATCATCCTATGACCGGAACTGGATCAAGTATCTGTTCATTGCACTTGATATCGGGTTCCTGTCGTTTCTAATTGCGACCCAACCGGTATTTGACAATGTCGATCTGCCCCAGGCGGTGATTTTCCGCACGCCGATCTTCCCATTCTATTTTATCGTTGTTGGTGTTGCGGCGTTCAGTTTTTCGCCCGGCCTTGTTTTATGGGCCGGTATGTGTGGGGCGGCCGGGTGGCTTGGTGCGTTTCTTTATGCCATCCGCGATATGGATCAGACCTATGACTGGCAGGATATCGGCACATCTCCCGATACCCAGACTTTTGTGACCTATTTCTTCAGCCCCGATTTTATCGGTGCCTGGAGCCGCGCACAGGAAGCCCTCTCGCTGGTTGTTGTTGCCATTCTGATTGGTCTGGTCATGTGGCGTGCGCGCCATACGGTGCGCCGGCAGATCGAGGCAGAACAGGAACGTAGCGCCATTTCCGATATTTTCGGACAATATGTGCCGCCCGCCATTGCCGAAGTGCTGATTTCCAAACGCGGGACGCTGGCCCCGGTCGAGCGTGAGGCAACCATCCTGTTTGCCGATCTGGCCGATTTCACCAAGCTGACCGAAACCATCGGTCCGAAAGGAATTGTCGAGGTTCTCAATACCTATTTCGATGCGGTGTCACAGATCATTACCCGCCATCATGGTGTGATTACGCAGTTTCAGGGCGATGCGGTACTGGCGACCTTCAATGTTCCGGTCGAGGATGCCGACCATGCCAGATGTGCGGTGCGCGCCGCACGCGAGATTTCCGATCTTGTGCAAAGTCGGGATTTCGCCGGGATTCATGTTCGTACGCGTATCGGGATATGCACCGGCACGGTGATTGCTGGCAGTGTCGGCGGGGGTGGGCGTCAGAACTATACCGTGCATGGCGATACGGTAAATATGGCGGCCCGATTGGAAGTGATGAACAAGGAACTGGGAACCGACGTTCTGATTTCTGCAACGACGGCACAGTATCTGACCGCAGAAGATTTTCGCAAGATCGGGCAGATGGATGTTCGCGGACTTTCCGAACCGATTGATCTGTTTACCTTTGCCACGGCTGATGAACGGAATGTCGCGACTGGCAATGTGCCCGTGACAGCGAACTGATTATTGGCAAAGTTTTCGCGCATGAAAATGAAAAAAGGAACGGCATCCATTCGATACCGTTCCTTGCGGGTTCTGCGCCGGGTTAGCCGGTGCAGCGGGGGTTTTAAAGCCTGAATGCTATTGTATGGGCTGGCGATACATCACCATTCCTGCGTGATACAGAACACCGTCTTCGAAATATCCGTCGGCGGTAAAGCCGGTATCATCCCAGTAATCGATATGATTGCCGGAAATTTCATAACGTCCCTGATAGGCAGACGGGCGATTGCCGCGCGCCTCGTCATAACGTCCGTTGGCCAGCAATTCCTGACGGATATTGCCATCAGCCGTGACCCACATGCCAACATAGGGATGCGGGTCGTTCGATGTGGTTCCGGACATGACGGTTTCCTCCTGTGCGGTGGCAGTGCTGGAAAACAGCATCAGAAGACTGGCGATAGAAGACGCAAACATATGACGTGCCATGCGTGCCTCCTTGGGCGTTACGGGTCAATATGCCGATGCGGTCGGGCGCACGATGATCTCGTTGACATCGACGCTTTCGGGCTGGGCGATTGCGTAAAGCACCGACCATGCAATGGAAATCGGGCTGAGTGCGGTTTTGCGCAGTTCACCGAGAAACCCTTTGGCATTGTCATCGGTAATGTCGTTGCCAAGTTCTGTTTCGGTAACGCCCGGCGAAATGGTGGTGACGCGGATATCTCGGCTTTCCTGACGCAGGCCATCGGAAATCGCCCAGACGGCATATTTCGTGGCGCAGTAAACGGCTGCAGTCGGGGATACCAGATGTGCGCCAATGGATGCGGTATTGATGATGTGGCCGCTACCCTGTTCCTTGAACAATGGCAGACCGGCGGCAATGCCATTCAGGACGCCGCGAATATTGACGTCGATCATCTTGTTCCACTCGTCAATTTTCAGTTCGGCAAGTGGTGACAGGGGCATGACACCGGCATTGTTGAAGATCACATCAACGCGGCCATAGGTGTTTTTGGCGAAATAGATCAGTGCTTCGACGTCGTCGGCATCGGTGACATCAACCGCGCGACATGTGGCGGTGCCGCCTTCGGCTTCGATTTCGGCGACGATGGAATGAAGCTTTGCCGTGCGTCGGGCCGCAAGAACGACCTTTGCACCGTTTTCGGCCAGAAGTTTTGCCGTGGCCTCGCCAATTCCGCTGCTGGCACCGGTAATGACGACAACCTTGTTTTCAACATTGTTGGACATAAGCGACATGACATCCTCCTTGTCTGGATCATGGCGCTTACTGTGATTGCAAATGGTGGCCTGATGAATACACAGAACTCTTGATCAATTGCCTGATTCTCCAGGCAGGGTGAAAACCGCTTTTCAGGATGGTTCTGGTTGCTATAGTTCATATTAGGGAAATAAAGGAGTTTGGCGATGCCTGTGTTTGAAGAGATGTCTGAACTGATTGACAGATACTGCGAAGGCGAAGGTGTTGCCGAGACGCCGGTAAAGGCGGTGCATCTGTATCGTGCGACCGGGCCGTCGATGAAAGTTCCGACAATCTACAAGCCATGCCTTTGCATTATCGCGTCAGGTGCCAAAGAGGTCACTCTGGGCGAGGCGGTTTTCAGTTACGCGCCCGGAAAGTATCTGGTGGCGTCGGTCGACCTGCCGATTGTCGGCTGTGTGACAAATGCCAGTGCAGCACTTCCGTATCGCAGTTTGTCGATTGAACTTGATGGTCAGATGTTGGGCGATCTTGTCACCCAGATTGATCTTCAGGTCGGCTCGGCATCCGAAAGCGATTGCGGGCTTCATGTCGATAACGCCAGCGATACCTTGCTGGATGCTGTGATGCGCCTGTTGCGCCTGTGTGATGAGAAAGACGATATTTCGGTGATGGCGCCGATGCTTCTGCGCGAGGTGCATTATCGCCTTCTGCGCGGCCTTCAGGGTGCCAGGATTGCGCAAATCGGCATGGGCGGCAGCAACATGCAGCGCATTTCCAAGATCATCCGCCTTATGAAGGACGATTTTGCCGCACCGCTTCGGGTCGATGATCTGGCGGCACAGGCGAATATGAGCCCGTCTTCCTTCCATCATCATTTCAAACAGGTAACCTCCATGAGCCCGCTTCAGTATCAGAAACGCCTTCGCCTGACGATGGCGCGCCAGATGATGCTGACCGAAATGAAGGATGCGGCAACAGCGGCCTATGAAGTCGGATATGAAAGCGCATCACAATTCAGCCGTGAATATGCCCGCATGTTTGGCGCGCCACCGATGCGCGATGTCTCGGCGATCCTTGGGCGGCTGGGCGGCGATGGCACGGCGGCGGCGAACGCCTATTGAAAATTGTAATCATTGCGATTTATTCGCAATTGGCTTGACCGGCCTTCGTGACTATGTGACACCGATAGATGTCAGTATCCGATAAGGATAAAGGGAATTCGAAGCCGTCCGTGAAGACGGTTAACCGAAGCTGCCCCCGCAACTGTAGGCGGTGAGTGTTTCCTTCTGAAAGCCACTGGGATATTTCCCGGGAAGGCAGGAAAACACAACGACCCGCGAGCCAGGAGACCTGCTGACATAAATACGACGGACCGGGCGGGGTGCCCCGGAGGATGTCGGTATATGTCACCGTTCCGGGCGGGCTGAAAGCCATTGGACCGCCCTTGGATTCCGGCATTTCCCGCCATTTTTCAGCACTTTAGCCAGTCCCTTGACCATAGTAGCTTTGATGTTGTGTTATAACATAACATTTATTGGTTTGGTATGTCCGGTCGGGAAATGAAATTCCCGATCAGCATATCCATGAAAGGACGCAAAGTGATTGAACTGAACAAAAAGGTTCTTGCAGTCGGGGTGTTTGCTGCAGGACTGGCTTCTTTCGCGCAATACGCATCTGCCACGGAATATCCGCTCACACTGGAAAATTGTGGTCGAACCCTGACCTTTGATCAGGCTCCGAACCGTGTCGTATCGCTTGGCCAAAGCAGCACTGAACTGCTTTATCTTCTGGGACTGGCCGACAGGGTGGTCGGAACGGCCGTATGGCTTGGCCCGGTGCAGGAACAGTTTCGCGACGTCAACGCCACCATTCCGCGTCTGGCCGACAACGATCCCAGCTTTGAAAGTGTGGTCGGCCAGAAACCCGATATGGTCGCAACCCAGTTCCAATGGCATATCGGCCCGAATGGCAAGGTCGGAACGATTGACCAGTTTGCCGAACTTTCAATCCCGGTCTATACCGCACCAGCCGATTGCGTCGGTAAGGACAACACCACGGGCGGTGACGGAACGCGGATTGATGCCTTTTCGATGGATCAGATCTATCAGGGGATAGCCGACCTTTCGAAAATCTTCGATGTCGAGGAACGCGGCGCAGATCTGATTGCCGATTTCAAAGCCCGCGAACAGGCTGCGCGCGAAAAAGTCGCCGCCGTGAATGGCAAGGGAATTTCAGTACTGTTCTGGTTCTCCAGTGCTGAAATCGATGTTGATCCGTTTGTTGCCGGGCAGAAAGGCGCACCGGCCTATGTCATGTCGATCCTTGGTGTGGAGAATGTCATCGACAGTGATGATGAATGGCCCACAGTCGGGTGGGAAACCATCGCACGAACCAATCCCGATATCATTGCGATTGGCAAAATGGATCGTCGCCGTTTTCCGGCCGATGACTGGGAACTGAAAATGCAGTTCCTGAAATCCGATCCGGTAACCCGTCAGATGAATGCGGTCAAAAGCGGAAATATCGTCGTCATGGATGCCCAGTCGATGAACCCGACCATGCGGACAATCGACGGCATTGAAACCCTGGCCAAGGCAATCGAGGCGTTCGAGGCAACCCAGTGATCGGGCCAATGATCGGGAATATCATTTCCAGCCCTGTTTTCATCAAACGCATCAGCGTGGCATTTGCCGCGCTGATGTTGCTGGCAGCGGTTCTGGCGGTTGCCGCATCGGTGGGCGAAACAGCGATCCCGGTGGGCACGGTGATCAATACGATTGCCAATCATTTGTGGGATGCCGGGTATCCGGTGGATGCGATTGATGCCGGTATTATCTGGAACTACCGACTTAGCCGCGCCATCGTTGCCGCAAGTTGCGGGGCGGCCTTGGCCGTTTCCGGTGCGGTCCTGCAGGCGCTTTTGCGCAACAGTCTTGCCGATCCCTATCTGCTCGGCATTTCGGCCGGGGCATCGACCGGTGCGGTCAGCATCGTGATCCTAGGTCTTGGGGCCGGGATGCTTTCGCTGTCACTTGGTGCATTTATCGGCGCAGTGGCGGCATTCGCCTTTGTGACCCTTCTGGCGTTACAGGCCGGGCGCGGTACGGGTGCGATCATTCTGGCCGGGATTGCCGGATCGCAGATGTTCAATGCCCTGACATCCTTTATCGTCACCAAATCGGCCAGTGCCGAGCAGGCGCGCGGCATCATGTTCTGGCTTCTGGGCAATCTTAGCGGCGTGCGCTGGCCCGATGTGTGGCTGGCTTTACCCGTGGCTCTTGTCGGGCTTGTCGTGTGTCTTTGGCATGCACGCGCACTTGATGCCTTTACGTTTGGTCGTGAATCCGCCGCATCGCTTGGTGTGCCGGTCAGGCGGGTTTATGCGATCCTGATTGCCGCAGCCGCGATGATGACGGCGGTAATGGTCAGTATCGTTGGTTCCATCGGTTTTGTCGGTTTGGTGATCCCGCATGCGGCGCGCTTTTTTGTCGGAACGCGCCATGGGCTGCTATTACCGCTATCGGCATTGATTGGCGCACTGTTTCTGGTCTGTGCCGATGTGATTTCACGCGTGATCGTTCCGGGGCAGGTTTTGCCAATCGGGGTGATTACCGCCCTTGTCGGGGCCCCGGCCTTTGCCCTGATCCTGTGTCACGGAAGGATTTTGCGATGACCCTGGAACTGCGCGATATCGTCTGGTCTGCCGGTTTTCGCAAGATCATCAAAAATGTCTCGATCCGGGTTGAACCGGGCGAGTTCCTTGGCCTGATCGGGCCAAATGGGTCGGGAAAAACCAGTTTGATGTCGGTTTTGGCCGGTATTCGTCCACCTGATCAGGGGCGTGCAATGCTGGCAGGGCAGGACATGAAAAAGCATGGCCGTCGCAAACTGGCCCGGCAGATCGGCTTTGTCGAACAGCAGGCCGACACGACGGACCGCCTGACCGCGCGCGAGGCGGTGGCACTTGGACGCACACCTTATCTCAGCATGCTGTCGCCTTGGTCGGAACGCGATGATGCGATTGTGGAACGTGCGCTCGGCGATGTTGATATGACCCATCTGGCCGACCGGTTCTGGCATACGCTTTCGGGCGGTGAAAAGCAGCGGGTTCATATCGCGCGTGCGCTGGCGCAGGAACCAAAATTCCTTCTGCTGGATGAACCGACAAACCATCTGGATATCCGTCATCAGCTTGGATTGCTGGAACTGGTGCGTGAATTACCGGTGACCGTGGTGGCGGCCTTGCACGATCTGAACCATGCCGCGATGTATTGCGACCGGATTGCCATGATGCGTGACGGGGAACTGGTGGGGATCGGCAGTCCTGCCGATATTCTGACGACCCAAAATCTGCGCGATGTGTTCGGTGTGGATGCCACCATCGAACATGGCCCTAACGGGCAATGCGCGGTGCGCTATCACGCAGGCATGAAAAAAGACCGGGCTGCATGACCCGGTCTTTTCCAATTCAAAGGCTTACTTCTGTTCGCGGGCAATCGCGCGCCAGCCGATATCACGACGGCAAAAACCACCCGGCCAGTTAATGGCATCAACCGCTTCATAGGCGCGTTTCTGTGCCTCGGTCACCGACGTGCCACGTGCGGTAACGCCAAGAACACGCCCCCCCGTCGCGGTCAGTTTGTCACCATCCATTTTCGTGCCCGCATGCAGGACCTTGACCTTGTCCATCGCATCGGCATCGGCCACGTTTTTGATCTCGGTGCCTTTGTCGTAGCTGCCCGGATACCCCTTGGCGGCCATGACAACGACCATGGCGGTTTCGTCATGCCATTCGGGTTTGACGGTATCGAGTTTTCCGGTTGCCGCCCCATCAAGGATATCAAGCACATCCGATTTCAGACGCGTCATCAGAACCTGGCATTCCGGATCGCCAAAACGGATGTTGTATTCGATCAGTTTCGGATTGCCCGCATCGTCAATCATCAGACCGGCAAACAGGACGCCCTTGAACGGATGGCCTTCGGCGGCCATGCCCTTGACGGTCGGAACAATGATCTGTTCCATGACCTTGTCCTCAACCGACTGCGTAAAGACCGGGGCGGGGGAATAGGCACCCATACCACCGGTATTCGGGCCGGTATCGCCCTCGCCGACGGCCTTGTGATCCTGTGCGGCAATTAGCGGAATGACGTTTTCACCGTCACAAACCGCAAAGAACGATGCTTCTTCGCCGGTCATGAATTCCTCGATCACCAGCTCCGCACCGGCATCGCCGAATTTGCCACCGACCATGCATTCG
Source organism: Thalassospira sp. MBR-102 (assembly GCF_040549275.1). NCBI lineage: Bacteria > Pseudomonadati > Pseudomonadota > Alphaproteobacteria > Rhodospirillales > Thalassospiraceae > Thalassospira > Thalassospira sp. MBR-102. The sequence goes on from NZ_JBEPTC010000009.1 coordinate 19,385, forward strand.
TCAATCGCGGCAAGGGCTTCGTCGATTGTCTGGCAGATCGTCACACCCTTGCCCGCGGCAAGGCCGTCGGTTTTGACAACAATCGGGGCACCGTGCTTTTCAACAAAGGCCCGCGCATCGTCGGGCGTGGTGAAACGGCCATAGGCCGCGGACGGGACGCCAAACTTTGCCACCATGTCCTTCATGAAACCCTTGGAGCCTTCAAGCTGTGCGGCAGCCTTCGAACAGCCAAACGATTTGATGCCAGCCGCATCCAGCGCATCGACAAGGCCCGCCACCAGCGGGGCCTCGGGGCCGACAACAACCAGATCAACCGCATTGTCGGCGGCAAATTTTACAAGGCCATCAATGTCGCTATCTGAAATGGCGACACATTCTGCTGAATCGGCAATCCCTGCATTGCCCGGCGCACACCAAAGCTTGGTCAGTCGCGGGCTTTTGGCAATTGCCCAGCACAATGCATGTTCACGTCCGCCACCGCCAACGACCAGAACCTTCATGATTTTAACCTCGATTACGTGTCCGACTGCTTGATGGTCCAGACGGGATGAACTAGGCTTGCACCCCATCCCGCTTGAAAATTTATGCGGGCTTTTAGCATAAAGTGCCCTTGATGACGCAAGATTTGTTCGACCCGTTCGCCCCCATGCCCGAAGAACCCGCGAAACCGGGAAATCTCCCGGAATTTTCGGTCTCCGATCTTTCCAATGCGCTTAAACGCACGGTCGAGGATGCGTTTTCGTTTGTGCGTGTGCGCGGCGAGATTTCCGGCTTCAAGCGCGCAAGCAGCGGTCACATGTATCTGGCACTCAAAGACGATCAGGCGGTGCTGGATGGTGTTTGCTGGCGCGGGCAGGCATCCAAACTTGGCATCGCACCCGAAGACGGCATGGAAGTCATTGTAACCGGCCGATTGACGACATTCCCCGGGCGATCAAAATACCAGATTGTCATCGAAACGATGGAGGTTGCCGGCGAAGGTGCGCTTCTGAAACTTCTGGAAGAACGCAAAAAGAAACTTGCCGCCGAAGGACTGTTTGATGCGGATCGCAAAAAGCCGATCCCGTTCCTGCCCGATGTCATCGGGATTGTAACATCCCCGACCGGGGCGGTGATCCGCGATATCATGCATCGTTTGCGCGAACGTTTCCCGCGCCGGGTTCTGTTATGGCCCGTATTGGTACAGGGAACCGGTGCCGCCGAACAGGTCGCGCAGGCCGTGCGCGGTTTCAATGATCTTTTGCCCTATGGCAATATTCCGCGCCCCGATGTCCTGATTGTTGCGCGCGGTGGCGGATCGCTTGAAGACCTTTGGGCATTTAACGAGGAAATCATTGCCCGCGCGGTGGCGGAATCCGACATTCCGGTGATTTCTGCAGTCGGTCATGAAACCGATACCACCCTGATTGATTTTGTGTCTGACCTGCGTGCGCCTACTCCGACGGGGGCCGCGGAAAAGGCCGTTCCGGTGCGGCTTGATCTGATCGGTCAGGTCGAGGAAGACGGCCTTCGTCTGACGCAGGCGGTCCGTCGGCTTGGTGTGGAAAAACGCACCGCCCTTGAAAGTCTTGCGCGTGGTCTTGGCGATCCGCGCCGGATGCTTGAGGAACGCAGCCAGACCCTTGATAACTGGGCCGACCGGCTGCCTCGTGCAGCAGGCAGTGTCTTGCAGCAGGCGCGCGCACGCCTGAACGAAGCCGGGGCACGGTTGGTTAGCCCGCGTGAACAGCTTTCGGAAAAACGCGGGCGATTGGAAAATGCCGGTCTGCGACTGGATGGGGCGATCAAATCCGCCATCCAGATGCAAAAGGCACGTCTTGATCAGGCCGCCGCCGGACTTCGCCCGGCAAATGCCAGACGCGATATCACACGCGACCGCAAACAGATCGATGATCTGGCCGGTCGGATGCAGGCGGCGGTTAAAAATATCCTGAACCGCGAAGCCGAAGGACTGGCGCGGTATGATCGTCTTTTGGAAAGCTATTCGTATCGCAATGTTCTCAAACGCGGCTTTGCCGTGGTGCGCGGTGCGGATGAAGGTTTGATTGGCAAAGCATCGGATTTAATTGCCGGGCAGGGTTACATTCTGGAAATGCAGGATGGACGTGCCGATGTAACAGCAGGGACGTATTCCTCTGGAGCATCCGAGGCGGCACCGGTTGCCACGGTCGCGCCGAAATCGGCTGCCAAACCGAAACCGGCCCGGAAAAAAGACCCGGCCCCCAAAGATGACGACAGGCAAGGGAGCCTTCTGTAATGCGTTTCGCAATGAAGATGTTTTTGGCGGCAACCGGTTTGATGGCGTCATGCGTTGGGGCAATCGCGGCCGAGCCGACCTATCAGGGCCAGTTTGTTCAGGGCGGCATCGTGTTCGGTCAGGCCGAGCCCGGAAGCAGCATCCTTCTGGATGGCACGGCCATTGATACGATTGGCCCGGACGGGGCGTTTATCCTTGGCTTCCCGCGCGATTACGAGGGGCCGGCGAAGCTGACACTGCGCAAGGCTGATGGGGCAGTCGAAGAATATGCCTATGACATCGGTGATCGTGAATTCGATATCCAGCGGATTGATGGCCTGCCGCCCAAGATGGTGACGCCGGACCCGGAGGTCATGGAACGGATCAGGGATGATTCGCGTCAGGCCCGCGAAGCGCGCGTCGAACGGTTTACCCAGGAATTTTACAAGAACGGCTTTATCTGGCCGGTTCTGGGCCCGATCAGCGGTGTCTATGGATCGCAACGCATCTTGAATGGTGAACCGCGCGCCCCGCATTGGGGGGTGGATATTGCCGTTCCCACCGGCACACAGGTCGTGGCCCCGGCGGACGGGATTGTGACGTTGGCGCATCCCGATATGTATTTTTCCGGGGCGACCCTGTTTATTGATCACGGGCTTGGCATGGTTTCGGCCTTTTTGCATCTGTCGGAAATCGATGTGAAAGTCGGCGATGTCGTTCGGCAGGGTGATCCGATTGCCAAGGTCGGGGCAAGTGGCCGGGCAACCGGGCCGCATCTGGATTGGCGGATCAATGTCGGGGATGCCCGTGTTGACGCCGCCCTGCTTGTGCCGCCGATGGAAGATGCAAAAAAGGCCGCAAAGGCGAAGGCCAGCAATTGATGACGAATAAACAATAAGGAACCTCTGCCATGAAAAAGCACGGAGCCGTCGCCGCAGGACATGATGTCACCGCACGCGCGGCTGCCGATGTGCTTGAGGCGGGCGGCAATGCCTTTGATGCGGTCACTGCGGCGATGTGGACGGCGTGCGTGGCGGAGCCGGTTCTGGCATCATTGGGCGGCGGCGGGTTTGTCATGGCACGCCCGGCGGGAAAACCGCCCCGGCTTTATGATTTTTTTGTCGAAACCCCGCTTGCCAAACGCCCGCGCGAAGAACTTGAATTCGAAAGCCGGTTTGCGACATTTTCCGGTGGCGTTACCCAGGAATTTCACGGTGGATACGGTTCGGTTGCAACACCGGGCGTGGTTGCCGGTATTTTCAAGCTGCATGACGATCTTGGATCCCTGCCGATGGCGATGCTGGCCGAACCGGCAATTACAGCCGCACGCGACGGGATCAAGCTGGATGCGTTTCAACGGTATGTCATGGGGATCGTAACCCCGCTTCTGGCTTTTTCCAAAGATAGCCGGGCCGTTTTCGGTGCAGCGGGGCATCAGGACGAAGACGGATTTGAATTGCCAGACGAGGGCTCCATTCTTCGTCAGGCTGATATGGCCGACAGCATCGAATATTTGCTGCGGACCGGATCGGACGGTTTTTATCACGGCGATCTTGGTCATGCCTTGGTGACGGAATGCCGGGAATATGGCGGCTATCTGACAGGGGCGGATTTGGCGGCATACCGCGTTCTGGTCCGTGATCCGCTATTGATTGCCGGGCGCAACGGGCGGTTTGTTTTAAACCCGCCACCGGCGTCGGGCGGGGTTCTGGTTGGCTTCGGGCTTAAGCTTGCGCGTGAAATTGAACTCGGGGCATTTGGATCGGCCCGTCATCTCGAAGCCATTTCGCGCATTCTTCATGCCACCGGGCTGGCACGCAGCGAACATGGCGCAAGCCCGACAATCCTTGCCGACGAATTTTGCGAATCCTACCGGTCTATGATTGGCGAACGCCCGCTTAGCCAGAATGGCACGACCCATATTTCCGTGGTTGATGGCGATGGCAATCTTGCCGCGGCGACGATTTCAAACGGGTCCTGTTCCGGGCGCATGGTGCCGGGGACTGGTATCATGCTCAATAACATGCTGGGCGAAGCCGATCTGTCACCCGACGGGTTCCATCACTGGCCCTGCGGTGTGCGGATGACCTCGATGATGACCCCGGCCCTGTATCTGGCGGGCAATGGTGATGCGATTGCACTGGGTTCTGGCGGGTCAAACCGCATTCGTTCGACCATGTTGCAGGTGATGCTGAATATCGATGCCTATGACATGACCCTGCATGGGGCGGTGGCGGCACCGCGGCTTCATGTCGAAGACAGTCTTTTGTCTGTCGAACCGGGATTTGACGGATCGCTTCTGGATGGTCTTAGCCTTGAAAACCAGCAACGCTGGGATACGGAGGATATGTTCTTTGGCGGTGTTCACGCCGCCAAGGTCAGTCGCGATGGGAAGAAATTCAACGCCGTCGGCGATGCCAGACGTAATGGCCACCAAGTGGTGATTGCCGACCTGTAATCCGGTTTGAACCGACCTAACGCGGAATTTCGTCGGCAGGGCGGACGTCAAGCAATGGGGCCGCATCAATCTTTTCCGCATTCATCATTGTCGCGACCCGCTGCATGGATGACAGAAGCTGCGTTTTTTCCCAATCGGGCAGGGCTTCGAATTGGGATATGAATTCTTCGTGCAGCATGGTTGGGGCTGCTTTCAGAACATTCTGACCTGCCTCTGTCAGAACCGTATTGACCACGCGCTTGTCCGTGGTGCTGCGGCGGCGTTCTGCCAGCCCGCGCTGTTCAAGGCGGTTCAGGATTGTTGTGACCGTTGCCTGGCTAAGGGACACATGATTGGAAATGCGGCGCACCGTAACGTTCTGCAATTCGTCAATCGCGCGCAGGACCATCACCTGCGGGATGGTCAGGCCACAGGCTTTCATCATGCGTTTGGAATGCAGATCGGTTGCGCGAATGATCTGGCGCAATGCAACCAGAATGTCCTGCCAATAGGCCTGTGTCATTATTTCTTAGTTTCCTCGGACGATCGCTCTTGAGCCAGTCGGTAACGGGGTTTGATCACATTATCAACGCAATTTGTCCTGCAACAAAGGATGCTGATCCTAATTTCCCCGAATGCGGCGTGTGGCGAAAAAGATCATCGCGAAAATAGCGATCAGGACAAGCGTTACACCCGCGATCAACATCGCCTGATTCAGGCGCAGATCATATTCCTGTTTGCGTTCGACATAGACAATAACCTGTCGGCGCAACTGATCCATTTCCGGTGTGATGTCGAAGCTGGTCCGATACATTGTTGCCCCGGCACGGGACAGAAGGTCGTTGGTTTTGTTAAGACGTTCGATGAACATGGCAAAACGTTCTTCGGTTGCCGCCAGTTCATCAAGCGGGCTTTCTTCCGCGTCGCGATCTTTGGCGCGTGCAATCGATAGTTTGGCTTGCGTCAGGTTATCGTCGTCTTCGGCAATGCAATCTGACAGTGATTTCTTTTCGCCGCTGGCACCGCATTCGATCTGGCGATCGCCGAATTTTTCGACCGCTTCTTGCAGATGTGTGCGCAACTGCTGATCCAGCTCGGCAATCCGTATGCGCACATTTTTTGAACTGCTTTCGATCTTGCCGATGTCGCCCTCAAGCGCAAAGGACGGCCAGACCGCAAACATCGATGCAATAAGGATCAGGAAAAGCGGGACGACGAAACGCAGCAAAAAGAAACTTCCCCGGAGATTGTGGTGAGGTGCCCACCAGTCTGGTGCAAGGTCGTTCCAATTAGGTTAATGCCAGCGTGATAATTGCCGCTTAGTTCGGCCAGCGTTTGTGAAGCCAAAGCCATTGTGCCGGCCGTTCACGGATCCAGCCTTCCATGATGGCGTTCACTTCGGTCATGATACGAAGGACATCTGCCTCGCGGTCTTCGGTGGGGATAATTGTCAGCGCCGGGTAAAACGTCATCCGGAAATTGGCACCGCTCAACCTCTCGACCCTCACCGGAATGACCGGGCAATCGTATTTCAGGGCAAATTGTGCCAGTGCGGGGGCCGTCATCGCATCGCGGCCAAAGAAAGGTACGGCGATCCCGTTATTGAGCTTCTGATCGACCAATAGGGCTGCGTGGCCACCTTTTTTCAGGAAGGCGGCAAATTTTCGTGCACCTTTGGCACCCTTTGGCACCAGTTCGCCGCGAAATCCCTTGCGAACGCTTTTGAAAAGTTTATCGACCCAGGGGTTATCCGGTGCGCGATAAATGGTCATCATTTCCATATCAAGCGCATCGCCAATCTTGGTCGAAACTTCCCAGTTCCCCATATGGCCGGTAAAGAACAGACCGGGTTTGTTATCTTCCCTTGTCGCCATACCGTTTTCCAGACCGACGATTTCAAGGCGGGGGCTTCCGCAATCGAGCGTTGGAAGATGGGGAATTTCTGCCGCACTACGACCGAGATTTTCCCACATATCTGTAATGATGGCTTCGATTTCTTCGGCTGACTTTTCCGGAAAAGCCTTGACGAGATTATTTCGGGCTTTCTTGCTTTGCCCAAGTTTCGGGCCAATCGCGCGCAGAAGCCGACCGCCGATGGCAGACGCAAGATCAATCGGCATGATCTTGAAAAAGCCAAACAGCAAATAGGCACCAAGCCCCTGTAAAGGGTGGGAAACATATTTCTGGCGTGCTTTGTAAAAGGCGCTGCGTTCAGCCATCAGACAATACCGCTTTAATGATTTTCTCAAGCTGGTCCGGGGCTTCGAATTCCAGTTTGATGCCAAGTGTGCTTATGCCGTTGCGCGCCGCGACAGGCAAGCGCATCAGATCTTTTTCCGTTGTTACCAGATCCGCGTTCAGGGCTGCGGCCCTTTGGCGCAGGTTAGCCAGTTCATTTGTGCGAAACGGATGATGGTCCGCGAAATCGACGCTGGCAACAATATTGGCACCAACGGTACGCAGGCTGTCATGGAATTTCGCCGGGCGGGCAATGCCCGCAAATGCAAGGACCCTGCGACCGTCAAACTCGACACCGTTGCAAGGCACAACTCGGGCTCTCAGAACCGGGACAGAGGCAGGAAGATTTGCCAGAAATGGCGGATTGCCATCTCCAATCAGGATAATGGCGTGGACTTTTGCCAAGCCCTGTTCAAGTGTTTCGCGCATCGGCCCAGCCGGGATCACGCGACCATTCCCAATGCCGAAACCACTATCGACAACGGCAAAGCTGCAATCCTTGATCACGGACGGGTTTTGCAGTCCGTCATCCATGATAATCGCATCGGCCCCGGCATTACGGGCGGTTTCGGCCCCCATGCCCCGGTCACGCGAAACCCACGTTGTGGCGGTATGTGCCAAAAGCAGCGGCTCATCACCGACATCGGAGGCCGTATCGGTCGCCGGATCAACGCGATGCGGGCCGATTTCACGCCCGCCATAGCCACGGCTCAGAAAATGGGCGTTGATGCCCATATGGTGCAACGTGTGATAAAGCGCGATTGCCGTCGGGGTTTTTCCAGCACCGCCGATGGTAAAATTGCCAACGCAGAAAACCTTGCATCCGGGATGACGCATGGTTGTTTTCATGGCGCGAATGCCCGCACCCGCCCGCCACAGCAGCGACAGGGGCGATAATGCCTTGGCCCAGAAACCATCCGCTTGCCAGAAATCAGGGGCGCGCATTGGCGGCCTCGCTGATTAAAAGCGGCGCGATTGCATCCATCGTCCGATCAAGCACCTCGGCCTTGGAATTGGCATATTCCAGCGCAGCATTTGCCAGTTCCCGGGCCTTTTCCGGATATGTCAGAAGGGTATCAACCTGCCGGGCCAGATCATCGATATCGGCAACCGGACGGCATGCCCTGGCGGCAAGAAGTTCGCGGCTGATTTCGTTAAAGTTGCTCATATCCGGGCCATGCAGGATCGCACAGCCAAGCCTTGCTGGTTCCAGCGGGTTTTGCCCACCCGATGCGCAAAGGGTCTTGCCGATCAGGCATACCGGTGCAAGCCGGTAATAAAGCCCCATCTCGCCCATGGTGTCGCCAAGATAAACATCAACCTGATCGGTAATCACATGGCCAAGGCTTCGGCGCGCCACGCGCAGGCCCTTTGCGATCAGGTCGGTTTCGATATCGTTGGCCCGATCAGAATGGCGGGGAACGATCACCGTCAGAAGGTTTTCATGTTTGCTGGCAAGGCTTTTATGAACCTGCGCGCATGCGGCTTCTTCGCCGTCAAACGTACTTGCGGCAAGCCATACGGCACGATTGCCAATCTGTGTCCTGAGTTCGGACAACGTGTCGCTATCAACCGGCAGGGCGGGGGCTGCGAATTTCAGGTTCCCGACCGCACGAACATCGGTTCCCCCCAATGCGATGAAACGCCCGGTTTCCTCTGCCCCCTGACTTAGGATCAGGTCAAAGGCCGAAATCACCGGGGTAATGAAGGAAGGGAACCGGGAATAGCTTTTAAAACTTCGAGCCGAGATACGACCGTTCAGAAGTGCCAGTCTGGTCCCCGCCTTTTTGGCCTTTGTCAGAATGTTGGGCCAGAAATCGCTTTCAAGCCAAAGTGCAACATCAGGTTTCCAGTGATGCAGGAAACGCGCAACGCAGACCTGTCGGTCAATTGGAATAAACTGATGGATCACACCTTCCGGAAGGCGTTGATACATCATTGCCGCGGATGTGACGGTGCCGGTGGTGACAAGTATCGACACATCGGGAAAACGCGTGCGAAGGGCATCAATCACCGGCAGGGCGGAAAGGGATTCGCCAACGCTGGCCCCGTGTATCCAGACCAGCTTTCCCTTCGGGCGCAATGCGCTGGCATGACCGAACCGTTCGCCGATCCTTCCTGCATCTTCCTTGCCGCGTTTTTTGCGCCGTTGCAGATAAAGACCAAGTACCGGACCCAAAAGCCGTGTCGCAACGCGATAGGCGTAAAACAGGCTCATTTGGCCGTTTCCTGTTCTGCCGCCGCCGCCACGGCCGACCGCTTCTGTTTGGGAAGTTCATCCGGTCCGGCTGGTTCAATCACGTCAAGGCCAAGCTTGGCATCGCTTTCCTGTGTCAGCTTGGTCAAAGCTGCTTCAAGTTCCAGCCGCTTTTCTTCCAATCCGTCATCATCCAGATCGCGCGGGATATGGATGGGATCGCCCCAGCTAAAGACACCTTTTGAAAATGGAAGCGGCAAAACAAACCGGTCCCAGCTGCCAAAAACGCGGCGTCTTGAGGCAGAATAGGTCAGTGGGAAAATCGGGACTTCGGCCAGTCGTGCGGCCTGAACGATGCCATCGGAAATCCGCATGCGTGGTCCGCGCGGTCCATCCGGGGTCATGCCGACGACTTCGCCAGACTTGAGGGCCTTGAGAATACGCCGCAACGCTGCCGCGCCGCCCTTGCCTTGTCCGGTTGACCCGGCAATTGTCGCAATTCCGAAATGGCCGATGGTGCGGGAAATGATTTCACCGTCGCGATGCGATGAAATCAGCATGTTAAACGGTCGGTTCCCCGCAACCGAACGCCATGTATAGGGCATCATCAGCAACCGCTGATGCCAGAAAGCCACGATAAAGGGTTTTCCTTCGGTCAGGAAATGCGCAGGATGATCGCCACCTTCCGTGTGCCAGCGACCGGTAAGACGAATGAACCGGATATAGGTTGCCGCAAGCCAGCACAAAGTGCTGCGCGCCTGATCGCTTTTTATGATCCGCTTATGAAACTGCACGCCAGTTTATCCCGATTTCTGTCGGCCTAGTTATCGCTCTCTTCCGAGAATTGCAGATTATAGAGATTGGCGTAAGCCCCTCCAAGCGCAAGCAATTCTTCATGGCGTCCCTGTTCGGTAACATGCCCGTTCTGAATGACGCAAATTTTGTCGGCATCGACAATCGTCGAAAGGCGGTGCGCGATGACAAGCGTTGTCCGTCCTTTCATCAATTCGGTCAGGGCCCCCTGAATGTGGCGTTCCGATTCCGTATCAAGGGCCGATGTTGCCTCGTCCAGAAGCAGGATCGGGGCGTTTTTCAACATCGCACGTGCAATCGCGATCCGCTGGCGCTGGCCGCCTGAAAGCTTCACACCATGTTCGCCGACAATGGTGTCATAACCGTTTTCAAGCTGCAGGATGAAATCATGGGCTGCTGCATGACGCGCGGCTTCTTCGATTTCGGCATCGCTTGCGCCAAATCGGCCATAGGCGATGTTGGATCGAACCGTATCGTCAAACAGCGTGATTTCCTGGCTGACCAGTGCGGTCGCTGATCGCAGGCTTTCGAGCGTTACATCGCGGATATCCTGACCATCAATCGTGATTGCACCGGCATTGATATCATAAAACCGCGGGATCAGGTTCAGGATGGTCGATTTACCGGCACCCGATGGCCCGACAAGGGCAATCGTCTGACCGGCCTCTATATCAAGGCTGATGTTACGCAGCGCCGTCGTTTCATTGTTATAAGAAAAGGAAACATCCTTGAACTGGATGGCGCCGCCCTTGACCTGAAGCGTTTTGGCATCGTCGGCATCGCGAATTTCCGGTTCGATATCAAGGACGGTAAACACGCGCTGCGATGCTGCAAGACCGGCCTGCAGGTTGATATTGATATTGGCAAGGCGCTTGACCGGCTCGTAGGCCAGCAACAGGGCCGTGATGAACGAAAAGAAACTGCCCGGATCGCTTGCCCCGTCAATGACGCGGCTACCGCCGTAAATAATGATGGTCGTGATCGCAGCGCCGCCGAGTGTTTCCATGATAGGGGACGAACGTGCGCTGACTTTCTGCGCCTTGAAGCTCAGATCAAAGACGGTTTCAACAAGCTTTTCCATCCGCGAACATTCATAGGGTTCCATGCCATAAGCTTTGACATGGCGGACACCTTGGAAAGTTTGTTCAAGGAGGGTTGCAAATTCACCAATCTGTTGCTGGGTGTTGGCGGAAACCTTGCGCATTCGCTTGCCCAGGCGGGCAATCGGCAGGATGGCGGCGGGAAATACCGTAAACGCAATGATGGCAAGCTGCCAGTCCTGATAGAACATGACGCCAATCAGCACGATGGCGGTCAAAAAGTCCTTGCCAAAGCCGGTCAGTGATACGGAAACGGCGGCCCGCATCGCGGTGATATCGCTGGTGAAACGCGTGATCAGTTTGCCGGTATTGGTATTGTGGAAGAACCCGATATCAAGTCGGATGACATGTTCGTAAAGCTTGTTCTGAATATCGGCAAGGATGCGACCACCGACATAGCTCATCAAAACCGACTGCCCATAGTTGGCAAAGCCTTTCAGCGCAAAAGCCGCAAGGACAGCAACCCCGACAGGGACCAGCATCGCCGGGTTCTTTTTGACAAAGACCTCGTTAATCACCGGATCCATCAGATAGGCATAACCGCCAGTCGCGGCAGCCATAAGCGCCATGCAAATCAGAGCCAGGATAATCTTGCCGAAATAAGGGGCAACCGCATCCTGAACGATGCGTCTGATCATTGGCCACGTATTCCAATGTTCCGTCGTGTGATCTAGCGAATGCTTTGGCAATGAATTCTTCCCGGTCGTGCGACGCCATTTCCGATTGTGTCAGTCCGACACTATCTATATGGATGAGGCATCATGAATATCTTGATCTTTCCGGGCTGTTGCTAGCATGCCCGGGCAGGTGCGGCAAGCCGCAGCAACGTAACTTAACTGATACTGACAGGGCCTGCAGGAATGCAGGCCACGAAAAACGACATATAAGATAAAAAAATGACAGAGCAACTCCACGATATCGTGGAACAGACGATTGCCCAAGGTGTTGGCGCACGGGTTTTTCCATTGCGGTGGAAAGGACGGCGTATCTGGATCAAACAGGCTGTCCGGCCAAAGCAAAAGGGCTGGCACCGCCTGCAGCGTTTTGTCGCAACCCTGACGCGGATACCGATGTTGCGCCCGACAGTGTCGCCAGGCGGCAAGGCCGGTCTGGCAAGCGAGGCTGAAGTCCTTCATGCCCTGAACCGTGCAGGCGTTCTGGTGCCTGATCTTCTCGAAGTCGCCGATAACTGGATCGCTATTGGCGATAACGGGGCGATCTTGCAAACCGTAATCAGCGATGCGGTCAAGGCTGGGGATGAAGCACGTGTCGCTGAACTGATTGCCATGGCCGGAACTGCATTGGCGGATTTGCATGCCAATGGTTTTGCGCATGGCGCCCCTCTTTTGCGCAACATGACCATTCGGGATGATGGCAGGATCGGTTTTATTGATTTCGAAGAAGACCCCAATAAACGTATGCCATTGCCCGACGCACAGGCGCGCGACATTCTGCTGTTTGTGTTTTCCATACAGCGCGGTTTTAAACGTCGTCCCGATCTTTTGCGTTCCGGATGGCAGGCTTATCTGAGCCGCAGTGGCATGACCGCACCACAGATGAAACCTCTGTCCCGTATCGTGGCGGTTATCCGGCCGGTTTATGTCGCGCTTAAACCGTTCCGTCGGTGGCTTGGGACGGATGCGATCAATGCGATGCGGGCATATGGCACTCTACGCAGAAGCCTGCGAGGGAAAGAAACCCCGCAGGACGGCTCCCAGCTTGCCAGAAAATAAACGGCTGCCGGTTATTGCGCCGGCATGACAATCGCCGGTTCTTTTGCTTCTGTTATGTCTTCAACGGCAAGACGTTTGGCTGCCGCCCCGTCAAACCCGCCCGAAAACGGTGCCAGATTATGCAGGAACTGACTGGCGGAATTGCGCCAGCTATATTGTTCTGCGAGTGCGCGCGCATCCTTGCCGTCAAGTTCAAGGGCCGCCATCGCCGCCTTGCGAAGGTCGGCATCAATGGCACCTGCCTTGGTCCCGCGCACGATGTCGGCGGGCCCCTGAACCGGGAATACCGCAACCGGGGTTCCCGATGCCAGGGCCTCAAGAATAACAAGGCCAAAGGTATCGGTTTTGCTTGGGAAGACAAAAACGTCTGCCGATGCGAAACAGACAGCCAGTTCTTCACCAACCTTTTTCCCAAGAAACTGTGCATTCGGGTATTTTGATTTGAGTTCCGCCAGTTGCGGCCCGTCGCCGACAACAAATTTTGTCCCCGGCAGGTCAAGGTCAAGGAAATGGCCGATATTCTTTTCAACCGCCACCCGACCGACAAACAGCCAGTGCGGTTTTGGGAAATCCCCGAAACTTGCATCGGGTCGTGGTTTGAACAGGTTAAGATCAACGCCCCGCGACCAGATATTCAGCCTGTTAAAGCCGCGATCAGCCAGCTCTTCGCGAAGCGATTCCGTGGCCACCATGACCGATTGTGATTTGTTATGGAACCGCCGCATCCCGCGATAGGAAATCGAAAGCGGCAGCCGTGTCCGCGCATGCAGATATTCCGGGAACCGGGTGTGATAGGCTGATGAAAACGGTAGTTCGCGTTTCAGGCAATAAGCACGTGCCGCCTGACCCAATGGGCCCTCGGTCGCGATATGGATCGCAACCGGTTGCAGGGCATCAATCATCCGGGCCAGTTTGCGTTTGGCAAACAGGGCCAACCGGATTTCAGGATAGGTCGGGCAGGGGATCGTCCGGAATTGATCAGGCGAGATGATATGCACATCATGTCCCATCTCGCCCAGTTCGCTGCGCACGGTTTCAAGGGTGCGCACCACACCATTTACCTGGGGATACCAGGCATCGGATACGATCAAAATTCTCATGCGGTCTTTCCAATTGGCGTGCCGCTGTTCTTTTTGGAACTGGCATTGGCAGCACGATTATTGTCCCCGACAACCCGAAACAGCGACATCAGTTTGCCCAATCCAAGGGATGGGGCACTGGCAGCATCGCGGCCGGGTTGGGAATGTGTCATCGCCATCTGGCGCATTTCAGCCCAGTACAGCAGTTCAAGCTTGCCGTTCTGGTCTTCGGTAAGGGCCGTGCAGCTTTCAACCCAGTCGCCGTCATTGCAGTAAAGGACATCGCCAATCATGCGTTTTTCGGCATGATGGATATGGCCGCATACAACACCGTCCACCTTGCGCTTGGCAGCTTCGTGGGCGACTGCATTTTCAAAATTGCAGACGAACTGAACGGCGTTCTTGACCCGGTTCTTAAGATAGGCCGACAGTGACCAGTATCCGTAACCCAGTTTGCGACGGATGCCGTTATAATAACGGTTCAGGACAATCGCGAGGTTGTAGGCCGTATCCCCAAGATAGGCGAGCCACTTGGCATATTTGACCACACCGTCAAACTCGTCGCCGTGAATGATCAGAAGCTTTTTGCCATCCGCCGTCTCGTGAATGTCGTTCATCTTGACTTCGACATGTCCAAAGGTCATATCGACAAACTCACGGGCGAATTCATCATGGTTGCCGGGGACAAAAATGACCTTTGCCCCGTTCTTGGCCTTTTCCATGATTGTCGTGATAACGGCGTGGTGGCTTTCGGGCCAGTACCAGCTTTTCTTGAGCCGCCAGCCGTCAATGATATCGCCGACCAGATAATAGGTATCTGCCGTCACTTCATTGAGGAAATCCAAAAGAAGATCTGCCTGACATCCACGCGTTCCGAGATGGACGTCCGAAATCCAGATCGTGCGGTAATGCGGTTGCAGCGTCATCGCTGTCATTGCCGCTCCTCCGTATCCTGCCAAAAGGATGGCTGGAATTCGACGGTTTTACATGCCGAATAGTGTCCCCAACCAGTAATGGTTTAAAACAAATCGCGCGAATATATAACCCGTTCATATAAATTTATCGGTTCTGTCAATATACTGTTACATGTTTCATTTTCTATAAAGAGAACGCGAAAGTAATGTTTCATTTTTATTACGGAAGTTTTTCGCAATGACCCATTCCGGGGTGACTGTTATCTTCAATCCGCGCGCTGGCGGGAATAAACAACGTTTCCTTTCAAGCATTTTGCAAAAAGCCGGTGTAAAGGTTGAATTGTTACAGACAACCCATCCCGGTCATGCTCGCGAACTGGCGCGCAAGGTTCGTGCCCATCAACGGCTGTTTGTTGCCGGTGGCGATGGATCACTGAACGAGGCCCTCAACGGCCTGCTTGATGCGCAAATCGAAGGCCACGAAGTCCCGCCGCTTGGCATCATTCCGCTGGGAACGGCCAATGTTCTGGCGGTCGAGGTCGGGCTTGAAATCCGCGCACAGGCGATTGCCGATTATATCAACAATCCGGCCCAGGTTTGGGTGCGGCCCGGTCTGGTCAATGGCCGGGCATTCTTTTTGATGGTCGGCATGGGGGCGGATGCCGATACGGTCGCAAATGTGTCACTGAAACTCAAACGACTGATCGGCAAGGGTGCCTATGTGATCGAAGGTTTGCGCAATATTATCTTTCCGCATCACCGCGATTTCGAAGTTAATATCGGGCGCGAACAATATCGCGTTGCCGGTGTGGTTGCGACCCATGCCAAACATTATGGCGGGGCGTTTGTTATTTCCCCCGATGCCAAACTGACCGATAACAGCCTTGATGTCGTGCTGATGCCCGGCAGCGGCTTTATGGCGCTGGCACGCTACGGGATTGCTTTGACCCTGAACCGGTTGCATGCGCAAACCGACGTGTCGGTGGTGCAGACCGAACGTCTGACCATCACCAGCCATTGCGGCCCCGCACCCTTGCAGATTGACGGCGAAAGTGCCGGTAAACTGCCGTGTGAAATCAGCCTGTCGCCTTATCCGGTGCGGGTTATGGTGCCTCAAGCCTATGCCGACCAATGCAATGGCCGCCAAAATGAAAACAGGGATGCGCAAAACGCACCCCTGTTACAAATCACATCTGGGTAATTTTGGCTTATTGCCCGGCCAGCGTCATGCCATCAATCCGGATTGTCGGGGCATTCGTGCCGTATTTGAAGGTCAGATCATTGGCCGGAATGGCCGTTTTGAACATGTCCTTCAGGTTTCCGGCAACCGTGATTTCGGAAACCGGATAGGCCAGCTCGCCATTTTCGATCCAGAAGCCCGATGCCCCGCGCGAATAATCGCCGGTCACGCCGTTGACACTGCTGCCGATCATTTCGGTGATGTAAAGGCCCTGCTTGATATCCTTGATCATGTCGGCGGGCGAAATGGTGCCCGGTTCCATGTAAAGGTTGGTGGTGGATGGTCCCGGCAGGCTTCCGGCCCCGCGCGATGCGTTGCCGGTCGATTTCAGGCCAAGCTGGCGGGCGGACCGCAAATCCATGATCCAGGTTTTCAGAACACCATTTTCAATCAGATGGCGCTTTTCGTTGGCGACACCTTCGGCGTCAAACGGTTTGGACCGCAGGCCACGTTTGCGGTGCGGGTTATCAATGATGTTGATCCCCGGCGCAAAGATTTCCTTGCCCATGGCATCCAGAAGGAAGCTGGTGCCGCGCGCAATACCCGATCCGTTGATCGCACCGGCCAGATGGCCGACGAGGGATGCCGAAACACGCGGGTCATAAATCACCGGAACCTGCGTGCTTTTGACCTTGCGCGGGTTCAACCGTTTCAGAGTCTTTTCCGCCGCCTTAAGGCCGATATCGACCGGATCGCGCAGATCGGTCGAAAACACCGCACTGTCATAATCATAATCGCGTTCCATCCCGGTGCCGGTTCCGGCAAGGACCGATACGGAAATGTGGCTGCCGCTGCCGGCATAGGAATTGGCAAAGCCGTTGGTCGCGGCAAGCGTGATCTGGTGGGTGCCCCAACCGGCATCCGCGCCCTCGGAATTGGTGATACCTTCAACCGACCGTGCAGCCTCTTCACAGGCGGTCGCCCATGCCATCAGTTTTTCCTGGCTGACTTCGCCCGGCTCGCAAAGCTCAAGCGCCTCGACATCAAATGTTTCGGCCAGTTCGGAGGGATCGGCAATGCCACAGAACGGGTCTTCGGGGGCGTTCTTCGCCATCGCAACGGCGCGTTCGACAAGTTCGTTCAACGCGCTTTCGCTGGTGTCGGATGACGACACAACCGCCTGCTGCTTGCCGATCAGAACACGCAGGCCAAGATCGGCCCCCTCGGATCGTTCAAGCTTTTCCATCTTGCCCAGTCGCTGCGATACCGAAAGTGACGTGCCTTCGACATAAACGGCATCCGCATCGTCGGCACCCGCCTTTTTTGCGCGCGCCAGCAGGTCGGTGATGCGATCGAGTGTCATATCGGTTTTGGGCATGGAAGCTCCCTTTGGTCGGAATGTGGTTTCCTATGGTTATAGGCAGGCTGATCGCTTTTCGCAAAGGGCAAGAAAAGGCAGTCGCCTGAAAGACCCAACCAGATACCGTCTGACGCACATTTGAATGATCCATTTGGCGAAAGCCGATCTTTGGTCATTTTTTCTTCGCAAGTTGCTATTATGACCTGAAATCCGAACCGGGACGAACCGGAAACCTGCAAGAGAATGACGGGAAACACACGTGCGAAACCTGTTTGTGGCAACACTGCTTCTGGGCACTTCCCTGACGATGTTGCAAGCTGATGCGCAAGAAGCCAAAACCGCGGCACCAAGCGATACGATGGCAGCACCAGTCACCGCCAATGATCTTTACCGCGAAATGCGCATTCAGGCCGGACAATATGCCGCGCAAAACCGTCATCAGGTTCTGGTCGGGGATTTTACCTGTGACGATATCAATGACCAGATCGTCGGCTGGGTGGATCGTGACAATCCCGAGGGACCGTTTTTCGATGTCCTGATGGTCACCAGGCACAATGGTCAATTGCATTCCGAATTCAAACAGATCCCGTTTGCGCAATCGGAACAATACGCCCTTTGCATCGACGATAAAACCGCCCCGCCGGTCATGAGCTGGCAGGTCAACGATCCTGAATATATCCGCGATGTCATTGGCAATGGCGACTTTTGCAATATCGCCGTGCGGGTCGATGATTTCATGTGCGACGCGCCGCAATTCTTCTGGTCGGAAAAGCCGGACGAAAGCGGTGAACACTGGATGTTCTTCCGGAATTGAGGCAAGAGACTATGCGTGATATAATGCGCATATATGATGCACATGAATTATGGGCGGAATTATGGGCGCTGTTACGAACAAACATACCCGCAAGGCAACCAATGTCAGTCTTGATTCCGAACTTCTGGAAACGGCAAAGCAGCTTGGAATCAATATTTCACGCAGTGCCGAGGCCGGACTGAGAGACGCTGTCTTAAAACGACAGGCCGAAATCTGGAAAAAGGAAAACAGTGCGGCGATACAGGCCAGCAATGACTATGTTGAAACGCACGGTATTCCACTGGCATCGCATCGAAAATTCTGATGGCACGTTATGATATCCATAAGCTTGCCAACGGATATGTTGTGGATGTGCAGGCCGATCTTCTTGCCGATATGATTACGCGTGTGGTTGTGCCGCTTCGTCCGCATTCTGAAATACCAAAACCAATCGGGCGTTTGAACCCGGTCATTATGATTGGCGACACCCGATGGGTTTTGCTTCCACAGTTCATTGCGACAGTAACGGTCGCCGAACTCGGAGAGGTGGTCGGTGAGTTTTCTGAAAAATTCGTCCTCACCGACGCACTGGACATGGTGTTTCAGGGAATTTAATCCCGCCAGATTTTCTTGCCCGATCCCGGCAATCCGTATCGATCCCATTTGGCATCAACCCGGTCAATAATCTCGTCTTCCATGAAAATCTTTTCGCCCCATTCCCGATGGGTTTCGGGGGGCAGCTTGTTGGTCGCGTCAAGGCCAAGCTTGCCGCCAAGGCCGCTTTCAGGTGATGCGAAATCAAGATAGTCGATGGGGGTTTCGGTCACGGTGGTGATGTCGCGCACCGGGTCCATGCGGGTCGAAATCGCCCACATCACGTCTTTCCAGTCTCGCACGTCAATATCGTCATCCACGACAATGACGAATTTCGTATACATGAATTGCCGCAGGAACGACCAAACCCCCATCATCACGCGCTTGGCATGCCCCGGATAGGCTTTTTTCATCGACACGACCGCGATGCGATACGAACATCCTTCGGGTGGCAGCCAGAAATCGACGATTTCAGGGAATTGCTGCTGCAATAATGGCACGAAAACATCGTTAAGCGCCTCACCAAGCACCGACGGCTCATCTGGCGGGCGACCGGTAAAGGTCGACAGATAGATCGGCTTTTTGCGCATGGTGATTGCGGTGATGTTAAAGACCGGGAATTCCTCGACCGAGTTATAATAACCGGTATGGTCGCCATACGGCCCTTCGGGCGCGTATTCATCCAGCGACACATAACCTTCCAGAATGATCTCGGCGGTCGCCGGGACTTTCAGCGGAACGGTTTTGCACTCCACCAGCTCGACCTTCTCCCCGCGCAGCAATCCGGCAAACTGATATTCTGAAAGCGTATCGGGAACCGGGGTCACGGCGGCAAGGATCGTACCCGGATCGGCACCAAGGACGATTGCGGCGGGCAACGGATCGCGCTTTTCCTTTTTCCATCGCGCATGATGCTGCGCCCCGCCGCGATGTTTCAGCCAGCGCATGATCGCCTTGTTCTTGCCCAGAACCTGCATGCGATAGATGCCAAGATTGAACACATCACGTTTATCGCCGCCTTTTTCATTGGCGGTCGGGCCCTGCGTCACCACCAGCGGCCACGTGATCAGCGGGGCCGGCTCCCCCGGCCAGCACGATTGGATCGGCAATTTTGAAAGATCTATGTCATCGCCCTCAAGGACGATTTCCTGACAGGGGGCCTTGGAAACCGTTTTGGGTTTCATCGCCATTACGGTTTTGGCCAAGGGCAGCATTGAAAATGCTTCCCTGAGGCTTCCGGGCGGTTCGGGCTGTTTGAGAAATGCCAGCGTTTCACCGACTTCGCGCAATTCTTCGGGTTTGCGGTTCATGCCGGCCGCCACGCGGTCCACGGTGCCAAAAAGGTTCACCAGAACCGGGATGTCATATTTCTGGCCATCTTCGCCAATGACATTTTCAAACAGGACCGCCGGGCCACCTTCGGCCAGAAGGCGCGTCTGGATTTCCGTCATCTCAAGATAGGGGGAAACCGGTTCGCTCACCCGGACCAGACGGTCTGTCTTTTCAAGCGCGTCGATGAAATCGCGAAGGGATTGATAGGGCATGGGCACCACAATCTGTGAAGTCGGTCGGTCTGAGCTGGCAATAGCCGGGCCAGCGACAAACCGGGCCAACAATAAATCTGTTGTTTCACGAATTAATACGGTGCAGGCGCGATGTCCAGCATCCACTCCCTTATCGGTGGGGAAGGGAGCAGATGCCAGACAGGAAAATTACGACGAGCGATTGGTGTAATAGGCGACGTTTCCATCATTATCGATGGTTGCCAACTGGCCCGCCTTGGTCAGGACCGACATGCAATCGTCTTCTTCATCCCGTCCCCAAAGACACAGATATTGCCCCTGTTCGATGGTCCAGAGTTTTTCGCGCATGCCGCGATCACCATCCTCGTCAATCCAGGTGATCGATGCCTTGCCATTCTGGAAATAGGTGACATTCACATTGGTTTCCTTGCCCTCGTCACGATAGGAAAAGGTCTGATCATTGATCGTATTGACCAATGCGGTACCGGTTAACGGGCTGTATCCCGACGCAACAACCGTCGCACTGGCTTCTTCCATGTCGTCACTTTGAACATCAATATCCGGGGTCGCCGATGGTGTGCCGCAGGCAGACAGGGCCGCGGTGATCGAAATAACGCCAGCAAGACCGGCACGCTTGATATGTGTTATGTTCATTTTGTTTTCCTTTTGCTCTTTGTGCCCACCAAATCATTTGGGATATCTGCCACCCAAAGCGGCGATCCGGCAGAGCGAACCGTCAGAATAAAAAGGAAAATTGTCGCCTTCTGGTCGTCCATGCGTCGACTGAATGGCAATATTGACCAAATTGGTGGTGTCGGTCGCAGACGGATTTGGTTATACAAGGGCAGGAAACCGGGTTGCGCAGCACCACCCTGCACGGCCTGTCGACATTCACCAAAGCATGAAGGACGCACAGATGGCCAAGTACTGGGTTATCGGGGGCACCTATCAGGATACCGGTTTTGACAAGCCGATCGGCGAAGAAACCAAAGTCGGTCCGTTTGGCAGCTTCGAAGACGCGGAAAAAGAATGGTCCAAAATGGCCTGGCAGTCGGTTGACGACGCCAATTCGCGTTACCGCATCGAACGCCTTGAAGAATACTGGGTTGTCGGTGGCGAATACGAAACCACCGATTTCGAAAAGCCGGTCGGCGGCGAAGAAGAACGCCACGGCCCGTTTGCGACCTTCAAGGATGCCGAAAAGGCTTGGTCGAAACTGGCATGGCAGCACGTTGATAACTGCAACTGCCGTTATCGCGTCGTTGAAGGCTGAACCGGGCTTCGAACCGGAACCGATCGAGAAACAGAAAACGCGCGCAAGGATGTCTTGCGCGCGTTTTCATATTGGCACTTCGTGCCTTATGAGGACGGGCTATTTATCGCGATCTGGCAAAAGCTGCCAGATCCGGGTGAATTTGGTGTCGACATCCTCGACCGCGACATCGACTGGCACGTCATAGGTTTCAAGTTCGTCGATATTGTGCGTCGGGGCATATGTCCGGCCCGGATCGGCAAGAATGACCCGCGTGCCAAGCCGTGCCTCGCCCATCAGCCATTGCAATACCGCATTGGCCATATCCTGCTGATAGCAGACATCACCGGCAAAAATCACATCCCAGCGGCGTGTGGCTGATTCCGTGCCGACAAAGTTTTCGGTCGTGGTTTCAAAGGCAACGCCATTGCGTTCGGCGTTCAGGCGGGTTGCCGTAATCGCCACCGGATCAATATCGTTTGCCAGAATGCTGTCTGCCCCGGCCATGACACACGCAATCGCCTGCATGCCGCCGCCACACGCAAAATCCAGAACCTTTTTGCCGCGCACCAATTCCGGATGATCAAGGATATATCGCGTAATCGCCTGTCCGCCGGGCCACGCAAACGCCCAATAGGGCGGCGGGATATCAAGCACGCCAAGGATATCCTCCGTCGCCTGCCAAAGCGGGGTGATATGCGTTGCCAGATACATCTCGATTTCGGGCGCCAATGGCACCCGTGCCGGCACGGTAAAGGTATCGATCAGATCAGCAAACCGCGGATCGTCGACTTCGGGGACCAAGGCATCGGCGAAAACATTATCGGTCATGATCGGCCCATATCGGGGTGAAACGGATTGCCGGGGCTTACTTGCTTTGTGCCTCTGGCGCAAGCGAAGTCGCCTTCGGGTTTTCGTCAGGCTTCTGGCTGTTCTGGGCATTGCGGCCAAGATACAGCAAAATATCACGCGGCTTTGCCTTTGGCATATCGGGCCCCATATGAAGCTGCGCCCCGCGGACAAGGGCGATGACCGGTGGTTCGCATCCCTGAACGTCAATGAAATCGTCCCAGCCGAATTCGTCGGTCAGACGGGTTTGCCGGATTTCGGCACCATGCCGGAAATCCTCCCGGATGTCGTCGGTTGTCATCGGTTCGGAAAACAGGGGCAACCCGCCCAATGTCTGGCTATGGCGTTTCGGGTCTTCGGGCGATCCGTGCATGCCGGTCTGAAAAACGGCGCGGCGGCCAAATTCCGGCGCGAAATCAGTACAAACCAGCGTGTTATAGGCATCGTTATCCGTGGTCGCGATCAGCGTGCCAAGCGATGAAGTATCAAGGTGATGTTCGAAAACTTCCGAAAGCACTTCCCCGTAATAGGTTGGCAATCCGGCCTCGCGCGCCAGACGCATGCTGTGCCAGCGGCTGTCGGCAACCACCACCGGAATATCAAGCTCGACAAGGCGTTTTGCAAAATCAATCGTCCAGCGATGCGCACCAACAATCAGAACACCCGGCGGTCCTTTGACCGCCAGATCAAGCTGGCGCGCCATCGGTCGGATGGAAAAGCCATGCAGCACCACGGTCGAAAACACCATCGCAAAGGCCAGCGGGATCAAAAGTGCCCCGTCGGCATAACCAAGTTCGACAAGTTCGGTCCCGAACAGGCCGGAAACCGCGACCGCCACAATCCCGCGCGGCGCGATCCAGCCAACCAGAAGCCGCTCTTTCCAGCTCACCCTTGAAAAGGCCAGCGACCCGATCACCGAAACCGGCCGCACGATAAACAGCATGGCCAGAACAAAAAGCCCATGCCCCCATGTCAGTTCGGCAATCATCGACCATTCAAGTGTCGCGGTCAGGATGATGAACACGCTGGACACCAGAATAACCGTCAGGGTTTCCTTGAACCGGCGGATTTCATCAATCGCCAGCAAATGGGCATTGCCAATCGTAAGGCCCAGCACGGTTACGGCCAGCAACCCGCTTTCTTCCTGAATTTCATTGGCCCCGGCAAAGCAGGTCAGAAGCACGCCAAGAACAAGCGGGGCTTTCAGGAATTCGGGAATCCAGCCACGCTTGAAAATCTGAACCGTCCCCAAACCAAACGCCAGGCCGATCAGAACCGCCAGCAGAATGTTGATCGCCAGATGACCAACGGCTGCGCCAAAGCCGTTGCCATGCTGGCTTGCGGCAATGACTTCGTAAGCCAGCACCGCAAACAGGGCCCCGATAGGGTCATTCACGATGCCTTCCCATTTCAGAAGCGTCGCCGGGCGCTTGGACAGTCGGGCATGACGCAACAGCGGTGCAATCACCGTCGGGCCGGTCACGATCATGATCCCGCCAAACAGGGCCGCCACCGGCCATGAAAGATCGGCCAGATAATGCGCCGCCCCCGCACCCAGAAGCCACGCCACAAGCGGGGCAATGGTGGTCAGGCGGATCACACCGCTGACACTGTGCGTCAGTTCCCGAAAATCAAGCGCAAGCCCGCCTTCAAACAGGATCACCGCAACCGCCACCGCAATAAGCGGCTGCAACAATGTACCGAAATCATTGACCGGATCGATCAGATCGGTTCCCGGTCCCAGCAGCAGGCCGACGATGGACAGCAACACGATTGCCGGAATACCGGCCCGCCATGCGAACCATTGCGCCCCGACACCCGCAAGGATCAATCCGGCAATCATCAGGGCAAGCGGTGCAATCATGGGCGGTCTTTCGATAATGGTGCAGATGAAGGATGGATCAGCCCGTATGCGGGCCTAAACTAAAGCCCGGTGCCGACCAGATTGGCAATGATGATGGCAGCCAGCACCATCAAACCGAAATCACGGTTTGATTTAAACCGTTTCAGGCAGTTCGCGGAATCATCAAGTTTGACCGTGGCAACCTGCCACGCCAGATGCAAACACGCCAGTGCCAGAAGCGGGAAGTAAATCCAGTGCAACCCGGCCAGCACACCCGAAACACCCAGCAAAAGGGTGGTTACGGTATAAAACCCCATCGCCCATCGCGGGGTTGCATCGCCAAGCCGAAGGGCCAGTGACTTTACCCCGATCTTGATGTCGTCATCCTTGTCCTGATGGGCATAAATGGTGTCGTAACCAAGCGTCCAGAAGAAGCCTGCAACATACATCGCAACCGCCGCCGGTGCGACAGTTCCGGTGACAGCCGCCCAGCCGACAAGCGCCCCCCAGTTGAATGTCAGCCCCAGAACCGCCTGCGGCCAATAGGTAATGCGCTTCATGAACGGATAGGTGATGACAAGTGGCAGGGAACAGATACCGACAATGATCGCCTCGATCCGGAACTGCACCAGAATGGCAAGCCCGATCAGAAGCAAAAGACCCAGAAATGCGATTGCCTGCCAGACCTTGACCTGGCCGCTGGGAATCGGGCGGGTTGCCGTGCGTTCGACCTTGCCGTCAAAATTCCGATCCGCCAGATCGTTGACGACGCAACCGGCCCCGCGCATGATCAATGCACCAATGGCAAAATAAACCATCATCAACAGGCTGGGCGCGCCGTTGCTTGCCATGGCGGTTGACCACCAGCAAGGCAGAAGCAGAAGCCATGTGCCAATCGGACGGTCAAGTCGTGCCAGCTTAAGATACGGCCGACTGGCCAACGGCGCGAGCCGGTCGATCCAGCCATCAGACGGCATATCGTTCTTCGTGTTCTGTATCGGTTGGTTGACCTGTGACATAATTGGCCTATGTAACTCTTTAACAAACTGAACTTCGCCGCATAACCGGCCTGGGGACATATATGACAGACGACGCCACCCGCGCCCGGCAACGCCTATTCGTTTCCGATCCTATCACGCCGGGATGCGAGATCGAACTCGCACCTGAACAGTCTCATTACCTTGAACATGTGATGCGCCTCAAGCCCGGAACGCCCATCAAGATATTTAATGGTCTTGATGGCGAATGGCTGGCGACCATCGACCACCTTCGCAAAAAGAAGGGCACGGTGACAGCCGAACGGCAATTGCGTGACCAGATTGTCGAACGCGGCCCGATCCTGGCTTTTGCTCCGATCAAAAAGCAGCGCCTTGATTTTCTGATCGAAAAGTCGGTCGAAATGGGGGTCGGCACCCTGCAACCAATCGTGACCGCACATGGCATTACCGACAAGGTCCGCCTTGATCGTTTGCAAGCCCAGGTGATCGAGGCCGCCGAGCAATGCGAACGCCTCAGCGTGCCGGAAATTGCCCCACCGGTAAAATTGCTTGATTGGCTCGCGGACTGGCCGGAAAACCGGCATTTGCTGTTCTGTGACGAGACGGGATCGGGCTCACCAATTGGTGAAGTGTTAAGTCAGCTATTGGCAAAGGGCGCTGGCTCGGCTATCGACAACGACAATGTTGTTAACCATGCAATCGTGATTGGACCCGAAGGCGGCTTTAGCGCCGACGAAATTGAACGCATCCGCAAACAGCCTTTTGCAACGCCTGTAAGCCTTGGTCCGCGCATCTTGCGGGCCGAAACTGCGGCAATTGCTGCTTTGTCCGTGTTTCAGGATCGCATCGGCGACTGGTCGATACCTCCGGTCACGAGAGATTAGGGGAAGCCCTTATGACTGTCAGCGCCTCCACCGGCGACAGCCCGGTCATCGAAAGCCGTCGTCAGCTTGTCGAATGGTTCGAGTCCGGTTGTACACCGAAAAAAGACTGGGCCATCGGCACAGAACACGAAAAATTCGCCTTTACCCGTAACGATCTTCGCCCGATCCCGTATGACGGCGAACGGGGGGTAAAGACCCTTCTGACACAACTTGCCGAACGCTTTGATTGGGAACCGATCATTGAAAACGGCAATGTGATTGCGCTAACCAAGGATAACTGTTCCGTTTCGCTTGAACCGGGTGGGCAGATCGAATTGTCCGGTGCGCCGCTTAAAAACATCCACCAGACCTGTGGAGAAGTGCATCAGCATCTTCATGAAATCCGCGAAATCTGCGGTGATCTTGATATTGAAATGCTTGGTGTCGGCCATCAGCCGAAATGGGAACGCAAGGATATCCCGTGGATGCCCAAGGGCCGCTACGCGATCATGCGTGACTATATGCCCAAGGTCGGCAATCTTGGTCTGGACATGATGCTTCGCACCTCGACCATTCAGGTCAATCTGGATTTCGCCTCCGAAGCCGACATGATCAAGAAATTCAGAACGTCGCTGGCGCTTCAGCCGGTTGCGACCGCGCTTTTTGCCGCATCCCCGTTCGTGGATGGCAAACCAAGCGGCTATCTGTCATCACGATCCCATGTCTGGACCGATACCGACCCGGATCGTTGCGGCATGCTGCCCTTCGTGTTCGAAGACGGTTTCGGGTTCGAGCGTTATGTCGATTACATGCTCGATGTGCCGATGTATTTCGTTTATCGCGATGGCAAATACATCAATGCCGCAGGCAAATCGTTCCGCGATTTCATGGCCGGAAAGCTTGACGTTCTGCCCGGTGAACGCCCGACGATGAATGACTGGTCCGATCACATGACGACCGCCTTCCCCGAAGTGCGCCTCAAGAAATTCCTTGAAATGCGCGGTGCGGATGGTGGCCCGTGGAAACGCATCTGCGCCCTTCCGGCCCTGTGGGTTGGTCTGTTGT
Source organism: Thalassospira sp. MBR-102 (assembly GCF_040549275.1). Taxonomy (NCBI): domain Bacteria; kingdom Pseudomonadati; phylum Pseudomonadota; class Alphaproteobacteria; order Rhodospirillales; family Thalassospiraceae; genus Thalassospira; species Thalassospira sp. MBR-102. The sequence goes on from NZ_JBEPTC010000009.1 coordinate 46,452, forward strand.
ATGATGACGCGGCGCTGGATGCGGCATGGGATCTCATCAAGGATCTCAGCCACGCCGAACGCGAAGCCCTTCGCGACGATGTGCCGCGTACCGCCCTTGCCACGAAGTTCAGGAACGGCACCGTTCAGGACCTTGCCAAGGATGTGCTGGCCGTCTCCAGACAGGGGCTTAAGGCGCGCGGTCGCATGGATGCCTATGGCGACGATGAAAGCCATTTCCTCGACAGCCTCGAAGACGTCGCCGAAAGCGGCCGTACCCTGGCCGAGGAATTCCTCGATAAATACGAAACCGAATGGAACGGATCGGTTGATCCGCTGTTCAAGGAATATGCCTATTAGACATTGTGAAATGGCGGTGAATAATCACCGCCATTTTTCATTTTTCGTGAATAATGAAAGTTCTGCCGTGATGACGACCAAAGCCAACCCTTGCGAAACCATGTCCGATGTACGTGCGAATGTGGATCGGGTGGACAGGCTTCTGGTGGCGCTGATGGCGGAACGGCTGAACTATATCGAACAGGCCGCGCGCATCAAACCGACCCGGGATGCCGTGCGTGACGAAAACCGGATCGAGGATGTGATCACCAAGGTCCGTGCCCAGTGCCGCATTGATGGCTTTGACGAAGACATGGCCGAACGGATGTGGCGGGCGATGATGGAAGATTTCATCGCCCACGAATTCGTCAAATGGGATGATCTGCGCAAGTAACCGGTTGCCGGTTTCTTACTGTGCGGCAAGTTGATCCGCGCTGTTTGCAAACCAGTCTCGAACCGCGTTGATATCGCTTTCTTTCATGCCAAGGCCAAGCTTGGTCCGCCGCCAAAGGACATCCTCGGCGGACCTCGCCCATTCCTGCGTCATCAGGAAACGGAGTTCCGCCTCAAACAGGTTGGGCGCAACTTCCCGACCCAGATCACCAATTGCCTTGGCATCCGGTGCAATATCAAACAGGCGCGTGCCGTAACAGCGCGCCCAGCGATGGGCGATCTGTTCGGGCAGCCAGTTCAATTTTGTTCTGACACCGGCCAAGAACCGGTCGAAATTGCCATCACTCATATCCCCGCCCGGCAGAACCGATGTCGCGGTCCAGTCCGATGCATCATTGCCCAGAACCGGGCAAAGCTTTTGCAGGGCATGTTCGGCCAACCGGCGATAGGTGGTGATCTTCCCGCCATAGATCGACAGGATGGCGGGGGCGTCGCCGTCCCCGGTATCCAGATCAAACACGTAATCGCGCGTCACCGCCGATGCGTTGCTGTTCTTGTCGTCATAAAGCGGCCTGACACCGGCATAATCCCAAACGATATCGGCCCGCGTTAATGGTGTCGCCAGATAGCCATTGACCAGCTCAAGCAGGTAATCGATTTCGTCATCATTGATCTTCACCTCGGCCGGATCGCCGTCATAGGGCACATCCGTCGTCCCGATCAGGGTGTAGTCCCGCTGATAGGGGATGGCAAAGGCAATGCGGCCGTCCCCGTTCTGGAAGATATAGCAATGATCATGCGGATGAATGCGCGGCACGACAAAATGGCTGCCTTTGACAAGGCGTAACCCCGCGGCCTTGTCGCCAAGCCCGGCACGGTCGACCATTTCGGTCACCCATGGACCTGCGGCATTGACCACGGCCCGTGCCGAAACGCTGGTTTCTTTGCCATCTTCGGTTTGCAGTGTCGCCGTCCAGCCGTCCGTTCCGCGCACAAGGGCGGCACAGCGCGTCCGGGTTTTGATCACCGCCCCGCGGGCCTGCGCATCAAGGGCGTTCAGCACGACAAGCCGCGCATCATCAACCCAGCAATCGGAATAGGAAAAGCCGCTGGTGAACTGGTCCAGAAGCGGTTTGCCTTCTTTCGTGCCGTTCAGGGATAGCGCACGGGACCCCGGCAGGCGTTTGCGCTTTGCCAGATGGTCATAAAGAAACAACCCGGCCCGCAGCATCCATTTGGGCCGAAGCCCTTTATGGTGCGGCAGAACGAAGGTCAGTGGCCAGATGATATGCGGGGCGGCCGCAAGCAGAACTTCGCGTTCCTGCAAGGCTTCGCGCACCAGCCGGAATTCGTAATGTTCAAGATACCGCAAACCGCCATGGATCAGTTTGGTCGAGGATGAAGACGTGGCCGAGGCAAGATCGCGCTGTTCGACCAGAAGGACGGACAGACCGCGACCGGCGGCATCACGGGCAATACCCGCACCATTGATGCCGCCGCCTACGACCAGAAGGTCGTAATGTTCAGACACGTCAGATCACCTTTTTGCGCAGCCAGGCCGCCAAAGCCTCGCCCACGATCACAAGACCGATGATCGCCAGAAGAATGGTGGCAACCGTCTGCCAGGCAAAGGTGTCAATCGCGCCTTGCAGGACGATACCGATCCCGCCAGCCCCGACCAGACCCAGAACCGTACTTTCGCGGAGGTTGATGTCCCAGCGCAGGATCGAGACCGCAAAGAAAGTCGGCATGACCTGTGGCACAACCCCGTAAATCAGGATTTTGAACCGCGATGCGCCGACGGACTCAAGCGCCTCGATCGGGGCCCGGTCGATTTCCTCGATCGCCTCGCCCAGCAATTTGCCGATAAAGCCGATCGAACGGAAAATAATCGCCAGAATACCGGCCATCACGCCGGGGCCGAAAATCGCCACAAACAGCAGCGCCCAGATGATGGTATTGACCGACCGCGACGACACCAGAATGAACCGGCCGATCCAAAGCGTCAGCTTGTTCGGTGTGGTGTTCTGGGCCGCGATCAGGGCAATCGGCAATGAAAGGAACACCGCAAAAAACGTTGCAATCGTCGCAATATTGACGGTTTCAAGCAACGTGATGGCGATCATTTCCCAATCATTAAGCGATGGCGGATACATGCGCGAAAAAAGATCGCCCATCTGTTGCGGGGCATCCCAAAGCCACGGCCAGATGATGTTGATCGTCGAAAGCGACCAGACCGTTGCCAGCACGACACCGCCATACATGGCAAAGCGCAGCCAGCGTTGTTTGGGGGTATAGCGTGACCATTCGCGTTCGGCGATGGCGTCCGGTCCGGTATTTTGTGTTGTCGTTACCATATGTTCCTCCGGATCCGGCCGCTTATGGCTTCGCTGATCAGGATGACGCCGATAATGCAAAGCGTGATCGCAAGCGCGAAGTCATAGTCATAGCGCCGAAACGCATTCATCAGGGTCGATCCGATCCCGCCCGCGCCCACAATGCCGACCACGGCGGATGCACGCAGATTGCTGTCAAGCTGATAGATCGAAAGACCGATCTGGCGGGGCATGATTTGCGGGATCACGGCATAAAGCATGGTGATGAATGTCCCGCCCCCGGCCGCCCGGATGGCTTCGACCTGGCCCCAGTCGATTTCCTCGATCCGTTCGGCCAGCATTTTGGCAACGAAACCGATGGAATAGATCGTCAGGGTCAAAATCCCCGCCAGCGGACCAAAACCGACCGCCTTGACGAACAGGATGGCAACGATCACCGGATGGAAACTGCGCGCGATAATGATCGTGGCACGCCCGATGTTATAAAGCCATTTGGGCGCAATATTGGATGCGGCGGCAAAGGCAATCGGCACGCTGAGCATCACACCGGCAAGGGTTGCAACGATGGCGATCTTGATGCTTTCAAGAAAACCCTGCAACACCAGTTCGCCCCGGATCATGTCCGGCGGGAAAGCGCCCTTGAAAATACGGATGGCGCGCGGAATGCCTTCCTGAATACGTTCCCAGTTAAACGGCAGGCTGGTGACCGCCCAAACGACATAGGCCAATACGCCAAGAATAATCGCCCAGCGTATCGCCGGATTGGCGATAAAGGGCGGCTTTTTCCAAGTGCGATGGCCCGTTGTTTTTTCAACGGAGCTGGTCATTGCGATACCACCTCGCGCAGGGATTCCGCATCACCGGTTTCGCCGCGTTCTTCTGCCGGAACCCCGGCATAGATTTCATCCATGGCATCCTGGGTCAGATCGGTCGGAACGCTGTCAAAGATGATGCGACCAAACCGCATGCCGACGATGCGCTGGGTATATTCCTTGGCCTCGGTGACATTGTGGATATTGATCAGAACCGGCAGGTGCAGCTCGGATGCAAGCGCACGCAGCAATTCCATGATCTGTCGGGATGTTTTGGGGTCAAGCGACGCGGTCGGTTCATCGGCCAGCAGGATTTCAGGTTCCTGCATCAAGGCACGAACGACGCCGACGCGCTGGCGTTCGCCACCCGATAATTCATCGGCGCGTTTGTTGGCATAATGGGCAATGCCGACACGTTCCATCAATTGAAACGCACGATCAATGTCGCTTTGGGGGAAATTGCGCGTCATGGCGCGCCAGGTCGGGACATATCCCAACCGTCCCGACAGAACATTTTCCATCACCGTCAAACGGTTGATCAGGTTAAAACCCTGAAAAATCATGCCGATACGACGACGTGCCAGACGCAACTCGCCACCCGACAAAGTCGTCAGTTCGGTGCCGTTAAGGTCAATCGAGCCCGATGTCGGTTCGACCAGGCGGTTAATGCAGCGCAAAAGCGTGCTTTTACCAGCGCCCGATGCCCCAATGATGGCAACGACGCTTTCGCCCGGAACTTCAAGGTTCAGGTCCTTGAGAACAGCCTCATCCTTGCCATAGCGTTTGACCAGATCTTTGATACGCAGCATCACGATACCTTGAAAAAAAAAGACTACCGGGACCGAAAATCGATCCCGGCAGAAGCAGTTTGAAAGAAGGGATTACTTCAGGTTGTCCGGGGTGTATTTCACACCGTTGGCAGCCTGGATTTCACGAATAACGTCCCAGTCTTTCTGATAGGTGACAGGTACGAATTTCGACACGCCTTTGAACTCTTCGCCAAGGGCGGTGCCCTTCATGTCGAAGGTAAAGAAGGCTTCCTTGATCTTTTCGATCAGTTCGGGCTTCAGGTTATAGGCATAGTTGAACGAAGTGGTCGGGAACGGCTTGCTTTCATAAAGGATTTTGACGTCAGCCGGATCGTACAGATCACGCTGGGCCATACGTTCAACCACTTCGGATGCGACCGGGGCGGCGTCATAGTCACCGGCGACAACGCCCAGCATCGACTGGTCGTGCGATCCGGAATAGACGACTTCGTAATCCTGTTCCGGGACGATGCCCTGACCGGGCAGAAGAGCGCGCGGTGCCAGGTTGCCCGAGTTCGAGGTCGGGGAGGTGTGCGCAACACGTTTGCCCTTAAGATCGGCAAGCGAATTGATGCCGCTGTCAACCCGGGTATAAAGCTGCAAGGTATAGCCAAAACGACCGTCATCGCCACCCATCAGGGCAAACGGAACCGCACCGGCAAGGTTAACCGCAAACGGGGTCGGCCCGGTCGAGAAACCGGCAACATGCAGACGGCCGCTGCGCATGGCTTCTACTTCGGCGGAATTCGACTGAACCGCAAAGAAGTGAACATCCTTGCCGGTTACTTTTTCAAGATGTTCAAGGAACGGCTCCCAGATATCGGCGTAAACCGCCGGGTCTTCGACCGGGGTATAGGCAAATACGAGGGTGTCGGGATCAACCTGCTGATCGGCAGCCGGTGCATCGGCGACCAGATCGCCATCCATGTCGCAATACATCTGGTCAAGATCGCCGCGTGCGATGCAATCATCGGCCGCATATGCCTGGGTGCTGCCAAAGCTCATCATGCCGATGGCGGCAAGCACCGTAGAAACTTTCAAAAAGTCTGTTTTTTTCGCATGTGAAAACATGTGATCGAACCTTTCTTCCCTGTAAACGCTGGTAAAGCGCCATTTTTAATGTGGTTTTGTTGGTTTTATTGTTGCTTTTATCAACATTATAGAAGGTCAAAAAGTTGGAAAAGCAACACAAAACTGTAACAAATGGTTACAAGGATTGCTGCTAACCTTGCCGGAATGGGGTGCGATCAAAGGTATTCAGGGGGGAGAGCGTCTTTGCGTATCGGAAAAAAAGAACGTCAGCAGCGCATTCTTCAGGAGCTGCAAATCCATCCGCATGTGAGAGTTGCCACATTGGCGGAACGATTCGATGTGGCAACTGAAACAATTCGCCGTGATCTTGATGCGCTAAGCGAAAATGGCCTGATCAAGCGCGAATTTGGCGGCGCATCGGCACAGCCAATGGGCCATCAACCCGATCTGGCGCAGCGACAGATGACCGCGGTTGCCGGGTTCGAACGGATCGGCATCATGGCCGGAACCATGATCCGGCCGGGTGACGTGATTATGATCGATGCCGGGTCTACCGTCAGCCAGCTTGCCCCCTATATGGCCCAGAATCCCGGCGCATTGCGGCGCACGGTTCTGACCAATTGCTACGCGGTGGTGCATGGCATGGGCGAACAGGCGGTGATTGATGATGTCATCATGTGCCCGGGGCAGTTCGATCCACGTGAAAACGCGGTTTACGGCAATGATACCGTCGAATTCCTGCGCCGTTTCCATGCCAACAAGGCCTTTATTGGCGCATCGGGCGTCGCATGGCAGGGCTTTAGCGACGTTAACCGCCGCGCGGTTGCGGTCAAACGTGCCATGATGGAACGGTCCGATGAAACCTGGCTGATGGTCGATCACACCAAGTTCGATCAGCGTTACCTTGAAAACATCGCACCGCTTGAAGCCCTGACCGGGGTGATCACGGATCGGTTGCCGCCGGAAAAACTGCTGTCACATCTGGATCGCATCGGCGTTCAGATTGTCGCATGGCAGGACAATGTTTCCGCAGATCAGGGGGCAATCGTCGGCTGATATTTTATCGCTGGCGATAAAACTGCTTTTTTTCAACATAGTGACTTTGCGCGAAAGATCATTTGCGCCCATATTCGGGAACGGCAAAACGTAATTGCCAGCCGGGTTCCCGCCCCGGTCAGTATGTTTTCTGACACGGAGGATTTCTATCGTGACCAATCCAGTGACCACCCGCACCGAACAGGACACCATGGGCAGCATCGATGTGCCCGCGGACCGGTATTGGGGGGCGCAGACCCAGCGATCCAAACAGAATTTCCGCATTGGCGGCGAACGCATGCCCGATGCCCTGATCCGGGCGTTCGGGATACAGAAACTTGCCGCCGCACGCGCCAATGCTGCCCTTGGCAATCTGGATGCCAACCTTGCCGAGGCAATCGAGGCCGCCGCGCGCGAAGTCGCCGATGGCAAGCTTCTTGATCACTTCCCGCTTGTCGTCTGGCAGACCGGCAGTGGCACGCAGACCAACATGAATGCCAACGAGGTCATCGCCAACCGTGCGTGCGAAATCCTTGGCAAGCCGATGGGCAAACGCGATCCGGTTCATCCCAACGATCATGTCAATCGCGGGCAGTCGTCCAATGACAGCTTCCCCGCCGCAATGCATATCGCCGCTGTGGTCGAGATCGAAGAAAACCTGAAACCGGCCCTTGCCCATCTTCGAAGTGCCCTTGATGCCAAGGTCGAAGCCTTTGCCGATATCGTCAAAATCGGCCGCACCCACATGCAGGATGCGGTGCCCCTGACACTGGGGCAGGAATTTTCGGGCTATGCCGCCCAGATCGCCCTTGGCCTTGATCGCATTGATGATGCACTGGTCCGGCTTCGCAAACTGGCACAGGGCGGCACGGCCCTTGGCACTGGCCTGAACGCGCCAAAGGGCTTTGATGTCGAATTTGCCAAACAGGTATCCGATATCACCGGCCTGAAATTCGAAACGGCGGCCAACAAATTCGAAGCCCTTGCCGCCCACGATGCCTGTGTCGAGATGTCGGGTGTGCTGAACGTTCTGGCGACGTCGCTGATGAAGATCGGCAATGATATCCGTCTGCTGGGTTCCGGTCCGCGTTGCGGGCTTGGTGAACTGGTTCTGCCCGCGAACGAGCCGGGATCATCGATCATGCCGGGCAAGGTCAACCCGACCCAGGCCGAAGCCCTGACCATGGTCTGTGCACAGGTGATCGGCAACCATGTTGCTGTGACTGTCGGCGGTTCAAACGGTCATCTGGATCTGAACGTGTTCAAACCGGTGATCATTTATAACCTGCTGCAATCGATCCGTCTGATTGCCGATGCCTCGGTCAGCTTTGCCGATAACTGCGTTGTCGGCCTTGAAGCCGATCAGGAAAAAATCGATCACTATGTCGAACAAAGCCTGATGCTGGTGACCGCCCTGGCCCCGCATATCGGTTATGACAATGCCGCCGCCGTCGCCAAAAAGGCGCACAAGGATCGCAGCAGCCTTAAGGAAGCAACCATTGCGCTCGGCTTCCTTGACGGGGCGAAGTTCGATGAACTGGTCCGCGCACGTGATATGATCTGATGTGATGATGCGGGCCGGTTTTGACCGGCCCGTTCTTTATCCGCCTATCGGGATGCGAACGCACCGTTCAGCATCGCGGGCACAATCGCCTTATGAAACGGCATGATGGTGCCAAGATACACCCGGCCCAGCATATTATGCCGCCGGATCAGGGTGGTTGACCGGATCACCGTCTGCCCGCACTGGAATTTTTCGACCTCGACCGTCAGCCGAAAATCAAGATGCCTGTCATCCATGCCCAGCACGATGAAATCGTCCCCGCGCTCAATCACCGGGAAAAGCCCGATGACATCGGCATCGGGTTCCGGCGCGGTTTTAAGCCCCAGCGGACGGACCATCGCGTTACGCAGTGCCAGCAGATACCCCATCCAGACCGGCCGGCCATCCATGATCTTTTGCGCGGCTTGTTCGGGGGTGATGTCGGGATCGTCAATCGTGATCGCAAAACTGTCCGCCCAATCGGCATCGACCATTGCAGGATGGGGCAGGGATATCGGAACAGCCATCGCGTAGGGCAAAAACGTATCCTTTCGATCAGCCTGGGTCAGCTTTTTCGGCGGTGATCGTGCCCCAACTGTCATTCTGCGGCAATGATTTATGTCATTGTCGCGGGGGGTAAATTCGGGCATACCCAATCCATGCTTATTCGCACCAGACCGATGCTGTCACATACGAAAATCCGGGCCGCTGGCAACATCCTGCGCGTCTGGATGCTGGCATTCGTCATCCTGATGACCGGGGTGACGCAGTCGGGTTTCGTGAGTGCGATGTATGGCGGTGCCAGTGGTGGCGGGTTAACCGCCATTACCGGGGCCAATGCCGAACCCGGTGGCGATCTGATCTTCATCTGCACGGCGGATGGGGTGCGCGCCATATCGTTTGGCGACGTCGGCCCCGATGCCGCGTCACAAAATTCCGGCGGGCATTCTGCCGGTCATGGTTTCTGTTCGCTATGCGCGTCCCATCATGGGGCGATGGCAAGTCTGGACGTGCCGTTTGGCGCGCCGGTTTCAATCATCCATGATGCCGAATATGCGCAAGCCCGCCTGCTTGTCGCAACGATCACCGTGCCGCGTACGCGCTATTCCCGCGCACCCCCGCATTCCATCTGATTTTCCAATACACCCGAAATCAAATTACCGGTGTGATGCAACCAATCCACACCGGACAAGGATGGAAACAAAGATCATGAAAAAACTGTTTGCTGTTATTGCGACCCTGGCCGGTCTGTTTGCCGCGACCCAGGCGTTTGCCGCCGATATCGAAATCAAGGATGCCTGGGCCAAGGCATCGCTTGGCAAGGTGCCAAATGGTGCAGCCTTCCTGACGGTGGAAAATACCGGCATGGCGGATCGCATTGTCGGGGTGAAATCCGATCTGGCCGATAAAACCGAACTGCACACGCATATCATGGAAAACAACGTCATGAAGATGCGCCCGGTCGAAGGCGGGATCGATGTGCCGATGCATGGCGAAGTCCTGTTCAAACCGGGCAGCTATCACGTCATGCTGATCGGCCTGCACAAGCCGCTGGTCGAAGGTGAAAAAATCGACGTGACCCTGACCTTTGAAAAGGCGGGCGACGTGCCGGTGACCATTGATGTGATGGATACCATGTCCAAAGGCCCGCATGGTGATGCCGGGATGGATCACGGCAACATGAAAATGGGCGATCAGGAACACAAGGGCCACTAGGCCGCGATTTCACCGATTGATCAATCTACCGATACAGAAAATACCAGGGGGACGGTTTGCACCGTTCCCCTTTTTTGTCATGATGGTCGGCCATCATCCACCCCATGCAGGGAAGTGCGCCATGTCCCGCGATATCACCATCGACCAATTGATCGAAAAACTCGGCTTGCAACCTCATCCCGAAGGCGGCTTTTACGCCGAAACATTCCGGGCGCTGGAAACCTGCAATCCGGGCAACCGGTATCTTGGCGTGCGATCAACGGGGACCGCGATCTATTACCTGCTGACCCCCGATACCTTCTCAGGCATGCATATCCTGACCAGTGACGAGATTTTCCATCATTACCTTGGCGATCCGGTCGAACAGCTGCAACTTTATGCCGATGGCAGTCATCGGCTGGTTGAAATCGGCAATGACCTGCTGGCGGGGCAGAAACCACAAATGATCGTGCCGAAAAATGTCTGGCAGGGGGCGCGCCTGAAACAAGGTGGCAAATTTGCCCTTCTGGGCTGTACGGTGGCCCCCGGTTTTGACTTCGCCGATTTCGCCATGGGCAAGCGGGCCGACCTGTCGTCGAAATGGCCGGCGGCGGCAACGATGATTGCCGCCTTGACGCGCGACTGAATTTCGGGCGCAATCAGCCGGTCACCCATTTTTCACAGGACTTCCCGAAATGCAGCTCGATACATGGTTGCTGTTTTCCGGCGCGGCCTTGGCGCTTTCGATGGCCCCCGGACCGAATAATCTTCTCGCGATGTTCAATGGCGCGCGTCACGGCGTTGCGTCAGCCGCCATTGGCGGGGCGGGCCGCCTGCTGGCTTTTGCCCTGATGATCGTTGTGACGGCCATGGGGCTTGGCGTGGTGCTTGCCGCCAGCGAAACCGCCTTCATGATCATCAAATGGGGTGGGGCGATCTATCTGGTTTATCTGGGCCTCAAAAGCTGGCGAACCAAAGTTGCCGAGCCCGAGGTTCCCGGTGATAGCGTCGGCTTTATCGCCCATCCCGGTGCGATGTCATTGGCCCGGACGGAATTCCTGACCGCAATCGGCAATCCCAAGGCGATCCTGATCTTTACCGCCTTCTTTCCGCAATTCCTTGATCAGGCCGGTTCATATGGCCCGCAATTTGCGATCATGGGGGTGACCTTCATCGCGATGGAGGCCTGTGTCCTTCTCGGATACGGGCTTGTCGGCGGGCAGGTAAAGGGGCTGATCCGTTCCGCCCGCCACATGCGCTGGCTTAACCGCATCAGCGGCAGCCTTCTGATCGCCGCAGGGGTGCTGCTGGCGCTGACGGACCGCACGCGTAGTAGCGCCTGATCCGCGACGGTTTGCGGATGTGATGGTCCCGGCCATCACTTTTTCAGGATGGCGCTGGTGATGACATTGAACAGATGATCCGCACGTGGTGCCGATGATGGCTGATCGCCAAGCCAGGCAAGTGCGCCCACCATCGCAAACAGGTCTCCGCCATCAATATCGGTGCGTGCGACGCCTTTTTCCTGTGCCCGGACAAGGAGCCTTGTCCCCGCGGCTTTCATGGTAACGCACGACGCATGAAGAGCCGACTCTTCATCCTCAATGGCGGCCACCATCGCGGCAATGACGCCGCGATAGTCGTTCGCGCACGCAACAAGATCACGTAACCACGATACCAGCGCATCATCCGGCGAACTTGCGGTTTCGCGTTCGCGCGCTGATTCTTTCAGCCCGTCAAAGCTCTCGCGAAGCAGGGTTTCAAGCAGTGCCTCGCGCGTTGGAAAATGTCGGTACAGCGTACCAAGTCCCACCCCGGCTTTGCGGGCGATGTCGCGCAAAGATGCTTCCGCACCCTGGTCTTTGACAACCTCCCGCGCGATGGCAAGCAGATGTTCGTAGTTCTTCTTTGCGTCGGCTCGCATATGTTCCTCTTGACAAACGGAGCACTGCTCCATAAATGCGGATCAGTGCTCCGATTGTGGATAGCATATATGCGATGAAAGAAGAAGCAGTGATGACAAAGATGATGAAGGCGGTCCGTCAGCACGCGTTCGGCGGGCCCGAGGTCATGCGCTACGAGGACGCGCCGATACCTGATCCGGGACCGGGTGAAATAAGGGTCCGGGTGCACGCGGTCGGGATTAATCCGCCCGACTGGTATTTGCGTGATGGCTACAGGATGCTTCCGCCGGAATGGCAGCCGCAAATATCCTTCCCGGTGATACTTGGAACCGACATATCAGGTGTCGTTGACGCCGTTTCTGATGATGTTACCGGCTTTGCGCCAGGAGACGACGTTTACGCCATGGTTCGTTTCCCGTCCGGGCTTGCCGGGGGAAGCAGGGCCTATGCACAATATGTCACGGTCCCTGCATCGGAAGCCGCGCCCAAGCCGGACGGGATTGATCATGTGCATGCGGCGGGGGTACCAATGTCGCTTCTGACCGCTTGGCAGTTCCTGGTTGATCTGGGACATGACGAACCAAATCCGCTTCAGTCCTATCAGCATAAGCCGGTTGAACTTTCGGGGAAAACCGTTCTGGTGAATGGCGCTGCCGGTGGTGTTGGGCATTTTGCCGTGCAGGTCGCAAAACTCAAAGGTGCCAGGGTCATCGCGGTTGCGTCTGGCAAACACGAGGCGCTTCTGCGCGACTTGGGGGCTGACGAGTTTATCGATTATACGAAAACCCCACCCGAAGACGTCGTGCGGGATATTGATCTTGTGATTGATGCCCTTGGCGGACCGACCGCCGGGCGTTTCCTGCCCACGATCAAACGGGGTGGTGCCCTTTTCCCGGTGTTCCCGCTGGGCTTTTCCAGTCACGAAGAAGCCGAAAAGCTTGGCATTACGGTATCGGCAACGCAGGTTCGCTCGAACGGCGATCAACTGGCGGAGCTTGCCAATCTGCTGACTGACGGCACACTTCGCGTCGTGCTCGACAGCACATACCCGCTTGCCGATGCCCGCAAGGCTCATGAACGTGCGGCCAAAGGGCACATTCAGGGCAAGATCGTGCTTGTGGTGGAATGACATGATCATCCTGATGGGGCACATTCATGTTGATCCACATGAAATTGATCAGTTCATCGCCGACGTTCAGGTGATCGCGCGCAATGCAACACCCGAAAAAGGCTGTCTTTTTTATGCGGTTAATCCTGATGCGGCGTGCCCGGGGCGTCTCGTTATTGCCGAACGTTGGCGCGATCAATCGTCATTGAAAGCCCATCTTGAAACACCAGAGGTTTTAGACTTTGTGCATAACTGGCAAGGCAGGATGAGAAGCGGGATACAGCAATATCAGGCCACGCACGAAGAAACATTCTTGGGCTGAGTTTTGTTCTCAGGGTTCGCATACAGCAAGCAAAGCCTTTGCGGGCTTTCTTGTGACCCTGAAAGGCTCAGGGGCGCAGCTTTATAAAAGCGCGCCCCCTTGCTCCCTTGTCTACCCGGATATCCGGGTGATCGCCTGTTTTCAGGCGATTTCTTCGACCCGATGGCACGCCACCTCGCGGCCTTCATACATGCGCAATTCAGGACGAACCTGTGCGCAATGGTCGGTCGCAAACGGGCAGCGTTTATGAAACGCACAGCCCGACGGCGGATTGATCGGTGAAGGCAGTTCACCGGTAAGCGGTTCTGCCTTGACGCGATGCGCCGGATCGATCTTTGGTGCCGATGCCAGAAGCGCCCTTGTATAGGGATGCAGCGGCTTGGCAAAGATTTCTTCGGTCGGTCCCTTTTCAGCGACGCGCCCCAAATACATCACCATGACGTCATCTGCAATATGGCGGACGACAGAAAGATCGTGCGAGATGAAGACATAGGCGACATTCATCTCTTCCTGCAGGTCCATCATCAGGTTCAGAACCTGTGCCTGCACCGACACGTCAAGGGCGGAAACCGGTTCATCGGCAACGATGACTTTCGGTTCAAGGATCAGCGCACGTGCAATCGCGATACGCTGACGCTGCCCGCCGGAAAACATATGCGGATAGCGCCCGTAAAATTCGGGGCGCAGGCCAACCTTGGCCATGGTTTCGCGCACACGTTCCTCGCGCTCCTTGCGGCCCAGATCCATGTTAAGCAACACCGGCTCGCCAAGGATCTGACCGACTTTCTTGCGCGGGTTCAGCGACCCGTAAGGGTTCTGGAAGATCATCTGAACCGTGCGACGGAACAGTTTTGCTTCCTTGTCACTCAGATCACCAACCGCTTCGCCATTGATTTTAAGCTGTCCGGCACTGGGCTTTTCAATCAGGGTCAACTGACGGCCAAGTGTGGACTTGCCACAACCGGACTCGCCAACAACCGCCAGCGTCTTTTTGGCTTCCAGCGTAAAGGAAACACCATCAAGCGCCTTGACCATCGCACTGGGTTTGCCAAGGCCGCGGCTGACTTCATAGTGACGGACAAGATCATCGGATTCCAGCAACGGAACACCGGGTTTTGCATCAAGAAAACTCATTACACGGTCTCCCCGGTGGTTTGGCCGGTGGTTTGGCCGGTGGTTTGGCCGGTTGGCTGGCCGCGGTCGTCAAGCGGATAGAAGCAACGCACATCGCGCCCGTTATAGGCACCAACATCGGGGCGTTCGACAACGCAACGATCATTGGCATAACGGCAACGCGGTGCCAGAAGACAGCCTGCCGGCCGGTCATACTGGCCCGGAACCACACCGGGGATGGTGCGCAGGCGGTCATGCCCTTCGGAGCGTTCCGGCAATGCCTCAAGCAACGCCTGGGTATAGGGATGGCGCGGGGCGGCAAAGATGCTGTCCGCCGGGCCACTTTCAAACAGCTGACCGGCATACATCACCTGAATGCGATCAGCCGCTTCGGAAACCAGTGCCAGATCATGCGTGATCAGGATCAGGGCCATGTCACTATCGTCCTGCAATTTCAGCAGCAGGTCGATGATCTGGGCCTGAATGGTCACGTCAAGGGCGGTGGTCGGTTCATCGGCAATCAGCAGGCGCGGATTGCACGCAATCGCCATCGCAATCACGATACGCTGGCTCATCCCGCCCGAAAGCTGATGGGGATAGGCGGTCATGCGTGATTTCGGATCGGGAATACCCACCTGGTTCAGAAGGTCAAGCGTACGTTCACGCCGCTCTTTTTTCGAACCGCCCTCATGGACTTTCAGGGCTTCCATGATCTGGGCCTCGACCGTAAAGCACGGGTTAAGGGCCGACATCGGATCCTGAAAGATCATGCCGATATCCTTGCCCGTAATCGCACGGCGTTTGCCAGGCGACATCGTCAGCAGGTCCTGACCGTCAAAGGTCAGGCTGTCGGCGGTGACACGACCGGGGTAGTCGATCAGGCCCATGACGGCAAGCGAGGATACGGATTTACCCGACCCCGACTCCCCGACGATGCCAAGGACTTCGCCGCGATCAACGGAATAGCTTACATTATCAACAGCACGGAACGGCCGGTCTTCGGAGCCGAACTCGACTGTCAGGTTTTTAACTTCGAGAAGAGCCATGACTTACCGCTTCATCTTGGGATCAAGGGCATCGCGCAGACCATCACCCATCAGGTTGAAGGCAAGCACGGTGACGAGGATGCAAAGGCCGGGGAAGGTGATCACCCACCATGCCGATCCCACGAATTCGCGGGCTTCGGCCAGCATGGTACCCCATTCCGGCAGCGGCGGCTGTGCGCCAAGGCCAAGGAAGCCAAGGGCGGCAGCATCAAGGATGGCACTGGAAATACCCAATGTGCCCTGAACGATCAGGGGCGCCATGCAGTTCGGCAGGATATTGACGAACATCTGGCGCATATGACCGGCACCGGCAATCTGCGATGCGATGACATATTCCTTGTTCAGTTCGGATACCACCGAGGCACGCGACAGGCGCACATAATGCGGCAACTGGACAATCGCAATCGCCAGCATGGCGTTTTCAAGTCCCGGGCCGAGGATCGCGACAATCGCCATCGCCATGATCAGGCTGGGCAGGGCCAGCATGGTATCCATCAAGCGCATGATGCCGACTTCGATCCAGCCGCGGAAATATCCGGCAACCAGTCCAAGAACGATACCGGCAACCATCGAAATGATCACGACGAATACGCCGATGGTCACCGAAAGCTGCGCGCCATGGATCAGGCGCGACAGGATATCGCGGCCAACCGCATCCGTGCCAAGGATATAGCGCGGATCAGCACCTTCCATCCAGATCGGCGGTTTCAGGAACGCGGTGCGGTCCTGTGCAATCGGATCAAACGGCGCAACCCATTGGGCGAATGCCGCCATGAACAGGATAAAGCAGATGATGATCAGGCCAACATAAGCACCACGGTTCTTGCGGAAATAATTCCACGTTTCCATGAACGGACTTGGCGGGTTGATCTTCTGGTCTTCCACTGCCGCCGCTTCGGCTGCTGCCGTTTCGGGGGTGGTTGATTGGGTATTCTGGTTTGTCATTTCCCGTGCCCCCTTAACGCTTGTGCCGGATGCGGGGATTGATCACCCCATACATCAGATCGACGAACAGATTGACCGCCATAACCACGAAGGCAATCATCAGGATGCCGCCCTGGATGGTCGGGTAATCGCGGCGGTTCAGTGCCTCGACAATCCATTTGCCAATACCGGGCCACGAGAAAATGGTTTCAGTCAGGATCGCACCGGCAAACAGCACACCGACCTGAAGGCCGATCACCGTAATCACCGGGATCAGGGCATTGCGCAGCGCATGGACCATGATCACCCGCATCGGGGCTAGGCCCTTGGCGCGTGCCACCCGGATATATTCCTCGCCCAGAACTTCAAGCATCGAGGACCGCGTCATACGCGCAATCACGGCCATCGGAATGGTGCCAAGCGCAATCGTCGGCAGGATCAGATGACGGAGCGCACTGAGAAACGCGCCTTTTTCATCGCTAAGCAACGTATCGATCAGCATGAAACCGGTGGTCGGCTCGATGTAATACATGATCGACAGGCGACCGGAAACCGGGGTCCAGCCAAGCGTTGTCGAAAAGAACATGATCAACAGCAGCGCCCACCAGAAGATGGGCATTGAATATCCGGTCAGCGATAAACTCATGGTCAGGTGGTCAAGCCACTTTCCCCTGTTGATCGCGGCAATGACCCCCAATGGCAAACCGATAATGATCGCAAACAGAATCCCCGCGACGGACAGTTCGATCGTAGCCGGGAATAGGGTCGCGAATTCTTCGATCACCGGACGTTTGGTGACAAAGGACTCACCAAGATCACCCTGCAACACACCGCCCAGATAATCGAAATACTGAACAACAAGCGGCCTGTCGAAACCATATTCCTTTTGCAGTTCGGCGTATCGTTCGGGGTCGATACTGCGTTCACCTGCGCGCATCTGGATCGGGTCGCTCGGGATCAGGTGAATCATCAGAAACACCAGAATGGTAACGCCAAAGAAAGTCGGTATGACGTCACCCAAACGGCGTAAAAGGAAACCTAACATGCCATTGGGCCTTTTTTGGCATCCGCGCGCGGGCCTGCGGGCGGACGTCTCTCTCTATTGCGGAATTGCAAAGAGGCCCGGAAAACCGGGCCTCCTCGGCAAGGTGTAGGGGCGTGTTATTCTTTGATATCGACGCCGTAGAAGATGTGACCGCCAAACGGATCGATCTTGTAGTCGACAACTTCGTTACGGATCGGTTCGAAAACGATCGAGTGCGCGATGGTTGCCCACGGTGCTTCACGTTTGAAGACGGCCTGGGCTTCTTCGTACAGACGGGTACGCTCAAGAACATCAGCAGTGGTTTTCGCCTGCTGGATCAAGCTGTCGAATTCCTCGTTGCACCACTGTGCACGGTTCGCACTGCCAACGGCATCGCAACCCAGCAGAACAGCAAGGAAGTTGTCGGGGTCGCCGTTATCGCCGGTCCAACCGAGCATGAAGCTGCCCTGTTCACCTTTTTTGGTGCGATCAAGATATTCGCCCCACTCGTAGGAAACGATTTCGGCATTCACGCCAATCGCAGCCCAGTCAGCCTGAACGAGTTCAGCCATACGGCGTGCGTTCGGGTTGTAAGGACGCTGTACCGGCATGGCCCAGATATCGGTGGTGAAACCATCCGGATAACCGGCTTCTGCCAGCAACTTCTTGGCGGCTTCCGGATCATACGGATCGTCAACGGTATCGTTGTTGTACGACCAGATGGTCGGCGGGATCGGGTTTTTGGCGGCAACGCCTGCACCCTGATAAACACCTTCGATGATCGCAGCCTTGTTGATCGCCATGTTCAGGGCCTTACGGACCTTGACATTGGTGAACGGCTCTTTCTGGGTGTTATAACCAAGATAACCGACGTTCAGACCTTCCTGGCTCATCAGGTTGATGTCGCCATCGGCTTCCATCGCGGTCAGGTCAGCCGGGTTCGGGTACGGCATGACATGGCATTCACCGGCTTTCAGCTTCTGGTAACGAACCGTGCTGTCCGGGGTGATGGCAAAGATCAGGTTATCAATCGGTGCCTTGCCTTCCCAATATTCCGGGAACGCCTTGTAACGGATGACCGCATCTTTCTGATACTGGACAACCTGGAACGGGCCGGTACCGACCGGGTTCAGGTCGATCTGTTCCGGCGTACCGGCAGCCATCAGCTGATCGGCATATTCACCCGACAGGATGGATGCGAAATCCATCGCCATGTTGGCAATGAACGGTGCTTCCGGACGGTTCAGAACGAATTTGACGGTGTAATCGTCAACTTTGACGATGTCCTTGATCAGTTCGCCCATGGACATCGAGTTGAAATACTCGTAACCGCCACCCGAAACCGGATGGTACGGATGTTCTTTGTCCCACTGGCGACGGAACGAGAAGATCACGTCGTCTGCGTTGAAATCGCGGGTCGGGGTGAAGGCATCGGTGGTCTGGAATTTAACGCCTTTACGCAGGTTAAAGGTGTATTCCGTGCCATCGGCCGATACGTCCCAGCTGGTTGCAAGGCCCGGAACGATGGTGGTCGTGCCGCGCTTGAACTGTACCAGACGGTTGAAGACCTGACGCGAGGTGGCGTCAAAGGTGGTACCCGCGGTGTAAAGCTGCGGGTTGAAGCCTTCCGGGCTTCCTTCCGAGCAATAAACCAGGGTTTTTGCCGAAGCGGCAGTCGGAGCAGCAAGCGCAGTCGCTGCAAGCAGACCTGCACCGATCGCCGCTTTGACGAAATTCGCTTTCATATAAGATGCCTCCCTCAAGGCTGGCCCGAACAATTTGCGCTGGTGGCTGCTGGCCTTGAACGGCTCATGCATTGCAATTTGCGCAAATAGACGGGCGGGTTTACCCGATCCAACATTTATGTTGGCAATCGACGAGGGAAAATAATCAGGGTTTCTGGGTATCGTCAACGTTTCCTGCGGGGTTTTACGTAGGACGATCTGATCGAAGGAATGATGAATTTATGTCAAGTGTTTGTTATTTTTATGAAATTGTCCCCCACAATCGGGTATGGGAGCCGTGCATTTTTTTCGGGGCTACTGATGACCGAACGGAAAAACACATAAAGCTAACGTGCTTTTCCATCCGATCTATCTTCTTGAAATTTCTAGATTCGTTTGACCACGGAACCCCTTGCGCCGATCAATTGCGCGCAATGCGATCATTAAGCTCACTGATTTGCGCGATATCCGTGTTCCACGCTGTCACAAATCGATAAACATCCGCCCCCAATGACGGCCATGGATAAAACAGCGCCCCGGCATCGCGCATTTTCTGCGCCAGTTCGGCGGGGATATTCGCAAAAATCTCGTTGCCATCAGCGGCATGCGCCAATGTTGCCCCATGCGAAACCAGCATGTCACAAAGGGTTTTGGCCGCCCCGTTGGCGTGGCGCGCATTGCGCAGCCAAAGATCATCCTTCACATAGGCCAGAAGCTGCGAGGCCAGATAACGATGCTTGGAATACAGATGCCCGCTGCGCTTCCGGGCCTGCTCGACCTTGCCGCGCAGTGACGTATCAAACAGGACAATCGCATCAACCGCCTGCGCACCGTTCTTGGTCGCCCCAAAGCTGATCGCATCGACACCGGCCTTCCACGTGATATCCGCCGGATGACAGCCCAGATGGGCAACCGCATTGGCAAACCGTGCCCCATCCATGAAAAACCGCAGGTCACGCTTTTTGCAAATCGCGCCAATGGCGGCAACTTCATCGGCGGAATAAACCGTGCCCAATTCGGTCGCCTGCGTGATCGCAACGCATTCCGGGGCCACCGAATGCACCCCGCGATCCACCCGGCTTGCCAGAAAGGCATCAAGATTATCGGCTTCAAGCTTTGCCGCCGGGCCATCAACCGGCATCAGCTTCGCCCCGCCGGTAAAGAACGCAACGCCCGTACTTTCATCTTCGTTGATATGGGCCTCGTGATGGCAAACGATCCCGCCAAACGGCGATACCAGTGCCGACAGGCTGATGCAGTTTGCCGCGGTGCCGGTGGCGACCGGAACAACGGCCACTTCCCTGTCAAACAGCTCGGCAAAGGCCGCGTCAAGCTGCTGGCTGGTGTCATCATTGCCATAGGCGGGGGCATTGCCGTGGGCTTCGTGTTCCAGCGCTGCCAGGATTTCCGGGCACAGGGGCGATACATTATCAGAGGCAAAATTCATCGAACGGGTCCGTGTCTTGTGGTGGCGTTAATGCGGAGCCGGGCGTCATTCCGCCAACCGGCCACCCTTTATCACATGCGATCCGTTTGAATGGCAATGATGCCTATAGTGTTTCGGGCAAGGCGCGGATTGCCTCAATCGGGCTGTTCCAGCCGCTAACAAAGCGAAACGCATCCGCCCCGACCGCCGGCCATGGCCGAAATACCAGACCAGCCTTGCGCAACCGATCCGCCAGATCATCGTTCATATGCACAAACAGCTCGTTACCCTGCGGGGTGAAGGCCGCCCGCGCGCCAAGCGTTTCAAGCGACTGGCAAAGGGCGCTTGCGGCCTGATTGGCATGGCGTGCATTGCGCAGCCAAAGATCATCTTTCACATAGGCCAGAAGCTGTGCGGCCAGATAACGGTGTTTGGAAAACAGATGCCCGCCCCGTTTGCGCGCCTTTTCGACCCGGCCGCGCAATGACGGATCAAACAGGATGATCGCATCCACCGCCATCGCCCCGTTCTTGGTTGCCCCAAAACTTAAAACATCAAGCCCCGCCTTCCAGGTAATATCCGCCGGATGGCAACCAAGGGCGGCAATCGCATTGGCAAATCGCGCCCCATCCATGAAAAACTTCATGCCGTGTGTTTTTGTTACCCTGCCAATCGCCTGAACTTCATCAACGTCATAGATCGTGCCGAATTCGGTCGCCTGCGTGATGGCCACACATTCCGGGTCAACCGAATGCATGCCATGGGTGTTTTCGCGGGTTAAAAACGCATCAAGCGTTTCGGGCAACAGCTTCGCCGATGGCCCGTCCATGGTCATCAATTTTGCCCCATTGCCATAAAATGCCACCCCGGTCGATTCCGTCCGGTTGATATGCGCCTGATGATGACAGGCCACCCCGCCGAACGGGGATACCAATGCCGACAACCCGACAAGATTGGCCGCCGTCCCGGTGGCGACTGGCACCACCGCGACCTCCTTGCCAAACAGGTCCGAAAACGCGTGATCAAGCTGCTGGCTTGCTTCATCTGCACCATAAGGCAGGGCCGGGTCACTGGCCTCGCCAATCGCGGCAAGGATTTCCGGGCAGATCGGCGACACGTTATCAGACGAAAAATTCATCGGGGCCTCGGTTCTTTAAGGTGGGGCAGGGGCTTTAGGTGACGGGATGCTCAGCTTCGGTTGATCGCATTTGAAATGCAAGGGAACGGATTACTTGCTGGTCGCGACAAAAACACCGTCCCAGTCCGAAGGTGGCGGGCTTGCACGGAATGTCGCAATGCGATCACGATAAAGCCCGTAAAGCCCGACAAGGTCAAATTGCCCGATCATATCGGTCGCAAGATTGATGCATTCCTCAATCAGTTGTTCCGTACCATCCCAATCCTGCAATCGATAGCTCTGGATCATCTGCATATGGCGGTCACGCAGGTCGGCAAATTCCGCGCTATGGGCAATCGTACTGTCGCCCAGCAGGGTAAAGATGCGCACCGCCTCGCTTTTGCCCTTCACGGCAATCAGATCAAGCTCAAGGATGGCGAAACCATCCGCCGCCTGTCTTGCCGTTTCCTCGCCAATGACAATGCCGACACCGTAATTTTTTGACTGCCCCTCAAGCCTTGAAGCCAGATTGACCGCATCGCCCAGCACCGAATAATCAAACCGCTGATCAGATCCCATATTGCCGACAAGGCAATTGCCGCTATTGATCCCGATCCCGATATTCAGTGGCAGATAGTCCTGGCTTTCTTCGGTTGCTTCCTCTGCACGGCGCGCATTAAGGTGTTCAAGCGCATCAAACATCGCAAGCGCACTTTCGCAGGCCCGGCGCGCATGTGCCGGGACATCAAGCGGCGCGTTCCAGAACGCCATGATGCAGTCGCCCATATATTTGTCGATGGTGCCTTCGCGGTCCAGAATCGCCTTGCTAAGCGGGGTGAGCAGCCGGTTGATCAACCGGGTCAATCCCTGCGGGTTTGATTTGAACCCCTCCGAGATCGACGTAAACCCGCGCACATCGCAAAACAGCAATGTCATGTCGCGGGTTTCCCCGCCCAGTTTCAAACGTTCCGGGTGGCGGGCAAGCTGTTCAACCAGTGCCGGTGACAGATAGTTGGCAAAGGCCGCACGCACCTGTTTGCGTTCGCCTTCGGTGCGCATGAAACCGATTGAACTGGCAATCAGATAAACCGCCACCAGCGACACCGCGCCGTATACCGGATCAATCAGGATTTGCTGGCTGCTATAGGCCCACCATGAAAACCCGCCTGCTGCCACGGTCATGGTGCCACCAATGATTGCCGGCCAGACCGCACCAAGCTTCGGGATCGCCAGAACGAAAAACAGGCCCACCAGCAACAGGACAAGCGTCTCGATCTCCGCAACCCAATATGGCCGCGTCAGGAACTGCCCCAGAAGCATCTGTTCTAACATCTCGGCATGGATTTCAACACCGGGCAGAACCGGATCAAGCGGGGTGGATCGCAAATCAAGCAACCCCGCCGCACTGGTGCCAATCAGAACAACCGTGTTTTCAAGGGCCCGTTCGGGAAGGTTGCCTTTGATCACGTCGGCCGCCGAAATATATCGTTCGGCGCGGTGCCCGGCGAAATGGACCCACATATGGCCCGATTGATCGGTGGGGATGGTGACCTCGCCAACCCGGATGGCTTCAACGCCCTCGGCGGTGGTCCATCGCGTTGCACCACTGGCACCTGATAGCCGTACATTCATGGTGCGCGGGGCATCCTGAAGAATACGGAAAACTTCCATCGAAAGCGTCGGGTAAACCGGCTTGCCGATCAACGGTTCCTCGTGATCAAGCGCTAGCATCAGCGGAACCCGGCGCACAACCCCGTCCTGTTCGGGCGATACATTGATGATCGCATTGCCTGCCGCGGCTTCCTCAATCACCGAAAGGTTCGCGGTCGCCCCCGAAAGCACCGGGATGAAATCCGCCAGATGCCGACCGGCTTCGCCGCCAACGCTGAAATTGCCGACCTGCCGGGGCAGGGTGCTGAACGGTTGTGATGTCAGTTGGGCGGCGGTAACCACCTGCCCGACACCATTGATAAACTCGGCAAACAGCAAATCATGATCAGGCAGGGTTTCGGCAAGTTTTGCCAAGGCGTCGCTGTTATCATTTTTGGGCCAGTCATGCACGACCCGCGCGGGCGATGTGCGGTCCGGCTCGGCAAATACGATATCGAAACCGACAACCTGTGCCCCTGCCAGCCGCAACCGGTAAATCAGTTCCGCAAGCCTCGTGCGCGGCCACGGCCATTGCCCCATTTCATCAAGGCTGCGCTCGTCAATATCGATGATCCTGACACCGACATCCTCGAACGCACGCGGCGCGATCCGCTGATAGGTGTCAAACACCGACATCCGCAACTGCCCGACCAGCGGCACATCCTGCCAGCGCAGAACCACACAAACCAGAAGCACGGCCAGCGGCACCAGATAATGCAGCCACAGGGTCACGCGTGCGCGTGAAAGGCGTCCGGGTGTGTTTGGTTGATCGGTCACGTCAATACCAAAGCTATGGGGTCAACGTACCTGAACCGGACTCTCCGTCCGGGTAGTCTGTGGTCGAAAGGTCGAAATCGACATTATAGGCATCTTTGAAAGTTGCGGACGCATTGCAGCCAAGCGTCACACAGTCGGAGGTATACTGAAAGTCGGAGCCCGAGAAAGCTACCTGCCCGTTGCTACCGGAATAATCGTATGTGGTAGCGTTAAAGCTGCCATCAAGGAACCCTGCTTTGCCGGTCAAGCCGGAACCTGTTTGGGTAATGTTTGAAAACAGGATGCCAATCGTCCGGTTCGCAAAATCGACATTTGAGCTAAAGCTGTAATCAATGTTGGCACCATCCACATTGATCGTTCCGGTAGAAGCCGATCCACTGGTGATCTGACGCATACCATCAAATGTGAATTCGCTGCTGCCACCACCATTATTCTGCGTGGTTTCCTCGACCTGATTCAAGGCCGTGGCTGCGTCCGTGACGCTACCCCCGGCATTCGTGCTCGATACCTGCGCCATGGCGACGTCAAGTGTCGAGGCCATGGTTGATCCGGTTTGCGTTGTTGCCTGACGGGTCTGCTGTGTCGTCAGGCTGTTGCCACCCGATGCCTGCGCGGAGGATGCTGTGCTGCCGCCCTCGTTCTGGCTGTTCGATGCCGTGCGCACCAATGCGCGCGAAAAGTCGAATGTTGCAAGGCTTTCCGGGAAGCGGATCGGTTCGGTGACCTTGTTGTTGGCAACAAACACACCGAAATTCTCGCCGGTCACGTTTTCACTATTGCCGTTCTGGTCAAACACGGCAAAGGCACCGGGGCGCGATGTGGTGTCATTGCGTGAAAGGCCCGGCCCCTGATTGACCGCCATGAAAATCTGCGGGCCTTCGCCGCTATTGCTCTCATCGCTTGAAAAATCAAAACTGCCCGGCACGATCTGGTTGGCTTCATCGGCTGAAACCGACCGGATCAGGCCGATGGTGCCGCGAATGCCAATCGATCCGACCGGCAGATTGACATCCATGCTCGATGGATTTTTAAGCGGGATTTTACCGGTGACAAACCGCACGACACCGCGCGCCATATCGGCAACGATCCTGCCATCGCCGGTCACCGGGTCATAAACGAATTCATCAATCGCAAGGTCGCTGTTCGGGCCGATGGTAAACACCGTTTCATCCAGCAACAGGATCTGCATGCCTGAATGGGCCGATGTCGTGATGCGGTCGCCAAGGTAAACCGGCATGCCGCTTTCAACCAGAACACCAACCTCGCCAACCGACTGCGCCAGAAGCACCTCGCCCGTGACCGCAGCAGAAACCCCCGCCATTTCACCGCTGCGTTCGGCCTGTGCCATGGTAACGCTTGCCAGAAGTACCGCCCCTGAAAGGGCTGCAAGCTGCATATGTCTTGCCCGCTTCGCGTAACGGGGGGCCAAAGCTTTAAATACCGACATCCCTAGAACTCCCATTCCCTAAAACTCCCAACGGCGCGTCAGGAAAAACTGCGCGCGCGCGTTATGATATTCGTAATTGGGAATGTTTGATTCTGTGTTCAGATATTCACCGGTGACCGACCAGTTGATCGGTGCCAGAAAGGCATATATCTGTCCTGCCGTTTTGCTATCCCCAAACAAGTCATCTGGCAGCATTTGCGAAAGCGGCGCACCATAGGTCAGTCGCAATCTCGTCGTCCGGTCCTGTCGGTGTTGCGGCGAATTGCCGGTCACCAGAAAGTCCGGATCGCGATATTGATCAAGACCATAGCGAACACTTCCGCTGATATAACTTCCCCCGCCAAACAGATAAGCATGGATCAGTTCCGCACTCAAGCTGTCATAACTGTTGAAATTGCGTGCGGCTTCTTTTTGACCCGCATTAAGATCAATCGTCGTGCGGTTTGACGGGCTCCAGGCGTAATTCACCCCGGTTCGTGCGCCATATCGCTGCCCGGAATGCAGCCGAAGCGCACTTGATTCCGTCGTATTCTGATACCGTTCATCGGCATAGCTGACTTCGGTGTAAAGATTGGTATCGGGCCGGATGTTCCAGTCCGCCCGCAATCGACCGCTTCGCGATGTCAGGTATTTTTCCCGCGAAAGCGACTGCACGGTCTGGTTTATGACCGGGGTCAGGCTGAAATATCCGCCGCGGATACGCGCGCCAAGGTCAACCGAAAACGACCCCAGATCAAGGCTGTCGATCTGCACCTGATCGCTGCCATAGCCGGTCAGGGCGGCAAAAACCTCGTGCCCTTCCTGATAGCCAAGGTCATAGCTGATGTCATAACGCATCGCCCCGATATGGGCGATATCGTTGCGCGGCTTGTCCTCGGCGGCCGTGATATTGGTCAGTGTCCCGGTGACAAGCTGCTGCTTGTCGGATGGTGCCGCATTGCGGTTGCTGTCAATCTGGCTGCCAAAGGTCACGGTCAGGTACTGATGAAGCCGCTTGCGCCGTGTCTCAATCGCCGAAAGATAACGGTCAATATCGGCCGCAACATCGGGCGATACATTCATCGCCCGCAGGCGTTCAAACTGCGCACGCGCCTCGTCAAGGCTATCAAGCCGATAAAGCACAATCGCGTAATAAAGCCTGATCGCGGCAAGATCGGGATCAAGCACAAGGATGCGTTCCAGTGTCGCCGACGCCCCGCGGACATCCCCGCGCGCAATCTGCGCCTTGGCCCAGCGGAAATTCAGGACAACATCATCGGGATTGGCCAGTACATCGGCAAAACTGATATCGCTGCCATCATCGGTCTGAAGCAAAAGGCGCGACCGTTCCGCCGCATCAATGATCTGCGTAAAATCGCCAATGAAATTCCGGGCTTCATCTGTACGGACATCGACACTTTGCTGTGCGCTTGTTGTTGTCGCGCCTGTTATCAGCATGCCGCACAGGACAATCAAACCCGTGCCGCACCGCCATCTGAGCGATTTCAATATTTTTCCCCAAGGTCGCAACCCGGCTTTGCTTTTTTCAGTCTACCCACCCCAATGCGATACCTGAACAAAACCGGTCTGATTTTATCGTTATAGATTATTGATTATACGGTCTGTGGGAAAGTCATGCGTTTGAATGATACCAAGTCTATGCAATGGTCTTTATACTTATTCGTAAGTACAAAGGCCCGGCAATTTGCCGGGCCTTTTGCTTCAAAACAAGTTCTAAATTCAACCTAAACGGCCGTGCCACCAACAGTCAAACCATCAATGCGAAGTGTTGGCTGACCAACGCCAACCGGCACACCCTGGCCATCCTTGCCACACGTGCCGATCCCGTCATCAAGCTTCATGTCATTGCCGATCATGGAAACCTTGGTCAGGCTATCGGGGCCATTACCAATCAGGGTCGCCCCCTTGACCGGTGCGCCAAGTTTGCCGTTTTCGATCAGATAGGCCTCGGATGCGGAAAACACGAACTTTCCCGATGTGATATCGACCTGACCGCCGCCGAAATTGACCGCATAAATGCCTTTCTTGACCGACGCCAGGATTTCGCCCGGGTCCTTGTCACCGCCCAGCATATAGGTATTGGTCATGCGCGGCATCGGCGCATGGGCATAGGATTGACGTCGTCCATTGCCGGTGGATTTCACCCCGGTCAGGCGCGCATTCAACCGATCCTGCATGAAGCCCTTCAGGATGCCATCCTCGATCAGGACCGTGCGCTGGGTCGGGGTGCCTTCATCATCAATCGAAAGCGACCCGCGGCGATCATGGATCGTGCCATCATCAACAACCGTGACCCCCGGCGATGCAATCCGCTGACCCAGCAAACCGGCAAAGGCCGATGTGCCCTTGCGGTTGAAATCGCCCTCAAGCCCGTGACCAATCGCTTCATGCAACAGAATGCCGGGCCAGCCCGGACCAAGCACCACGGTCATCTCGCCCGCAGGGGCCGCAACCGATTCAAGGTTCAGCGTCGCCTGACGCAAGGCTTCGTCAACTGCGGATTTCCAGCTTTTTTCTTCAAAGAACCCGTCATAGCCAATGCGCCCGCCCTGACCATGCGATCCGGTTTCCATGCGGTCGCCCTGCTTGACGACGACGGAAACGTTAAACCGCACCAGCGGGCGGATATCACCAATCCGCTGTCCGCCACTGCGCCAGATCTGCACTGCCTGCCAGTTGCCCGAAATCGATGCGGAAACCTGCACCACGCGCGGGTCCTTGGCGCGCGCATAGGCATCAATCTTGCCCAGCAGATCAACCTTCGCCTCAAACGTTGCCTCGCCCAGCGGATTGACATCGGAATAAAGCGACACATTGGTGCCGACTGATCCCAGATCGACCTTGCCCGACCGGCCATTGCCAACCGCCTTGACGGTCTCGGCCGCACGGCCAACCGCGTCATTGGAAAGCTCGTTCGAATGCGAAAAGGCGGTGGCCTCATCGGCAACCGCACGCAGGCCAAAACCCTGTGCGGTGTCGAAATTGGCACTGCGCAGGCGGCCATCATCCCATGTCAGGCTTTCGGACTGCCGGTATTCAAGGAAAAGTTCCCCGTCTTCCGCCGCGCCCAGCGCATCATTGACCTGCTTTTCAAGCCGGTCGCGATCAAGGTCGCCATTGGCGAAAAACAGGCTGTCGGTTTTGCTCAGATCGGTCATGAAACCTCCTTGCGGGCGTGCCGGATGGCAACAGATGGGCGACTTTGGCCAAATGGGCGATTTTCGCCTGTAAGTTAAAGCATTTGTGACAGTATTTTCCCTTACGTTTTCAGGGCTATCTGCCACCTTGGACTTTCGTCTATACAGAACGTGTCGGGGCGTGCCCCGAAGGCTCTATATAGACCGCAATGGCCAATTATGAAAGCCCGTGGCAATGTTTGTTGAACATCCCCAGCGTGTCGCCCTTCATAACGAAATCCATGCCCGCCCGTTTGGCGGGGTGCAAAGCCCGGCCCGCTGCACCTGCATCGCCTTTCACGCAGGCGAGGAACTCGATACCGATGTCCGCACCCATTTTCAGGGCTTCTGTCAACGATACAGCCTGACACCCCCGGCACCCGATCAGAAATATTACGAAGCCCAGTGCGACGGTTTTTCCGTCATCTGGGAACGCCACGCGGAATTCACGGTCTACGTCTTCAAACGTCAGGCCGCCTTTGACCATCCGTTTGATGACCCGGTCATCAACCTGATCCCGCAGGACTGGCTTGAAGCCACCCCGGGGCAGCTTCTGGTCGGTTTGCATATCGCGATGGACCGGGATGAACGCTCGTCTGATGAAGTATCGCGCCTGTTTGATCATAACGGCCTGACCGGCAGCCGCGTTCTGGGCGGTACGGCGATGGTCTGGACCGATTTTCGCCTGCATGGCGATGGCTTTGGCCGCATCCTGATCCGTGATCAGGGCCTTGAAGTCCTGCAGGCCGGGCGTCTGATCCAGCGGCTCAAGGAAATCGAGGTCTATCGCATGATGGCGTTGCTGGCCTTTCCGCTGGCCCATTGCGCAACGCCCAAGGTCTCGGAAATCGATACACGCCTGTCCTCGATCACCGCCGAAATGGCCAGCAAATCGCACACCGACGACGAAGGCACCCTGCAAAAACTGACCGACCTTGCCGCCCAGACCGAAGAAATGGCCGCATCGCTCAATTACCGGTTCAGCGCGGCACGCGCCTATTACCGCATCCTTCAGGCCCGCCTTGTCGAACTGCGCGAGGAACGCGTCGAAGGCCTGCAAACCATGACCGAGTTCATGGAACGCCGTCTGGCCCCGGCCATGCGCACCTGCCAGAATATCGGTGATCGCCTCGAAGTCCTCTCGAAACGGGTGGCACGTGCCAACAACCTGCTGCGCACCCGGGTCGATATCCTGCTCGAAGCCCAAAACCGCGACCTTCTGGCCAGCATGGATCGCCGTGTGAAACTGCAACTGCGCCTGCAACAGACCGTCGAAGGCCTGTCCGTGGCGGCGATCACCTATTACGCCGTCGGGCTTCTGGGATATCTGTTCAAGGCGCTAAAGGATACCGGCCTTCCGATCAACGACCGCCTCGCCACCGGCATCGCCGTGCCCGTCGTCCTTGCCGCCATCTGGATATCCATGCGCCGGATCAGAAAGGCGCTGCATCGGGACGAGGGGTGAGGGTGCCTGAAAATCCCTTTTTATGGCATTTGCGATTGAATTACGACGGATGAGCTTATTTTTCAGCATAATACGACGCCTGCGCATATTTTACGACAAAGCTTGAGAAGAATATTTTTCGACATTATCCTGTTAAATAGAAAGAAATACGACATACGCGAAAGATTTACGACATATGCAATTCGTTCCGGCGACGCCTCTCACATTTCAGGATGAGCTTGTCCCCGAGGGAACAACGCTTGTCGGCCTGTCTGCGCTTGTTTATGCACTTGATGTGCAGGCTCCCGTGCGCGTTGCATGCTGTGTCTCGGAAAAACACATACGAGGTGGCTCCAGAGTTGAAGGAGGCTGGAAAGTCTTCGATAAACGGTTCTTGCTCGGCGAGACGTTCGGGGATCACCTCACCTTTGCGCTTAAACATGAAGCCATGGATTTACTGGTTCTCAAGCGGGTGTTTGACGCCATTGATCCGGGTGAGGTGAAAGCCTTTGTGTTATCTGCGCCCACCGGTGCGCCGTCGCGGCGCGCATGGTTTCTGTATGAGACACTCACTGGCAATCAATTGGACGTGCCGGACGCACCAAATGTGGCCTTTGTCGATCTTCTCGATCCCAAGGCATATTTTACAGCAGAGCCTCGTCCGTCCAAGCGTCATAAGGTGCGCGATAACCTGCTTGGAAATGCGCGGTTTTGCCCCGTCATTCGTCGTACGCCAGCGTTAGAAGATTTCTGCACATTGATGCTGGCCGATAAAGCACATGAGACTGTGGGGCGAATAGGCAAGCATATCATCGCGCGCGCGGCGAGCTTTATGCTTTTGGCCGACAGTCGTGCCAGCTTTGAGATTGAAGGGGAGCGTCCGCCCAGAAGTCGTCTTGAACGGTGGGGGAAGGCGGTTCAGCAAGCAGGCAAGAACCCACTTGATATGGCGGAGATCATTCGCCTTCACGGTGTTCTGATTGAGGATAATCGATTCATTCAGGTCGGGCTCCGCCAGGACGGGGTTTTCCTGGGCGAGCGGGACCGGTATGGGGAGCCACTTCCCGAATTTATAGGAGCTTGCCCCGACGATCTCGAAAACTTGACGGCAGGCCTGATCGAGGCAAACACACGTATGCGTGAGGCTGGCCTTGACGCCGTTCTTCAAGCCGCGGCTACGGCCTTCGGGTTTGTGTATGTTCACCCCCATGAAGATGGTAACGGACGTCTTCATCGCTGCCTGATCCAGCATGTGCTGGCAGAGCGCAAGTTCACACCTCCGGGCATGGTGTTCCCCGTGTCGTCGGTCATGCTTGATCGGATTGATGCTTACAAGGCCACACTTCAAGGACATTCAGGCCCCTTGATGCGCTACATTGAGTGGCAGCCGACACCAGAGCGGAATGTCGAGGTATTAAACGATACCGCTGACTTATATCGCTATTATGATTGCACCGATGAGGCCGAGTTTCTTTATGCCTGTGTGCGTCACACGGTTGAGCACGACCTCCCGCGCGAAATTGATTACATCCGCCGACATGATGAAGCCATGAGGGCCATTATGGAGGCAATAGAAATGCCCGATAGGCTCGCAGAAGACTTCATTATGTTTGTGCGCCAGAACCAATGGGAACTCCCCAAACGTCGCCGAAACAAGGAATTTGAAGCTTTGACAGATACGGAAGTGTCTATGCTGGAGAATATCGTGCGGGATGCCTTTGGTGGATTTGAAAACGCATAAGCTTGGGGGGGCTGCAAAGAGTTATGCGAAGCTGATTCTTGGCTACCAAGCCATTGTGCCTAGGGCCGCTTACACCGTTGCCGATACCAAAACGAGGGCATGAACTTCTGCTCTGGCATTACGCTCAGGCCAGAGCATAATGTGATACCTTCATACCGTCGAGAGTTGGTTCGCCGGACGGTCATGTTGCAGACTACGTAACCGATGCAGCTCTATCCTGAGCTGAATAGTAGAACGCTAATTAATTAAATCTGTCTCCTTTTGCTCGCGCAACTTCTAAGGCTCATCAGAATGAGCTTTTCTTAACTTTGCTTACCGGAACTGTAGCATGCGTGACAGTCTTAATCTGACTGAGGGTGCGAGAGTAAGAGACTATATCGAATTCTTCGATGACTACTGTGCCGTAGTCTCGATTTACCAATTTATCAAGGTGTGCAGTAAACATCTTTGCGTCAGATAGCGGCTCAGAAAACATGAGCATACTGGCGTGACAAGTGTTTCGCACATTCTCAATCGTAGGCTCAGGTCCCGGACGAACAAGGTTCCGCGCCTCAAGCTCGAGGAAGTATTTCTTCCTCAGTTCGATGAGGTCAAAATGAGGATACCCGCAAAGTAGCACACCGGTTCTTACGCCAATCATACCTTTGAATGTGACTTCAAACGGCTGGTGGCCCTCTATGACAGCTTTCATAGCATCAGCGTATCCGGCCACATCTGAATCGTTAGCGACGATGTTCGCCCGGAAACCTTCATTCGAACGGACAGTGACATGAACGCTGTTTGGGTCATACGCAGCGTGGACCTCACCCATGGTATTTCGCAGGTCCGCAATATCTCTCCAAAGTTCTGCGCTTAACTTCGGCCTGAACACAGTGCTTATTCCCCAGCGAAGTTCGCCTGGCTGAGGCAGAGGGTCGACAACGATATCATTCTCGATAATTGCTTGTCGGTTTCCCTCTCGGATTTTGGCATAGCGTGATTCAAGGTCATTGAAGCTTCCGCTATTAGAGCTCATGATAATCTCCTATGCCGAGTTTCAGCTGGCCAATGAACTCTTTGCAAAAATCATCGTTTGGGCCCATCAGTGGCTTCGCTAGTCTAGGGTAAAAAGGGGCCAGATTTATTTTTTAGCATCGGCTTTTGGGGCACACATGTTCTGGTATCGAGCCCCTTCAGGCGTCCCGATCCCCCGACAACCTGTAAACCGCATAAGTCATCGCCCCCACAAGCACCACCGCCCCCGCCTGATGCGCCACACCCAGCGGCAACCACACAACCGACAGCAACGTTGAAACCCCCAATGTCACCTGCAGGCAAACCGCCGCCAGCACCAGATGGGTGGCAAGGCGTTGCTGCGGTGTCAGGTTCCATTTCCCGGCCCGCCACCAGAACAGAAACACCGCGACAAAGGTCAGTTTCGCCAGCCACCGGTGGTCCCACTGCACCGTCATATGATCCTCAAACGGGGCCAGCCATGCGGGGCTATAGACAAACAGCCCGTCGGGGATCAGTTGCCCGTCCATCAGCGGGAAGGTGTTATAGGTATGTCCGGCATTGATCCCGGCAACAAAACCACCCGAAAGGGCGGTAAATACGATCAGCGCCAGAAGCTGCCAGCCGCGTTTCGAGGCATGGGTTGCCACTCCACGCGGCGCATACTGGTTAAGCCCGACCCACATCAACGCGATGAAAATCACCAGCGCCAGACCGAAATGCGCGGTCAGGCGGTACTGGCTGACATCGGGGCGGTCGACAAGGCCGCTCATGACCATGTACCAGCCCATCGCACCCTGTAAGCCGCCAAGAATGAACAGGCCCCAAAGCTTCCATTTGGTTGCGCCATCAATGGATTTTTTGGCAAGGAACCAGACGAAGGGCACAAAGAACACAACGCCAATCAACCGGCCCCAAAGCCGGTGAATGAATTCCAGCCAGAAGATCGATTTGAAATCCTCGACCGACATCCAGGCATTGATCTTCTGGAATTCCGGATACTGGCTGTATTGCTGATAAAGCGCCATCCAGTCCGCCTCGTTCATCGGCGGAATGATCCCGGTAAAGGGACGCCATTCCACGATGGAAAGCCCGGACTCGGTCAACCGCGTCAGGCCGCCAATCACCACCATGATGAACACCATGGCCGCCACAAAAAACAGCCACATCGCAACATTCCTGTGCGGGGTGGGGGCTATGTCGGCGGGGTGGGGCAGGGCGGATGAAACGCTGCTGGTATGCTCAATCGGGGACATCGGCGGGATCTCTTTGTCATGCGAAGCGCTTAATTTCGCGCCCAATATAGGATGAAATTTTAAAAAGTGCAGGAAAAGCTTCACCGTAATGCTTTTACGGCCGTCACCGAGGCCGGATCACGAAACCTATTTGCGCAATAAATAGTGTTCTATAAATATAAAACACATAAAAAATGTATTGAATTGTCCGATATACACAATCATAGTCTTAATCAACCAACAGAAACTTTCTTTTGAGGATCGACGATGTTTCCCATCAATCTGGACCTTGCGCGGCTTTCGGTCGCGCTGGTGGGCAACGGGCAGGCAACCCTGAACCGTTTGCGCCAGCTTGACGGTGATGGGGCGAAATACGTCACCGTTTATGCCGAAGACCCGATTGCCGAACTGGTGGACCAGGCCGGCGACCGGTTGCACCGCTATCTCCCGAATTCGGCCGATGTCAACGCGGCCGCAATCCTGTTTATTGTCGATTTGCCCCACGAAAAGGCCGCCGAGCTGGCCGCCATCGCCAAGGCCGTCGGCACGATTGCCAATGTCGAAGACGTCAGGGAATACTGCGATTTTTTCTCGCCAGCGCGGGTCACGCGCGGTGATTTGATGATTACGGTGTCGACCAACGGGCACAGCCCGCGTCTGGCCGGGCGTATCCGCCGCGCGATTGAAAACTGGCTGGTGCCCAAATGGGATCAGCGCCTGCGCGAGCTTTCCGGTCAGCGTGAAAAATGGAAGGCCGATGGGGCGGACATGAAACAACTCCTGAAAATGACGGACGA
Source organism: Thalassospira sp. MBR-102 (assembly GCF_040549275.1). Lineage (NCBI taxonomy): Bacteria > Pseudomonadati > Pseudomonadota > Alphaproteobacteria > Rhodospirillales > Thalassospiraceae > Thalassospira > Thalassospira sp. MBR-102. Next base: position 81,392 of record NZ_JBEPTC010000009.1, read on the forward strand.
TTATATCGACCGTCGGGGATGGTTGTGATGACCGTCATGCGCGAAGAAGACATTGTCACCGGCGGCTCTATGTCGGTCGAGGAGGCCGAGGTCCGTGCGGCCGATCTGCTGTCGCGATACGGTCACTTGCAGGGCATTTCCCTGATCGAACCGATGGTGCACGAGGAATTCCACGGCAAAATCACCATGACCTCGTCCTTTGGGACAGAGGCCGCAGCTTTGCTCGCCCTCGTGTCCGAGGTCGATCCGAACCTGCCGGTGATCTTCCTTGATACCCGCAAGCTGTTTGGCGAAACCCATCGCTATCGTGAACAGCTCGTTGATCAGCTTGGCCTGACCAATATCCAGATCATGCGTCCGGATGAAACGCTTCTGGCGGCGGATGATCCCAACGGCATGCTGTTTGCCAGCGATACCGCCAAATGCTGCTATCTGCGCAAGGTCGAACCACTGCAACGCGCGCTCAAGGGCTATGACGCGTGGCTGACCGGTCGCAAACGCTTCCACGGTGGCGAACGCGGGCAACTGCCCGTGATCGAAACCGCCGGAACCCGGATCAAGATCAATCCGCTGGCGGGCTATAACCGGGCTGATATCGAAGATATCTTTGAAAACCGCGCCCTGCCGCATCATCCGCTCGAAGCCGAAGGCTTCCTGTCGATTGGCTGCATGCCATGCACGGATCGGGTTGATCCCAATTCGACCGATGTCCGTGCCGGTCGCTGGGCCGGGCAGGACAAGACCGAATGCGGCATCCACTACATCATCTGAAAATCAAAGCCCGGTCCTTGTGCCGGGCTTTTCCGATTGCGGGCAAAGCCTTCCCGACCTGATCGTCATTCCCGCGACGGCGGGAATCCAGTCTCTTTCAACGGGGCATGGATTCCGGGTCTGCGCTGCGCTTCGCCCGGCATGACGGTTTTGATCCATCGCCAAACCAGTCCCGCCAGCCAACCCCGGACCGCTGACAAAGCCCTCCCAACCAGATCGTCATTCCCGCGACGGCGGGAATCCAGCCTCTTCCAATCGGGCATGGATTCCGGGTCTGCGCTGCGCTTCGCCCGGCATGACGATTTTGATCCATCGCCAGGCCAATCCAGCCAGCCAATGCCAGACCGCTGACAAAGCCCTCCCAACCAGATCGTCATTCCCGCGAAAGCGGGAATCCAGTCTCTTTCAACGGGGCATGGATTCCGGGTCTGCGCTGCGCTTCGCCCGGAATGACGGCTTTGATCAATCGCCAAGCCAATCCAGCCAGCCAACCAACCCCGCTGCCCCCGGTATCGCCAAACGCCACCGACCGGACGGACCACGCCCCGGACGGCCCCCGCTCTCGGTTGCCCCAAAACGCACCTCACCCCAAGGGCAACAACGTTGCCGAATGGCAGGCACACAACTCCCGCCATCGATGACCAGCCTTTCGGCATCTCCGAACGATCCATCGGCCCGCTGGCAACCGATCCTGCCAGCCGATCCCGTGCCGACCCAATCCGGGCGCAATTCGGGCCCGCTGATTCTCGGCATTGTCACGCTTCAACGACCGGACTGGACTAAACGGACCGGACGAACTTCGCCTCGCCCCGGCTATCGCTGCCCCGAACCAACACCCTTGCCCCAAGGGCACATTTCTCCCGTCATGATAAACACCCGTTTTCGTAAGTTTCCGACGGCCTCACGGCCCGGACGCACCACCGCCGTAATGACTTTTCCATGCACCGGTGATGCCCCTTTGGCGATACCGCCCCCGCCATGTCATCGCGTCAGATCGCTGCCCCGTCATCTTCTCATTCCTGTTTTTGCCGCCCGAAACGCAAAAAACCCGCAAAAGCGAATCACGCTTTGCGGGTTTTGTCTCCGGACCCATTTGTCCTGTTGACTTTATCTTTATGCCACAACAAAAAGAACAAATCAAGAACTTTCTTCCAGAAAACCGGGAAAAGTTCCTTTTCAAAGCTCGGCACGGAAAGAATTGTATATTTATCAATATCTTAGTCGGGCGAACCTGCCGGGCTTTTGCGTTAAATCGTAATGCCCTGAAGTTTGCGAAACAGCGTCACCGCATAGCGGTCCGTCATGCCGGAAATATAATCCATCACCCGCATGATCCGGGCATAAAGCCCGTCGGCTTCCGACAGCTTGCCCGACAGAAGTTTGTCGATCCGGTCGGCCTGCGGCGGCAGGCGCTTGCCATGCGTTTTATGTTCTTCAATGTCGATTGCCGCCCGGACAAAGCTGTCAAGCAGGCCATTGATCACCTCGAACCCGGCCATTTCAATCGGCAGGACATGCGGCGCGTTATAAATCCGTTCAACCGCCAGCATCTTGCACTGTCTGGCATCCTTGCCAAGCGGCGTATTGGCCAGCAGATCACCTTCCAGTGTGCCCGAAAGCAACGCGTCCTCATGCGCGATAAAGGCATCAACCGCCGCCTTCACCAGATTGCCAATCGCCTTGCCGCGCAAAAAGCCGATCCGGTCATCTTCGGATTTCTCGGCATACCACGGCTCGGCCCGCAAATCGGCCCAGCGTTTTTCGGCATCACCCGGATATTTTTCCGGGTGGCGGGCAATCGGGGCAAGGGCGCGTTCGACCTGCTCGAAACTGACACAATTAAGTTCCCAGCCATCTTCAAGATCGACCACCGAATAACAGATGTCATCGGCCGCCTCGACCAGATAGACCAGCGGATGGCGTCGCCACGCGCCGTCAAACCCGTCAAGCGGCGATAACCCGCAAACATTGGCAATCGCATGGGCAATGTCGCGTTCCGCCTGATAATATCCGGGTTTCTTAAGCCCGGTATATTCCTTTCGGCGCGCATCGGGCACCGACGTGCTGCGCGGATATTTGATGAAGCTGCCAAGCGTGCCGTAAGTCAGGTTCAGCCCACCGTCAAACCGCTTCATTTCAAGCTGGCTGATGATGCGCAAGCCTTGCGCATTCCCTTCGAAATGCCGCAAATCTTCAAGCTCCGGCCCGGTCAACCGCCCGGTCAGTTCTTCCTTGGCAAGGCGGGATGTGGTGAACCATTCATTGATCGCATCCTCGCCCGAATGGCCGAATGGCGGGTTGCCGATATCATGGGCCAGGCACGCGGCCTGCACCATGTAACCGATATCGGCAATGGTGATCGGGCTTCCCTTGGGCAGGTGCTTGACGATATGCGCACCCGCCATAAGGCCAAGCGACTGCCCGACCGATCCGACCTCTATCGTGTGGGTCAGGCGGGTATGCACATGGTCATTTTCCGAAAGCGGATGAACCTGTGTCTTGTTCTGAAGACGGCGGAACGAGGATGAAAAAATGATCCGGTCAACATCGATCTGGAACGGGCTTCTGCCATCCGGGCTTGGATGCGGATCGCCATCGGGCAGGCGGATCTTGCCATCCCGAAAATCAAGCCGGTGTGGTGAAAGCAGATTTTCCCAGCGCATTTTGGCCGGTTGCATCGAACCCATGGCGATGCGACTCCCTGTCCGTGTCGTGTGTGCGTCCGCAAACCCGACTTTAACGGGGTGGGGAGTCGGGCGCAATCGGACAAAACCGATTGCGCCAAATCAGTGTGATCTTATCCGAAGAACCAGCTTTTCGGATTATCAATCGGGCTGCCGTTAAGCGCGCGCAAAAGACCGATCACGTTGCGCCCGATGAACCACGCGGTGGTATAAAGCGCCATCAGCCCGACAATTGCCCAGCCCAGAAGCGGCACCCAGCCGATCACGAAGGTGAAGAAGCCCAGAATGATCGCATAAAGGATGCTGATCCAGAATGTGCGGATGATGAATGTGTAATGGCTGTTGGTCCAGTGATCATCATCCTCGCGCGCGACATAGGCAACGATCAGCGCGATCAGACCGGTGGCAAAGGCGGTAAACAGCGTCGCGATCATCAGGCCGTAACAGACGACAGCCGTATTGCCGCCGCGCGTATCTGCATATTGCGGGGCATTGTCAAACGATGCGTCCTGACCTGTCATCCGGTCACTCATGGGCGTTGTTCCTGTGTTGTGGGGCCGTTCATCAAATCACCGGCTCTTTTCAGCATATAGCGAGAAAATTACCAAATGCTATCTTCGGGTGGTGAACCGGCACTGCGCGGGTGTTTTTCAGCGCGATAACACGAAATTCATCGCAAAGGGGCGGCTTTTGCCTCGACTCTTGTGATTTCCGCCCTACATTTGGCCCCATATCACGCAATGATCACAATGATCGAGAAATAAGGATTTCCGCATGTCGGATTATGATTATGACCTGTTTGTCATCGGTGCCGGATCGGGCGGGGTGCGGGCCGCACGCGTTGCATCTGGCTATGGGGCAAAGGTCGCGATTGCCGAGGAAAGCCGCGTTGGCGGTACCTGTGTCATTCGTGGCTGTGTGCCCAAAAAGCTTCTGGTTTACGGCGCACATTTTGCCGAGGATTTCGAAGACGCGGCCGCCTATGGCTGGACCCTTCCGGGTGAGCCAAACTTTAGCTGGAAAAAGCTGATTGCCAACAAGGATGCGGAAATCGACCGCCTGAATGGCATCTATAAAAAGCTTCTGGCGGGATCGAATATCGAACTGTTCGAAAGCCGCGCGGTGCTTAAGGATGCACACACCATTGCCGTTGGCGATAAAACCGTAACGGCGGATCGTATCCTGATTGCGGTGGGCGGCACGCCATCACTGCCCGATATTCCCGGTGTCGAGCACGCGATTTCCTCCAACGAGGCCTTCCATCTTGACGATCTGCCCGAACGGATTGCCGTTGTCGGCGGCGGCTATATCGCGGTTGAATTTGCCGGGATTTTCGCAGGCCTTGGTGCGCAGGTGACGCAATTCTATCGCGGCGATCAGATTTTGCGCGGTTTTGATCATGATATTCGCGAACACCTGGCCCGGGAAATCGTCAAAAAAGGTATCGACCTTAAGCTGAACACCAATGTCACCGCGATCAGCAAAAATGACGACGGGACGCTTTCCCTGACTCTGACCGGTGGCGGACATCAGGTTGTCGATGCCATCATGTTTGCCACCGGCCGCAAACCGAAAACCCATGGCATGGGTCTTGAGGAGGTCGGGGTGGAGCTTAAGGATAATAGTGCCATCATCACCAATGCGGGGCTGCAAACCAGCGTGCCAAATATCTATGCGGTTGGCGATGTCCGCGATCATGTCCAACTGACCCCGGTCGCGATCAAGGAAGGCATGGCGTTCGCCGATACGGTATTTGGCGGCAAACCGTGGTCGATGTCCTATAACGCCATCCCGACCGCGGTGTTCAGCCAGCCACCGGTTGGCACGGTCGGCCTGAGCGAGGAAGAAGCCCGGGCGAAGGGGGGCGAAGTCGTCATTTACAAATCGACCTTCAAACCAATGCGCCATACGCTTTCGGGGCGCGATGAAAAAACGCTGATGAAACTCATCGTCGATAAAACCACCGACGTCGTTCTTGGTGCGCACATGGTCGGCCCGGACGCCGCCGAAATCATCCAGGGTATCGGCATTGCGGTCCGCATGGGCGCAACCAAGGCCCAGTTCGACCAGACCGTTGCCGTGCACCCATCCGCGGCGGAAGAATTCGTCACCATGCGCTTCCCGGTTGGCGACTAAACTCCGGTTTCCGGCCAGTCTTCTGAAAACAGGTGGTTTCCCGTAACCCACCTGTTTTTTTGTGTGATGTTTATGCTGGACGACGGACCACAAAAAACCTTTATTGTGCAGAAGGATAAAAATCAGAATTCTGCCAATAAAATAAAAATACAGAGGTTCGGATGCGTTGCGTGAAATGGCTGACAGGCCTTCTTTTCTTGATGGTTACCTTGCCGGCTTTAACGGCTCTTGCTCAGGAAAAGGGGCCGTCACAGACGCCCGTGATCTATGCCGCAAGTTTCCCGTGCGAACGCGCATCAACGCTTGTTGAACATGCGATCTGCCAGAACGAAGACCTGGCAAAACGTGACCTTGAAATGGCGCGACGTTACCAGTCGGTAATGTCCATGTCAGACCCGGATCAGCAAAACAGCATCGAAAGCGATCAGGTGGGCTGGCTTTGGGAACGTAACCGCGCCTGCAGTTTTGACGCATCGGAAACCGCAAAAATCCATGACTGCCTTGCGGGGCAATATGATGCCCGGATTGCGGTTCTTGCCGGAATGCTGCGCGGGGATATTGTTCTTCAGAATGTGTCGGTGGCATCGGACAAAGCGGTGAGCGAAACCTGCTTTGTGTTTGATCACGAATTGCGTGCCGATCAGGATCTTGAATTGCGTGCCTATATCGAATTGTCGCCAAAACGGGACTATTCGGCGCGCATTTCCAACGGTGCGCTGTGTCTGTTTGGCCTTCCGCATTCGCAAATCACCAATGTTACCCTGCGCAAGGGCCTCAGAGGCCCCCACGATTTTACCCTGGCAGAGGATCTCAGCCACGATGTGAAGGTCGGGACGCGCCGTGCCACGATTTCACTGGGTACAAACAGCTATATCCTGCCAAAAAGTGATACGCCGGTCTTGCCGGTTACAACGGTCAATCATGATCGTTTGGCGCTTAAATTCTATCGCGTTGTGGAACGAAACATCGTTACGACGCTGACCCGCAATCTTCTGGCGCGTGAGCTTGATAATTGGGACATGCGCCAGATCGGCAATGATATCGGGGCAGAAATCTGGTCTGGAACGCTTGATATTCGCAATCGTCCGGATCAGGACGTCGTCACCCAGATTCCCCTGCGCGATATGGTTTCGGACTTCAAGCCGGGGCTCTATGTTCTGGTCGCAAGCGATCCTGATCAGGATGAAAGCTGGGCCAACCAGCCGACTCAATGGTTGGTGGTCACCGATCTTGGTCTTTCGGCTTACAGCGGCGAAAATGGCCTGTCGCTTCAGGTCCGGTCGCTTAAATCGTCCGAACCGGTCGGTCGGGCGACGGTGCGGCTTGTCGCCCGCAATAATGAAATACTCGGTGAAGCCGTCACCAGGGCGGATGGCTGGGCGGACCTTTCGGGGGCATTGTTAAACGGCACCGGCGGCAAACAGGCGGTTTATCTGACCGCAGAAACCAGAGACGGTGATTTTTCGTTTATTTCGCTGACCCAGCCAGCACTGGAGCTGTCGGACCATGGTGTCGCGGGCAAGGCGCCGCCCAAACCGCTGCAAACCTATCTGTACTCGGAACGTGGTATCTATCGACCGGGCGAGACGGTGAAACTTGGTTATTTGCTGCGTGACGACAAGGCCAATGCGCGCGCCCAAATCCCCCTGACCATTGTTTTGTATCAACCCGATGGCAAGGAAGTTTTCAAAACCGTTCAGTCCCCGGATGATTTGGGCGGCGGGCGTGTTGATATCCCCATTTCAGGCGCTGCCGCGACCGGGAAATGGCGGATTGCTGCCTATAGCGATCCAAAGGCGGATGCCATCGGCAATCTTGAAATTCAGGTCGAGGAATTCGTTCCCGAACGTCTTGAAGTCAGCGCGCATGTATCGGCCCCCTATATGGCCTTTGGTGCATCGATGCCGGTTGATGTTCAAACCGATTATCTGTTTGGAGCCCCGGGAAGCGGCCTTCGGGTCAGCGGGGATGCCTTGCTTCAGGTTGATCACAAACCGTTTGAGACCTATGGCGATTATTATTTTGGCTTGGCATCGGAAACGGCGCAAATCCGCAATGCTTTCGACCCTGTTAAAAGCGATGACAGCGGTTACGCCGAACTGAAGGTTCCGGCCTTTGACGAGGTTGATGTTTCCTCGCCGCTGCGCGTCCGGCTAAACATCGAGGTTGCCGATATCGATGGCCGTCCCAGCCGGGCGACCGTCAATCTGCCGCTGCGCAATAGCGACACCTTTGTTGGTGTAAGAGCCCGCTTTGATGGCGATACCCTGTCTTATGGGCAAGCCGCGACATTTGATGCAATCGCCCTGAATGCCGCGGGTGATCCAATCGCCAATCATGAATTGCAGATCGAATGGGTCCGCGAGGAACGCGATTACAACTGGTTCTATCAGGATGGTCGCTGGCAATCGAGTTACGAAAAATACGACATTCCCATTGATCGGGAAATCGTCACGACCGGCCCGGATGGCGTTGTTTCGTTCGATCGCGGATTTGATGACTGGGGATATTATCGCGCGGTCATTCGCGATAACCAGACCGGCAGTGCGGCCGATCATACCTTCCATGTCGGCTGGTGGTCGAACGGGCAATCCCCTGACCGCCCCGATCAGCTTGCCCTGACGGTTGAGTCCGACGACGTCAAACCGGGGGATACGATCAATGGCTTTGTCAAAGCACCGTTCGAAGGCAGACTTCAGGTAACGGTTGCCCACAAAAACATTCTGTGGCGTCAGGAATTTGATCTTTCGGCGGATGGCACGGAATTCAGTATCCCTGTCCGCGCGGAATGGGGCAGCGGCGCCTATGTTCTTGCTACGGCCTATCGTGCGGGGCTTGATACCGATCAGCACGGTCCGTTCCGTGCCGTCGGGGCCAAATGGATTTCGTTTGACAGTGAAAGCCACAGATTGAAAGTCGATTTTGACCTGCCCGACGAAGTCCTGCCATCCAGTCATCTTTCGGTGCCGGTCACGGTTTCGGGCGAGGTGGTTGGGGATGAAGACCTGCGCGTCAATGTCTTTGCCGTTGATGAAGGCATCCTGCGTCTTACCGGTTTCAAGACACCGCGCCCTGATCTTGATCTGCTGGCACAACAATATCTGCAACTTGGCTATTATGATCTTTATGGTCATCTGATCGCCCCGCAATCCGGGGATGCCGGAACGATCCGGTCCGGGGGGGATGAAACGGATTCTGGGAATCTGGGGTCATTGCGTGCCCGCGTATTCAAATCGGTGGCACTGGCCAGTGATACCTTGAAACCCGATGAAAACGGTGTGGCGACCGCACAGTTTGATCTGCCTGATTTTAACGGCAAACTGCGTTTCTTTGCCGTAACCTATAGCAAAACAGCCACCGGTGGTGGGGCGGCAAATATGCTGGTACGTGCCCCGATTGTCGCCGAACTTTTACCCGCCCGTTTTCAGGCACCGGGGGATGTCTCCAATGTGGCTCTGCGTCTGCAAAATCTAAGCGGTCCGGCTGGCGATTATCACACACGCTTGTCGTCCAGTGATGAATTTGCCATCGCCCAGCCCGACTGGAACGGTGTTTTGGCACAGGGCCAGCAAATTGAAACTGCATTTGACATTACCGCGCGAAAGATCGGTGTCGGGACGCTGACGCTTGATGTTTCCGGGCCGGATGGCTACCGCCAGCAGCGCCAGTGGGATATGGAAGTCCGTCCCGCCCAGCCTTGGGAAAACCACACCGCGCAGGCGGAATTGACCGCGGGTGATGTCCTTGATTTCAATGCTGACATCCTCGGTCAGTATTTGCCTGAAACGGTCAATATGAACCTGACCCTGTCGTCGGTTCCCGAAATCAGGGTTCAGGACCTGATCACGGCACTTGATCGCTATCCCTATGGTTGTCTGGAGCAAACCACCAGCCGGGCGTTCCCGTTGCTGTCGTTTGGGGATGCCCAGTCACGCTGGAGTGACGTCCGTTTCGATGCGGCCGGTCTGGATGACAAAATCCGTGACGGCATCGTGCGCATTCTTGCCAAGCAGCGCGGCGATGGCAGTTTCGGTTTCTGGGATCGCCATAATGATCCCGAACCGTGGCTGACTGCGTACGCCACCGATTTCCTGACGGCCGCGCGTGCGAACGGATATACCGTGCTGGATGACCGTTTTGATGATGCGCTGGATTGGATGCAGGACGTTGTGCGCTATGAACAATACCCGCCCGAAGCACGCGCCTATATGGTGCTGGTGCTGGCGCGCAATGATCGGTATTCCGTGTCGAACCTGAAATACGAAGCGGAAAAACTGCTCAATACCGGCATCGGGTCGCTGGCGCGCGCTCAGGTGAATGCCGCCCTGGTGACGGTTGGCGCGGACGCCGATCCGGTTTCAATGGATGACATCCTTCAAAATCTTGGCTCGACCGGGCGCTATTATCACAGCTTCGGCTCGTCCTTGCGCGATCTGTCGGCAATCCTGACCCTGCCAAAGGAAATCTTTGCCAGCGAAACGGAACGCCTGGCACTTTTGCGGGCTGTCACCGAACAATCCGATCAGGAACGCTATACAAGTACCCAGGAAAAAGGCTGGCTGTTGCAGGCGGCAACCAGCATTACCAAAGATGCCAGCCAGCTGGTTTCCCTGCGTCTGAACGGACGAGACATGGAACCGGCGCGAAGCTATCGCCTGACATTGCCGCCCGAACTTGTGACACCGGGATACAAGGTGGAAAATATCGGGGATCACACGGTTTTTGCCCGCTGGTCCGTTACCGGCATTCCGGCCAGCCCACTGGCACCAGAGGCCCATAACCTGTCGATCAAGCGCCAATATTTTGATCTTGATGGCAAACCGGCCTCTTTGGAAAATGTCAAAACCGGTGATCGCTTGATTGTGGTTCTGTCGGGGAAAAGTACGGCCAAACTGTCGCACCGTGCCTTGGTGGTGGATTTGCTGCCTGCCGGGTTTGAAATTGAAAGCAACGCGCATTTCCCTGAACTGGATGGCAAGCTTTCTCTTGGCCCCGATGACGTCTCCTGGACCGATTTCCGCGCCGAACGTGATGACCGGTTCGTCGCCTCGATCAATATTGGCAGTGGCGGCTATGGGCGTTACGAGAAAGCCGACTTCCGCCTGTCTTACGTTGTTCGTGCGGTGACGCCGGGGACCTATATTCTTCCGGCACCTTATATCGAAGATATGTACAAACCGGCCTTCTTCGCCCGTGGTACGGTGTCCTCGCTTGTGGTCAAACCGATCAACTAACCGCGAAAGACATCCGCCGTGACATTGACATGGCCCAAACCCGGACGCGCTTCTATCATTGTCGGCAGTTTTCTGCTGGCAATGGCGTGTCTGTGGGGGCTTGATCGGGTTTTCCCGCCCAATCTTGCCCGGTTGGATGATCTTTCAACCGTGGTTGAAGGTGAAAATGGCCGCCCGTTGCGGGTTTTTGGCACCGCCGATGGATTGCTGCGGCTGGAAACGCGGATTGCGGAAATTGATCCGAAATATATCCGGTTTCTGAAATCCTATGAGGACCGCCGTTTTGACAGTCACTTTGGCGTTGATCCGCTGGCTCTTATCCGCGCCGTCGGGCAATGGGTGCGGGCAGGGCATGTCGTGTCGGGCGGATCAACACTGACGATGCAGGTTGCCCGCCTTCTGGAGCCGCGTGATCGCACGATCCTATCAAAAATCATCGAAATGCTGCGCGCCATCCAACTCGAAGCCCATTATTCCAAAACGGAAATCCTTGATATGTATGTCACGCTGGCCCCGTTTGGCGGGCGTGTCGAAGGTATTCGAAGTGCCACCCATGTCTATTTCCGCAAAGAACCCGATCACTTGACAATTGCCGAGGCGGCCTTGCTTACCGTGCTGCCGCAATCGCCCGGCCGTCTGCGCCCGGATCGTTTTCCCGAAACGGCGCGTGCTGCCCGTGACAAGGTGCTGGATCGGCTATATTTAACGAATGCCATTTCCCGGGCCGATTATATCGAAGCTTTGGCGGAACCTTTGCCTGTTGCGCAATATCCTTTGCCGATGCTTGCCCCGCATCTTGCCGAACGATTGGTCGCAGCCAATCGCGATCAGACCCGTATCGTCACGACGATTGATCCGGCCCTTCAGGCTGACCTTCAAAAGCTTGTTGAATTTCACGGTGGGGATCAGGCCCCCGAACGTTCTGTGGCCATTATGGTTGTTGAAAACAGCACGTCAAAGGTCCGTGCCCATCTGGGGTCTCGCGATTATCTGGATCGGGTCAGTCACGGGTTCGTCGATATGACGCGCGCCATCCGTTCCCCCGGATCAACGTTAAAGCCGTTCATCTACGCCCTGTCATTTGATGATCACCAGACCCATCCCCAGACCATGATCTGGGATCGGGAAATTGCCGATGGCAGTTACCACCCGACCAACTTCGATCACGGCGAATATGGTCAGGTCAGCATTGCCGACGCCCTGCGATTTAGCCTCAACATCCCGGCCGTCAAGGTGCTTGAACGATATGGCCCGATCCGGTTTGCGCAAAGCTTGCGCCGAAATGGCCTTGAAATGCGGTTGCCCGGTGAAGCGCAAAGTCCCAATCTTGCCATGGCGCTTGGCGGGGTTGGCGTGCGCCTTGAAGACCTGATCGGGTTTTATCGGGCGCTGGCTGCGGATCGTAAAAACTGTCCGTTGCAATATCTGCGTGATCGGGCACCCGTTCCGTGCCTGTCCGACAGCGATATGTTTTCAGTTCGAACTCAAAACTGGATCACGGGTATTTTGCAAAATACGCCGCGTCCTGCGGGATATCGTTGGCAATCGTCGGACAATACCAATACCCCGCCGATTGCCTTTAAAACCGGTACCTCATATGGCTATCGCGACGCTTGGGCATTTGGCTATGCCGGGGATTATACCGTTGGCGTTTGGGTGGGGAAGGCATCCGGGCAACCGATACCGGGCCAAACCGGCCTTGGCGCTGCCGCCCCCATTTTGTTTTCCGTGTTTGAAAAACTCCCTCGTCCGCCTTTGCCACCAGCCAGGAACGCGGCCTTTAACCTTTGGAAAGCCCCGCCGCCCGACCTACTTAAGGACTTTTCGCGTCAACAGAAGGGCACAACAAAACAGGCTGCCAACGGCCTTGATATCATTTCCCCTGCCGAGGACGCGGTTTTCCTGCTCGGCGATATTCAGCAGCGCGGCGTGCCGCTGCGTGCCCGCAACGGGTTGCGCCCTCTGATCTGGATCATCAATGGCGTGCCGCTTGTTTCCGACCCTTGGAAACGCACCGTAAACTGGATGCCCGATGCACCGGGTTTTTACGATATCACCGTGCTTGATCGTCAGGGAGCAGCGCACCATCGCCGCATCACCATTCGTACAGCGTTGCCGTCCGACCGCTAACTCTGTTGATCTTGTTCTTGGTCAAAACGCCAGCGGTGCATTGTCGACGACCTCTTTCATCACAAAAAACGTTCGCGTTTGCCGGACACCGGGAAGCGCAATCAGCTGATCGCCATGCAGGTGATTGAAATCGGCCATGTCGCGGACCCGGATTTTCAGAAAGTAATCGAAATCCCCCGCCACCAGATGGCAATCAAGGATGAACGGAAGTTTCCGGCACGCGGTTTCGAACGCGGCGAAGCTGTCAGGGGTTGAGCGGTCCAGTACCACGCCAACCATCACCAGTGCCGCGCGATCCACCTTGTCCGGGGCGATCTGGGCGCGGATGGAGGTGATATATCCTTCTTCGAACAGGCGTTGCATCCGGCGGTGGCAGGTGGCCGGGCTGACATTGACCCGTTTGGCAATATCGGCATTGCCCATTCGTCCGTCAGTTTGCAGCAGGCGCAGAATCTTTTGATCGATGCGGTCTATCGGGGTGGTATTTGCGGGATTGGCAGGCTGCGTCATGAAAGGACCTTCCGGAATTCTGTAAATTTTCGAAATTCTAGGCACATTTTGATATGTGATGAAAGCTTCGTGTGAAAAATTGGCACGAAGTTCGAGAACACCTTTCACGCGGTTGGCGGTAGCATTTCCCCTTCATGAGGTTCGTTTCCCATGTCGTTCTGCAAATCAGGGAGTGCGCGATGCGCCTGGATAAATTTGAAAAATACAAACTGACCTTTGGCCCGACCCCGATTGAGGCTCTGCCGCGTCTTTCCGCCCATCTTGGCGGCGATGTCGAACTTTATGCCAAGCGCGAGGATTGCAATTCCGGGCTGGCCTTTGGCGGCAACAAGGTCCGCAAGATGGAATATATCATCCCCGATGCAATCAAATCCGGGGCCGATACCCTTGTCACCATCGGCGGTGTGCAATCCAACCACACAAGGCAGGTTGCGGCCATCGCCGCCAAGATCGGCATGAAATGCCGTCTGGTGCAGGAAAGCTGGGTGCCGTTTAACGATGCGGTTTATGACCGGGTCGGCAACATCCTGATGAGCCGCGTCATGGGGGCGGAGATCGAGTTGGTCGACGAGGGCTTTGATATCGGCATCCGTGAAAGCTGGGAAGCCGCCCTTGAGGATGTGAAGGCCAAGGGCGGGGTGCCTTACCCGATCCCGGCCGGGGCATCGGTGCATAAATATGGCGGTCTTGGTTTTGTCGGCTTTGCCGAGGAAGTCCGCGCCCAGGAAGCTGAGCTTGGCTTTAAATTCGATTATATCGTGGTCTGCACCGTGACCGGTTCCACCCATGCCGGGATGGCTGTCGGTTTTGCCGCCGATGGCCGTGCGGATAAGGTGGTTGGCATTGATGCGTCGGGTACCCTCGAACAGACCCGCGCGCAGGTTCTGGCGATTGCGCAGAAAACCGCCGATCTGGTCGAACTTGAAGGCGGTATTTCGGATCGCGACATCACCCTGATCGAAGATTATGCCTATCCGGCTTATGGCGTGCCGTCCGATGAAACCAACGAGGCAATTCGCCTGTGTGGTCGTCTGGAAGGCATGATGACCGACCCGGTTTACGAAGGCAAATCGATGCAGGGCATGATTGATCTGGTCAAAAAGGGCTATTTCCCCAAGGGGTCCAAAGTCCTGTACGCCCATCTTGGCGGTGTGCCGGCGATCAATGCCTATAGTTACCTTTATCGTAACGGCTGACTGGCCGTTCACAACCCTTGCACCCGCGCCACCCTGTCATTCCCGTTCTGGCGGGAATTTGGTCTCCCACAGCTCTCCCTCGAGGATGGGGTGGTGCGAACGCAAAGGGGAAGCCGTTATGGCTTCCCCTTTGTCATTTTGGGTTTCTATCAGTCCGGATGATCCTATCGCCCTGTAATCCCCGGGAAGATGATCAGAATGGCCACGGCCAGCACCTGCAGGCAGATGAATGGCACCAGTGCCTTGAAGATCGTGCCAAGCGTTATGTCCGGTGGTGCCACGGATTTCAGGTAAAACGCGGCAGGGCCAAACGGCGGGGACAGGAAGCTGACCTGCATGTTCATCGCAAACAGCACCCCGAACCATACTGGATCAAAGCCAAGCTGTTTGATGATCGGAACAAAGATCGGCATGGTCAGAAGGGCGATCCCGACCCAGTCAAGGAACATGCCCAGCACGAACAGGATCAGCATCATGAACAGGATGATGATCATCGGGTCATCGGAAATGCCGGTAATCAGGACGGATACAAACTTGATCCCGCCCATAAGGTTGAATACTCCGACCAGTGCCGATGCGCCAATCCCGATCCAGACGATCATGCCGCATGTCGACAGTGTCTGAAGCGATGCGGCCTTGAGCATGGAAAGCGAAAATTCGCGCCGAACGATGGTCGATGCGACCACCCCGGCAACACCAACGGCCGAGGCTTCCGTGACCGAGGCAATGCCGCCATAGATCGACCCCAAAACACAGATCACGACCAGGAACGGCAGGATCAGGCCCTTGAGCAGGCGGATTTTTTCTTCGTTCGGGATTTTTTCGGTGCGCGGCGGCGGAGCGATATTATCCCCCGTGTAGCTTCGAAACAGCACATAGGCGACATAGAACCCCGCCAGCATGAAGCCCGGCAGGAAGGATGCGGTAAACAGATCGCCGATCGACACATTCGCCGTCAGGCCATAGATGATCAGAACGATGGATGGTGGCACCATCGTGCCCAGCGACCCGCCAGCACAGACAACCCCGATAGCCAGGTTCTTGTCATATCCCTGACGGAGCATCTGTGGCAGTGCCAGCAAGCCCAGCAACACGATCTCGCCGCCGATGATGCCGCTCATGGCGGCCAGAATGACGGCGACAAAAATCGTCTGGACCGCAACCCCGCCCTTAAGCCGGCCACCAAACAGGCGCATGGCTTCGAACAGGTCCTTGGCAATGCCGGATCGATCAAGGATTGCTGCCATCATCACGAACATCGGGACCGAGACAAAGACAAAGGATGACACAAACGAATAGACCCTGCTTGTGATCAGCGGTACCGCCATCGGTCCGAACCAGCCAAGGGTAAACAGCAGGGCAATCAGCAGGGTCACAAATGCCAGCGGCATGCCGGTCATCAAAAAACCAAGCAGCAGCACGAACATCGCAAGCGTGCCATATTCAATGCCAAGGGACTGCAAATCAAACATCGGGATTTATCCTGTTGCGCCGGATATAACGGTCTTCATGCTGTGCATGGGCGAGTTTGGGCAGGAGTTCGGGTCAGTCATTGTCTTTTGCCGTCCCGGAATTTGCGCGCACATCATCAGGTTTGGCGCGGACATAATTGATAGCCAGAACGACAAACTGGATCGTTAACGCGATCAGAACCAACAGCATGAAGATTTTCAGTAATCCCGGATAAGGTGCGTTAAAGGCGCTGCCGGTGGTTTCCAGATGGATGCTGCCATCGGGTTTGAAGGCGGCACGCTGCACCATCAACCACCCCGCCCAGGCGAAAAAGCCCGACGAAATGGCACAGACGATTGATATGCCTATATCAAGTGCCCGGCGCAATTTTGGCCCGGCAATGTCATAGATGATGACAACCCGGATATGTTTGTCGCGCGATGCACAGTAAAGCCCGGCAAAAACAAAGCCGATGGCCGATAAAAACGTTGTGGTTTCATGCGCCCAAAGGGTCGGGCTGTTAAAAACGTGACGCATGAAAATCTCGAAAATCAGGATACCCATCGCCAACAGGAAACCCAGCGCGAAAACCGTGCTGATCTTGTCGACAACCCGGCCAAAAATGCCGGAAACCTCTGGTACGGGGGTTAATGCGCCATCCGGTTCCAGGGCAGGGGGAATTTCGCTATGCGCCATTTTTTCTGCGCTCGGGGCCATTTTCAGCATTCCTTGTCACGACAAAGAATACAATCCGGCAACGGGGAGGACCGCATCACCCGATAGCGTCTCTTCTATCGGGCTTGGCCGGACTGTACCGGGTCGTTCCGGCGGGCCTTTGCGGGCACCGCCGGAAACGGATGTATCAAGGCAGGCTCAGATCATGCCCTGTTCGGTCAGGTATTTGACGAGTGTATCATAAACCTTCTGGGCATTTTCCGAACGTGCCGCGACTTTTTCCCACTGGCTGGTTGCGATTTTACGGAATTTGTTGCGTTCCTCGGCCGACCAGTTGTGGATGGTAACCCCACCTTCGGCACGGGCCTTGGCAACGGCTTCCATGTCTTTCATGGCCAGCTGTGCGTCCATGTCGCGCGCAAGATCACGGACCGAAACTTCCAGAATGGTCTGGAGGTCTTCGGGCATGGAATCCCATTTCGCCTTGTTGACCGAAACTTCAAGCATCGGCATGGAATGGAAGCCCGGATAGACCGGATGTTTGGCGACGTCATGCAGACCCATTGCCTGGTTGGTCGAGAACACGGTCGCATCCGCAGCATCAATCACCTTTTTATCAAGGGATGTGAAAACTTCGGACTGCGGAATGTTCACAGGCGACGCACCGGCCGCGGCAAAGACTTCCTGCACCATACCTTCTGGTGCGCGCATTTTCAGCCCCTTGAGATCGGCAACGCCATCAAGCGGTTTTGACGAAACGAATGCCTCAAGGCCCGGTGTCACCGCCCCGATGAAATGCAGGCCATAGGGTTGCAGCAGTTCATTCATCAGTTCCTTGCCGCCACCATATTCAACGAAACGCAGCATTTCGGACGGTGCCGACCATGCACCTACCGGATTGGCGATCAGGCCGAATGCCGGGTCTTTACCGGTGAAATAGCTGGTGTCGGTGATGTGGCCGTCAATGATGCCAGCAGCAATTGCGTCCTGGGTTTCGGCATGTTCAACAACCGAGTTGACCGGCAACATTTCAACCGAAATGCGTCCGCCCGACATTTTGCCGACACGCTCGGCCCATTCCTGCTCCAGTACAAAGTTCGGCACGCCAGCCGCATCGCTTGACTGGACTTTAAGGGTGAATTCCTGTGCATTTGCGATCAGCGGTGATGCCATCATCAGGCTGGCGGCAAGTGCGGTTCCGGCGAGTGTCTTGAACGATAGGGTCATCTGTCTTCTCCCTGGGTTACCGGTTTTCCGGCGGTGTTATGCGTTTTGGTGGATGGACTGTCGATTTCGCCGGCTGCAAGACGGGCAGCAGCGGTCGAAACCACGGCTTCAATCGGGGCGTCGATGGAAACAGTCACGCTGATCTCGTCCGGCCCCAGCGGTTCGAGATCGGCCAACTGACTGTCAAGCAATCCGGGCGGCATGAAATGGCCGACCCGGCGATCCAGCCGGGACCGGATCACTTCGCGCGAACCGTCCAGAAAAACAAAAGTTACGGGTGCCATGTGATCGCGCAGGAAATCGCGATAGCGCCGTTTCAGTGCCGAACAGGCGATAAAGATTTTCGGCGATACATAGTTTGACTCAATTCCATGCGCGACTTCTTTGGCAGCCGCCCCAAGTGATGCCAGCCACGGCCAGCGCATCTCGTCATCAAGCGGGATGCCATTGCGCATGTTTTCGACATTTTGCGGGGGATGATAATCGTCCGCGTCAAGCCACACACCATTCATGATGCTGGCAAGGCCCTTTGCGACCGCGGTCTTGCCTGATCCGCTGACACCCATCACGATGACAAATTCGGCTTTGATGGCTAATCCTCCCGCCACTTTTATTTCGTCTTTTCTTGAGCGGGCCTTGCCCGCCTTGCTTTGTTAGCGCTAACATAATGATAGCGCTAACATCGAGTCAACAGATATTGTGCAACGCCGGGATCGCGGATATGAGGAACAGGGCATGAGAAGGAAGACATGAGAAAACGCAGAGGGGCCGGACGGCCGACCATCGCTGATGTGGCTGATAAGGCTGGGGTCAGCACGATCACCGTTTCACGGGCCTTGCGTGATCCGGCCAAGGTATCCGCCCCGTTGCGCGAACGCATTGATGCCGCCGTTCGCAAGCTTGATTATGTTCCCCATTCCCATGCCAGTGCGCTGGCATCATCGCGGTCCAACATTGTTGGCGTGATCGTGCCGTCGCTGACCAATAACGTGTTTGCCGATACGCTGCGCGCGATTTATGACGAGCTCGAACAGGGGCCGCTTCAGGTGCAGCTTGGCAATTCGCGCTATGTCGCGGCAGAAGAAGAACGCCTGATCCGCATTTTCCTTGGGCAGCGCCCTGCTGCCCTGATTGTTGCGGGTGGGGATCAGACCCCGGCGGCGCGGGCCTTGCTGGAAAGTGCCGATTGTCCGGTGGTGCAGGTCATGGAAGTCGATCCCGATCCGATTGATATGATGGTCGGATTCTCGCATTTCGAAGGCGGGCGCGCGGCCGGATATCACCTGTTGCAGCGCGGATATCGCAATATCGGTTTCATCGGTGCACGCATGGACCCGCGATCACGCCGCCGCATGGAAGGCTTTGCCGAAGCACTGCGATCAGCAGGCCGGTATGATTCGGAGCTGTTCATGACAACAACCCGGTCATCAAGCACATCACTGGGCGCAGAACTGATCGCAACGTTGCGTGCAAAGCGCCCGGATATTGAAGCGGTTTTTTGCAACAACGATGATATGGCGCTGGGCGTTCTGTTTGGCTGCCAGCATGCCGGGCTGCGTGTGCCCGAAGACCTTGGCATTATCGGTTTCAACGATCTTGAGATGATGGCAGCGGCCTGTCCGTCATTGACCAGCATTCGGACAAACCGCTACGGGATCGGCAAAACGGCGGTTGATATGATCCGGACAAGGCTGGATGGTGAAGAGCCGGAAAAGCCGGTTGTCGATCTTGGTTTCCAGTTGCAGGAACGTCAAAGTACCGCGCGACGGGGCTGATATACTGTTCTAATCGCGATGGATCGGGAAACGTCCGGCCAGTTCGGCAACCAGATCCTTTGGCCCTGAAATCCGGATATGTGTGCCGTTGCTATCAAACTGCCGGTCCAGAACCGTGATCCCATCCTGTGCGCAGGCCTGTTCGAGCGTTCCGGCGTTGGAAAATCCGGCAAACAGTTCGGCCTCTGCCTTTGGGACATAATCGATGAAATCAGCGACGCTGCAAACTGCATTTGCCGCCCCGCTATAAGCGCGCACCAATCCGCCGGTGCCAAGCTTCACCCCGCCAAAATAGCGCGTGACGATCACCGCAACATTAATCAGGTCGCGCCCCTGAAGCACCTTTAGGCACGGCACGCCAGATGTGCCCGATGGTTCGCCATCATCCTTGCCATGTTCGATCAACTGGTCTTCGTCATTCAGGTATCGATAGGCGGTGACATGATGATTGGCCTTGGGATGAGCCGCGCGCAATTCCGCAAGCCGCGTCGCGAGATGGTCATAAGGGACCAGCTCGGCCAGGAAGCGCGATTTCTTTTCTTCGGTTTCGGCAAATGCGGCGCGGGCGATGGTTTTCATCACGACTGGATAGCAAAGGCAGGCGCATTGCACCAGCGTGCTCAAGCGTTAAGGGTGAAACAGCGCGAATTTGCCGATCAGGATCACCCCGAAGATCACCAGCATGATCAGAACCAGCCTGCGGAAACTTTCCGCATCCATGCGTGATCTGACAATGCCGCCAAGCTTGGTGCCCAGATAAACCGGGATCAACCCGGCAAGAGATATCCAGACAGTTTCAAGCGTCATCAGGCCAAGTTTTGACAGGCCAATGGCCATAACGATGCTCGACAGGCTGAAGGAAATATTGATCGCCTGTATGAAACGTTTCGGGTCCAGACGAAGGGCCAGAAGGAAAGGCAGAACCGGCATGACCTGTGATCCGGTAATGCCATTGACAAGCCCCGTTGCGAACCCCATCACCGGGGCCAATGGTTTTTGCAGTTTTTCCGGTACTGGCCACCCCGGCCGCCATAACGTCAATGCGCCGTAAACCATCAAAACAACGCCAAGAACCGCCCCCGCCATCAGGCTGTTGACCAGATCAAGCACCACAAGCCCGATGACAAGCCCTGGCACGGTGGCAACGAACATCGGCCAGAACCGCTTGACGGTTTCGTGAAAATGCCCGGCCTGTGCCATGACGATGCTGTTGCTGACCAGTGATGGAATGATCACCAGCGGCATCGCGGCTTTTAACCCGATACCAAGGGCGAGAACCGGCAAGGCGGATGTTGAAAAGCCAAGCCCGGTTGCCCCTTTGACAAAAGCGGCAATGAAATAGGCGCAGGCAATGATAACTGCCGTTTCGATTGTCATAGGGGTTCCGTTGATCCTGCTTGGAATACCCTTGTCTAATAGTTGATAAGTTTATCGATTAATACTGGTTTTCAGGATGTTCCGGGGTTAACGCCGGAATCTACAAGGCGGTTACGAGGACTAAGTATCCTCGTCTTGCATATCGACATCATCGTCATTCTGATAAGGTGAGGGAGCGTTGTTGCAGTCTCCTTCCGGGGGAACGGTATAGGTTACGCCCTGATTGGTTGGCATTGCGTTTGCCTGCCGAATGTTTGCGCCGGGTAGTTGACGCACTTCTTGAGTAAAAGGCTCGTGGGCTGGATAAAGTGCATTGGATTTTGCCTGATTGCAGGCCAAACAGATCATGCAAAGATTATCGTGGTCGGCGCAGGCCACATCGACCAGAGAATGGGTGATCGGGTTCTGGAAGGCAGGCACATTGAACCTGAACTGTGTTTGCCCGTTGACGCGTGTGGCGGTCAATATTTCTATTGGATCGTCTTCATCGTCATTGCGCCATGTTTCGTAGAATGTCTTGTCGGTCTCCCCGTAACCGAGGACGTAATATTGAACAAAACTGAAATCGGGGAGACTGATGGTCGTTTCCCCCAATGTGTTGCCCCAGGAGCCGTTGCCAGCCATAGGGTTATTATTGTGCTGCGCAGCCAGATTACTAATCTGTTGGTATCTGTTTTGATTTGCACCGGTAAACATGTCTTTTAATAGGCTGTCGGGAAAATTGTGATCTGCCTGTGCAAAGGCATTGGGAACTTTGCGTTGGCAGGCAGGGCAGGTAAACCATGCCTCGCATCCGGATCCAAAATCGAAGTCGCCGGACGTGCCGTCTGTTCCCGGGTACCAGTATGAATTGTAAGCTGTTGATGCTTCGGGTGTCGGGCGTAAGAGATTTCCATTTGTGTCCAGAAGAACAAACATGGGGTTACATCCCTATAAAATCTGGCTGACATAGAGGCGCCAATTCATGACCGGCGGATCAAACGGTCCCGGTGCCATGGATGGCAGGCTGGGCTTGTATTGCTTGCTGGCTTTTTCAAGCCGCCACTCAAACCGCATCTCGGATGTGGAAGTTGGCAGGGGTGGCGGAACCGGATTATCTGAACTTTGGCAGGGGGCCACGCTGTCGGTCGGTTTCCATGGCCCCCAAACCGGACGCGGTATTGGAATTGCCGGGCCAGGCGGACCCATCAATGATTTGCGAAAGGCAAAACTATTGCTGTTGGTTGCGGGCATGGCCTTTATCTTTCCAAAGTTGCTGGCCTTTTGCCGACGGACGCGAGGTAAGTTTGTGATGGACAGATACGAAAACCGGAAGTGCTGATAGGGCGTTGATGGCATGAAGGACAGCCGGATTCGCAAGATTTCCAGAGCCCCGACGAGAACGGGCATCCTCCCAAATCCATCTGGAATGGCGGATTGGGGTGGAATTTTGCGTTTTGTTTGTGGGTATTGGTAAAAATTTGCGGGTTTTTCTTTGCGAATTGCACGGAAGGGGTGGAAATGCGGTTGCAAAACCCGTATCAAGTTTGGCCCGGTTGACAGCACCGGCGATACGGGCGGAAATCCGCTGTGACGCTGATTATATGGTATAGTAACGGCATGATGGATATGCCGGATTGAGAGGAAGCAAATGAGCAAGAGCTGGAGCATTGATAGTTGGCGCAAACTGCCTGTGAAGCAGATGCCGACATATCCGGATGCACAGGCCGTCAAGGCCGTAGAGCAAGAGCTCGGCAGCTATCCTCCTTTGGTATTTGCTGGCGAAGCGCGCGCATTGAAAGAAAAGCTTGGTGAAGTTGCCGAAGGCAACGCATTCCTGCTGCAGGGCGGGGACTGTGCCGAGAGCTTTAAGGAATTTCACCCGAACAACATTCGCGACACCTTTAAGGTCATGTTGCAGATGGCGGTTGTCCTGACCTATGGCGCAGCATGCCCGGTGGTCAAGGTTGGCCGTATGGCGGGGCAGTTTGCCAAGCCGCGCTCGGCGGATACCGAAACCATTGATGGCGTCGAACTGCCAAGCTATCGCGGTGACAATATCAACGGCATCGAGTTCACATCCGAAGCCCGTGTTCCGGATCCGCAGCGCCAGATCCGTGCCTATAACCAGTCGGCATCGACGCTAAACCTTTTGCGTGCTTTCGCGCAGGGCGGGTTTGCCGACCTGAGCAAAATACACCGTTGGAACCTGTCATTTGTCGATAACAGCCCCGCGGGCGAACGATATCGCAAGATGACAACCCAGATTGACGAAGCTGTTGCCTTCATGCAGGCGTGCGGCATCACGGCCGAAACCGCCCCGCAGATGCGCGAGACGGATTTCTATACCTCGCACGAGGCGCTTTTGCTGGGTTACGAACAGGCCCTGACCCGTCAGGACAGCCTGACCGGTGACTGGTATGACTGTTCGGCACATATGCTGTGGATCGGTGATCGTACCCGTCAGCTTGACGGGGCGCATGTTGAATTCATGCGTGGTGTGAACAACCCGATTGGCATGAAATGCGGACCGACCACCGAAGAAGACGATCTGATCCGTCTGATCGATGCGTTGAACCCGAAAAACGAAGCCGGTCGTCTGACTCTGATCGCGCGCATGGGAGCGGGCAAGGTTGAAGATCACCTGCCCCGTCTGGTGCAGCGGGTCAAGGCAGAGGGCCGCAAGGTTGTCTGGTCCTGCGATCCGATGCATGGCAACACGATCAAGGCGGCGAACGGTTATAAAACCCGTCCGTTCGATGCGATCCTGTCGGAAGTCAAATCGTTCTTTGATGTGCACAAGGCCGAAGGCACCCATGCCGGTGGCGTTCATTTTGAAATGACCGGTACGGATGTGACCGAATGCATTGGCGGTGCACGTGAAGTGACGGTCGACAGCCTGTCGGATCGTTACCACACCCATTGCGATCCGCGTTTGAATGGCGGGCAGGCCCTTGAACTTGCCTTCCTGATCGCCGAAATGATCAAAAAAGAAC
Source organism: Thalassospira sp. MBR-102 (assembly GCF_040549275.1). Classification (NCBI taxonomy): domain Bacteria; kingdom Pseudomonadati; phylum Pseudomonadota; class Alphaproteobacteria; order Rhodospirillales; family Thalassospiraceae; genus Thalassospira; species Thalassospira sp. MBR-102. The sequence goes on from NZ_JBEPTC010000009.1 coordinate 105,534, forward strand.
GCGACAGCGTTCGTGCGGAGCAGCTTGCAGCGTCGGCATAATTGAACATCGAACAATTGATGCGAAAAGGCGTTCGGGAAACCGGGCGCCTTTTTTATAGGTGGCATGTCTTTTTGAGAGTTGAGTTCGTGGTTTTTTCTATTTAAGGGATGCGTGGCTGGAGGATGTTTCGTTAATTCTGACAGTGAGTATGCATTTTGCCTCTACACTGATTGGCACAACATCCTTAAGTATAGACAATCGCGGCACGATATCGCGGGGATTTTGGGGAAGGGGTCGCACGAAACATGGTGGATGAGGCGGATTTCGCCGCATGGCAGAAAAAAGTGGAGGGAACCAACATTTCCTCGACCACGCTGCTTGCGACCGATTACCTGAACCATTTCAATGAAATCGTGATGCTTCTGGAAATGGTTCCGGACATGCCCGACATGATTGAGGACTGCAAGGAATGGGCGCCGAAAAGCTATCAGGACCATTTCCGTGACAGTGCCTTTTCCGACAAGGAATTGGCGATTGAGGCCTATGATCATGTGCCGGCTCGTTTCCGACGCCCGTTCGAGGAAACCATCGAGCATATGAACGCAATCGTGTTTCGCGCCAACGAGCAGCTTGATGCGCTGATTGCCGAGGGTAATGAAGACCTTTTACGCGAAACTGCCAGTACGGTGACATTGTCCCTGCAGCGTTTCATGGATGTCGCAAGTGGCATCATCCATGGGTCGGCCAAAACCATGAGCCAGGATGAAATTGACGCTGCACTGGCGCTGTAAAAATTCCGCATAAAAAAGGCCGGGTGTTTTATGCTTCCCGGCCCTCGCATTGTCGGATCGGTCGATCAATCCATCATCTCGGCCAGTTCTGCATCAAGCGTTTCGATTTCGCCACGCAGTTTTGGCAGGATATCGTTGCGTGCAGCCGCGACCTGCTGTTTCATGTTTTCAATGGCGCGACGGGAATAGCCGTTGGCTGACTGTTGCTGGAACAGACTGGTCATCTGGGCTTCGATACCGGTATAGAAACGACGCACGCCGGTAATGATTTCCGGATGGACCTCGAACGTACGCGGTGAATAACGCATCGTCGACCAGACCATATCGTCAAGCCGATGCGTCGCTTCTGGCGTCAGTTCGCGGGCGTGCCATTTCATCGGGGCTTCGGGATATTCCGCGATCCATTGTTCTACACGCTCGATATTGTCGACAAACTCGGCCTCAAGCGATTTTTCCAGATAGCTGACATCCGACAGACTTTGATAGCGGTCGAAATCAACCGCAATCCGGAAGCCGGCAAAGCTTGCCAGATACACACCAAGAACCGTTGATGCCAGAATGATGCACTGGGTGAACCAGAATTCGATATTGGGTTTGCCGCTGATGCTAAGAAAGCGGAAAGGGGATAAAAAGAGACGCATTATTCTGATCCTTCCGGAGCTTCGTATTCGTCGTAGATTGTTGATCGCCCTTCGAGGGCATCGACATATCGTTCGAAAGCTGTCTGTAGCGGTATCGGTTCACCAAGCGGCAGATTGCGGTCCGCGACCATTTTATTAAGGCGTCGCACGCGATCCATTGGATGAGGGTGCGTGCCGAGATAATCAAGCATGCTCTCATCCTCCTGCATCATTGCAAGCTTGGCAAAGGTGGTTGCGACATCGGTGGCATGGCCATATTTCGCCATGACGATATCGAGTCCCCATTTATCGGCATCAAGTTCCTGGGATCGGGAATAATCCAGGTCGGCCAGCATTTTCGGCCAACCAGCGATCCAGGTGGTCAGAACCGCATCGGCCTGGAACATCATCGCCGACAGGGCAACGCCAACCGCCTGCCGCCCTAGCCCTTCAAGATGATCACGGCCATTATAATGGCCGATTTCATGACCAAGGATGGATAACAGTTCATTTTCGGTATCGACCAGTTCAAGCATGCCGGTATGCACAAGGATCAGCCCACCGGGCAGGGCGGCGGCATTTGGCGTGTCATCGGGGATGATGACAACTTCGAAATCATAGGCCGCAGCCGGGCCAAGGGCTGATTTCGGGATCGAGTTGATCAGATCAAGGATATAGCGTTCCGGCAGGCTGCGTTGATCATCGCTGCGGCGTTCAGTGATGTAGTCGCCTTCAAGCTCGGACCAGATGGCGATTTCATCCTCGATCGAAATCTGGCGGGTTGCCCATTCGACAGCAAAACCGCTGGTAGCGTAAATGCCCCAGCAGATAAACAGAAACGCCGCACTTGCCGATGTAAATTCAACCAGCAGGTTTTTATGGCTGATATTGATGCCATCATCAGGCAGGGCAGACGGAAAGCCGCCGCTGGGGCGTTTGTCGGTATAAAGGGCCGTGCCCGAAACCATCATTTCAACCATGCCGCGGCCAAGCTGGGCTGTGGTCATGCGGATGCCGGTAATGTGGGATGCGCCCTTGGCGTCGGTCCGCATGCGCAGCATGGCTTCGCGTTTGGCACGCGTGATGGTGGCTTCGTGTGCCCCCAATCGGCCTCCAACGAAAATGCGCAGACGCGCAAGTAGATTGCGGAACCGGTCTTCGCCGATCACAACCTTGCCGGTGACCATTCTGCTGTAACGCAGAACGATGTCTTCGGGGGCATGGTCCTCGGTGCTCAGGTGCTGATTTGGCAAAAGTTGCTCGTCACGGCGCAGGGCGCGTTCGTGGGCGGCTTCAGCCAGACGGCCTGTCACAAAGGCGATCCCGATCAGGATCATTAGCATGATCCCCGGAACAAATAGTTCCTGCATTGGAAAAGACTCCGGGGATTATTTCAGGCGAACAGCCGTGCCATAGGCAAAGATTTCAGCCGCCTTGTATGCGACCTGCGATGTGGAAAAATGCACATCAACAACCGCATCGGCATCCATCACACCGGCCTGTTTGACCAGGCGTTCGAGGGCCTCGGTCTGGGCCTGTTCTAGAAGGCGGGTATAAGAACGCACTTCGCCGCCAAACAGGTTTTTGAAAAAGGCAAAAATATCAAACAGGAAGCTTCGGCTGCGAACTGAACTGCCAAATACGATGCCCAGATTTTCGCTGATTTCACGGCCCGGAATATGGGATATTGTCACGACCGGCAATTCTGCCACCGTGTTTTGGTTTTTCGTCATTGGTTTGCTCGTCTCAAATTATTGTTTTTGGTGCCGATTTTTCGGCTGGCGCAATAAAGCCACTTTGCGAACGTATTGCAAGCGATTATCAAGTGACGGTGAATGAAGTTGCGGTGACAGTGCAAAAATACGGCATTGTTGCCGATGCAGTGCTGCTATCGCGCATTCGGCAATTGACACCAAACCGGACGCCTCCTATTCCAACATCATGACAAATATGCTTGCCATCGCGATTGCCCAGCTTAACCCCATTGTCGGCGACGTTGCCGGGAATGCCGAGAAAGTTGTGGCTGCCTGGGAAACTGCGGCCGATCAGGGCGCGGATATTGTCCTTTATTCCGAACTGGTTCTGTCGGGCTATCCGCCCGAGGATCTGGTGATGAAGCCTGCCTTCATGCGCCATCTGCGCCATGCGGTCGATAATATTTGCGAACGCACCAATGCCCGCAAAGACGGCCCGGCCCTGTTGCTGACCACACCGTGGGACATTGACGGGGAACGTTTTAACGCGGTTCTTCTGATCGATCAGGGCAAGATCGAAACGGTGCGGGCGAAAAACGACCTGCCGAATTATGGCGTGTTTGATGAAAAGCGCGTCTTTAGCGCCGGACCGATGCCCGATGTCGTGTCCTTCCGGGGGGTAACACTTGGTGTGCCAATCTGCGAGGATGTCTGGACGCCAAAGGTTGTTGCCCATCTGCGCGATCGCGGGGCGGAAATTTTCCTGGTGCCGAACGGATCACCGTTCGAAGCGGACAAAGGTGATCTGCGCCGTAACCTGATTGCGGATCGGGTCCGTGAAACCGGCGTTCCGATGATTTACTGCAACGAAGTCGGTGGTCAGGACGAACTGGTGTTTGATGGCGGCTCGTTCGGTCTTAACGGTGATGGATCATTGGCCGTGGCCCTGCCGGGCTTTGCCGAGGATGTCGTGACCAATACGTGGTCGCGTGGTGACGATGGCACCTGGCGGTGTGATAAGACTGCACCAAAGGCCGACTATCCAAGCGGGCTTGATGCAATATACCAGACATTGGTTCTGGGGCTTCGGGATTATGTGAACAAAAACCGGTTCCCCGGTGTTGTGATCGGCATGTCGGGCGGGATTGATAGCGCGCTTTCAGCCGCCATTGCCGTTGATGCGCTGGGATCAGATCGGGTGCGGCTGGTGATGATGCCCTCGCCTTACACGTCGCGCGAAAGCCTTGAAGATGCCAAACAATGCGCCGGGATGCTGAAAACCGGGATTGAAAGCATCAATATCGGGCCTGCCATGGATGCATTCGAACAGATGCTTGCCCCGGCATTCGAAGGCCGCGACCCGGATATTACCGAAGAAAACATTCAGGCCCGTTCGCGCGGGATCATCCTGATGGGGCTTTCAAACAAGTTCGGCGATATGGTTCTGACGACGGGCAACAAGTCGGAAATGTCGGTTGGCTATGCCACGCTGTATGGTGACATGTGCGGTGGCTATTCGGTTTTGAAAGATCTTTATAAAACAACGGTGTTTGCGCTTTGCCGTTGGCGCAATGCCCATCATCCGGTGGGCGCACTTGGCCCGGACGGCGTCGTGATCCCGGAACGGATCATTACCAAGCCGCCATCAGCCGAATTGCGCCCGGATCAGAAAGACGAAGATAGCCTGCCGCCTTATGACGTTCTTGATGATATCCTTCATCAGATGATTGAAGGCGAACGGTCTGTTTCCGAGATTGTGCAAAGCGGCCATGACGAGGCCACGGTACGCCGGGTCTGGCGATTGCTTGACCGGGCGGAATATAAACGCCGACAGGCACCACCCGGGGTGAAGATCACGCCGCGTGCCTTTGGCCGCGACCGCCGCTATCCGATTACCAACGGTTTCACGAATTTAGTGACCTGAAAAAAGTTTGAAATGACAAAACCTGTCCTGCGATTTGCGCCCAGCCCGACCGGGCTTCTCCATGTCGGTAATGCCCGCGTTGCCATGATGAACTGGCTTTATGCCAGGAAACATGGTGGCGAGTTCATTCTGCGCTTTGACGATACGGATCCGGTCCGTTCCAAAGACGAATATGTCGATGCGATCCGCGAAGACCTGAAATGGCTTGGCATCGACTGGGACCGCGAGGAACGTCAAAGCCTGCGTCAGGATAAATATGACGCGGCGATTGATGACCTGAAATCGCGCAACATGCTTTATCCGTGCTACGAAACCGAAGGCGAACTGAACTGGAAACGCAAGGCCGCCCGCCAGCGTCACCAGCCGTTCATCTATGACCGCAAGGCATTGACGCTTTCGGATGATGAAATCGCCCACCTTGAGGCCGAGGGCCGCAAACCGCACTGGCGCTTTCTTCTGACCGATGGCGTGGTTGAATGGGATGACCTGACGCGCGGGATTTGCACGTTTGACACCGAACATGTCTCCGACCCGGTTCTGATCCGCGAAGACGGATCGCTGCTTTATATGCTGGGTTCGGTTGTTGATGATCTTGAAATGGGGGTTACCCATATCATCCGCGGCGAGGACCATGTGACCAACACGGTGTCGCAGATCCTGCTTTACATGGCGATGGGCGGTAAGCCCGGTGCGCTTGAATTTGCCCATATGCCGCTTTTGGCGGGGCCGGGTGGTTCGCAGCTGTCGAAACGTCTGGGCAGCCTTTCGCTGCGTGAACTGCGCAATGACGGGTTCGAGGTTGCCTCACTTGTCGGGCTTCTGACCGGGCTTGGTGCATCCGACAAGATCGAACCGGCGACGCTGACCGAGGTGCTGGGCAAATTTGATCTTTCGCATTATGGCCGTTCGACCCCGAAATTCGATCCGGCAGAACTTGCCAGCCTGAACGAAAAAGTCATTCATGACATGTCGTTTGAAACGGCCAAGTCGAAGCTTGACGCCCTTGGTTTGGGCGACGCGCCGGAAGAATTCTGGAACGCGGTGCGCGGCAATTGCTGGCGCGTGGCAGAAGCAGTTGAATGGTGGGATGTGATCACCAAACAGGTTATTCCGCAGATCGATGACGCCGACGTGGAATTTTTAAAGCAGGCGGCAGATATGCTGCCCGAGGGCGTGCTTGATGCGACCAGCTGGAAAGCATGGACCGGTGTGATCAAGGATGCGACGGGCCGCAAGGGCAAGGAGCTTTTCATGCCGCTTCGCAAGGCACTGACGGGGCGTGAACATGGCCCGGAAATGTCGGCGATGCTGGTTCTGATCGGACGTGAAAAGGCGTGTGAGCGGCTTTGTGGAAAGGCGGTCTAAGGCAAACAGCTTTGACCGCCGGAAATATCCTGCAAATCCGAAAACACAAGCCATATGGACCGAAAACATGACCAAGACCTCATTGCGTATTTATGACACCTTAAGCCGCGAAAAGCAGGTGTTCGAGCCGATCGATGCAAGCCATGTCCGGCTTTATGTCTGCGGCCCGACGGTTTATGACTATGCCCATGTCGGCAATGCACGGCCTGTTGTGGTGTTTGATACGCTGGTGCGTGTATTGCGTCATATCTATCCAAACGTGACCTATGTGCGCAACGTCACCGACGTTGATGACAAGATCAACGAACGCGCGCGGCAAAGTGGCGAGCCGATTTCGGAAATCACCAAACGCACCCATCAGGCCTATCTGGAGGATATGGGTGCGCTTAATGCTGCCAAGCCCGATATCGAACCGCGCGCGACCGAACATATCGCCGAAATGATCGCGATGTGCGAAAGCCTGATCGAACAGGGCTTTGCCTATGCCGCCGAGGGGCATGTGCTGTTTTCCGTCGGCCAGTATGAAGAATACGGCAAACTGTCGCGTCGCGACCGCAAGGAAATGATCGCTGGTGCGCGGGTTGAAGTCGCCCCCTATAAAAAGGACCCAGCGGACTTCGTTCTGTGGAAGCCGTCCGATGACGAAACGCCGGGCTGGGAAAGCCCATGGGGTCGCGGACGTCCGGGTTGGCATATTGAATGCTCTGCCATGTCGACGCGCTATCTGGGCGAGAATTTCGATATTCATGGCGGCGGATCGGATCTGGTCTTCCCGCACCATGAAAACGAAATCGCGCAAAGCTGCTGCGCGAACAAGGGTTCCAGCTACGCCAAATACTGGATGCATAACGGCCATCTGATGGTCGAAGGTGAAAAGATGTCCAAGTCGCTTGGCAACTTTGTCACCGTGCATGAATTGCTCGAAAGCTGGCCGGGCGAGGCGATCCGGCTTGCGATGCTGGGAACCCACTATCACCAGCCGATCAACTGGACCGAAGAAAACCTGCGTCAGGCCAAAGAGGCGCTGGATCGGTTCTATACCGCCCTTCGTCAGACCACCGATATCGAACCGGAAAACACGCCGGTGCCGGAATCGGTCCTGAATGCGCTGTGTGATGATCTTAATACGCCGCTGGCGATTGCGGAATTCCATGAACTGGTGACCGAACTGAACAAGGCGACCAGGAAATACGACAAGGCCGAGGCCAAGGGCCGTGTTCTGGCGGCGGCAACGTTGCTGGGTATTCTTGAAAATGATCCGGAAGCCTGGTTCACCGGTTCTGCCGATGAGGACGAGGCCGCCGAGATTGACAGCCTGATCCAGCAGCGTGCCGAAGCGAAGAAAAACCGGGACTTTGCCACCGCCGATCAGATCCGAAATGATCTTTTGGCGCGTGGTATCCTGCTTGAAGACTTCAAGGAAGGTACAAGCTGGAAGCGCGTTTGATCCGTCGGATTTGAATTGGAAAAGGCACCGCCGGGAGACCTGCGGTGCCTTTTTGTTTCAGGCGGCGGTGGCGTCCAGTTCGTCAAACAGTTCCTGTGCGGCATTCAGGCCATTGATCGCGGCAGGAAGGCCGCCATAAACCGCCATTTGCCAGATGGCTTCGATGATTTCTTCGCGCGTCGCCCCGGCGGCAAGGCTGTGTCTGATATTGACCTTAAGCTGCGGTGCGGTTTGCCCACCCAGAACCGTTAGGGCGGAAATCGTGCAAAGCTGACGGGTTTTCAGATCAAGGTTGGGCCGCGCGTAATGGCGGCCGTAGGCCCATTCAACGAGGCTTTCGGCAAAACCCGGCACCAGGGTGTCGTATTTTTCGGCCAAGGCGCTTTCAAGCGGTGGGTTCAGACGTGCGACAACATCGCGCCCGGCATCGAGCGCGCTTTTCTGTTCAGCCATAAGGGGCTCCTGCGAGGTTTGTTGTGGGGTCAGGCCGTTTTCTTGCGGCCGATTTCGTCGTAATTGGCGATCTTGTAATCAAGCACTTCGAGGGTTTCGGTCAGCTCGGCGATTTTTTGGGCCAATCCGGTCCGATAGATTTCGAGAAGTTCGCGTCGTTCACCAACCGTCTGTTCGCCCTCGCTGCGCAGACGGGCAAACCGCACCCGATCACGGATCGGCATGCCAAGATCCTTGAGGCGTGAAATGAAAGTCAGCCAGTCAAGGATTTCCGGGTCATAATAGCGTCGGCCACCCGCATCGCGTGACGGTTTGGGTATCAGACCGATTTTTTCGTAATAGCGCAGCGTATGAATGGGCAGACCGCTTTTGGCCGAGACTTCACCAATCATCATGTCGGTCACCTTTCAGCTTGGGGAACTTTCAAAAGGCTAGCTGCTGGAGTGTACTCTAGGTCAAGCGCGAATTTTTTGCCAGTTTGTGCAACAGCTTGCGGTTGCGTCCGCAGGGTAATCTGACCACCTTCTAAGCTGTGACCGGTTTGAAACGACAATGTTGGGATTGCGATGTTTTTTCTGGGTCGGCGAAATTTCCTGCGCGGTGCGACGGCGATTGGCGCAACAGCGGGCCTTGGCGCGATCAAGCCGCTTTGGGCGCAAACGCTTGATAATCGCAAGATCCCCGATGTGATCAAAAAGCCGATCCCGTCCAGTGGTGAAATGATCCCGGCGGTCGGTCTGGGCAGCTGGATCACGTTTAATGTCGGGAATGATCCGGTTTTGCGCGATCAGTGCGCCAATGTCATGCAGGCGTTTTTTGACGGGGGCGGACGCATGATCGACAGCTCGCCGATGTATGGATCATCCCAGGAGGTGATCGGTTACGGGCTTGATAAACTGGGCGCGCGCGACCGGGTATTTTCCACCGACAAGGTCTGGACTTCAGATGATGGTGCCGAACAGATCGCGCAAACATCCGAGCACTGGAACATCGAAAAATTTGACCTGTTGCAGGTTCATAATCTGGTGGGGATCAACGACAACCTGCCGCTTCTGTTTGATATGAAGGATGCCGGACGGCTGCGTTATGTCGGGGTGACGACATCGCATGGCAGGCGGACCGATGATTTGATGGCGTTGATGAAAAACACGCCGCTTGATTTCGTACAGGTCACCTATAACCCGGCGGATCGCAAGGTCGAGGATTACCTTTTACCGCTGGCCGAGGAACGCGGCATTGCCGTGATCGTCAATCGACCGTTTCGCGGTGGCAGTCTGATTGACCGCTTAGAAGGTGAAAAGCTTCCCGATTTTGCCGTCGAGATCGCAGCAAAAAGCTGGGCGCAGCTGATCCTGAAATATCTGATATCTCACCCGGCGGTAACCTGCCCGATCCCGGCAACCACGCAACCGATGCACGCCATGGAAAACATGCAGGCGGCCACCGGCCCGATGCCCGATGACGACATGCGCCAACGTATTGCTGCCGTGATCGGGGTCCTGTGATGAGCGAATGGTGGAGCTACAGTCTGGCAGATTTTCTGCTGTTTTCGCCGCGCGTTTATTACCGGCTGTTTGAAACGCTGAATACCACGTGGTGGCTGGCTGTGAGTGCCGCACTGGTCGCGGGGATGATAACATTTGGTCTTTCCATCCGGCATGGCAATCGCGGCAACCGGGTGGCGCTTGTTCTGCTGGCGATGATCTGGGGCTGGGTGAGTGCAGGTTTCCTTTGGTATTATTACCAGCCGATCAACTGGCTAATCCCGTATTCCATTCCGGCCTTTATTACCGAGGCATTGTTGATGGTGATGTTTGCCGCGCGCCGGATGCCTTTGCGGTTTGGCTGGCGCGGTGATTTTTCCTGCATTGCCGGGGTAGTGATGATCGCGATTGCGATTTTCGTCTATCCCTTTGTCGGCTTGATCGAAGGACGCGACCTGATACAGGCGGAACTGTTTGGCAGTGCTGCCGATCCGACGGCCATCGGGACGCTTGGCTTTATCCTGCTGGCGCGCGGGTCGTGGCGCTGGATTTTATTGCCTGTGCCGATGGCGTGGTGTGTACTGGCGAGCGGCACATTGTGGGTGATGGATCAGGATATCGCGCTGCTGCCATTGATTGCGGTTTGGCTGGCAGTGCTTGCTGGCTGGATGGATCAGAAGAACGGTGTCACCCGCCGGTCATTGCTTGATGCTGGCGCGGATCACTAGCGCCCGGCAAGCAGGCGAATGCCAACCGCGGCAAAGAACACGCCAAGCAAACCATTGATCCAGCGCGCCGCGCGGCGATAAAGCGAAATGGCCGGTGCGGTCGAAAAGGCGGTGGCATAGGCGAAATGCACAAGTGTTGAAATCGTGCCGCAGCCGATTACGATCACCCAGCCCACCCAAATCGGTGTGCCATCGGCAAAGCCGATGGAGATGATGGCAATCCATGTCAGGATTGCCTTGGGATTGGTCAGGTGAAGACCGAGTCCCCGGCCGAAATACCCAACCGACGAGATGGCTTTATCGTCGCGCGCAATGGCATCACTGGCCGGTTGCACAGGGCGGAATGCAGAACGAAAGGCTTTGAAAGCCATCCACAAAAGATAAATCCCGCCGGCAATACGAATGACGGTCATGGCATCAGCCCAGCTTGCCAGAAGGGCAGAAAGGCCGGTCAGGGTCAGAATGCCAATGCAAAGCGATCCGGCCCCGATCCCGATGGCAAAGCAATGACCGGCACGGCGCCCGCGTTCAAGTGAGACCCCCATCAGACCCAGCAAGGCAGGGCCGGGGCTGATCAGGCCCATCAGAAGGGCCGCGTAGGCCAGAAATATTCCCGGCAGATAAGGGGCGATATCGGCAAAGTCGATCATAGGGCGATCCTTTGTCAAACATGGTGGCAAACATGCCGTGGTGGCGGCATGAAAACTGTACGCCCCGGTTGTAGTTCTGTCGAGAATGCAAAAGCCCCGGTGCTAGAGGCAACCGGGACTTTGGATGATCATATCCGATGACGGTATCAGTCGTCAAAAATGACTTCGTCGTCGGCAACCTCGACCTGACGGGCGATTTCGGACAAGGCCTGTTCGAAAACCTCGGGCGGATGGCCGCCGGAAATGGCGTATTTACCGTTCACGACATAGGTTGGAACCGATGAAATACCGGCATTGCGGAATTCTTCTTCTTCGGCGCGGACTTCCTTGGCGAACATATCGCTGCCAAGAATTTCGTCTGCCTTTTCCGGTGAAAGGCCAACTTCCTCGGCGGCGCGTTTAAGAACACCGTGTTCGCCGGGGTTTTCGCCCTCCTGAAAATAGGCGCGGAACAGGGCCAGTTTCAGTTCGGTCTGTTTGCCTTCTTTGCCCGCCCAATAGAGCATCCGGTGCGCATCAAAGGTATTGTAGATGCGGCTGTCGGAGCTAAAGCGGATGTCAAAGCCGACATTCTCGCCCATCATCGAAATACGGTCGCGGTTTTCCGCACTTTGATCCGGGGTCAGACCGTATTTTTCCTTGATATGTTCTGACAGGTTCTGCCCTTCCGGACCCATATCCGGATTCAGTTCAAACGGGTGCCAGCGCAGCTTGATGTCGACCTGACCGTCAAGGCGTTCCATCGCCTGTTCAAGGTTTTTATAGCCGATGATGCACCAGGGGCAGACAACGTCGGAGACGATATCGATCTGCATCGGGATGCCGTTGCTCATGAATTGTGCCTTGTCTTATGAATATCTGGATGGCCCAGACATAAGCGCTATGGAGCCAAACGCAAGGACAGATATGCAGGGCGGCAAAAGAAACGGCCTGTCCGGGGGAGACAGGCCGTCATATGTGCAACAACTCGGCGGGGGGAGGTCGATCAACGATCTAATCCGAGTTTCGGGGTGTGCACGTGGGACGCTTCTGATGGCAGCGCGGCCAACAGGGTGCGAATTTCAATCCATGCCTTCGATATTCTGGCGACGGGCGTTGTCGACCATATATTCGGCAAAGGTTTCAAGAGTGGGACAGGACCAGTCAGCCGCCATTTTCTCGCCGTCGCGTTCCCATTGACCGTACCACCGGTCATCAGGTTCGAGAAAAATCGTATAGGCGGCGAAACGGTCAGACGCCGTCCAGCTGTTTTTGCCTGCACGGTGCCATGTCAGACCCGCAAGCAGCATAACGTCAAAATCTTCGGCGGCTTTTAGTGCCATTTTGGTGTCCCCATCCATGTGAAGCCCGAAGAAATGGGGGGTGTATTCCCGGTCGCCTCACAATGTATGGTAGAGTTAATCACTACTACCATACCTTTACAACCATTCAGGGGGACAGGTTTGCTATCCTAAAGGTGGGTAATTACGCGATTTCGGGCAAAAAGCAGCGCATAATTGGCATGTCTTGTAATGCGGTTGCGTAAATGACGGTTTTGCGGCAATTTGCCAGACCGCCCGGCAACCGCCGGAACAAGACAAGATCGATCAGTTTTGGAATGAATATGTCAGACAAGCGCGTCTATCTATACGACAGTACCTTGCGCGACGGGCAGCAGACCCAGGGCGTGGATTTTTCGGCAGCGGACAAAACCGCAATTGCCAAGGCGCTGGACGAGCTGTCGATTGACTATATTGAAGGCGGCTGGCCAGGCGCAAACCCCACCGATGACGCATTCTTTGCCAATCCGCCGAAACTTAAAAATTCGAAACTGACCGCCTTTGGCATGACACGGCGCGCAGGGCGTTCGGCATCCAATGATCCGGGGCTGACAACGTTGGCCCAAAGCGCGCCAATTGTTTGCATGGTCGGAAAAAGCTGGGATTTTCAGGTGACCGAGGCGCTCGGGATCGAGCTTTCGGAGAACCTTGCGATGATTTCGGAATCCATCGCACATCTCAAAAGCCAGGTTTCCGAGGTCATGTTCGATGCCGAGCATTTCTTTGACGGTTACAAGGCCAATCGCGATTATGCCCTTGCCGCGATCAACGCCGCCTATGAGGCCGGTGCGCGCTGGGTTGTCCTTTGCGATACCAATGGCGGCACCCTGCCCGACGAGATTTTCGACATTGTCACCGATGTTTGTTCCCATGTTCCGGGCGGAAATGTCGGTATTCACTGCCATAACGACACCGAGAATGCGGTGGCGAACTCGTTGGCGGCGGTCCGGGCCGGTGTGCGCCAGGTGCAGGGTACGTTGAATGGTCTGGGCGAGCGGTGCGGCAATGCCAACCTGATTTCGATCATCCCGACCCTGATGCTGAAGATGGGATATGACGTCGGCATTTCGCATGAACAACTGACCCATCTGCGCCGTATTTCGCACATTCTTGATGAACGCCTTAACCGCGAACCGACCCGCCAAGCGGCCTATGTCGGGGATAGCGCCTTTGCGCACAAGGGTGGGTTGCATGTTTCAGCCGTGGAAAAGAACCCGGCCTGTTACGAGCATATCGAGCCGGAGCTTGTAGGAAACCAGCGTCATATCCTTGTTTCGGATCAGGCGGGGCGTTCAAATATTCTGGCCCGGTTCCGAGAAATCGGGGTTGAGGTCGATCCAAAATCCGATGCGGTCGGCAAGCTTGTCGAAGCGGTCAAGCAGCGCGAATTTGATGGTTATGCCTATGACGGTGCCGAGGCCAGTTTTGAACTTCTGGCGCGCAAGGCACTGGGAGAACTTGACCGTTATTTCCGTGTGACATCCTTCCGCGTGATTGACGAACGCCGCTGGGTGGATGAGCAGGACGAACAGGTCATCACCATGTCCGAGGCCACTGTCAAGGTTGTGGTCGGTGATGGACAGTTCATGTCCGTGGCCGAGGGCAACGGTCCGGTCAACGCGCTTGATGCCGCATTGCGCAAGGTGCTTCTGACCGTGCCGGAATATGTCGAAGCCGTGCAGCAGATCGAACTGATCGACTATAAGGTCCGCATCATAACGCGTGGCGATGGTACGCGCGCGGTCACCCGCGTCATGATCGAAAGCCGCGATGCGGATGGCAATAGTTGGTCAACGGTGGGGGTTTCCACCAACATTATCGAGGCGTCCTACAACGCGCTTCGGGATTCGATCACCTATAAACTGTTCAAGTCCGGTGTGCGCAGCCAGCATGCGTGACGGTTGGTTCAGGCGATAAAATGGCAAAGGGCGCGTTTTGATCCGCGCCCTTTGACGTTTAGCTATGACGGTGATGCGGGTGGTCATGACTTTGATCGTGATGATCGTGTCCATGTTTGTGCCCATGCCCAAAGCGTGCGGCCATGAAGCTTAGCAGGTCGATATCGGCCCGTTCGGTCATCGACACATAGGTGAATGTCATGGTTTCGCGTTCCTTGATCATGCTGCCGGGGAACGGCAGATAGGCCAGTTCGCGGGTAGCAAAGGCCGGGCAGGCGGTGCCGATTTGCCAGTTGGTTGTGATTTTGGCATCGACCAGATGCATGGTCAGGCCATCCTTGCCGATCTTTTGAAACGGGATATCGGCAAGGCGAAGGTAGCTTGCCTTGTCATCGGCTTTGCGGAAGCCTTCGACGAAGCTTGAGGACAGGACCTGTAATTCCTCGGCATGATCGGCGTCGCTTTGGCCGTGGACATGGGAATGCAGGTGATCGTGGTCCGGGGCGTGATTATGCCCCGGTCCGTGAGAATGGTTGTGGCCGTTATCGTGATGATCATGGGGCATCTGGTTACTCCACGTCCGGGCCGGCGGGGATGGTGACCGGTTTGTCGATGATGCCGCGATGCGATCCCATTTTGCCATGTGACACCAGTGTACCCAGCACATCGACAATCACGCGCGTTGCCAGCAGGGCGGTAATGTCCGAGCAATCATAGGGCGGCGAAACTTCAACGACTTCAAGGCCGCAAATTCCCTCTGCCGCGACAAGCGATACAAGCTCCAATGCCTCGCGCGGCAGGAAACCGCCAGGTTCGGGCCAGCCGGTGCCCGGAACGAAACCGCAATCGACACTGTCGATATCAAACGAGATATAGACAGCATCCGCATCCTTCCATGCCAGTTCAAGCGCGCGCGCGGCGGTTTCGGCCAGTCCAAGTTCCTCGACATCGCGCATGGTGAAGATGTTGGTATTGCGATTGCGTGCAACTTCGACCCCTTCGCGCGGCACCTGCCAGCCGCCAATGCCGACCTGCACAAGGTTCACCGCTGGAACATTTACCAGATCGGTGGCATGGAACCACGGCGTGGTGTGCATGCGTTCATCAAGGTCTTTTTCCTGAATGTCGATATGGCGGTCGAAATGCACGATGCCGATACGTTTGGATGTGCATTGCGCAATGCCACGCACGCACGGGAAGCCGATGGAATGATCGCCGCCGATCATGATCGGAAGTGCGCCGCTGGATGCAACGTGGCTGACGGCGCGCGTAATCTGATCAAAGGTCTTTTCGATATTGGCCGGGATGGTGAAAACATCACCTACATCGCAAAGCGTCATCTGTTCGCGAAGATCGACCCCCATTTCATAGTTATAGGGCGTGTAAAGGGCGGATATTTTGCGAACCCCCTGCGGGCCGAAACGCGTACCGGGGCGGTATGTGGTTCCGCCATCAAACGGGATGCCGATGACCGCCGCGTCGTAGGCACCGACCTTGGTGACGTCTTCGATATAGGGTGCCTTCAGAAACGTGTTGATCCCGGCATAATGGGGCAGTTCGCCCCGGGCAAAGGTCGGAATTGATTTATCTGTCAGGCAATCGGACCCGGTCAAACCCATGCGAAGCGCCCACTGCT
This sequence comes from Thalassospira sp. MBR-102, assembly GCF_040549275.1. Taxonomy (NCBI): domain Bacteria; kingdom Pseudomonadati; phylum Pseudomonadota; class Alphaproteobacteria; order Rhodospirillales; family Thalassospiraceae; genus Thalassospira; species Thalassospira sp. MBR-102. The sequence continues at coordinate 121,525 of NZ_JBEPTC010000009.1, forward strand.
TTTCCTTTTCCCAAGCGGCTGATGGCAGCAGGGCTTCTTTTTCCGCCGATTTCCAACCACGCAATTGCAGCTTGTCGAAATTCGGGTGGTGGTGACGGGTTGTGGCGGGGGCGGGCAATGTTCCGGCCACGCGATGTCGGCGGACATTTTGGGGGGCAAAGAAATCGCGCATGGTTGTTTCCTTTGGGTTGCGTCAGTCTTTGTTGGGTTGGCTTTCGGGTTTGAAATCAGGGAACCGGCGCGGTCGCCATCAGGGCGGCCGAGAAATTCATGCCGTCGGTTTCATCGGTTTCGCCATTGGCACCGGGAAGCGGTGCGGCAGGCAGGTCAATCGGCAGGTCGTATGTGATGGTCGCGCCATAGGCCTCTGGCGCGTGCGGATCATCGCGCAGCTTGTCAAATACCAGCATCCGGCTGCCGAGTTTGAAGGCCTCGTGGATGTCGTGCGTGACCATGAAGATCGTCATGTCATGCGCCTTCCAGAGGTCCAGCAGCAATTCATGCATGTCATTGCGAATACCCGGATCAAGCGCGCCAAATGGCTCGTCCAGCAACAGCACGCTGGGTTTCATTGTCAGGGCCTGAGCAATGGCAAGGCGTTGCTGCATGCCGCCCGAAAGCTGACTTGGATATTTGTTGGCCGCTGGTGACAGGCCGATGGTTTCAAGCAGTTCGGCAACATCATCGCGGGCCTTTTTGCGCGCGCGGCCAAACAGGCGCCCGGTCAGTTTGCGGGCGGCAAATTCCGCGCCGATGATCAGGTTTTCAGCAACGGTCAGATGCGGAAAAACCGAATAGCGTTGAAAGACAATGCCGCGATCAGGGGTGGGTTGTTGCGGCAGTGGTGCGCCATCCATCAGGATATCGCCGCTGCTTGGCATTTCCTGGGACAGCAGCATGCGTAAAAAGGTCGATTTGCCACAGCCCGATGCCCCGACCAGCGTGCAAAACGCCCCGGCTTCGATATCCAGATTGATGCGTTCAAGTACCGGATATTCGCCGTAAGACTTGGTCAGGTTGCGGATCATGAATTTCGGGTCGCGCATCACAGGCTATCCCCCGAAAGGTGGTTCCAAGGGAAAGCCTTGCGCGATGCCATCAACAGCAACCGGTCAAGAATAAAGGCCAGAAGCGTGATCCAGGCGACATAAGGCAGGATTACATCCATCGCGAGGTAACGACGCACCAGAAAGATGCGATAGCCAAGGCCGCTGGTTGATGCGATGGCCTCGGCCGAAATCAGAAAAATCCATGCCGGGACAAGGCCAAGCCGGATGGCGGTGATCAGTTTTGGCATGACTTGCGGCAAAACCACACGCGAGATCATTTGCCAGGTCGAGGCGCCCAGCGTTTCGGCCTTGATGATCAGTTCGCGCGGGATATCCATCACCGCCTGCGCGATGGTCCTGATCATGACCGGGGCGGTGCCAATCGCGATCAGCATTACCTTGGAAGTCTCGCCCAATCCGAAAATGATGAACAGGATCGGCAGGATGGTGATTGGAGGGATCAGGGACAGGGTGGCGACAAAGGGTGCCAGACCGCGCCTGATATGCGGAATGAAGCCGATGGAAATGCCAAGCCCGATGGCAAGCAGGGTGGAAATGAAAATGCCGACCGCAAGGCGCGACAGGCTATCGATCGTATCAAGCCACAGAAGGTAATCGCCCGACCGTTTGTCGGCCTCGAACCCCATGCGCCAGATCGCATCCCCCATGCTGCCAAGCGACGGCAAAAGCTTGTCGGCCGGATTATCGATCCGGCGCAGATGGCTTGCGATGGCATAGGCCCCGATCAAAAGCGCAAACGGGATCGAGCCCAGCAATATGGCTGCGCGCCGGGAAAGGGTGCGATTGATGATACGCATGGCCGTCACCTTGCAATTGCAAAAACGGGGCAGTGGTCAAGACGGGTAAAAATCTGAAAGGTCGGCCATCCGAACCTGATGCAACTGGTGCAACGAATGTTACAAGGCCGGATGGCCGACAGAGTTAATCAGCGAAGCGCTTGGTGGCGTGGCTAATACACGGTTTCAAAGCTCGCCCTTGGCGGCCATCTCCATATAGGTCGTGTCAAATTTCAGCTTCACATTGGCGCTATCGCCATAGATGCTGCCATCCGGGAAGCTGACGCCGACGAATTCCGGGCTTGGTGCGCCTTCACCAAGGATGCCCTTGTCGAACAGGAATTCGGCGACGAATTTCATGGTTTCGGGAAGCTCGGCTGATTTGGTGAATTCAACGGCCTTGTCCGGGGTAAAGAACATCGCCGTGCTGGCAAGCTGGGCATCGTATCCGGCAAGATCGGTGCCTGATGCTTCGGCCATGGCAGTTCGCGCGGCAATGCCTTCGTCGGTGTCGGATGCCATGATGCCCATCAATTCATACCATGCGCCAACCAGTGCCTTGCCGAATGCTGGATTGTCGGCAAGGGTTTCGGTGTTGACCATCATGATATCGATGATTTCGCCGGGGATACCCGCACTATCAAAGACGAGTGTCGCGTTATCGTTGGCGGCAATTTCCGACAGAAGCGGGTTCCATGTCACCACCGATGTCACATCGTCGGTGGCATAGGTCGCGATCATGTCGGCGTCGGATGTATTCACGACCGTGACGTCCTGTTCGGACAGGCCGACCTTTTCAAGCGCACGCGCCAGCAGGTAATGGGAAACGGAAAGTTCAACCAGATTGACGTTTTGCCCCTTGATGGCGGCAAGGTCAGTTGCGTTTTTCAGGATGATGCCGTCATTGCCGTTGGAATAATCGCCAACAATCAGGGCGGTGGTATCAATCCCGCCACCGGCCGGGATCGAAAGCGCGTCCATATTGGTCATTGAGCAGCCGTCATATTCGCCAGCGGTGTATTGGTTGATCGATTCAACGTAATCGTTGATCTGCACGATATCGACCGAGATGTCGTATTTGTCGGCCCATTTTTTCATGATGCCGCTATCTTGCAGATACCCCCACGGCATCCAACCGACATAGATCGACCAGCAGACTTTGAAATCGGACTTTTGTTCAGCGTGGGCGGGTAGGGAGGCCAAAGAGGCAGAAAGGACGGCGGCAAACGAAAGTGTTTTGAAAAACGTCTTTAACATGTGTGCGCTCCTGCTTGTTTTGCGGATCACTTCGGATCAGTCAATTCAAGAAAGGCTCTTGCACACAAACCGGGAGAAGGCTTGTGCGCGACAAACCTGTGCAGTTGTCTCCCGGGATTTTGGCCCGCCGTGTCACCGGCCTATGAAACGTTGACCGGTTTGCGCCTCTTGGACCAGCATTCCTTTCGGAACCGGAACCCTAGGCGCGCTGCACACTCAAACAGAAGCAATGCATATGCCAGTCACCTGAAATACGTCTTTGGATGTTGGTAATGCTATGGAAATAAAGGATAATGCTGATGTTCGTGACGCTGCCTGTTGCGCGAAATGCGTATATGCAGTGCACAAATTTTGATTAAAAAATGACCATAAAAATAAATATGATCAAAAATAATGCATCTTCCGTGCGTGTAATGTGTGCTGGCATCGTGCATTGGCTTTTGGTAAAGAAACGCCAATATTGACGGGCATGCCCGCACTTTACCCCATGCAAAGACCGGAGAATTCAAGCGATGAGCGACGTCGCAGACGCGGCTATGCCGGATGGCGCAAGACCCGAAACCGGCGGTATCGCCAATCCGCCTGTCATCATCCTGATCGAACCGCAGCTTGGCGACAATATCGGCAAGGCGGCGCGCGCCATGCTCAATTGCGGTTTGGTTGACTTGCGCCTTGTGCGGCCGCGTGATGGCTGGCCCAATGAACGGGCGACGGCCAATGCATCGGGTGCCGATATTGTCATCGACAATACCAAGGTGTTCGAGCGCGAAGAAGACGCGCTGGCGGATCTGAACCGGGTTTATGTGACGACCGCGCGGACGCGCGACGCGATCAAGCCGGTTTTTACCCCAAAGGGACTGGCACCTGAAATGCGCGCCAATGTCGCGCAGGGGGAAAAGGTCGGCGTGATGTTCGGGCCGGAACGCACCGGTGTGCGCAACGAACATATTTCGATGGCCGATGCGGTCGTGACCGTGCCGCTGAACCCGGGCTTCACATCGCTTAACCTTGCGCAGGCTGTGCTGCTGATCGGGTATGAATGGTGGCAGGCCGGTGTCGATGTGCCCGATTACCAGATGATGATGAACGATACCTTCCCGGCAACCCGGGACGAGTTGGATCGTTTGTTCGAACATCTCGAGGCGGAACTGGATAATTCCGGTTTCTTCCGGGTCGAGGCAAAACGCCCGAATATGGCACGCAATATCCGCAATATTTTCAACCGCGCCAACCTGACCCACCAGGAAGTTCAGACACTTCGCGGCATGATCGTCGCGATGCGGGGCGGTAAGCACAAGCCATAGCTGCATGTCTGCTTCTGCGCAGATTGGTACACAACACCCGCCGATTTTGGCGGGTGTTGTTGTTTGGGGTACTTTCAATATTCAGCCGGCAGCTTGGTGCTGCCCCGTGAGCCGCGACCGGCTCTGTGTGAATTTTTTTAGACAATTGTAATAATGTAAGGCGATTTGTAATTGTAGTTACAAAATTATCCGTGACATCGCCTGTTTTCCCGACCTATCCTTGAGTCTGGGGTTCATAACACAATCTTATAAGAGATGGGTCACCCGGACGGGGGTTCAGAGGTTTCTCAAATGTTTGAGCATTGGGGTGGGTATGAAGGGATTTCTAAATCTTTCGGTCAAGGTTCAGCTGCTGATTTCGATGGCGGCACTTGCGTTTTCTGCAGTTGCGGTGGTTTTGCTGGTTACGCAATCTTCGTCATTTGATGCCATTCACAAGGTGTCAGTCGAACAGGCGCGCGAGCAGGCTTATCGATATGCCAATTCGGTTTCGGAGGAATTGAATATTCCGGCGGAAGCCGTTCGTTCGACAGCCTCGGCGCTAAAAGGCATGGTTGCGGCAGGTAAGCCTGACCGCGAAGTTGCCGGTGAAATCATTTCCGAATTACTGCGCCAGCATCCCGGGATTGTCGGCAGTGGAACGGTGTGGGAACCGAACGCCTTTGACGGTGCCGATAGCAGCAACGCCAATGTGGCAGGCAGCGATGATGCCGGTCGGTTTGTGCCCTATTTCTATCGTGATGCATCGGGCAAGATCGCGTTTGAACCGCTGATCGGGTTTGAAACGCCGGGGGATGGCGATTGGTGGTTGGTTCCCCGTGACGAACGACGTGAAACCATTGTCGAACCTTATGTCTATCCCGTGAACAATGTCGACGTGTTAATGACAACCATCAGTGCGCCGGTATTTGAGGGGGAACCGGGCAGTAAGGTGATTGGTGGCGTAACCGTCGATCTGGCGCTTGAAACGCTGCAGGGCATTATCGACCAGATTGCCTTGCCCGAGAGTGGTATGGCTACCCTGATTTCAGAAGGGGGCTATGTTGTCGCACACAGTGCCAAGGATCGGGTTGGGCAGAATATCAGCGATATTGATCCGGCACTGGCACCGGTCCTGGAAAGTATTGGCAAAGGTGAGGCTTTTGGTCGTGAAATGAAGCTCGGTGCCGATAGTGCGTCTTACTATGTCACCTTTACACCGATATCGATTGGCAAAACGGGTACGAACTGGGCATTGGGTACGGCGATCCCGATGAAAGCTATTCTGGCAGAGGCAAATAACCAGCTTTATATCGCCCTCGTCGTCGCGGCTGTTGCAGTTCTTGCGGTTGCGATTATCGCCTTTTGGCTTGGCGGTGCGTTGGGGCGTCCGGTGTTGCGGATGACCGAACGGATGAATGCGCTGGCGCAGAATGATGTCGATGTCGAGATTCCCTATACTGATCGTTCGAACGAGTTTGGCCGCATGGCACAGGCCGTTGCGGTGTTTCGGGAGAATGCCGTACGTGTTCGCAATGCCGAGGCCGAAAAACTTAAGGCCGATCATGTGGCCGAGGAAAGGCGCCGTGCCCAGTTGAACGAGCTTGCAGACTCGTTTGAAAGTTCTGTTGGAGGAGTGGTCGGCTCGGTGAGCAATGCAGCGGATCGTTTGTCGTCGTCTTCCGGGGTCATGAACCAGATCGCTGTTGACACGCGATCACAGGCCGCAGCGGTGAATGCAGCAGCCGAAGAAGCATCCAATAATGTACAGACTGTGGCTTCCGCGACCGAGGAGCTGTCTGCGTCGATCCGTGAAATTTCGTCGCAGGTTGCGCAATCAAACGAAATTGCGGGCAATGCCGTAGAAGAAGCCAACAGAACAAACCAGTTGATCGGTGGTCTTGCCGATGCGGCGGAAAAGATCGGCGATGTTGTAACCCTGATTCAGGATATTGCGTCGCAGACAAATCTTCTGGCGCTGAATGCGACAATCGAGGCTGCGCGTGCCGGGGATGCTGGCAAGGGCTTTGCGGTTGTCGCAAATGAGGTCAAGAATCTTGCCAGTCAGACCGCGCGTGCAACAGACGATATTTCCGGTCAGATTGGCGGTATTCAGGGGGCAACCCGGGATGCGGTCGAGGCGATTGGCGGGATCACTGAAACCATCGGTCGCATCAGCGAAATCGCATCGACGATTGCGGCCGCTGTTGAACAGCAGGGGGCGGCGACCGAAGAAATCGCGCGCAACGTCGGGCAGGCGGCACAGGGCACGACCGAGGTTACGTCAACGATCGGACAGGTGACGGCATCGACCGGCAAAGTTGGCGAATCTGCAAGTGATGTTGCAAGTGCTGCTGAGGAACTGACCGGGCAGGCTGCAAGCTTGCGTCAGCAGGTCGAGCAATTCCTGCGAGATATTCGGGCAGGCGTCTGATTTTGCATTGAAAATCGGCTAAACGGTTATCAGGGGCACTCGGGTTGGGAAACCCGGGTGCCTTTTCGTTTGACTCTGCGGTCTTGATCTCTATATTGCGCCTCACTTCCGAGAAAGTGGGGCGAAACAGGTGTTTTCGTCCCCGTTCCTGTTTGGGTTAACCGACACAGGAAACTATCGGGACAATAAAGTGATCTTAAAAAAGAGAGTTACAAAATGTCGAAACGTATTGCTGCAAAGCATAAGATTGACCGCCGCCTTGGCGTGAACCTTTGGGGCCGTGCAAAATCGCCGCTGAACAAGCGCGAATATGCACCGGGCATGCACGGCGCGACCCGCCGTAAAAAGCCGACCGATTACGGCACCCAGCTGTTCGCCAAACAGCAACTTAAAGGCTATTACGGTTCCATCTCCGAGAAACAGTTCCTGCGTTACTACAAAGAAGCATCGCGTCGTCCGGGCGATACTTCCGAAACGCTGGTCGGTATTCTCGAGACCCGTCTTGATGCTGTTATCTACCGCATGAAATTCGTTCCGACCGTGTTCGCAGCGCGTCAGTTCGTTAACCACGGCCACATTCTTGTCAACGGCAAGAAAGTCACCATTCCTTCTTACCTCGTTAAAGAAGGCGACGTTGTTGAAGTCAAACCGGCTTCGCGCGAAATCCCGATGGTTATGGAAGCTGCCAACCTGAACGAACGCGACGTTCCGGAATATCTTGACGTTGACGCGAAGGCCTTCAAAGGCACCTTCGTTCGCGTTCCGAAATTCGCAGAAATTCCGTACCCGGTTCAGATGCAGCCGAACCTGGTCGTCGAATTCTACTCGCGTTAATCCTTATCGGATTTCGCGAAGACGAACACAAAACGCCCGCTGGAAACAGCGGGCGTTTTGCTTTGTCGTCCCGTATGAAAAAGCTCGGTACGGTTTGCTGTGCGGGGCTTTTGATTTTGGATCGTGCAAAAGGTTTTGAATTCTTATCCTTTTGGCGGAACGATCTGTTCGGACGCCTGTTGGGCGGCGGCAGCAATGGCCTCTTTCTTTTGTTCTGGTGTGGCGTCGTCAGGCACATCGACCTTCACATTGCGCGATGCCATGTGGATGCCGTTTTCCTTGAACATCGCCAGAACGCTTTGATAGACGGTTTTGCGGATGGTGAATTGTTCGCCGGGCTTGGCGGTATATTTAAGCCCGATCACCATGTTGAATTCTTCCATCCGGCGCACGCCCTGAGATTTCAGCGGTTCGATAAAGCTGTCACCGATCAGCGGATCTTCAAGCAGTTCGGCAGAAAGCTTTTTGACCAGCTTCTTGATCTTGTTGACGTCGGTTTCAAACGGCACACGGAATTCAAGTTTGACGATCACCCAGTCGCGGCTGTGATTGATGATCGATTTGATTGCGCCAAAGGGCACGGTTTGCAGGGGGCCACGATGATGGCGCAACTGCATCGACCGGATCGAGATATTTTCAACCCGTCCGCGCAGATTATCGACTTCGATATATTCGCCAAGCCGGAAGGCATCATCAAGCAGGAAGAAAACCCCTGCGACAACGTCGCGTACGAGCGCCTGACTGCCAAAGCCGATGGCAAGGCCAACAACGCCAGCACCGGCAATCAGCGGGCCGATATCAACCCCAAGGGCGGACAATGTCACCATCACCACCATGATGACGATGACGGTCAGCGCGAAGTTTTTCAAAAGCGGTAACAGGGTTTCAATCCGCGATAATCCGGTGCCGCCCCCTTCGCCGTCGCCATGTCCGCCGCCCGCGCCGCTTTGGCTCATGCGCTCGTCAAGGAACGCCTTGATCAGGGACCAGACCAGATCGGCGATCAGCAGGATCATGATGATCTCGGTCGAGGCATCAAGCGCACGCGCGATGATCCCGGCATCTTCGGCAAGCGCAAGTCGATCAAATCCCCAGATACGCCAGAAACTGGCAAGAACAAAGACGATGGCAAGTAACCGCACACCGCGTTTCAGAACCGGGGTAAAGACCGGAAGGTCCGGCTGAACAGGTTTGAATTCTTCCCCGGCTTCAATTGTCGCTGCTTCGGCGCGGGCATTGATGGCATCTGCTTTGGTCTCGGCCATTCTGGATTTTTTGCGATGCTGGCTTTCGATGATGCTGCGTAAAATCACATCAAACAGGCAGGCAATGCCAATCGCCAGCAGGAACTTCATGAAACGGTCTGCCGCCAGAATGGTCGTCGCGCCGAGTGCCACCAGATAGGCGCAAACAATGACGGGCCATAAACGGGCAAGCGATACGGGCAGGGCAATCTTTTCAACTGTGCCCGTGAGTCGGTGAGTGGCGAAATAACGCGCCAGCGAAACCGTCGCGATGCAAAACGCCAGAACACTGATCACGACCGCGATATCAAAAAGAATGATGTCGCCATGGACCATTGCCGGTGACTGCCGGAAAACCCCGGCCAGTGCAAAGGCAAATAATGACACGCCACTTGCGATGGTGATGGTACGTGCCAGTGTCGCTGCGGTCTGCGGATCGACATCGATCATCCGAAGGCCTTCAGCCTGCGGCGCAAACAGGAATTGCAGCACGATCATGACAAGACGCAGAGCAAAGAACGCGGCGAGCATCGACAGAAGCGCTCCCTTCATCAGGGGCGGCCAGTCAAAAATCATGAAAGCACCGATTGAGCCGATGGCAAAGACCGTCAAAGACAGCAGCGACAGGACGGATAAAAGCACCATCTGACGCAGTCGGTCGAAAAATCGGGTGGGGTGTTGTGCTTCAAGATAACTACAGAGCGGGGCAGCAGCCCGGCGATACAGAAATTCGACGATCAATCCGACACCGACAAAGATCACGGTAAACAGCGCAAGGCGCATCAGCCCCCTGCGGCCGATATCTGATGACAGAAAATCGCCGGTTTGTGCCATTTCATCGGGAAAGGTTTCAAGGCCGGTAATCGTATCTGCAATCTGTTCGCGGGTTCGCGCCACCCCGGAATCAAGGAAGTCGTAATAGCTGAAGGTCGTTTCAGCCGTATCGGACAAGGCATCATCGGACGGATCGGTTGTTTCCGTGGTCTGTTCTTCGTTTTGAGCGGCCATTGTAGCCAAGGCAGGCTGTGCATGTGCCCAGTCTGGCATACCCGTCACAAGCAGCCAGAGGCCGAAACACATCAGGATCTTTGTTGTGATTTTCATAATGTCCCGCCCAAAGCCCTGTTCGTAAAAACGAATTCCTTTTTGCAAGCATGGTACAGCCAAACAGGGGTGTTAAGGAATGGTTTTACAGCATCGACCCATATGCATGCAGGGATTGAGGCAATAAAAAACGCGCCGGGCATCTGCGCGGCGCGTTTTAAATCATCGGGTGTCAGACCGGTTCGGGTTTGCGTCATCCGCCTTGATCAGGCAGCGACAGCAACGCCCTTGTCTTTGAGGTGCTGGGCCAGTTCGCCCGAGGCATACATTTCACGAACGATGTCGCAACCGCCAACGAATTCGCCTTTGACGTAAAGCTGCGGAATGGTCGGCCAGTTCGAGAAGTCCTTGATGCCCTGACGGATTGCCGGGTCGACCAGAACGTTGATGTCCTTGAAAGGCGCGCCGAGTTCGGCAAGGACCTGAACGACTGCGGCCGAGAAACCGCATTGCGGGAACATCGAGGTGCCCTTCATGAACAGAACGACGTCGTTATCGTTGATGTCTTTCTGGATGCGATCAAAAACCGGATTGTCGGTCATGTTGGTTGTCCTTGGCTGCAAAGGCGGCGATCTCTCTGCCGCGATATTTCAGGTTATGGTTTTATGGCCGAAGATATGGCTGGAAGGGGCGGTTCTGTCAACTCTTGCGGCGTAATTGCCGTGCAGTCCGCAAATTATCCCAGGTGAAAATGCCAAGTCCGATCCAGACCAGCGCGTAAGTTATCATATGCGCCTGGGTAAAAGTTTCGCCGAGCAAGAGAACCGCAACAAAGAACTGGATCGTCGGATTCAGATACTGCATCAGGCCAAGCGCGGAAAATTTCATGTTCCGGGCAGCAAAGGCAAACAGCACCAGCGGAATGGTTGTGACAGCGCCCAGCGACACCAGCAGGGCATCATGGCCAATCCCCAGATTGGTGAAGGCCATGGTGCCCGATGCATTCAGCCAGACCAGATAGCCAAATGCCACCGGCGACAGCAGCAGGCATTCGACAAACAGACCGGCAATCGGATCGGCCGGAACAAATTTGCGGATGACGCCATAAAAGCCGAACAGCAACGACAGGCTAAGCGCAATCCACGGCAGTGATCCGAAAAACACCAGAAGGTTCAGAACCCCGGCAAAGCAGATCAGTACCGAGACGATCTGAATGCGATTAAGCTTCTCGCCAAAGAAGATGCGACCAAGGATCAGCATGATCAGCGGCATGATGTAATAGCCAAGGCTGGCTTCAAGCGCATGTCCGATATGAACCGACCAGATATAGATCACCCAGTTCCCGGCGATCAGCAGGCTGCTTATGAATAACAGTCCCATGGTGCGCCTAGACGACAGCAGGTCCCACAATCGCGCACGACGTTTCAGGACAAAAACCAGTGTCAATGTCAGGATCGCCGACCATAGGATGCGATGGGCGAGAATTTCAAACGGGCTCGCGAAATCGATGATTTTGAAATAGAAGCCCAGAAAGCCCCAGATGACAAAGGCACCAAGCCCCGCTAGCGGTCCGGCACCGATCAAAGCCGGTTTTTGGGATGAGGACATCGTTATTGAACCATGGTCATTTTGTGGGGCCAAACGGCAGGTGCCCGATGGGCGGAACGATATTCAAGCCTGAACCGGAGCGGAAACCCGGATATTGATCCGGGTTCGAATACGGGTAGTCATTCTGGTCTGGGTCGGGAATTATCAAGGGCACCGAAGCTGATCGGTGCCCGTAATTTTCTGGCGGCCTTGCAAGGATGGTGGCAAACGCAAGGCGGCCCCGTGCGGCTGGAACTTATTCCGGTGCGGAAGTCTGAAGCGCAAGGGCGTGCAGGTCACCGCCCATTTTGCCTTTGAGGGCCGAATAGATCATCTGGTGCTGCATCACGCGGGTTTTACCGCGGAAGGACTCGGACACAACGATTGCCGCATAATGATCGCCATCACCGCGAAGGTCCTCGATGCGGACCTGTGCATCGGGAAGGGCTTCCTTGATCATCGCTTCGATTTCGTGGGCTTCCATGGCCATGGCGCTAATTCCTTATAATTGGTCGAATACCCTTGCGCCCTGTTTGGCGCATTCATCCGGGTGCCCGGCGATATTTGTTAATTCTGGTATATGTTGTCCCTGTAGGGGCTGTCAATTTCTGCAAGCGGTAATGCGCTTCGCGCGGTCAAAGATATGGTGGTGCTTGTGTTTTGCGGCACATTGCGCTACGAAATGCGCGGTTGCACACACCGGCCGTTCGCGGGGCTTTGGCTCATGGTAAAGTGATGCAGACGATTTTATCGGTTCCCCGTCTTCTTGTGACGTCGGACCGGCAATGCGGACACCCGGCCTCCTGTCAGGAGACGAAAATGACCCAACCCGTTCATAACCTGCCCGAAAAGCCTGAACTGACACCGGTCGAGCTTGCCGATTTTGCGAAAATTGCATCGGGCGATCCGGCGGAAATGCTTAAGCAGCAGGCAAAGCGCCTGCGCAAGGCACTGGCCAGCCGTAAGATGACGGTTTCCCACACCGGAACCCGTGCTTGCCAATGGCACGCGCGGCCCCGGTCTTTCGGTTGATCTGCTGCTGTGACTTTGACGCGGCTTGTTGCTGACATAAATGATGAAACCCTCCGGCAGCTTCCCAAAGTTGCCGGAGCCTACATTCTCGTGATTGATCTTTCTGCTGATCTGGTTTTACGGAACAAACGCTTCGCCGGGGCCATCCTGCGCCGGGGCACTTATCTTTATTGCGGTTCTGCCAACGGACCGGGTGGCATTGCGGCCCGTGTCAAACGTCATTGCCGGACGGAGAAAAAACAGCATTGGCATGTCGATGAACTGACCAACGGCACCGGGCACGTGGTTGCGATGCTTGTCATGCCTGATGGGGGTGAATGCGATTTGCGTGCTGCTTTGGGTATGGTGCCGGGCATTTCCATTCCGATTGCCGGGTTTGGTAGTTCGGATTGCGCGCGTTGCCCTGCACATCTGCTGGCGGCGGAAAGCCATGCCGTTGGCATGACGGCAATCGAGCAGGTCCGAAAGGCGTTCACCTAGTCCTTGCGGTTGCCTGCCATGCCGTCAATCAGCGGACGGAAGCCCGATGCAACAATCTTCGAGCCGATCCTGCGCATAAGGGTATTGCGCAACCAGACACCGGTCTTGCCGCGGATTTTGGCGAAACCCATGCGTTGCAGGGATTGTTGCTGGACCCAGTGTGCTTCGGGCAGTCGGGCGGCCTGCCAGTCGGCAAGCGCGGTTGTGATATCGGATTGCGCGCGAAAGGCATTGGCCAGTGCCAAGCTATCCTTGATCGATTGCGTTGCCCCCTGTGCCATGGTCGGAAGGGTGCCATGTGCCGCATCCCCGATCAGGGCCACACGCCCGGCAACCCATTCGGGCATGACCATTTGCTGAAGACGGCCTTCGTGAATGACCGTGTCCGTTCCGATTGTGCCTAGCATATCGCGCACCGATCCATCAAACCGGGCAAAATGGGCGGCAAGCTCGCTTGTCGGCAAGTCGTGTATTCTTTCGCCCGGATCATAGGTGCTGGCATAGATATAAAATCGGCTATCCCCCACCGGCATCACCAGAATAACCTGCCCGTGACCGATGATGAATTTGGGCGCTGTCAGGCCGAAGGGATAATCCGTGATCCAGCGCCAGCAGATATAACCGGTCGGCTGCGGGACATGTTCCGGGCCAAAAACCAGGCGTCGAACGGCTGAATTGATCCCGTCCGCACCGATCACAAGATCAAAGCTACCGGTCGTGCCGTCAGTAAAACGAACCTGTGCCTGATCGGGTGCGTTACTGATGTCGGATACGGAAAGACCAAACCGGATGGTCGGTGTTGTCAGTTTGGCGCACAGGATTTCGTGAAAGTCGCTGCGGGTCAGGGCCTGAAATGTCGGCCAGCCGAGCTGTTTGGTTTCAAGTGCAAACAGTTTCCGGTCACGATGATCGAAATAATCCAGTCGTGGAAAGGCACAGGATTTGTCGGCAACATCCTGATCAATGCCAAGGTCCCGAAGGGCCGTCACCGCATTGCCGGGCAGGTGCAACCCCGCCCCGGTGGGTTTCCAGCCATCAAGGGTTTCGGCAATCGTAATGTCATGTCCGTCGCCTTGCAGGGCAATGGCCGCAGACAAACCGGCGATGCCGCCGCCGACAATCAGAATGTTCATTTTATGCCTGTAACTGGAATGGGGTGATGTTCGGATCAGCCGCCCGTCATGCTCATATGGCGACCGACTGCGGGTTTCTGGCCCTTGCGGTCGATGACGAAATCATGGCCCTTGGGTTTCAGTAGCATGGCTTCGTCAAGTAGACGGTCAAGGGTTTCGGGCGCGCCCGAGCGGAGGGCCGCGCGCAGATCAACGTGGTCTTCCTGACCAAGGCACATGTAAAGCGTACCGGTACAGGTCACGCGCACGCGGTTGCAGCCCTCACAGAAATTATGGGTAAGCGGTGTTATGAAACCAAGACGCCCGCCGGTTTCGGCCACCGTGACATAGCGCGCCGGGCCGGGGGTGACATATTCGGACGGGATCAGAGTATATTCCTGTTCCAGCCGTTCACGAACGGCGGTCAGCGGCAGATATTGATCTGTGCGATCCCCGTCAATATCGCCAAGCGGCATGGTTTCAATCAGGCAAAGATCAAAGCCTTCCTTGCCGCACCAGGCGACAAGACGGGAAATTTCGTCTTCGTTGAAATTGCGAAGGGCGACCGTGTTGATCTTGATCTTGAGTCCTGCCTGTTTGGCAGCCTCAAGCCCGCTTAGCACCTGTTCAAGGCGGCCACGGCGGGTGATTTCGGCGAATTTCTGATGATCAAGGCTATCAAGCGAGATGTTGAGCCGTTTGACGCCAAGACGTGCCAGATCATCGGCGTAGGTCGCAAGCTGGCTGCCATTGGTCGTCATGGTAAGTTCGTCAAGCGCACCGGATTTAAGATGACGCGACAAATCCCTGATCAGGTCCATGATGCCACGGCGCACCAGTGGCTCGCCCCCGGTCAAGCGCAGTTTGCGTACACCGCGCGCAATGAAGGCCGAACAGAGCTGATCGAGTTCTTCAAGTGTCAGGACTTCGGATTTTGGCAGAAAGATCATGCTTTCGGCCATGCAATAGGTGCAGCGGAAGTCACAGCGATCCGTCACCGATACCCGAAGGTACGATACATGGCGGCCATATTTGTCAATCAGCGGTCTGGTCATGGCGGCGGCGCTTGTTTCTGTTTATTGGTCTGGAAACGCTATGTAGTGCGCAAGTTCGACTTTCGCACAGGGGGGATTGATTTGGCCACCCCGATTTGTAATGAAATCATCACCTTTCCGTCAGATGACATCAGAAAAACCGCGGGAAATATCCGCCGCGGTGTTTCTATCTGTCAGGAAATTCAGGAATTATCGAATGCCTATTCCCAGTTTTCGGCTTCGCGGATGTGGAGGGTCGCGACGTCGCGATCAAGCGATGCCATGACATTGCGTAGCGTCTCGACATTCTCGCTGCCAAGCTTGGCAACCAGTTCGGCCGAACGTTCCGGCTTGGACAGGGCGGAACGTACATCGCGGAACAGGGCGCGCAGCAATCGCACACAATGTTCCTCGGTAAAGGTCCATGCATGATCGCCATGCGGCATGTTGTCATTGACCAACTGGATCATCCAGTTTTTACGCCGCTCGTAATCCTTGAAATGCAGGGCCATGCGCGAGAAGACCAGATTAAGCCGATTGGCGACCTGTGGCTCTTCGGCAAGGTGATCCCAGTAATCTGTCGGATCTCGCAATTCATCTTCTTCGTCGGCATGCTGTTCAATGATGGTCTGTATTTCGCCATCGATTTCCTGCAGCATATCCATGCCAACCATCATGCGGATGACCTTGAAGAAGGGTTGCAGGATTTCGCGCGACAGTGCCCCATGTTCCAGATCGCCCGCTTCGCGGCCTTCAAGCTGATGGGCAAAACGGCTGACCAGAAGGCGGCCCAGCGGATCGTGGCGGACAGCGGCATTCTGGCGGGTCTTGACGGTATCAAGATCGGCTTCAAGCGTCATCCATGCTGCGTCAAACAGCTTATTCTGCCCGCGCAATGTTTCCAGCGCGCTTGAAATCTGTTCGGCGCTGATGGTGCCGCCATGCGCCTTGGCCTGTTCGATGAGGCCGGCGGCAAATTGTTCGAGTACGGCGAATGCGGCGGAGTGGTGACGCTGTTTGAAGCTGTCCCGCGGTGGTTTGACGATTGCAATCATTTACCCGTTCCGACCTTGTTATCATTTAAATCAGATCACCGGATTGATTCGCCCGGTAGCCGATGGATGCGATCTTGCGTATCAAATTCCGTCAAGACGCCGAATTATTCAATCTTTTCATTTCAGCAAGTTCCGTGCCATCGCAGGCGGTTATTCATAGCCGACGGCAGCCTCGACAATTTCAAGCACGACATGACGTGGGCGGATGATCTGGCGTCCGGCTTCTTCGAAATTTACGGCGATCCTGTCGCCGTCTACCGCCTGAATGCGACCAAGGCCCCAGTCGGGCTGGCCAGGATGGCGGACAATGGTGCCAGGTGTGAGCAGAAAATCCATGATCAAGCTCTTTTGTCTGATGTTGGTCTTTTTAATATAGTCAGGCAATAGGCCCGGAACAAATAATGCGCAATGATGACAGTCACATCTTTTGAGGCCCGTCGATGATGGGCAAAATTTGCCGGTCTGCAAATGCGGCAAAAATCCGCAGGTTAAAGAAGGTTTTAACACATCAGGCTGCAATCTGGGCGCGGTTTACACCGACCGTGATTCGATCATGTCCCAAATATCGACCGGGCGGCCAGATGTGAGCCACGTATTGTTTTGGGGAAGCAGTGCGGACCTGTTGAACAGAATTCTTGGAGATACCCGTTACATGGAACAGGACAGAGCAGTGGAACTGATCCTGATCGAGCTGATCAGTTCGCGCATTTGCCACGACCTTGTCGGGCCTGTGGGGGCTGTGAATGCCGGTGCCGAACTGATGGGTGAGGCCGGTGTTGCCGATGACGAGGCACTTGCGCTGATGCGCAAAAGCGGGCTTGAGGCCGCGCGCCGGTTGCAATTGTTCCGTCTGGCATTCGGGCGCGCCGGCAACAGTGTTGACACAAAATCCATGCGCGATGCGGTTGCTCAGAGTTTCGAGGCCGAAGGCAAGGTGACCCTTCTGTGGGATCAAACTGGAATTGGAATTGATCCAGCTCATGGAAGGCTTGTGCTCAATATGGTGATGTTGGCCCGTGAAGCTTTGCCGTTTGGTGGGGATATTGTTGTTACCTGCGAATCCGGGGGGCGGATTTCGGTCAATGCAACCGGAAAACGTGCCGCGTTTCGCCCCGATGTGGAAAATGTCATGAAAAATGAAGTGGCCCCGGAACAGCTTGATCCCCGGACCGTACATGGCTTTTTCCTGCGAAATCTTGCGCATCGGACCGGTGGTGCGCTTTCAGTCTTGCAAGAGGACGGAAATGTTGCATTGATCTATGATTAAAAAAAACACATGCGGGTCTGGTAATACGGTGTGCTAGGTTCTACGTAAGTAACGGATTGAACGTGTGTTTCGCGCACTGGTCGTGGGGATGGGCGTTCCGGTTCCGGCAAACAGTATGATTGTCGGAGATGTGGAGGGGGTTTATGGACGATCTTTTAAGTGAATTTCTGACAGAGACTTCGGAGAGCCTTTCGACGCTTGACGTCGAGCTGGTCAAACTGGAGCAGAATCCGAACGATCCGGATATTCTGTCGAATATTTTCCGCCTGGTGCATACCATCAAGGGGACATGCGGATTTCTTGGTTTGCCGCGACTGGAAGCAGTTGCGCATGCCGGTGAAAACGTGCTTGGCAAGATCCGTGATGGCGAACTGGTTGTAACACCGGATGCGGTGACGCTTGTTCTTGAATCCATTGATACGATCAAATATCTGCTGAGCGAGCTTGAGCAGAATGAAACCGAACCGGATGGCAATGATGCCGATCTGATCGCGCGTCTTAACCATTTTGCCGATACCGGTACGATTATGGGCGGCAGCGCCGCACCGGCAGCCGCCCCGGTCGAGGAAGAAGTCGCCGAAGAAGTGCCGATGACCGATGATGAGCGGTTGCAGGCAATTTTCGATGCAACCGAAGTCGACCCGGATATTCAGGAGCCGGAACCTGCTCCTGCGCCCGAGAAACCCGCACCGGCAGCCGCCCCGCCCGCAGCAGCAAAGTCGCAGGCAGTTGCCCCGGCCAAGGCCGCTGCGTCCGAGGGGCCAAAGGCCGAAGCGCAGCGTGGCGAGGCCAAGGAAAGTTCTGTCGCGGCTCAGACGATCCGTGTGAACGTCGAGCTGCTTGAAAACCTTATGACCCTGGTTTCCGAGCTTGTTCTGACCCGTAACCAGCTGTTGCAGATGGTTCGCGGCAAGGATGACAGCGAATTTACAGTTCCCTTGCAGCGCCTGTCGCACATCACTACCGACCTTCAGGAAGGTGTGATGAAAACGCGTATGCAGCCGATTGGCAACGCTTGGGCGAAACTGCCGCGTATTGTTCGCGACCTTGCGCTTGAGATGAACAAGAAAATCGATCTGCAGATGATCGGTGCCGATACGGAACTTGACCGTCAGGTGCTTGAACTCATCAAGGATCCGCTGACCCACATGGTCCGTAACTCTGCCGACCATGGTCTTGAAGATATTCCGGGGCGTCGTGAAGCTGGCAAGCCGGAAACCGGTACGGTTACGCTGAATGCCTATCACGAAGGCGGTCACATCATCATCGAGATTTCCGACGATGGCCGCGGTCTCAATATCGAACGGATCAAGGCCAAGGCGATTGCCAACGGTCTTGCAACCGAAAGCGATCTTGACGGCATGGCGGATTCGCAAATCCACCAGTTCATCTTCAAGGCCGGTTTCTCGACCGCCGAAAAGGTGACCTCGGTTTCTGGGCGTGGTGTCGGCATGGACGTGGTCCGTACCAACATCGAAAAAATCGGTGGTACGGTTGAACTGAAATCGGTCGAAGGCCGTGGTTCGACCTTTATCATCAAAATCCCGCTCACCCTTGCCATCGTTTCGGCACTGATCGTTGAAAGTGGCGGCGAACGTTTCGCCATTCCGCAGATCAGCGTTCTGGAATTGGTCCGGGCTTCAAGCAATTCCGATCATTCGATCGAACGCATCCACGATACGCCTGTCCTGCGTCTGCGCAACCGTCTGCTGCCGCTTGTCACGCTCAAGAAAATTCTTGGTCTTGATGACGGCGAAACAACGGTCGATGACGTGGATGAAGAAGCCTTCATCGTCGTCACCCAGGTTGGGACCTATTCGTTCGGTATCATCGTTGACCGAGTGTTCGACACCGAGGAAATCGTGGTTAAACCGGTCGCACCGATCCTGCGTGACCTGTCTCTGTTCTCGGGGAACACCATCCTTGGCGACGGTAGCGTGATCATGATCCTGGATCCGAACGGCATTGCGACCCGCACCGGCGAAATCACCGTTGGTGGTTCGCAGGGGGTCGAAAGCAAGGCGCGCTCCGATACCGGTGATCGCGAAACGACGTCCATGCTGGTCTTCCGGGCTGGCGGTGCAGAAGTTCGTGCCGTACCGCTGGCACTGGTTGCCCGCCTCGAAGAAATCGATGTCGAAAACATCGAATATTCGAACGGTCGTCCGCTGGTTCAGTATCGTGGCAAGCTGATGCCGCTGGTCTTCATTGATGGTTCCTATCAGATGAAAGCCGAAGGCCGTCAGCCGACCCTGGTCTTCCAGGATCGCGAACGGACCATGGGCCTTGTGGTTGACGAAATTGTCGATATCGTCGATGACGTCCTTAATGTCGAACTGACAGCCGATCAGGATGGTCTGGTCGGGTCTGCGGTGATCGACGGCAAGGCAACCGATCTGATTGATGCTGGCTACTATCTTGAACTGGCGTTCTCGGACTGGTTTGGTCATGAGGATACCGGCGGTGAGAAAAAGCGTGTGCTTCTGGTAGATGACAGCCCGTTCTTCCGTAACCTTCTCACACCGATGCTGTCGGTGTCCGGTTTCCGTGTCATTGCGGTCGAGAATGCCGAGCAGGCGCTTGATCTTAAAAATCGCGGTGAAATGTTCGACGCGATCATCAGTGATATCGAAATGCCGGGCATGAACGGCTTCGAATTTGCCGAAAGCCTGCAGAATGATGAACATTGGGGTGATACCCCGATCATCGCGCTGTCCTCGCACACCAGCGAGGAAGACTTCGAACGGGGTCGTCAGGTTGGCTTTAGCGACTATGTCGCGAAATTCGATCGAGATGCGCTGGTATCAACGCTGATCCAGACGCTGAGCGCAGTGTAAATCGGGGAAAAGTCCAATGAGCGATAAAAAGGCACTCGTCCCGAGCAAAGAACAGAGCACGGCCCTTGACCTTGGCGGGGCGACGAAGGATTTCGTTACCGCCTATATCGGCAAGCAGTTGTTCGGTATTCCGGTTCTGACGGTTCAGGATGTTCTTGGTCCGCAGCGCATCACGCGCATTCCGCTGGCTCCGCCCGAAGTGGCAGGGTCGCTGAACCTGCGTGGGCGCATTGTTACGGCGATTGATGTTCGCAAACGTCTAGGGCTTCGTGAACGCGAAGACGACGTGCCGGGCATGAGCATAGTGGTCGATCAGGGCGGTGAGCTGTACAGCCTGATGGTCGATCAGGTCGGAGAAGTTCTGAGCGTTCCGCAAAAAGCGTTCGAGCAGAACCCTGCAACGCTCGATCCGCGCTGGCGCGAATTTTCCGATGGCATTTTCCGGCTCGACAAGAAGCTTCTTGTCATTCTGGATGTGACCCGTCTGCTTGATTTCACGGTTTCTGTGAAACAGGCTGGCTAGCTATGTTAGTCTGTACCGGGTGCAAAATGCATCCGGTACAATGCCGGTTTTGGCTTAACGATCTAATTTGCGAGAAGGAAGTCGATGAAGAGTTGTCTCGTCGTCGATGATTCGAAAGTCATCAGAATGGTGGCACGCCGTATCCTGGAAGAAATAGGATTTGCGGTCATTGAGGCTGTGGATGGGCAGGAGGCAATTGATCGATGCCTTGAAGCCATGCCAGATGCGGTGTTGCTTGATTGGAACATGCCGGTGAAAAGCGGGATTGATTTCCTGCGGGAACTGCGCGCAGCCCCTGGTGGTGATGAGCCCGTCGTCGTGTTCTGCACTACAGAAAACGATCTCGAGCATATCCAGGAGGCCATCACGGCCGGTGCGAACGAGTACATCATGAAACCGTTCGACAGCGAGATCATCCAGGCAAAATTTGAGCAGGTGGGTCTGATTTAAGGTTCCTGTCAGCGTCGCTGTGCATTTGCCTTGGTTTTTGGTCCGGTTGCTCTAACGGGAACGTCGGTACGTGGAAGACACGCCAATTCATCCACCCTATAAAGTCCTGATTGTCGACGATTCCGCAATCGTGCGTGGTCTGGTAACACGCATGTTGCAGGAAGACGACGATATCGAGGTCGTCGGTTCTGTTGCCAATGGCGAAGACGCGCTTGGCGTCATGCGTCAGGAGATTGGTATCGAAGCGGTCGTTCTCGACATTGAAATGCCCGTCATGGATGGTCTGACGGCATTGCCCAAGCTGCTTGAAATCGATCCGACGGTTCGCGTGATCATGGCATCGACCCTGACCAAGCGAAACGCCGATATCAGTTTTCAGGCCATGACACTGGGGGCTGTGGACTACATTCCCAAACCGTCCTCGGCCAAGGACCTTAATGTTGGCGAAGGCTTCCGGGCCGAGTTGCTCGACAAGGTCAAGGCCTGGGCTGAACAGCGTCGCAAGATGCTGGGGGCGGATCAGGCACGGCTTGAAGAAATCCATGAAGAACAGGTCGTCGTTGGCGATGCGGATACCGCCGAACGGCATGAAGAGTTGCCGGAATCTGCTGCACCGGAAGATGACGCCTCCGCAACAGAAAAGCCCGCTGGGGATGCTCCGGCGCCGTTCCGGGCCGAACTGTCGGCGGAGCATCAGATATTGCAAAAGCCCGGCCGGGTTCAGCGCAAACGGTTCACCGCTGAACTGCGCCCGCGTCCGACGCACCAGCCCGGTCGTCTTGGCCCGATGTCGACCCGCCCGATGCCTCAGCCTCAACATCCTCAGCACTTGCAGCCGGTATCCCCGGCACAGGGGCAGGGTAAAGAAGGCGGGGCCACGACCATTAACCGTGATGCGGCTACACAAACAACCAACATGCCTGCGCGCGATCCGGGTCGTCTGATCCGCGAGGCGGCAATCGCAGCCGGTGATGCCAAGGCGACAGGCGCGAATGTCAAACCGTCAACCCGCCAGACATCGGGCGGTGCTGTTGGTGGTGGGGCAGTGGCGCGAAATGCGCCGGTCAAACAGGCACCACAACGTGCCGCCCCGGCCGCACGCAGTCCAGCCGCCGTGGCGGCAGTGCGTGCCAAGGCGCCGACCGGTGCCGCTGCACCGGCGCCGGCAAAACGGGTGATCACGGGCGGACAGATCAGTCTGCTTCCCGAAAAACGGCTTAATGTCGAAGCGATTGCCATCGGAAGTTCGACCGGTGGTCCACAGGCCCTGTTCGAGGTTCTGCGTGGTCTTGCCGGTGTGCGTCAGCCGATTTTCATTACCCAGCATATGCCTGCGACTTTTACCACGATCCTCGCCGAACACATCACCCGCCTGACCGGGCTTAAATGTCAGGAAGGCCAGACGGGCATGCAAATTCAGGGCGGACAGGTTTACCTTGCCCCCGGTGATTACCACATGGTGATAGAGGGCCGTGGCAACAGCAGGAAAATTGTTCTGAACCAGAACCCGCCAGAAAACTTCTGTCGTCCGTCGGTTGATCCGATGCTCCGCAGCCTTGTGGAAAGCTACGGTGGTAATATACTCACGGCTATCCTTACAGGTATGGGACAGGATGGTATGCTGGGTGGGCGTGCTGTCGTGGGTGCCGGGGGGATGGTTGTTGCACAGGACGAACAGACAAGCGTTGTATGGGGAATGCCCGGTGCCGCGGCACATGCAGGCATTTGTTCGGCGGTTCTCCCCGTGGGTGGCATCGCGGCCTATATCAAAAAATTTGCAGGGGGTCGTTAAGCCGAGATGATGAGGCCGGAAGACTTCGATTTCGTCAGCAGACTTATAAAGTCAAAATCCGGGCTCGTTCTGAGCCAGGACAAGACATATCTGCTCGAAAGCCGGCTGATGCCGATTGCACGCAAGCGCGGGCTTAAGGACCTGACCGAGCTGATCGCGGCATTGCGCGCCGGTGACCGCGTGCTTGTCGAGGAAGTCGTCGATGCGATGACAACCAATGAAAGTTTCTTCTTCCGCGATACCAAGCCGTTTGACCAGTTCCGGCATGTCGTTCTGCCGCACATGATCAAGGAGCGCGCGTCAAAGCGCCATCTGCGCATCTGGTGTGCGGCGGCGTCTTCGGGGCAGGAACCCTATTCGCTGGCGATGATCCTTGAAGATTTCAAATCCCAGCTTTCCGGCTGGCGGGTTGAAATTATCGGAACCGACATTTCGCGCGAAATCCTGACCAAGGCGCGTGCTGGTTTGTATTCCCAGTTTGAAGTTCAAAGGGGACTTCCGATCCAGCTTCTGGTCAAATATTTCCAGAAGAAAGAAGACCAGTGGCAAATCTCGCAGGAAATCCGCTCCAAGGTTCAATACAAGGAATTCAACCTGCTTGAGGATTTCCGGCCGCTGGGTCAGTTCGATATCGTCTATTGCCGCAACGTTCTGATTTATTTTGATCAGCCAACCAAGACAGATGTGCTGGCGCGTATATCGGCATTGATGCCCGATGATGGCTTCCTGTTCCTTGGCGGGGCGGAAACGGTTCTTGGGATTTCCGACAAGTTCAAACCGCTTGCGCGTCAACGCGGCATCTATCAGTTGAACCGTCCGGGGGCGCCGGATGTCGATGTTTCAGCACTTGAGAAAATTCAGGCGGGTGCCAGTGCGGCGGCTGGGGCGGCGAGTGGTACCGCGACAGGCGGTTTCGCGTTTCCCAAGCCGAAACATATGCAAACTGCCACCGGTGGTACGACCGCCAGTGCAGGTGCCGGAGCCACAACCCCGCCGCGTCCCGGGCTTTCGACCGGAACCACGGCACGCCCCACGACCCCAACGGGCACCGGCACAGCAGCCCGTCCGTCAACAACGGGAACAACCGGGACTACCGGCAGCACATATTCACGTCCTTCAACCGGCACTACCGGGACGGCGGGATCAACTGGGACGGCTGGATCGACATATCGCCGTCCCCTGGGCACAACAGGCACCGCTGGTTCAAGCGGCACGGGCAGCACTCCGCCCGCAAGGCCGTCAACCGGAACCGGCAGCACGGGCAGCGGAACAACCCGCCCGTCCACGACCTTTGATCGGTCGCGCTTTGGCAAGCCGGAAGACAAGAAATAGAAATCAGGATGGTTGCCGTGTAACGCGCACCCGCCAAAAGCAAAACGCCCCGACGATCCATCGGGGCGTTTTTGACTTCGTGCGCAGCGGAACGCGATAAAGTTCGTTGCGTTCAGGCGGCAGCACTACTGTTTACATCCGGATCGCGCAGGACATAGCCCCGGCCCCAGACTGTATGGATGTAGTTGTCACCCTTGGTGGCTGACTGGATTTTCTTGCGCAGCTTGCACACGAAAACGTCAATGATCTTGAGCTCCGGCTCGTCCATACCACCATAGAGATGGTTCAGGAACATTTCCTTGGTCAATGTCGTGCCCTTGCGCAGCGACAGCAATTCAAGGATGCCATATTCCTTGCCGGTCAGATGCAGCGGCGATCCATCAACATCAACCGTGCGTGCATCAAGGTTCACATTCAGTCTGCCGGTGGCAATCATCGATTGTGCGTGGCCGCGCGACCGGCGAACGATCGCCTGAATGCGTGCCAGCAGTTCAACCTTGTCAAACGGCTTGGTCAGATAGTCATCCGCGCCAAAACCAAGGCCTTTGACCTTGTCTTCGGTTTCGGTCAACCCCGACAGGATAAGCACCGGGGTTTCAACGCGTGCGTCGCGCAAACGTCTGAGAACTTCATAGCCGTCGATGTCCGGCAGCATGAGATCCAGAAGAATAATATCGTAGTCATACAATTTACCGATCTCGAGGCCATCTTCCCCAAGATCCGTGGTGTCGACAACCATGCCCTCCGATTTCAGCATCAACTCGATGCTGTCAGCAGTGGCGTTGTCATCTTCGACAAGCAGCACCCGCATGTTCCGCTCCGTTACCGTGTTCCGCAAAAAATCCGTGTTAATCCGGCTAATTTCGACAAGCGCCCCAACGATTGCCGTGTGGAATTTTATTCCATTCCGTTAACGATACGTTGCTTTGCGACTCGTGGCAAGCAGGCGAGTCGCATGTTGTTAACTTTTTTTCATCGATAAAGGCAGATGGTGCGGGGAATGTGAAGTTTCCCAACGGTTTGCGCCGTTAACGACCATGACTGCCGATACCGGATTTTTAATGGCAATTCCGCATATACGGGTTTTTAATACCGTTTATGCCACTTATATCTGGTGCGACGCGGTCGAATTTGCCACCCTTTGACATGGGACTGCGATAAAATTCCCGATCGCATCACATATCGGAACCCATCAAACAGAAAAGCGCAAACGTGTTCCAGATTGGCCGAAATATTGTCGCCGAACTTCGCCGCATTCCGGATTACCGGACTGTCGGGCGGGTAACCGCTGTTCTTGGCCTGCTGGTTGAAATTGGCGGGGTCGAAGGGGCGCTTTCGGTGGGGGATCGTTGCAAGGTCAAACGCCGTGATGGTGTGGCCGTAATTTGCGAAGTTGTTGGTTTCCGGAATGAACGAGCACTTTTGATGCCGTTCGGGATGCTTGATGGCATCGGGATTGGCTGTGAAGTCGAACTGGCCGACACCCAACCACAGGTCTATCCCGATGAAAGCTGGCTGGGGCGTGTGGTCAATGCGTTCGGCCAGCCGGTCGATGGCAAGGGTCCGCTGACCGAAGGACCGACACCATACCCGATCCGCAATGCACCGCCATCGGCCCATTCGCGCCAGCGTGTGGCGGGGAAGATTGATCTGGGTGTGCGGGCGATGAATACCTTTCTCACCTGCTGCCGGGGGCAGCGTATGGGCATATTTGCCGGGTCCGGGGTTGGTAAATCCAGTTTGCTGTCGATGATGACCCGCCATACGACATCCGATGTTTCGGTTGTCGGCCTGATCGGTGAACGTGGCCGCGAAGCCCGCGAATTCATCGAAGACGATCTGGGCGAAGAAGGCCTTCGCAGGTCTGTTGTCGTGGTTGCCACGTCGGACGAGCCGCCATTGATGCGACGTCAGGCTGCCTATATGACCATGGCGCTGTCGGAATTCTTCCGCGATACCGGGCGTGACGTGCTGTGTATGATGGATTCTGTGACCCGTTTTGCCATGGCGCAACGCGAAATCAGCCTTTCGGTCGGCGAACCACCCGCGTCAAAGGGCTATACCCCGACGGTGTTTGCCGAATTGCCGCGCCTTCTGGAACGTGCCGGGCCGGGCGGGCCGGGGCAGGGATCGGTGACCGGCCTGTTTACCGTTCTGGTCGACGGGGATGATCATAACGAACCGATTTCCGATGCGGTGCGTGGTATTCTTGATGGCCACGTCGTGCTGGACCGCGCAATCGCCGAACAGGGTCGGTATCCGGCGATCAATATCCTGCGCAGTGTTTCGCGTACCATGCCCGGATGTAATAGCGAGTATGAAAACCAGATCGTTTCGCGCGCCCGTCAGCTGCTGGCAACCTATGAAGACATGGCGGAACTGATCCGTCTGGGGGCCTATCGTCTGGGAACGGATCCCAAGGTGGACGAAGCCATTCATTACTTCCCGCTGATCGAGGAATTCCTCAAACAGCGTAAAACCGAATGTACCCGGCTGGCCGATGGTTATGCAGAATTGGCACGTCGTCTTGATCTGACACCCGCCCAACAGGAAGTCCCGGATGCAGGTGGCCAACCGGCAGCCAACCCGCAGGGCGCAACCGTTATGGAACGCAACCGGCTTCGCCCGCAGGTCAATAGCCGTTCAACCGCGACGAATGCGGGTAATGATCTGAATGCGGCCAAACGTGCGCTTCGCCGCGATCAGCAGTAATCACATGATCATGCTGATGCCGCATCCGCCATATTTCAGGTAACTGACCGCGATGGCCAAGGATTTCAAAACACTGATCCGTATGCGCAAATGGGCGCTGGATGATAAACGCCGCGAACTTGGCGAAATGCAGGGCATACTGACCAATCTTCTGGCGGAAAAGGATGCGCTTGAAAAGGCCGTGATAGCCGAGCAGAAGGTTGCCGCCGAAAACCCCGAACTGGCCGGTTTTGCCTATGGCCCCTTTGCCAGTGCCGTCGTGTTCGAGCGCGAAGCACTGGTAAAGCGGATCGCAGAACAGGAAGCCAAAATCGACGCGTTCCGCGATGAGGTCGCGGATGCGTTCAAGGCCGTCAAGACCGCGGAAATCGCCGAACGCAACCGTGTCGAAGCAGAACGCGCCGAAGAAGATCGCAAGGAACAGGCCGAACTTGATGAAATCGGTGCACGTTCGGCAACGCGTGATGACGGTCTGATCTAAGCCTGATCAGGCTGAAATATCCACACCCGTGTCAACACCCGTCACCGCGCGAAGTTCATCTGGCATCAGGGAAAACACGGTTTTGGGTGTGCCCGCGGCCAGCCAGATTATCTTTTTCGCAAGCAGCTTTTCATCAATCATGGTCTCGACCGGGCCGACATGTCCAAAGGGCGGAACACCGCCGATGGCGTAACCGGTATGGGTACGGACTTCGTTGGCATCTGCCTTGCGGATATCAAGGCCAAGCAGATGGGCAACCTTGGTTTCATCTACCCGGTCGGCACCGTTCATGATGATCAGTACCGGTTTGTTGCCTTCGGTCATGAAAACCAGTGATTTGCCGATATCACTGACATCGCAACCAATAGCCGCCGCGGCATCCGCGGCCGACCGTGTGCCATCAGGGAATTCGAGAACCTTGACATGGCCAAGGTGGTGATTGTTGAAGGCGTTCTGCAGGCACGAGGGCGGTGAAACCTGTTTCATTTGGCTGCTCCCAGCTCTTTGGCTTTGCGTTTACGTTTCTGATTGATCAGATTGAGCGTCTCGACACCCAGGCTGAATGCCATGGCGAAGTAAATGTAACCTTTTGGAACATGGATTTCGACACCGTCAAGCAGCAGCACAAACCCCACCAGAATCAGGAAGGCCAGCGCCAGAATTTTGACCGACGGGTGCTTTTCGACAAAATCGCTGATGGTGCCGGCTGCTGCCAGCATGACGAGAACCGACAGGACAACCGCGATCATCATGATCGAAAGATGATCAACCAGTCCAACCGCCGTAATCACGCTGTCGAGCGAGAATATCATATCAAGCAGCATGATCTGGGTGATGGTCATCGCAAAACTCGACATGATCTTGCCGGGGCCGTGTTCTTCGGGTTCGTCAATTGTATGGTGAATTTCCTTGGACGCCTTGGCGATCAGGAACAGGCCACCGATAATCAGAATAAGGTCACGTCCGCTGACTTCCTGCCCGAAGGCGGCAAACAGCGGGGCGGTCAATTCCATCACCCAGGCGATACAGGCCAGAAGCACAAGCCGCATGCCCATCGCCCCGATAAGGCCGATGCGGCGAGCCGATTTCTGTTGATTTTTCGGGAGTTTGGAAACAATCACCGACAAGAAAACGATGTTATCGATGCCCAGTACGATCTCAAGCGCGGTCAAAGTCGCAAGCCCCATCCACATATGCGGATCTGTGACCCATTCAAACATGATCTTTTCGTTCCTATGTCACGGGTGCCAAAACCATCGGCAGAGATTAAGCCCAGACACCTGCCATCTAACGCAAGCGTGAATTGATTTTAGACTGCCAAGATTGGAAAAATGATGGCAACAAAAACAGACAGGTATCGCCGATGGTGCCAGATTGCTTCAATCAGGTAGTATTGACCGGCCCTTCAGCAACAAGGATTTCCAGTATGCGCGCTTTTTTCGCCGGTCTGAGCATCGTCACAGGCCTTGCAATGGCCATGGTATCGATGCCCGCAAAAGCCGACCCGGCCCCCGATATCGGCAATTGGCAGTCCGTTCTTGATCAGGCGCGCGGCCAGACCGTGTATTTTCATGCCTGGGGTGGGGAGCCGCGCATCAATGATTATATCGCGTGGGCGGGTGCCCAGGTGCAGGAGCGATACGGTGTGAATGTGGTACAGGTGAAACTTTCCGACACGGCCGATGCAGTGGCAAAGGTGTTGTCGGAAAAGACGGCTGGCGTCGATGATGGCGGGGCGGTCGATATGATCTGGCTGAATGGTGAAAACTTTGCCGCCATGAAACGCAATGACCTTCTGTTTGGGCCGTGGGCCGAACAGACGCCGAATTTTGCCTATGTCGATGTCGAAGGCAAGCCAACCGTAATCAACGATTTCACGGTTCCGACCATGGGCTTTGAAGCGCCGTGGGGTATGGCGCAGGTCAGCTTCTATTATGACACCGCACGCCTTGATAGCG
This sequence comes from Thalassospira sp. MBR-102, assembly GCF_040549275.1. Lineage (NCBI taxonomy): Bacteria > Pseudomonadati > Pseudomonadota > Alphaproteobacteria > Rhodospirillales > Thalassospiraceae > Thalassospira > Thalassospira sp. MBR-102. Next base: position 151,119 of record NZ_JBEPTC010000009.1, read on the forward strand.
TACCGAAGTCAGCCCAAGCCTTGCTTGAATGGCTGGTCAAACATCCGGGGCGCTTCACCTATCCCCAGCCACCGAATTATATGGGCTCGACCTTTCTGAAACAAATCCTGACCGAGCTGGTTGAGGATCCGAAAGTTCTGCAACAGCCCGCCAATGAAACGGACGCCAAAAAGGTTCTGGCACCTCTTTGGGGATATCTCGAAGACTTGCAACCGCTATTGTGGCGCAACGGGCAGGCCTATCCGCAAAATGGTGCCTCGCTACGTACGATGATGGCCGATAACCAGATCGATATCGCGTTTTCGTTTAGCTCGGGCGAAGTCTCATCGGCAATCGAGGCGATGGAACTGCCCGATACAGTGCGATCCTATGTGTTTGACAAGGGTACGCTTGGCAACACCAACTTCGTTGCCATCCCCTATAACGCATCGGCCAAGGCCGGGGCGGTTGTGCTGGCCGATTTCCTGATGTCACCCGAAGCCCAACTGCGCAAACAGGACCCGCAATACTGGGGAGCTGATACGGTACTGGCGATGGATAAATTGCCAGAAGACATGCAAAAGGCCTTTGCCGATCTGGATCTTGGCATTGCGTCTCTGTCGCCTTCCGAACGTGGCACGGTTCTGCCGGAACCGCATCCAAGCTGGATGGAACTGGTTGAAACAGAATGGCAGAAGCGCTACGGCGTGGTGCAATAAGCCCAAATGCTCCGGCTTTTCCCGGCTTTTACCCTTATCCTGATGATCGGCCCGGTCTGTGCCGGGCTGATCGGGACGATATTACCGGCATTCGGGTATCTTCCGGCGCTTGGCGGCGATGTAATATCGATTGATCCTTGGCGGGATTTGATCAATCAGCCGGGGCTTGGCATTTCGATCCGGTTGTCATTGATCAATGGTTTGATCGCAACACTGATCTCGTTTCTGGTTGTCATACTATTTTGCGCCGCATGGCAGGGAACGCGGATTTTTGGCGTCATGCAACGCCTGTTGTCCCCGATCCTCTCAGTGCCACATGCAGCCGCGGCCTTTGGGCTGGCTTTTCTGATTGCACCAACTGGCTGGATCGTTCGGGCGGTCGCGCCGCTTGCCGGATGGGAACGTCCACCCGATATTGTGACCTTGCAGGACCCGTTGGGGATTGCCCTGATTGCCGGGCTGGTTGCCAAGGAAATTCCGTTTTTATTGTTGATGACGCTGGCGGCCCTGCCGCAGGCAGATGCCGACCGGACGCGGCAGGTGGTCTTGACACTTGGATATGGTCGCGTGGTTGGCTGGTTTAAAGCCGTTCTGCCACAGGTCTATCCGCAAATCCGTTTGCCGACATTGGCGGTGCTGGCCTATTCGACCTCGGTCGTTGATGTCGCGATGATCCTTGGCCCAACAACACCCGCACCGCTGGCGGTGCGTATTCTTGGTTGGCTATCCGATCCAGACCTGTCGCGTCGTTTTCTGGCCTCTGCCGGGGCCATGTTGCAATTTTTCCTTGTAATGATCGCGATGGCGATCTGGTGGGGTGGGGAAAAGCTTGTGGCGTGGTGGGGGCATGTCTGGGCCGAAGGCGGCATGCGCGGGCGACGCGATGATACCGTTCGAAGCTTTGCCGCCGGGACGGCAATCCTCTCGGCGGCTGCCGTGTTTCTGGGCCTGGCAAGTCTTCTGGTCTGGAGCTTTGCCGGGTACTGGTCCTTTCCGGAGTTTCTGCCGCGCAGTTTCAGTCTGCGTCTTTGGATGCGCGAATATGACATGTTAGGTGCGGCACTTTGGACCACACTGATGATTGCGGTTCTCTCGGTCGGGGTTGCGATTACCCTGGTTCTGGGATGTCTTGAAAACGAAACCCGCCGGTTTCAATATCCGGGGCAGGGGGCGATGTTATTGATTTATCTGCCGCTTTTGATGCCGCAAATCAGCTTCATGTTCGGGCTTCAGGTGTTTTTTACCGGTATCGGGCTGGAACGAACGTTGATTTCCGTGGTGATCGTTCATCTGATCTTTGTTCTGCCCTATATCTTTCTATCGCTTGCCGATCCGTTTCGCGCCCTTGATCCGCGATATTTGCAAACTGCCTTATGCCTTGGTGCATCACCGGCACGGTTATTCTGGTTGGTGCGCCTACCATTATTGACCCGCGCGGTTCTGACCGCCTTTGCGGTCGGCATTGCGGTCAGTGTCGGGCAGTATCTGCCAACCCTTCTGATCGGGGCTGGGCGGTTTGCCACCGTCACGACCGAGGCGGTGGCACTGGCATCGGGCGGCGACCGACGGATGATCGGAATTTACGGGCTGTTGCAAATGATCCTGCCCTTTGCCGGTTTTGCCCTCGCCCTTCTGATCCCGGCGGTTTTATTCCGCCACCGGCGCGGCATGGGAAACCGAAACAGGATATGATCAGCCGATGAACAGCACACAAACCAATAACAGCACCCTCGCCCCCGCCACTGCCAAAGGTCTTGAATTACGCCGGGTTTCCATTCGCCTCAATGGGCGTGTGCTGGTTGATATCGATACCATCATCAAATCGGGCGAGATCGTGACGCTGATGGGGCCGAGCGGCTCGGGAAAATCCAGTCTGCTGGCCTATATTTGCGGAACCTTGCCGGTGGGCGGAACCGCCGGATTTGAGGTCAGCGGGCAGGTTGTCCTGAATGGCCGGGGGCTGGATGGTTTGGCACCACAGGATCGCCATGTCGGTATCCTGTTTCAGGATGATCTTCTGTTTCCGCATTTATCGGTTGGCGGCAATCTGGCGTTTGCCCTGCCATCAAGTGTTCGGGGGCGGTTAGAACGCAGAACGCGTATCGAGGACGCGCTGGAAAGTGCGGGGCTTGGTGGTTTTGCCAACCGTGATCCGGCGACATTGTCCGGCGGGCAGCGTGCGCGTGTCGCCCTGATGCGGGTGTTGCTGTCCGAGCCCGGCGCACTTTTGCTCGATGAACCTTTTTCAAAGCTTGATACCGAGTTACGGGATCAGATCAGGACATTTGTTTTTGAACAGGCGCGGTTGCGTGGTTTGCCAACTCTGATGGTGACCCATGATCCCGATGACGGGGCGGCAGCCGACGGCAGGATCGTAAATCCGGTATAGCATGCACGCGGTTCTTGCATGATTTTCGCGCTGGTCAATCGGTGCGTTTGGTCCTAAGAGAAGCGCACCGCAAAGAATTGTCTTGGGCCCGAAACACGAAATCAAAGGCCCATGCGGCATTGGAGAATGTCGTGAATGTTTCCAGAAGAAATGTATGCGATCGTCCCGGATGCGCTTGATCGTGCAACCTGTGATCGACTGATTGACGGATTTTCGCAAAAACTTGACGATGGTGGCCTTGTTCAGGGCCAGTCGGCAAGCCATATCCGCCGGTCACAGATCACCTGGTTTAACGAGACCCAGGAACCGGCCGTCATGCGCCGGATCGTTGACATGGTTGCGGATGTAAACCGCAATGTGTTTGATTTTTCTTTGTCGGAATTCGCCGAAGATGCACAGATTGCCTGCTATGCTGGGGATCAGCGCGGTCACTATGACTGGCACAGCGACGTTGGCGCATCCGATATTGCACGCCGTCGCAAACTGACCATGGTGATCCAGCTATCCGAACCCGACCAGTATGAAGGCGGTTTGTTGCAGCTAAACCCGGCGGGGCATGTTTTTGATGCGCCGATGGAACGTGGCACGGCGATCTTTTTCCCGAGCTTCGTTCTGCACCGCGTCGCCCCGACGACAGCGGGCCTGCGTTATTCCCTTACCCAATGGGTGCATGGAACGCCGTTTCGTTAAGGCCACAAAAATAGGCTTTCCCGAAGTTCTTGCATGGCATCCGATTGTTATTCGGGCGGTATTGTTATTTCAGGCCAGTCCTGGGTGACTTCTGCCTGTATCGTGCGTTCCAGATATGTAGATAAAACCACATAGCTGCGCGTGGTTTTAACTCCTCGAAGAATATAAAGCTGTGAAAGCAAAACCTCCAGTGCATGGGCGTCTGTAGTGCGCACTTTCAAGATCACGCTGGTATCGCCCGCAACGGAATGAATTTCTTCAACTTCCGGGAAGTTGGCTATTTTCATCATCCGCTCGCTTTTTCCCCAGCCATCGGTATCTACATGTACAAAGGAAACCATAGGTTTGCCGATGGCCGGGCCGTTTAAAATTGCCGACATACGCTCAATGATGCCGTGACGGCGGAGGCGTTTGACCCGTTCATGCACAGCAGGAGCCGATAAGCCGACGATTCGTCCTAGTTCGGCATAGGTTTGTGACGAGTCTTCGACAAGCGCGCCTAATATTCTTCGGTCAAATGTATCGAGCTGCTGCCCCGGTAAATTATTTTGCTGAAGATTATTCATAATTAACCATGTTCCGTAATTTGTCTCTTTTGCCAAATTAAATACTGCATATTCTTCAATTTCTGAACATTAGAAAGGACAAGCAAATGCAGATGCAACAGTGTAACCCGTCAGGGAAAATTTATCCGGCAACATCAGATTATGTTCATGCGATGAAGATTAACGGACTGAACAGTATTTTGTTTGTCAGTGGAACAATGGGGCTTCGTCTTGATGGCGTGCCCGGCGCTGATATCGACGAGCAACTCGTTCTAGTATGGAAAAATATCAAGGCTATTCTCGCCGATGCGGGAATGTCGATTAATAATGTTGTAAGAACGACCAGCTATCTGCGTGATCCTGCTTATACGCATGCCAATCAGGAGGCACGCGTTAAGGCCCTTAACGGTCGTGTTGTTCCAACCACAACAATCGTAGCACAAACATTAAGTGCGGGCTGGTTGGTGGAAATTGAGGTGATCGCCTGTGTGTGAAGTCTGGATCAATACCGTTCCAACCGGTCCAGAAGGCGTGGGTTGTGCCATTTCGGCTGCCGGTCTTCGAGTGCGGCTTCGTGGTGCTGGACGCTGGCATTGTCGGCCTTTTGCTTGTCAAGGCGCAGATTGATCCAGCGCGGAATGATTTCGTTGTTGAAATCTTCCATGAGAAGCACGGCTGCGGTTTCGAAATTATCAAACGGGATACGCGCGATTTCGGCGAAATATTCCGCAAGGCAATCGGGTTTTATGATCAGGCGGTCCGGGACATAACGCAGGGTCATACGGGCCGGAAACACGGTTTCGCATCCGCTCAGTTCGCTTTGCAACGTCACGACATAATCAAGCTGTGCACCGGGATTATGTTCTGTCAGCAACAGGTTTCGACGTTCAAATATTTCCAGCATCAGGCCTACCTGCGTTTATTCGTTTGATAATCAAGATTACCCCCGCCTTTCGGGAACGAAAAGGCTTCTTTTCCGGGTCAGGTGGGGCGAATGGCCGCTTATGCGTCAATCCCGCGATGCCGGTTGACAACTGCTTCGTTGACCGGCGGGGCAATTTCAACAAAGCGCGAGCCATCCTGAAAAATCAGATGCCCCTTGTAGCCGGAGATTTGCAAAGCCTCGCGGAAGATGCCGCGAATATCGTCGCGATTATCAGATTGCAGTGGATTTTCAGTGCGCACGATCAAATCGAACTTGCTGTCTTCGCCTTTGACCAGACCGTCAAGCTGGGTGTGGCCGACTTCGCTGAAAGACAGGTCGAGCAGAAAGCGCGTGCCGGGTTCTTCCCTTTCGCCTTTCTCGTTTTCGTCGTCGCCATGTCGCCATGCCAGACGAACCTGTTCGATGCGTTCCCCCATCTGAAATGGCATCGGCATCACACGCCAGCCATCCGGGCGTTCGTCGGCGGCCATGCCCCGCAATCTGCTGAAATCGCCTTCGAGCTTTTTAAGGATATCGTCGCCGTTCCCGTCAATCGATGACAGGCTGTTGCTGGCGCGATCCCCCAACCAGCCGCGTGCTGTTCCCCCGGGGCCGGTCATGGCGGCAAAAAAGAACATCATCGTGGTGGTCAGTTTCGGTCCGGCCTGCGGAATATTGTTCAGAAGCGCCGCCGCCGCGCCCGGATCGTGTTGTGCCAGTGCGGTCACCGCCTGCTGCAAACTGCCCCAGTCACGTGACAGGGCGGCGTTCTGCCCGCGTGCAATCAATTCTGCCTCTGTCATCGGAGGGGCTTGAGTGCCGCGTCCGGCGGCGGTATTGGCATCGACACTAAACGACAGGGTCGCACCAACCGGGGCTGGAACCGGCAATTTGATGCCAACAACACCGGCAGATGTGCGAAGGGCGGTAAAGCCGTTCGGCAACATCCGGGCTTCTGCGCTATCGGGTGGCAGAACCGTCCCGGTCAGCACCAGCGGGGTTGCTGTTCCGGCCGCACCTGTACCGCCTGCGACAACCTGACCTGAGATACCCGCACCCGATGGCGTTCCCAGCGCGCCGCCGGTTGTTATAGCGGGCGGCATGGTGCCGGTTGCATTCATGTTGGTAATTTGGGCGGCCTTGCCGGCACTGACGGCACCCTGACCGACAAAGATAACCTGTGTCTGGCTTCCGGCGGGTAACTGACTGCCATTGGGCAGGGTCAGGCTGCTTGTTGTGATGGCGTTAAAGGCTTGGCCGGGGATCAGAACGTTGCCATTGATCCCGGTGGTCGGCAATCCGCCGCCAGTTCCGGTTGTGCCCGGTGTCAGCGTTTGCGGCAGCACCTGAAGGCGAAGGGCGGCTGCGGGATCGCTGCCCTGCTGCGGCTGTCCCTGGGGCATGATCCGCACCCAAAGAAAGTCCCCCAGATTGGCTGGAAGGGGTGTTGGCAGTTTTATATTAACCTGCCCCAGACTGGTCAGAAGGGTCAGTTCATTACCCGAACGCGACTGAACGGACGCCTGAATCAGGCTTTCGACCGGCAGTTTGGCAATGGCATTGGCGACCTGCTGGGCAGCACTGACCTGAGAAGGCGGCTGTGGTGTACCCGATGCCCCGCCGGCCGTCGCACCGCCCTGACCGCCAACGGCAGTGCCTGGTGTTACGGCTTGTGGCGGGAGAGTCATGGCGTCAGCCCTCCAGCAGCTTTTGCGTGATCGCTTCCATATCGTGGGCGGCATCGCAATTGGGATGGCGCATCAGAAGCGGGGTCTGTGACCGAATGCATTCGGAAACACGCGGATCGGCACGCACAACACCCAGAAGCGGCGGGCTGATTTTCAGGAAACCTTCGCAGGCTTTAAGAAGCTTGTTGTAGATCGCCTCGCCTTCCTTGCGGTCCTTGGCCATATTGACCACCACCCGGATATCGGTTTTGGGCCGCGCCATATGTGTGACTTTGATAAAGGCATAGGCATCGGTTAGCGATGTCGGATCACCGTTGGTGATGACAATCACCGTATTGGCAAGGCTGGTCATCTGACGCACACCCTGATCAACACCCGCGCCAAGGTCGATCAGGACCTTGTCGTAACTTTTACCGGTCTGGATCAAATCGTCCGATAAGGCCTGAAGACGGGTCACGGGCAGATTGGCAAGACTGCCCGATCCGCTGCGCCCGGCAATGATATCAAAGCCGCCATCGGGGAAGGGGGTCACGGCATCGCGCAAACCGATCCGTCCGGAAATGACCCCGCCCAGATCATGTTTGGGCATCAGGCCAAGTTGGATGTCGATGTTGGCAAGGCCAAGATCACCATCAAACAACAGGGCTTTTTTGCCTTCGCGCACCAGCGAATGGGTCAGGGTAATGGCAAACCAGGTCTTGCCCACGCCCCCCTTGCCAGATGCGATGGCAAGGACGTTGCGGCCTTTGGCGCGCGGAGCAGTTTTGGATACTTCATCAGACTTGGCAGTCATTTCACGACCTCGGAGAAACTCGGTTTCGCGTTCTCGGCGCGATGGGACGGTATCAGAAGTTTGGCCAGGGCGACGGGGCTTATTGCGGTTAGACCGTCTGCGACCTGGGCCGTCATACTGACATTGCAAAGGGAAAGATTTCCTGAATCTGCACCGTATAACGCGCCGCCAAGGCGCGATGCAACATCCAGTCGGGAAATCACCATGCGCGCAACGCCGCAATCGGCAAAGGCATTGGCGATATCGGCACATTCGTCGGCATCAATCCCGGCGGGATTGACCAGTACGGGTTCGCTTGGCACAACGGACATGAAATCGCCCAGTGCCTTGATGTCGGCATCGACATAGGGATTGCAGCTTGCCGTGTCGACCAGAACCATGTCGGCATCCCGCATACGGGCAAACTGGGCTTTGAATTCTTCGGGTGTTTTGACCAGGGACAGATTGATGTTCAGGATACGGGTGAATGCCTCAAGCTGGGCAACACCGCCTGCGCGTTTGTAATCGGTGGTCAGAACCGCGACTTTTCGCTTTTTCATCACCGCACGGGCAGCAGTTTTGGCAACCGCCAGCGTTTTGCCGCAACCGGGCGGGCCGACAAAGGCCAAGGCACGCGGCGTGTTTTTTTCCGGCAACGGCGAAAAATCAAAAATCTCGTCCAGTGCCGATGCCAGTAATTGCTGTGCGGTAGTGGCACCCCTTTCGCGGCCCATAAGATCACAAAGCCGCAAACGCAGCCGTTCGGGCAGATTATGACGGAGAAGGGCCTCTTGTGCGTGATCAAACAGTTCCTGATGACCCGGAGGGCCTTGATCCGCGATATCGAAATCCATATCCGGATCACGATCAAGGGCCGCGGTCAGCCGCACGCCCGTGCCCGGGATATCCTGGGTCGATACGATAATGGCATCCGATCCCATATGCTCTTTGACCAGTGCCATCGCCTCGGTCATGGTCGGGGCGCTGAACGTCTTAAGGCGCATATGCTGTCCCCTCGCAACGGATCATCATATCTGCCCCATGGTTTTGAGTTGGGCCTTGGGATGGATTTCGTTTTGCGACATGACAACCGTGGTGGGCCGGAACCGTTCGACAATGGATCGGACATAAGGACGAATGCCGGGACTGGTCAAAAGAACCGGGCTTTCGCCCATCATGCCAAGTCGCTCGAACGTGGTGCGAACCTTGTTGATGAATTCCTGAAGCTGGCTTGGCGGGATCGAAAGTTGCTTTTCCTCGCCAGAGCCAACCAGACTTTCGGCAAATATCTGTTCCCACTGCGGTGACAGGGTCACCAGCGGGATCACGCCATCATGGTTGGTATTCACATCCGACAACTGTCGTGCCAGGCGGGATCGCACATGTTCGGTCATGAAGGTCGGATTACGCGTAAAGGCGGTGGATTCCGCAATCCCTTCAAGGATGGTCGGCAGATCGCGGATCGATATGCGTTCGGTCAGAAGGTTTTGCAGAACGCGCTGAACCCCGCCAACGGAAACCTGACCCGGTACAATGTCCTCGACCAGTTTTTTCTGGTCGTCGTCGAGCTCGTCCAGAAGCTTCTGGGTTTCGGCATAGGACAGAAGTTCGGGCATGTGGTCCTTGATCACCTCGGTAATATGGGTGGTGATCACGGTTTGCGGATCAACAACGGTATAGCCACGGAACATGGCTTCTTCCTTCATGCCCTGTTCGATCCACATGGCCGGCAGGTTGAAGGTCGGTTCCATGGTTTTTTCACCGGCAAGGGTGATTTCCTCGCCGCGCGGATCCATCACCAGCAGCATGTTGGGACGAAGGTCGCCACGGCCTGCCTCGATTTCCTTGACGCGCAGAACATAGGTGTTGGCGGGAAGCTGCATATTGTCCTGAATACGGACACTGGGCATGACAAAGCCCATATCGGTCGCCAGCTGACGGCGTAGTGCCTTGATCTGATCGGTCAGTTTCTGGCCTCGTTCGGTGCTGATCAGCGACAGCAGGCCATATCCCAGTTCAAGCCGCACATAATCCATGCGAAGCGCATTGGCGATCGGTTCTTCGGGTGGCGGGCCTGCGGCATCGGCGGCGGTCTGGGCTTCTTCCATCTGGGCGTTGGCGGCGGCTTCTTTCTGTTTTCGGCCCAAATGCCACGCAAGATAGCCCAGCACAATCGCCAGACCAAGGAACCAGACCATCGGAATGCCCGGCAAAAGCGACATGCCGGCCATCATCGCCGAGGCAACACCAAGAGCTGCGGGGTAATTGCTTACCTGTCCGAAAACGGCCTTTTCAGTTGCGCCGTCAAGGCCGCCCTTGGTGACAAGAAGGCCAGCGGCCGTCGAGACGATCAGGGCGGGAATCTGCGACACCAGACCATCGCCAACAGTCAGGATCGTGTAGGTTTCAGTGGCTTCGGCCAGTGATAGGCCCATCTGGGCGGTGCCGATAATAATGCCGCCGATCACGTTGATGAAGGTAATCAGGATACCTGCAACCGCATCACCGCGGACGAATTTGGATGCACCATCCATGGAACCGAAGAACGAGCTTTCGTCTTCCAGTTCCTTGCGGCGTGCCTTGGCCTGCGCTTCGTTGATCAGACCCGATGACAGATCGGCGTCAATCGCCATCTGTTTACCGGGCATGGCATCAAGGGTGAAACGTGCAGCGACTTCGGCGATACGACCGGAACCCTTGGTGATAACCACAAAGTTGATGATCACAAGGATGGCAAAAACAATAATCCCGATCACGAAATTGCCCGAGATCAGGAAACTGCCGAATGCCTCGATCACCGCACCGGCAGCATGGGTGCCCTCGTGTCCATGGCCCAGAATCAGACGCGTGGTTGCAATGTTTAGCGCCAGTCGAAGCGACGTCGCGACCAGCAGGATCATCGGAAAAGAGTTGAATTCCAACGGTTTCTGGATGAATAGCGACGTCATCAGGATCAGCACCGAGAAGCTGATCGACAGGGCGAGCAGGAAGTCGAGCAGCCAGGGCGGCATTGGGAACATCATGACCACAAGGATCAGGATGAAGCCAAGCGCCATGGCGATATCGCCACGTTTCATGGCCGACCGGACGCGTGACTGGATACCAGCCATATTCAGGCCGCCTGCGCTTTGGGGGCCTTGCGACCCGTCAGATCCTGCCGGTGTGATGTCTCGACCGTCGGCCATGTTGACTTCTGGTTACCCTATGTTGCGCGATCCCGGGAATGCATCCCTTCTTCTGATATGGGGTGCACCGGTCGTTTTGTAATAATCAGTCCTGACCATTGCCAGGTTGCGGCACGGCAAGGCCTTCGTCGGTATATTGACGAAGCTTGTTGCGCAGTGTGCGGATCGAAATGCCCAGAATGTTTGCCGCATGGGTGCGGTTGCCAAAGCAATGTTTCAGCGTATCGATGATCAGATCGCGTTCGACATCTGCAACCGTGCGACCGACCAGGGCTGCCGTGACCGATGAATCCGCGTTGGTTTGATCGGCGCTATCCGCATCATGGTCGATCGGTGCTGCCGGGCAGGGTGCTGCATAATCGTCGTGATGACCAGGGAGCGGGGCAGGTGCATGTGGTGTCTGCTGTGCCGGGGGAACCGGACGATAGGCCGCACCACCATAAGCCGCATTGGCATTGGCATAGGCCGAACTTGCGCGGGACGGCGCACTGGGGGCTGGCTGCGAAGGAGCCGGGGCAGGTGCCGCTGCTTCGGGGGGCGGAGCAGACTGCCAGCCCGGTTCGCTACTTCCGGCACCCGAAAGCATGATGGCTTCAGGGCCGATTTCCGTCGGACCGGCAATCAGGACGGCGCGGTGCATGGTATTTTCAAGTTCGCGAACATTGCCACGCCAATGATGGCTACGCAAACGCGTGATTGCCAGCGGGCTGATCGGGCGGATCGGCACATCGTTGGCTTCGGAATATTTTTTAACAAAGAATTCCGCCAGAACCGGAATATCGTCAGGCCGTTCGCGCAGCGAAGGAATATCGAGATTGACGACGTTCAGGCGGAAATAAAGATCTTCACGGAAGTTGCCCGCATTGACTTCGGCCTCAAGATTGCGGTTCGAGGTCGCGAGAATACGGACATCGACCTTGACCGGGCTTTTACCGCCCAGACGGTCGATTTCCTTTTCCTGAATGGCGCGCAGCAGCTTTGCCTGAAGGCGGACATCCATTTCGCTGATTTCATCAAGCAAAAGGGTACCGCCATTGGCTTCTTCAAACTTTCCGATGCGTCGGGCCTGTGCGCCGGTAAACGCACCTTTTTCGTGGCCAAACAGTTCGGATTCAAGAAGGTTGTCGGGAATCGCGGCACAGTTCACGGCAACGAATGGTTTGTCCGCCCGGTTGGATTTACGATGAACAAAGCGCGATATGATTTCCTTGCCGGTACCGCTTTCGCCCGTAATCAGGATGGAGGCGGAACTGTTGGCGACCTGGGTTGCGAGACGAAGGGTTTCTGCCATGCGGGCATCGCGATGGATCAGGGCATGGCTTTCTTCGGTAACGGCCTCGAAGATGGCGGCAATCAGGTCGGCTTCGGGGGGCAGGGGGATGAATTCCTGGGCACCGGCCTTGATGGCATTGACCGCACCATTGACGTCATTGCCGATGCCACACGCGACAACCGGTACATTGATCCGTTCACGATGCATGGCTTCGATCAAGGCCGCGACATCAAGGGTGATGTCGGCCATGACCAGATCGATCCGGTTGCCTGCGCGCAGGATATTCAGCGATGTTGTGACACTTTCGGCCAACTGGACTGTTGCGCCGCGTGCCATCGCGATCTTGCTGGCTGCGCCGATCTGACCGCCCAGTCCACCAACGATCAATACCTGCATAGTCTCATCTCTTTCCGCTTCGTTCCCAATGGCAATTTCAATTGGCGGGTTTCACCGATCAATCGAAATAGCTGACCCGTTTTGACGGGGGCAGGATGGAGTTGATCAGCATTTCCAGACGACGGGGGTTTTCCTGTCGCCCGATGGAGACGGCCCCCACCATATAGACCGAATTCAAAAGTTCTTCTTCGCCCGAGTTGCGTTCAAGTTTGGCAGCAAGCGGCATAAAAACCATGTTTGCCAGAACAGCACCATAGAAAGTCGTCAGAAGTGCAACTGCCATGGACGGCCCGATCGAGGACGGATCATCAAGGTTGCCCAGCATCTGCACCAGACCGATCAATGTCCCGATCAGCCCCATGGCCGGCGCGATATCGCCAGCCTTTTTCATGATGTTCGCACCTTTCTGGTGGCGACCGATGGTGGCGTTCATGTCCTTGCGCATGATGGCTTCGACTTCTTCGGGTGGTGTGCCATCGACGACAAGCGACAGTCCCTTCCAAAGATATTCCTCGCTTTGCAGACTGTCGAGATGCCCCTGAAGCGACAGGACCCCGCCCTTGCGGGCGATTTCAGCCAGTTGCAGGATTTGCAGGGCAGCATCGGCAGGGTTGCGCGATTTGTGGAAAATCGTGCGCATCAGAACCTTGCCAGCCCCCAGGAATTCGCCCAGCGCAAAACACACAGCGGTAATCGCAGCCGTGCCGCCGATCACGATCAGAACGGATGGAATATCAATAAATGCCCCGGGCGATCCCCCCAATACGATCGCCGCGATAATAAGTGCGAAGCCAATAGCCAGCCCCGCAACCGTCGCGATATCAAACGACGTTTTAGTCCCCCCGTCCGCCATACCCGCTCATCCTCTCAAAAGACTAGTTTTTCTCGGACTTGATGATTTCCGTCATGGTTACCCCCAGACGGTCTTCGACAACCACCACTTCGCCGCGTGCGACCAGACGGTTGTTTACATAAATATCAATAGCTTCCCCAACCTTGCGGTCAAGCTCTACGACTGCACCACGCCCCAGTTTTAGCAACTGGCTTACCTGCATGGTTGCTTTTCCAAGGACTGCCGAAACCTGAACGGGAATGTCGTAAACCGCTTCGAGATCCTTGGATGTCTTCATGGCATCGCTGCCGATCTCGGCGGCGGCCAGAAGTTCGGTACCTTCGCCCTCTAGCTCGATATCATCATTATCGAGTTCCGAGAGTTCAAGATCGTCATCATCGGCCATTTTCGTCTCCTGATCCTTGAGCTTCCTGCGTCACATCGGCTTCTGTTTCGTCCCGGGTATCGGGTTTACGATCTTCCTGCAACGGGTTCCCATCCTGTTGTCGCGGATCGCTTTTCTCCTCATCCCGGATCTGAGTGTGCGACGCATCATCCTGGGGGGATGTTGGCATATTAACCTGTTCTGTGCCATGACCTTCTTCGATCTGGCCTGTCGGTTGACCGGCTTGGTGTGATCCGGTTCCACCATCCCCGATATGATTATCACCTGTCGGGGCGGCCTGCATTTCGGAAGTATCAGGTTCTGTCGCATCGGTTGGTGTCAAATCATGCCCCGAAACGGTTGTTTCCGGTTTCGTCGACGGGGTTTCTGGACTTGCCGGGCGGGGGGCGGGCGGAAGGTCGGCAAGCCGGGTGTTCTGGACATCAGGATCGCCCATGTCATTTTCTTCAAACTCATGCTCGTCGCTATGATTTTGAAGAACACGTTCGACGATATCGTTGATTTCGGCCCAGATGCGTTTGGTTTCCCGCACAGCCGTTCCGTCACCCCACGATACATGGCAGTCACCCAGATCAATATCGGGCTCGCCAACAACCGCGACCTTACCCGAGAAACCCCGCGACTGTGCGATTTTTTCAACACTTTCGGAAACCATGTCGCTGATATCGGGGTGGACCTGAACGATCACCTTGGGAACATCGAACAGATTGGCAAGGCACTGACGGACTATGCTTTCGATTTCAGTCAGTTCGAACTGTTTTGACCAGGCTGGGGCGATTTTGCGCATGATGCCGACGGCAACATGAATGGCATCCTCGTTGATGCGGGCATTGGCGCGTTTCTGCTGCTCGTCAATTTGCGCAAGTTTTTCGGCAAGTCGTGCGGACGTATCTGTCAAAGCTTGTTGCAGGGATGACTGGATTTCCGCGCGGCCTTGCTCGACACCGCGCGCAAAGCCTTCTGCGTCGGCGGCCTCGCGCGCAGCTGCCTCGGCCTCTGCAATCATCTGGGCGGCCTGTTCTTCGGTATAAACCGCCGGAGGCGGAGGCGGGGCTTCGTCCTCTTTCTTCTTTTTCTTTTTGCCCAGAGAATAATGTTCATCATCCGAACCGGACGAACGAATGACGTTATCGGCATCATCGAAACTGAGCGAGAATTTGAATTTTTCAATGGCCGTCATATCGAACCGCTGGTTTGATTTGTGCGACAAGCAGGCCGGTGGCCTTATGCCAACCTGCCCATGAATGAACCTTCAGGCATATCAGGTTTCCTGATAAAGCCAGTTGCGAATGATCGACAGGGCCTCTTCCGGGTGCTTTTCGACAATTTCACCAATTTTCTTGACCGAAGATGCTTTAACCCGGCCCTCGACCATCGACAGGTTGATCAGTTCTTCGCCTTCATCACTCATCCCCGGCGCCATCGGTACGGGGGATGGGCCTGTCAATGCGGGGGTGCCGTCTGCGGACATGTCTTCAGACAGCAACTGGCGCTGTGCCATGTCGGCAGCACTTGGTAGTGTTTCGAACGCACGGGTCAGCAGCGGTCGAACCACCAGCAGGATCACGAGGATCGCGACAATCGCCAGCACCAGCATTTCTGCGATGCGGAAGATTTCAGCCTTATCAAGACCAAGGAATGTTTCGACAGCTTCATCCGCGAAGAGGTCTGCTGTATCGGCAAATCTCATATTGATCACTTCGACCTGATCACTGCGCGCCGGGTCATAACCGATTGCGCTACGAACGAGGGCCGCAATCTTTTCCAGATCTTCAGGCGAGCGCTCCTGATAAAGCCGTTCGCCGTTTTCATCTGTTGTGTAGGTGCCATCGACCAGAACCGCCACAGTCACACGCGAAATTTCGCCGATTTCCTTGACCTTGGTGGTCGTGGTTTTGGAAATCTCGTAATTGACAGTTTCCTCGGAACGGGTTTCCTGACTGTTGGTGCCTGCACCCTGTGCTCCACCAAGATTGGGATCCGGAAGATTGTTTTGCAGCGTAACCGGGTCTGCACCCTCTGTCTCGCTGTTGGTCGAGTTTTCATCAATCGTCTGGCTAGAGCGCACCACCCGTTCGTCGGGATTAAATCGCTCGTCCGCTGTCGTCACCTTGTTGAAGTCCATTTCGACCGACACCTCGGCACGAACTTCGCCATAGCCAAGGGACCGGGAAAGAAGATCTTCGATCGTGTTGCGCAGACGCGTTTCGTTGCGGATGCGCATCTCATCTGCGGTCTGGGTCAGGAAGGTTGAAGATTGTTCTTCACCCTGACCACGCGCCAGAAGACGACCGCGTTCATCAATGATGGAAACCTTGCTTGGTGTCAGCTGGGGAATAGCCGCAGCAACAAGATGCTGGATCGCTATAACCTGTTCGGGTTTAAGTTCCCCACCGGCCATTTTAACTGCAATTGATGCGCTGGCTTCCTGGGTCTCGCGCGAGAACATCTGACGTTTGGGCAAAACCAGATGTACACGGGCCTGTTGAACGGACTGTATGGAGGCTATGGTACGGGCCAATTCGCCCTCAAGGGCGCGAACATGGTTAATGTTCTGTTCGAAACTTGTTGCACCAAGGCCGCTGCCACTATCGAACACTTCGTACCCGACGGAGCCGCCGGTCGGCAACCCGCTTTCCGCCATTGACAGGCGCATGCGATTGACCTGATCGGCGGGAACAAGAATTTCGGTGCCGTTATTCAGAAGCTGGTAGGAAACCTGCTGTTCTTCGAGACGGTTGACGATCTGGCTCGCATCCGCCGGGTTCAGATCACGATATAGCAACTCCATATTCGGTGCCGAAACACGCAGAATAAGGAATGCAAAAAACACAAGCAGCAACACCCCGACGCCACTGATTGCCATCAGGCGTGTCGGTCCAAGACCTTTAAGCGTTTGCAATAAACCGCCCACGTTCGACTGCTCCGGATCGATTGTTACCACTGTCCCCAATACCGGCAGATGTCCGCACAATAGCTACCAGTATCATCAACGAATAGAAGCGCATATTGAAGAACAGGTTAACAACCGGCAATTATTGCCCAGTAATGTGTTCAAAATTCGCCAGCGATTTGAATCATTTGAATCTTTGGCGCGTTCAATCTGCTGCCCCCTATGTAGGTATTCTGTTCCCAAAAAAGAAGCCCGGCTGAAAAAAGCCGGGCGAGTCCCTGTAAACATGCAGTGCATCGGGGCAGGAAAACCGCCCCGATGGCCTCAATCAATTACTGTTTGATACGGATCAGCTCGCTGAGCATTTCATCGGTCGTGGTGATCGTCTTGGTGTTTGCCGAGTAGGCGCGCTGGGTCACGATCATGTTTGTGAACTCCTCGGCAAGGTCGACGTTCGACGATTCAAGCGCGGATGCCACAACGTTACCTGCACCATTCAGACCCGGCTCACGCAGCAGATAGTCACCCGATTCACGTGTCTGGCGATAAACGTTGCCAGTATGGTTTTCCATCTCGTCAGGTGCCTCGAAGGTGGCGATCGCCAGTTTGTAAATCGGGCGTTTTACGCCGTTGGCAAATTCGACCTGAAGGAAGCCATCTTCGGTAAAGCCATAGTTAACCATCGAACCTGCCTGCGCACCGTTCTGGTTAATGAAGCGGGTGTCATACTCCACGAGGTTACCGTTCGAGTCCGAACCTGCACCAAACTGCGTGATACCGTTCGTCAGGCCAACTGTACCGAGATCAATTGTGATCTGGTTCGCATTTGAACCATTGCTCCAGTTAACAGCAATATCCTGATCCACTAGATTTGTTGTTCCGGCATTATCGGTAAAGGTCCGCAGGCTACCATCACCGTTAAAGGTAATGATACCGGACTGGATCAATCCGTTAGGATGAAGGGTCGGATCAAGTTCGTCCGCACCAGTGCTGCCTGTCAGTTCAAACCCCCAGCGGTTTTGGCCGAGTTTGATAACCTGCAATTCGACAACATGTGCCGAGCCAAGGGAATCATAGATTGTCACGGGCATCCTGTTGTTTTCAGCAACAGCTCCTGACGCCAGATTACCTCCTGTATAGGTTGCTGCCAGTGTCGCCGGGAACGGGCCTGTAAAGCCAAGGGCGGTCAGAGGGGTGTTGTTGTTGTTGGTAATCACAACATCCTGATCGGCAAACGAACCGTTAATGGTCAGGGTATCGTTGGCACCGGTTGTGGTGGCCGTCGCACTGACGCCCGTCACCGCGCTGATTTTTGTCGCGATGTCTGCCAGCGTATCCGTGCCGGTTATCGTTATTGTCGTGGTGGTACCGTTATAGGTGATATCAAAAGAGTCACCGGCGGCAATACCGGCCTGACCGGCAAGGGCAGCCGTCCCGTTGATGCCCAACGTTGTCGAAACATTCGACCCACCGGTCAGCGGTGTTTCGTTGGCATTGAGGTTTGCCCCGAACTCGATGGTTGTGGTTGACGCCGCTGCTGTCAGGATCGAGTTGATATCAAGAACCTGCAAATCAGAGATCGCCGAACTGTTCGACGTCGTTGCCGTTCCGGTCGGGTCAAGAAGACCACCGTTACGATCCGTCGCCCAACCCTGAACGTAATATCCGGCGGTATTGCGCAGATAGCCGTCATCATCCGGTTTGAAATCACCTGCACGTGTGAAGAAAATCTCGTTGTCTGAACCGGGAGTATTCGTATCACGGACAACAAAGAAACCATCACCGGAAATTGCTGCGGCTGTATTTGACGAGGTCGCCTGCAACAGGCCCTGTTTGCTGATCAGGGCCGTCGGATGGAACCGCACACCACCAGGGGTGTAACGGGTGTTGGTCGCAGATTCCGTGACAAGCGTTGAAAAACGCCCGACGGTACCCTTGTAACCAACCGTGTTGAGGTTCGAGATGTTATCCGAAATGACGCCCAGGTTTTGCGACTGGGCATTCAGGCCGGATACACCGGAAATCATAGCACCAAAAAGGCTCATTGTATTTCTCCTGCACCTACAGGGTGTTGATCAAAATCCGGATGAAAGCCCTCAGGCTGCTTCGTCCTGTTCGTCTGTTCCGGCATTATTGTTGTCGCCGGTTTCGGTTCCGGTATCCGTGCTGTTCGCGCCAAGTTTGACGTTGGTCAGCGTTCCGAACGGTACAGAAACGTCACCGATACGCAGATAAATATCGTCATCACCAATATCGACGCTGTCGACATTGCCAATGATGCCAATCGCCATCGAGGCCGGTTTACCTTTTTCGTCCTTGAACGTATCACCGTTGGCTGCCATCGGTTTAAGCACGAGGGTATAAGCACCTTCGGCCTGCGCGACGCCGCTATTGTTTTTGCCATCCCAGGTAAAGTTCTGGAGGCCGGAAATGTCGGTGAGATCTTCGGAATAAACCGTCTTGCCGTCTTGATCCTGAACCTGCAATTGCAGGCGCGGAACTTCTGGCGAGATGTTGTATTTGTATTTGAGCTCGCCACCCTCTTCGAGCCAGTTGGTATCACCAACAGCCTCGATTTCTGCCCCGACATAGGACAGGGCGGAAAGCTGACGCTGCTGGCTTTGCATCGCAAGCAGGTTTTCAAGGTTCTTGTTGCTCTGGATTCCTTGCTCCACCTGGGCGAACTGGCTGAGCTGGTCGGTGAATTTGTCACTTTCCATCGGCGAGGTCGGATCCTGGTTCTTGAGCTGGGTAGTCAACAGCGTCAGGAACGTGTCGAAGTTCTGGGCCAACTGGCTGGCGGAGCTGCTGGAGGCAGCATTTGTATTGTTTCCTGCCACGCCAATATTGGTAGTTGATGAAACGGTCATGGTCCTGTTCCCCTACCTTTCCTAAATCCGGATATCAACGAGGCCGTTGGGATTTATCCCATAGCCAATCGCGACATGCTCAGCGAGCTCGGCACCACTCATGACATCGCCTTCATCAGGCATGCTGCCAGAATTGTTTGCCATTCTGGATTGGCCGTTGCCTTCTTGGCTTTGGCCGCCTTCGTTCCTGTGCTCGAAGGTGAAACTTTGGCTGTCTGCGTTCAGGCCAGCATCCTTGAGCGCCTGTTGCAGAGCACGTGAATCCTGACGGAGCATGTCGAGTGTTTCGCGTGTATCGGCCTGAATGACGCCCTGAACACGGCCATCATGGCTGATTTCAAGTTTCACATCGACCCGCCCCAAATGTTCGGGGCGCAGTTGAACCGAAATTTTGTCCACACCCTCGCTGGCGGCATTGCGGATATGAACCGCGACCTGCTGTTGCACCTGCTGGGCGGGGGCGCTGCGCGCCGTATGCGCGGTTTGCCCGGCAGAATTGCCTTGGGTCAGGTTGCTGTTGCCGGTAAGCGTTCCATTGGCTGTCTGACTTGTACTTTCGCCTGATCCGGTTGCATTGATGGTTGTTGCTGCATTACCGGTCGTTGCGGTCTGTGCCTGTACGCCTGGTTGCATATTCGGCACATTTGCCGCAGCAGCCATTGCCTGCTGAGCGGCCTGACTGGTGCCGTTCGCAGCCGTCGCATTACCCGTCGAAGCAGGGTTTTGCTGAGCCGCGCTGCTGTTTGCGTTCGCAGCACTGGTGCTGGTGCCCGAGTTCTCTGTTTTTGTGCCGGATTTTCTATTACCTTCGCCGCTCATGGCATCAACGACCTTGGCGATAAAGCTGTCATTGTCGTCGGCAGCGGAGCCGGTTCCATCCAGACCGTTAAGAGCAGATTTTGCCGTTGCACCCGCTGCGGGTTGCGACAGGGCGGTGGAATTCATCAATCCGTCGGTAGTGCCCTCGGCATTCTGCGCCGGATTTGCTGAAACAGGCTGAGCCGTTGTTTCTGCGACTCCCGTCGCTGTTCGCGTAACCGTACTTCCAGATGTTTGCGGGGGAGCAGCCGGATTGATAGCGGGTACCGCGACCATATTCGGATCAATCGTCTGCTCATCTTGCGAAGCAGGATCTGCAGAAGCGACGGTTTCGTCTTTCACCTTCGCAGGCTGATCGGCATTGGCCGCTTCTTCATTCTGCCCGCCAGAAGCTTCTTTGGGATCATTCGTTGGTGCCGTTTTGGTTTCATCCAGATCGTCGCGTGTGTTGTCACCCTTTTTATCGGCTACATCACGTGCCGGGTTGGCATCATCACCGGTGTCCGCTGCGTTGACATCGTCATAACGATCACGGTCATCATTATTGACAGGGGTATTGGTCCGCGGTGCATCGGGTTTGGTATAATCATCGCGCGACTTGCTGTTTGCGGTGTCGCTGCGTCTTGCCTCTATATTCTCGCGGATTTGTGCCTGGGCATTTTTTGCCGTGTCATGTTGGACCTGGGCGTTGCGTTCTGCCCAGTTGTCAGTGATCTGCTCCATCACGTCGCCAAAGGATACGTCGCTGCTGGCAGACGCAGTTTGGCCCGGAATGGATACGGTTGGAGATGCCGATCTGATAATCGCAGAGCTGTTCATGACATGGTCCTTCTTAAAACAGTGTCACAACATCTGCAAAAGACGGGCCAGTTTTGAGCGTTAAGAAACTGTATATAAAACAGCTACTTGGTCTATGGCTCAATCAGAAGGTATTTTTTGCCGGGCTTTCTTTTCCTTAAACGTCATCAACAAAAAAGCCCCCGAGTGGGGGCTTGAAATGGTACGCGGACACGGTACTACGCCAAGTAAATCTAGGCAGAAATTGACAAACCGGAAGGCCGCGGCCGATTCTGATTCTCGTCAGTAGATGCGTGGGAACGCTGATGCGGAACAGGTTGCGTTTGTGGACGAGGCTGGCTTTGCTGAACTGCCATAATAGCCTGGCGCATATCGTCTTCACTTTTGTCTGCAAGAGCGGCCCAGGAATCACGCAAAGGCGTCAAAAGGCGGATAACTTCATTTGCCGCGTCGGCGCTATTGTGGCGATCAACATCAATCAACCGGATCATACAGTGGGTATATAAACGTTCAAGGTTGGCAGCGATTTCACCACCTTGATCCATATCCAGTGTGTTCGACAGATGTGCAATAAGTTCCTGTGCCTTGCAATTGGCATTGCAGCGTCTTTGGATATCTTTGTCTTCGATCGCGCGAAGAGCTTCCTGCAAGCACGACAGCGTCTTCTCAAACAGCATGAAAACCATCTTGGCGGGGGATGCTGTATTGACTTGCTGATTCTTGTACGTCTGTGCTGCACGTTCGTTCATGCTACACTCCTTGGTCTGCTAGGCGTCCTGTCAGTGTGCATGTATGTCAGCAAAAAGTTAATTATTATCTTTGCCCGCTGCCATCAATTCATCGAGAGAACTCTGGATGTTCTTCATGCGGGCCAAGGCAGTTTCCATGTTGATGAACCGGTCCATCAGGTTTTCACGCTGGCTTGCCAGACGCTCATCAATCCGATCAATCTTGTCTTGATAGGATGTGTTCTGGGTTTCGAGTGCAGTGATTTCCTGGCTTAGGGTGCCGGATTCATCTTTCAACAGCGAATCGAGTTCGAAAAATATCTGAGCCCCGATGCCTTTGGTTGTGTTCACTGTTGCGGTGCTTGCGGCATTGCCATCACCGCTATAGATCAGTCGTAAACCATCGACTGTTGTGATGGTATTCCCGTTAATCGTGGCGCTCTTTCCTGTGGTTGTAACACCGTCAACGGTAATATCATATGTAACACTATTCAGTGTGCCACCGGATGCATCTATATTGAAGCTGTATTCCGCAGCATTAGTTTTCCCACTGAAGC
Source organism: Thalassospira sp. MBR-102 (assembly GCF_040549275.1). NCBI lineage: Bacteria > Pseudomonadati > Pseudomonadota > Alphaproteobacteria > Rhodospirillales > Thalassospiraceae > Thalassospira > Thalassospira sp. MBR-102. The sequence continues at coordinate 173,583 of NZ_JBEPTC010000009.1, forward strand.
CTGTCATGGTCAAATCCGAATTGTCGGATTTGCTGCGGAACAGGAAGAGCTCCATGACTTCATCGGGCTCTTTAAGAAGGGCATCGTTCAGTTTGGTTTCGTCAATCTGCAGTGTGTTATTGAGCAATGGATCCTGGTTCGTGCCATACGCAATAAAATCAATGCCGATTTCAGCCAGAACCGAATAATCATCCTTGTCGGCCCTGTCGGTCACGCCCTGGGCAAATGAACCTGCAATTTGCTGTAACGCGGATTCAATGGTTTTAACTGTCGAATTGCCCAGCAGAGTAGCATCTTCGGATGCCTCGCCTGTGGTCGGATCAACAAATGTTTTTTCGTTGATAAAGGATTGCACGGCATTATATGCGTCAACAAAACCCACGATGGCCGTTTTGGCCTGATTCAAGTCCTGTTCAACATCTATTTTGATCTTTGTTCCGGGTTCCGCATCATAAAGGCTGATGCTCAGCCCGTCGACAAGATCCGAAAACTCGTTTGAAGAACGGCTAACTGTAACCCCGTCAAGTTTGATCAGGGCATTGTTTCCACCATCAATCACGTTTGCCGCGTTGATGGTAGTTGGATCACTTAGAACGCCAAGATTTTGCAGAACTGCACCAGTGTCATCGCTAAAGGAAATCCGATTGTCTTCGCCTTCTGATGTCGAAGTAAAGATCAGTGTGCTTTCCGTCGGCGAGACTTTGATTACAGAGGCCTGAACGCCTGTGCTGTCCTTGAGGTTGTTAATCTTGTCGCGAATATCCTGCAAGGTATCACCAGCATTCACGGTAATTTGCGAGCTTCCTGTGCCGCCGGTAATCGTAAATTGGCCTGTACCGGATATTCCTGTCGCATCTGCGCCAGCTGCGACACCAATCGTGTCACTTGAAAGCTTGTGTTTGGTCGCGATTTGATCGACTTCAAAAGAGTAGGAGCCGGTTGCCGCAGCATTGGATGCGGTGATACCGATCAACTCGCCTGCAGTGGTCGAACTGTCGGTCGATGCATATATCTGTTTTGACTCGAAAATATTCTTCGATTTGTCAAAGCTGGTCGCCCCATAAAGATTCGCCATGGAATCCTTGAGCGTCCCCATCAATTTCTGAAGATCTTTCAGAGCTTTCAGTTTGTCGTCATTGGACTCAATCCGTTTTTCCAGAGAGTCCGCAGGAATGCGACGTGCAGCGATCATCTTGTCGACAACATCAACGAAGTCGATGTTCGAAGATCCGCCCGAAAGTTGGATTCGGCCGTTGTCGCCAACATAGATGTTATTCAGGTTTACGCTGCTCATTTGGTTAGCTCCCTGGGCACGTCGGTAGGCAACTATTGCACTTCTTGCCTTAACACGGTTTTCTACGCAAGAAGCGTGCCTTTTCCGGAAAGCCCGATCGCTGAATTAAATTTCTTCGTCAATGATACTGCCAAGATATTCCCGGATTTGCGAGAATAAATGCTGCAACTCTTTTGACGGAATTTCACGAAGAACTTCGCCGTTTGACCGATCCGTAACTTTGGCGATGACACGTCCGGTATCCTGATTGAAGTTCAGTTCGATACGGGCATTGGCATCGGCAAGTTCAGGGATATCAAGTGACGACAAAGCTTTTTGAAGTCTGTGTCCGGCATCTGCCTGAGCGGGGCCTTTGGTGTCGAATGAAGGCTTTGCTGAAATCGAAACAGACTGGCCAGCTGCATTGTTTGACGCAGTAGGTGCTGAACCAGAAACTGATCCTGCAGAACGTTGGTTTTGATATGCGCTTACAATTTCCATCTGACCCTCCTATGCCGCCTTTGCGACAAAGGATAATCCGGATGAAGGATGGGAGGTAAACTCCCATCCTTCCTCGGATATCCGGATTACTGCAGCAGACGCAGCAGGTTCTGCGGCATCTGGTTTGCCTGAGCCAACATCGCAACACCAGACTGAACCAGAATCTGTTTCGAGGTGAACGCAGTCATCTCGGCAGCAACATCAAGGTCCATCAGGGTGGAACGAGCCGATTCAGTGTTTTCCTGCGTAGAAGCAAGGTTCTGACCGGCGAAGTCCAGACGGTTCTGGTAGGTACCAATCGCAGCACGTGCGCGCTGCAGATCGTCGATCGCGGTTGTGACAACTTCAACAGTCGCCTGGGCACGTGCGGCCGTGGTGATGTCCACAGTAGCAGCATTCAGGGCCGTACTGGTACCAGCGGCACCCGTGCCCAAGGTTGCAGTGTCAACTGCCGTCAGGGTAATTCCAAGACGGTCGTTTGCTGTGTTACCACCGCCGACCTGGAAGTCGATGCTTGCGGGCAACTGCTGACCACTATTGGCAGCCATGTTGACCGTGCTAGCCGTTGTATTAATAACCGCACCACCAATGGTAAAGCCGGTTGCTGTGCCGAAGTCATTCGCCCCGCCAACGCCAGCCCCAACAACGTCAACGTTATCGGTGAAGTTATCGTTGATGTCGATGGTCAGGCCAAGCTGGTCGAAGTTCAGGGTGCCGGTATCACCTGCGGTCATGGCTTTGCTGCCACCGGTCAGGTAATCGGTCACATCAATCGACTGGGTCAGCGGCGCATCAGCACCGGCAGTCAAGTCGATATTTGCGGTAACGGTCATGATGATCTGGGTGCCACCACCGCCGACGGTAACTTCGTTGATCGAAACCGAGAAGTTGTTGTCGGTTACACCGTCCTGTTCACCGTCCGATGCCCACAGATTGTTATCGGTAATGCCAAAGCCGCTGAAACCGGTTGCCGGGGTCAGTGCCGCACCAGAGCCACCGGTATCAAGATCGGCATAGTTAAGGGCAACATCGCCACCATCGCCAAGCAGCTGAATGCCGTTGAAGTTGGTCGAGGACGAAATACGATCAATCTCGTCACGGAGCTGGGTGAATTCGTCGTTGAGGAAGCCGCGTTCGGTATCGGACAGGTTGCCCGAGGAAGACTGAACAGCGAGCGTTTTCATGCGAACGAGAATGTCATCAATGGTTGCCATGCCGCCATCGGCGATCTGCAACATCGAGTTGGCCTGGCCAACGTTGGTGGATGCTGTTTTGAGTGCCTGAGTGGTTGCATTCAGACGGGCACCGATAGCCATGGAAGCCGCATCGTCACGTGCGGAAACAACACGCGTACCAGACGACAGTTTCGACAGCGAACGGGTCGCCATTTCATCAGAAGCCGAAAGGTTACGGTGAGCAACGTTGGCAGCATAGTTGGAAATAATATTAAGAGCCATGGTGTAATCTCCTACTTGGATAGCTCGGAACGGCATCTTGCCATTCTTGAACCTGGCAACAGCGCCAGATAGTTCCCAAGGATCTTCCTGATCAATGAAAACTGGACTTCTTGTATTTCGAAATATACCTATGGATGGGGCGCCTGTCCAGAGAAATTTTTCTTTGTGATTCGTCTTTTAAAATCAGTTGCTTGCGGGTTTTTGGGGAAGGTGTTTACCGGATATTCTCTCAACGAGAAGGCGTATTTTGCTGTGGATAGTGGCGTCGTTTTGTGTGGTTTTGCGAATCGTGACCAATGCCTATGTATAGGGTCGCTTGGTGTTGTCGCCGATTGCTAATGAAAAAGAGCGACAGCATTTGCCATCGCTCTTTGTTGGTTCCAGTTTTTAATCCGGTATTAATTAACCTTGCAGCAGACGCAGCAGGTTCTGCGGCATCTGGTTTGCCTGGGCCAACATTGCGACACCGGACTGGACCAGAATCTGTTTTGATGTGAACGAAGTCATTTCCGATGCTACATCAAGGTCAAGCAGGGTAGAACGAGCCGATTCAGTATTTTCCTGCGTAGAAGCAAGGTTCTGACCAGCAAAGTCCAAGCGGTTCTGATAGGTGCCGATACCTGCCCGTGCGCGCTGCAGATCATCGATTGCTACGGTTACGACTTCAACAGCTGCCTGGGCGCGTGCGGCTGTGGTGATGTCCACAGTAGCAGCATTCAGGGCCGTACCTGTACCGGCGGCACCCGTACCGAGCGTCCCGGAATCAACAGCTGTCAGTGTAATTGCCAAGCGATCATTTGCGGTATTGCCCGCACCAACCTGGAAGTCGATGCTTGCAGGCAGTTGCTGGCCATTGTCGGCGGCGATATTGACCGTGCTGGCCGTCGTATCAATAACCGCACCGCCAATGGTAAAGGCGGTTGCTGTGCCGAAGTCATTCGCCCCGCCAGTGCCAGCGCCAACAACGTCAACGTTATCGGTGAAGTTATCGTTGATGTCGATGGTCAGGCCAAGCTGGTCGAAGTTCAGGGTGCCGGTATCACCCGGGCCCATGGCTTTGCTGCCACCGGTCAGGTAATCGGTCACATCAATCGACTGGGTCAGCGGCGCATCAGCACCGGCAGTCAAGTCGACATTTGCGGTAACGGTCATGATGATCTGGGTGCCACCACCGCCAACAGTAACTTCGTTGATCGAAACCGAGAAGTTGTTGTCGGTTACGCCGTCCTGTTCACCGTCCGATGCCCACAGATTGTTATCGGTAATGCCAAAGCCGCTGAAACCGGTTGCCGGGGTCAGTGCCGCACCAGAGCCACCGGTATCAAGATCGGCATAGTTAAGGGCAACATCGCCACCATCGCCAAGCAGCTGAATGCCGTTGAAGTTGGTCGAGGACGAAATACGATCAATCTCGTCACGGAGCTGGGTGAATTCGTCGTTGAGGAAGCCGCGTTCGGTATCGGACAGGTTGCCCGAGGAAGACTGAACAGCGAGCGTTTTCATGCGAACGAGAATGTCATCAATGGTTGCCATGCCGCCATCGGCGATCTGCAGCATCGAGTTGGCCTGGCCAACGTTGACGGTTGCTGTTTTGAGTGCCTGGGTGGTTGCATTCAGACGGGCACCGATAGCCATGGAAGCCGCATCGTCACGTGCGGAAACAACGCGCGTACCGGATGACAGTTTGGACAGCGAACGGGTCGCCATTTCATCAGAAGCTGACAAGTTACGATGCGCAACGTTGGCAGCATAGTTGGAAATAATATTAAGAGCCATTTTTCCCTCCTACATGGATCCAAAAGAATGGCTCCAAGCCATCCGATCCGTCGGCGTCATTGCCTTGCATTCTTGTCAGCAAAGATCGTGCCAGTTGAGCTAGGCAAAAATTACAGGTCGTGTTGTACCGAGTATTTGTCGTTAGGCATGATGTGCTGCCATGCCACCTGTCGAACGGTGTCAATCAGGATTGGTGCGCGCAGATTGGTCGACATTGTTATGCCTTTGCCATCCGTCGCACTTCTCACTGTCACAACCATAATAATTGCAACATCTTTATGCTCTATCGCCAAGCTCTTCAGCGCGATCTCCAAGTCCTTGTCCGAATAGACACCGCTTTCCATATTATAGGGGGCTACGATAAAGGATAGATTGGCGTCTGTGAGGCTTTGGTAAAGTTTGAATTGATCCAGCGACGTGTTGGGGATGTTGGCGATGCCAAACACATGATGTTCGGGAAAACCAAGCAATCCGACGGGCATATAAATGCCCTTGTCCCAACTGAATTCGATATTGCCAAAGCGTGTTTCAACAATCACGGACTCAGGTATTTCTTTTTCGGCGACTTTTTCGGAATCCATAACCGATTTTACTCCGGCGTTTAGAAGTTTCGGCCTCGCATGGCCGTGAAGTTAATAGCCCACGATAATCCGATTATGGATCATTAGCGCAAATAGTTGGCCAAGGACAATTCTGAAGCACGCGAGATTGCGATGAAGCTGGCGTTCAACGCCGTAGAGTATTGGGCTGATTCGGCCACCACTAACGGTACATCGACACCTTCAATGTCACTTATTGCCTGTGATGCAAACACTTTGTAATCTTGGTGCCGTGTTTCAACACGTTCAATATTTGCGATGTTAAGGCCAATTTTTCCCTGAACATTTGGCAGATTATCGATAGCGTCGGTGATATGACCCAGTGCAACATTAATCGCATTCTGGTCGGTTGTGCCTGCCGCAATCCCCAAGCCCTGGATCAGGCTTTGGAATGCGGGGTCATCGGCAAGTACGCCATAAGAGACATTATAACCATCATCAACGCGTGACGAGAGGATCTGTTGGTCGCCAGCATAATAAGAAGTATCCGGGCGCGGGTTGGGGATTTTCGTCATGCCCAGCACGTCAAGCAGGTCGCCACCGGCAATTTCGGTGATTGTGATTGACCCGTTGCCCACATTTTCGATGTTCAGCCGCGGGCCTTCATGTTCGTCGAGGCCGCGTAACGTTGCAATTGCACCATCGGTTGTGTTGCCATTGATCGCTGCGCGCAAGTCGCCGATTGTCCATGTAGCCGGATCATAGTCAACAGTTGATGTGACGCTGTTGCCGTCGATATCCGTACTGACAATCTGGAGTTCGCCATCCGTAACGCCGAGGGAGGCAAGAGTAAGGCCATCTGTGATGGTGGTGCCGGACTTGCTCATGTAATTGTCTGGAGCGTACATCTTGTCGATATCGACAGCCGGTAATTCCGAGCGTCCGCCGGCGAATAAATATCGCCCATCAAGGTTGGTATTGAGAAGGCTTGCAATCTGCTCCATCGCCTGCTTGGCTTCGTTGTCAAGGTTGACGTCCGCAGCCTGATTGGCGTTAAGCGACTGGACAAGCAATGTCTTCATCTTGACTGCAATGTCCATCATTGTGTCAACGGCGCTCTCCATATTCTGAAGGCGAAGCTTGGTCTGCGTGGTGTTACGCAAATATTGCTCTGTACGGGTATATTCCGCTTCGAGGTTCAGAAGGCGCTGGGAGCTATCGGCAATTCCGGAATAATTGCGTGATTTTTGCCCGCTGGATTGCTGGGTATTAAGGTCAGCAACCTTGGCTGCGTTTCTCAGCGCCAAGTCGGACAGTAGCGTATGGTTTGTATATGTAGCTACGCGCGTTACCATTTTGCCCTCACAAATCCTTGTCGCAGTTTAAACTGCATTCAGCAGCGTATCAAACAATTCATCAACCGTGGATATGACCCGGGCAGATGCACTGTAGGCGCGTTGGAAAATAATCAGATCCGACATTTCTTCGTCCAGGTTGACGCCCGCTTCATTCTGGATGCGGTTGCCCAAATCTGTAACGAGATTGGACTGAAACTCGTAGCTGCTGCTGGCAACCGATGCCTTGGTTGCGGCAGTTGCGATGATGCCAGCGGCAAAGTCGGTCAAAGAAGTTCGTTCTGCCGATAGCCCGCCCGCAGATTCAAAATCAATGTCGGTACGTTCAAAGGTTTGGCTCAGCGCAAGTGCAGCACTGTTGTCGCCCTCGTGCACGCCATGCTGAATGCCCAATCCCAGAATTTCTGTCAGACTGTCGCCCGCGCCTGCGCCACTATCCTGGAAGAAGAATGGGTCGCCATCGGCATCGGTGACGCGCAACTTGTATCCACCCAATGCACTGTCGAAAACGACCTGTGCATTAATGTTGTTGTCTGTCAGTGTGGCGCTATTGTTGATGGCATTTGCGATGTCTTCGAGCGACGAGTTGCTGTCGTAATTGATATTCACACTCGTGAAATCGCCAGCAACCGTAAGTGTATAGTTGACGGGTGGGGGGGCAAGCGGCCCCAGCCCCGGAATAGCGGTTGCTGTATCGACAACCGCTGTAGATGTTTCATACGTGTCTGCATTCAATTGACCGCGGACAATACGCGCCGGGTCATTTTTTATGCTGGAGGCGACGTCCATATTCCCGGCAAGGACAGGCATGTCCTCGGTCATGCCAATCGTCTTGGACATGTTGCCGGAGTCAGTGATTGTCATGTTGGATGTATAACTGATCACGAGACGATAGCGATCGCCATCCTCAACCAGATATGCGGTTTCGGCGGCGTCGGCGGCCGTCATGCCTGCACCCTGAAGGGCAGTCCGGATCGCGTCACGTACATCCGTGAGGCTGTCATTCGCGGTGTAGTTCACCGTAATACCGGGTGTGGTCAGAACCCCGCTGCCAGCACTGATAACCATGGAGCTCGCCGTGACGCCAAGAGTCGCGGTTGCACTGTCTTGTGCCGAAGAGGTCATTGTATCGGAACGTTTTACCGTCGCCACGAAGTCGTTCAGGCCAAAATAGTGTGACATACCCTGGCTGCGACCATCGCTCGTGGTGATTGAGCTGGTCATTTCATTGATAGAAATGCGGTTGCCGTCCAGTCCTTCGATGACCATCCGGCCATCGACCAGAGATGCGGTAAGATAAGTACCTGCGGTGGAGCCGTTTATCGCGTCGATCATTCCCTGAACCGTAGCGGGAGCAGTCGGCAGACTGATATCGGCCCAGCTGTCTGTCGCGGTCAGGTTACCATCTGCGTCAAGTGCGGCAATACGGAAGGTTCCCGTTGCAGTCAGTGGATCGTTCGTAGCAACCATCCGGGTGCCCGACAAGTTGGCCGGAGGCGGGAAGGCGGTACCTTTGTTGTGTTCTTCGTTAATGGCGTCCCGCAATTCACCGGCCAGTTCGTTTATCTGGTCGTTCAGGCGCGGCAATTCCGTGTCGCGCATTTCAAGCAAACCCTTGATTGTGCCATTCTGGATGACATCGGTTACATCCTCTCCGTTCAGCATGATACCGGACCCGCCAGTGCCAGGTTCGAAACCTGCGGTGGGGCTGAAGGAAATGGTGGCAGGGGTTCTGTCGAGAAGTGTGCGATTGCCATTGGCCGTAAACAGAACCATGGATCCGTCACCACGGTTATACGTGGTCACGTTCATGATTTTGGACAACTGGTTAATTTTCAGGTCGCGCTGGTCCTCAAGTTCGGTGGTCGGCTGCCCAAGGTTCTTCTGGCGTACCACGTCCGTATTGAGTTCGGCGATTTCATTGAGCAAAGTATTCGCGCGGTCGACTTCGTCAGAGATATTTTTGTCAATATCGCCACGCATATGCTGGATCTGTTCGGACAGGTTCTCGAACGCATCCATAACCTGAATGGCGCTTTCGATAACTTCCACTTTTGGGGAATTCTGCTCGGGCGTATTGCCAAGTTGCTCGAAAGCGTCGGCAAGGTCACTGATGCGTTGGCTTATCGCACCGTTGGACTGAGGTGTTCCGAACAGAGTCTGAATGCGTTGAAAGAATTCAAAGCGTACTTCTTCTCGGCCCGCTTTGCCAAGCTCGCCGCGCATTTCACGCACAAGGCCTTCGTTGACGTTGCGATAAATGTCACCGATCTGCGAACCTGCGCCAGCCCCGTCGAGCACCAGGGTTTCCTGTCCGGCTATCTTTTTCGAATAGCCGGGGGTATTCACGTTCGAGATGTTCGAGGACGCGATGGAAATCCGGGCCTGGGCAGTGTTGAGGCCAGAAATTGCGCTATTGAGTGCCTGAGTCAGTGACATGATCTTCGCCTTTACCCTTAGAGCGTTTCGTTAACGCTGTAAGACGTGCCGGGTTTGCTGGTCGGGCGGCCGTAGCCGCCAATGGATGCCTTGCCGGTCTGGCCAGAACGGTTATAGGTTGTGCACTCTTCCTTGGCCTTGTCATTCACCGCGCGCACGATGGCATTGACCATGCGTTCATTCGTGGCCTTGGCTGCCTGAAGGGCGGTCATGTTACGGCGAGCGGCCTGCTGGAATTCAGCCTGAAGGTCGCGAAGTTCGGCTTTGTCGTCTTCGGGAAGCTGGCGCAGTTCGGGACCGCGCGCGCGCAACTTAACGACCAGCTGTTCATACTGCATCGACAGGGCAGATTTTTCCGACACGAACTGCTCATACTCGGCAATTTCGAGCTTGCGCAGTCCCTGGGTCTCACGCTCCAGCAGGGAAATCAGGTCATAAGTGACGCTTTTGAGTTCGATAACCATCTGTTCGGTGGTCATGGTCATTATCCTTCCTGCACCTTGAGGATTTCGCGTGTAACGGCATCTGCAATTCCGATGCCACCCGCGCGCGTCATTTCTTTGGCATATTCATCAACAAGCAGGGACCGCATCATGGTTTCGCCATGACCGCCGCCAAAGGTTTCGTTGGTTTCGATACCTGCAAACATGTGGCTCAGCATCTGGCCTAGAAACATTGATTCAAATTCCTGGCCTGCTTTACGCGCCTGGGCCTCGGTTTTGATATGTCCGTCTGTCAACTGGCTTGCGCGGTTCGAGACATTGTTCTGACTGCCGTACTGGGCAGATGCCTGCGCCTGCGCCATCAATGCATTGGTGCTGTCGATCATCATCACATCACCTCGATTTCGGCTTGAAGTGCGCCGGACGTTTTGATCGCCTGAAGGATGGTGATCATGTCGCGCGGTCCGACGCCAAGGCTGTTCAGGCCATTAACCAGTTCCTGCAGGCTGACGCCGCTTTCAAGCACGCCAAGCTGGTTATCCTCGCCTTCATCCACTTCGATATTGGTTCGGTCGACGGTTTCGGTCGTGCCGGTTTGCGAGAAGGGAGAAGGCTGAGAGACTTGCGGAGTTTCAGTTACGCGGATGGTCAGGTTGCCCTGCGCGATAGCCACGCGGTTGATGCGAACATTTTCGCCCATCACGATCGTGCCGGTGTTTTCATCAATGACGACACGTGCGATCTGATCAGGTTCAACGCGAAGCTGTTCTATGTCCGTCAATAAAGCCACGACATTCTGATTGTAGCGTTCCGGAATGTTGATGCGAACTGTGCCGGGGTCGCTTGGGCGCGCAGCGATTTCTCCAAGATAGGCATTGACGGCTTCGGCAATGCGGCTGGCTGTGGTGAAGTCCGGGTTGCGCAAGACAACCGACATGTTCTGCATGGAATTGAGATTGAAATCGATTTCACGTTCAACGATACCGCCATTGGCGATACGCGCGGAAGTCGGAACACCCTTGACCACGGTTTGAGCATTGCCGCCAGCAGAGAACCCGCCGACTGCAAGGTTGCCCTGGGCAACGGCGTAAACTTCACCGTCAGCACCGACCATGGGTGTAACCAGAAGGGTCCCGCCCTGGAGGCTTTCGGCAGTGCCGATTGCGCTGATGGAGACATCAAGGCGCGACCCCTGACGCGAGAAAGGCGGTAGGGTGGCGGTGACCATCACGGCTGCGATATTGTCGGAATCAATGTCATCGATCTGGCTGCGCACGTTGATGCCGAGCCGTTCAAGCATGGCCACAAGGCTTTGGCGGGTAAAGTCGGCATCACCAAGATCGTCACCCGTGCCGTTCAAACCGACAACCAGACCGTAACCGACCAGCATGTTGTCACGTACGCCTTCAAAGTCGGCGATATCCTTGATGCGCGACTGGGCGTTTGCCGGGGCAACCTGCGTCAGGGCGATCATGCCGAGCACTGCTGCCTTTAATGCATATTTGCCTAGACCTTTGATCATATTCTTTGTTCCGCTTCCGGGGATGGGTTTGCCACCCGATACAATTTGCAAACACTTCTGCGAAAACCGTGCCAGATGGCAGAAAGCCAAAGCTTTGGATCACTGATTGCGCAAGTTGCCGGAAAATCGGTGTTTTTTTGACGAGCAGACGAACTGCACGGCAATATTGGAGTGCTGACCCGGCATTTTTTTCCCGTTGCGTCAGGCAACGCTTTGGGGGAGACTCGGCCTAACGGGATCACTGCCAAAGGGCTGTGCGGATTGAGCCGACAGGCTTTGCACAGCTGATTGACGTAGTGATGGCTGCATGTTCGATCCCGGCAAGCTTACCACATAGCAGGCGGAAGTGAAAAATGAAGGTCAGCGGATCCAAAGCGACAGGCACGAATAGCACGACACGCAAGAAAACATCTGGCGGTGGCGGTGCGGGCGGTTTTGCTGATGCAATTCGTTCACTCGATTCCGCAGGCGGAGCAAGCGGGGCAGGTGGTGTGCATAGTGCGGGAACGGTCAGTGCGCTTGATGCATTGCTGGCGTTACAGCAAAGTGGTGATGCACTTGATTCCCCGAAAAAGCACGCCGTCCTGCGGGCCGAGAGCTTGCTTGAGCAGCTTGAAGGTGTGCGGGATGCTCTGTTGAGCGGGACTTTGCCTGCAAGCCGACTGCGTCAGCTTGTCGGGCTGTTGGATCAGCAGCGCGAAAATATCTCCGATCCAGCCCTTTCTTCTGTGCTGGACGAGATTGATCTGCGGGCACAGGTCGAGCTTGCAAAGCTTGAAGTTTCGGGTCTGGCCTGAAATTTACGGTTTGGGCAATAGCTTTGGTCGCGAAACCTAAGGTTATGAAGGCTTTCAGGCTAATTCAGATTTATTTACTCAATCAGCTTGCACCCATTGCGCGCGCCCTCTATATTGCCGCGCGTTCGATGAGTCCTGTATAGAGGGCGTACATGACTATCACGCTACCACCAGACTATCGTCCCGCTGAGGACGAAGAGTTCATGAACCCGCGCCAGCGGGAATATTTCCGGCAGAAGCTTTTGGCCTGGCGGGCTGAACTGCTGCAAGAATCTTCGGAAACATTAGCGAGCCTGCAGGATGGCGGGGGACTTCAGGAACCGGATTTGACCGATCGTGCATCGGCCGAAACAGACCGGGCCTTGGAACTCCGCACTCGTGATAGGGCGCGTAAGCTGATTTCAAAAATTGATGCTGCTTTGCGTCGAATTGAAGACGGATCATATGGTTACTGCGAAGAAACCGACGAACCGATCAGCCTTAAAAGACTTGAAGCTCGTCCGATTGCGACCCTGAGCATTGAAGCTCAGGAGCGCCACGAACGGATGGAGCGCACTCGCCGCGACGACTGATCGCGTCGGGAATAAACACGGGTCGCGCCTGCGTTGATCCGGTCAAATGGCAAAAGCCAAGGCTCTGTTGGGGAATACCGGTTAGGGATAACCAAAATCAAAGGTCCGGCTGTAATTTGCAGCCGGACCTTTTTTGTTTTGGCTTGGTTCAGGTGAAACAAAACCGGCCTGTGGCAGGCCGGTTTTGGTCAATCGTGATTACCCACGGGAATCCAGGAAGGCGCAGGCGATCAGGATTAATCAGAACGGTAGAATGACATCCATGATTTCGCTGCCGTAACGCGGCTGCTGTACATCGGAAATCGTACCGCGACCACCATAGGAAATACGGGCTTCCGCGATTTTGTCATATTCGACTTCGTTGGACGAACTGATGTCTGCGGCACGTATGACGCCCGCGATCTGAACTTCACGGACTTCGCTGTTTACCCTGATTTCCTGACGACCATGAATGACATAATTTCCGTTCGGAAGGACCTGAATGACGATGGCCGCCACACGCAGGTCAATCGCTTCATTACGGTCAAGCGTGCCACTGCCTCTGTTGGACGTTGCGCTGTCCATATCGAACATCGATGACGGGTTGATCGTCTCCGGCAGTACTTTGGTGAGTTCGGACTCGAGGCCAAAAAGGTTTGGCACCGCCAGATCCTCGCTATTGGTGCGGGAACGTGCGGTGGTGTTGGCCAGTGCCGCACTGTCCTGCATATCGACAACAACCGTCAAAATGTCACCAACCTGATTGGCACGCTGGTCCTTGAAGAATGAACGTGCTCCGGACCGCCATAGCGAGTTCGGATTGCTTTCTGCGACCTGCGGTGCAGGCATTGGCAAGCTTACCGGTCGATAGGTTTCTGACTGCGTGGGATTGTCGATTGCCGAGAGCCTCGGTGCCTCGCCGACTTCGGAAAGGCGTTTCATAGCGTTGCAGCCTGAAAGCAGTGCTGTGGCACCGATCAGGCCGGTTACAATTGCCAAGCGGCGCATTGAAATCTGCATGTGATTAACGGGCATTTATTCCTCCTGGAATTCCTGCCTGTATCTACGCAATCCTCATGCCAGATTGCGGCTTCTGAGCGGGCAAAGCTTGCCGGGTCGGCAGGCCTTTGTCTTTCATCGTGAATTGCGGGAAATCGCAGTGTTACTGCGACATTGCGGGCAAAGCGCGAACTTCGTTCTCGGCAACAACTTCCACTTGGATGGTTTTGTTGCTGGTCATGTTCATGACGCGAATGATCGCGCCTTTTACCCCGTCTTCAAGCGCTTTGCCGCGCGCGGTTAGCGACATGTTGGCGGTGAACAATCGGATCGTAACCAGTGCGCCGCGCCGAACAAGGATCGGATTGGAAAAGTCGCGGAACATAAGGGGTTCGTCTGATTTGATCGGGCGCAAAGCTTCTTTGCCGATAACATCGTTGATGTCGCGAATGGCCCCCGCGGGAAGGCGTTCCGAGCGGACATTTCGGTATTCAACCTGATCCGGGCGCACGATCTCGCCACGCCGGACGGGTTCGATCACAACGGGAACCTGTGCCAGGGGGAAATATCTGCCGCTCATGCGGTAAGTGCGGCGCTGGGCTGTTTGCGTGCCGGTGGTGACACTGGCAATGAATCGGTTTGTCCGTTGGTTGACGTCAAGACCTGTTATCTCGACTTCGGCCGGAACATCAACAGGTAGATGGATTTGAAATGTCTCGCCGGAAAGGTCGACAGTAAAGGGCGGCTTTATTCCATGGTCGACAAGCGCATCTTTGATCGCTTCGGAAATTTCGTCGATGGAAATTGTCTGGCTTGCGCGGGTGATGACGATCTGGTCCGCCGTCGTTCGGGGGCGCCATGCAATTTTGTTTCGCTGCGCGATGCCATAAAGCCAGCGGTAATCAAGAACGGTTTGCCGTCCGGGCTGCGGGGAATGGGATACCGGAATATCAGCCTGTTCAACGTCGATGCCGCTGAAAATGTCCCCCAATGTCACATATTGCCCTTCGACAACCGCATCAGGGCGCAACAGGATATTGTTATCCAGTTCTTGGGAATTGGACGACGATTGCGCGTGCGACGGTTCCGGGTTGCTCAGTAGCGCCGGAAGCAAAAGGGCAAGGACAAGGAATATTTTCTGCATTTTCATCCGCCAACCATAGCACGGAACTGTATAAATCGCGTAAACGCAGTTAACGCGGGAAACCACTTTTTCCAAGGCTGCCCGCGCATTCATTTTCCAAGAGTTTTTATCAGTTCGGAACCGTATCGAATTAACGCAGGTTGCTGACGGAGCTCATCATTTCATCCGTGGTCGAGATCGATTTGGAATTCATCTCGTATGCGCGCTGTGCCTTGATCAGGTTGGTGATTTCCTGCACCACGTTGACGTTTGAGGATTCCAGATAACCTTGCTGCACCGTGCCAAAGCCAACGGCCCCCGGAACGCCGGTCGTGGCATCGCCTGATGCCTCGGTTTCAAGGAACAGGTTATCGCCAAGCGCATCAAGCCCGGCCGGGTTGATGAAGGTTGCAAGCTGGATCTGTCCCAGGTTCTGCAGCGCAACCTGACCATCGATTTCGGCAAACACCTCGCCTGAGGTGTTGATCGTGACCGATGTCGCGTTGTTTGGTACGGTGATGCCCGGCTGAACGGCAAAGCCATCCTTGGTCACAATCTGCCCGTTGGCATCAAGTTTCAGGGTGCCGTCGCGGGTGTAGGCCGTTTCGCCGCTGGGCAAATCAATCTGAAGGTAGCCGCGTCCCTGGATGGCGACATCAAGCTCGTTTTCGGTCAGAGATAGGGTACCTTGCCCCATATAGCGCCCGATGGCGGCGGTTTTTACACCAAGGCCGACCTGCACGCCGACAGGAACAATTGTCCCAGTATCGGATGACGGGGACCCTGCGCGACGCAGATCCTGATATAGCAGGTCCTGGAATTCGGCGCGCTGGCGTTTATAGCCGGTGGTGGTCATGTTGGCGATGTTGTGCGAGGTCACATCCACATTCGTGGATTGTGCCTGCATACCAAGGGCTCCAATATCAAGTGACCGCATCTTCTGTCTCCTGGGTCTGCGCCACGGGCGCATATGAATTCTTTAGGGCGGGCGCCCGTTTAATCAGGCGCGAACATCGCCCAGTTTGTTAATCATGTTACGTTGACGCTCGTTCTCGCTTTCCAGCGACCGCGTCACGGACTGATAGGTGCGCAACACATCAATCATCTGTGTCATTGAACTGATCGGGTTGACGTTAGATTTTTCAAGGGCACCCTGAACAACGCCGGGATTCTCAACCGGCTGGGCGCCATCGGGATCGTTCGGGTTTTCTTTCACGACGCTGTAAAGCGAGCTTCCAGTCGTGTTCATTGCCTGGACATTGTCAAACGTGACGACCTTGAGTTTCCCGATCTGACCGATATCGGTTGTCACCGCGCCATCACCCTTGATTTCGATCTGGCCGTCGGCTTCGTTAAAGAAGATAGGCTGGTCGGCATCACTTAGAACGGGATAACCTTCGTTTGTGATCAGTTGTCCGCCGGGATCTAGGCTGAAGTTACCATTTCGGGTATATTGGGTGCCGCTTGGGGTTTCGACGGCAAAAAACATGTCCGGTTGGCTCAGAGCCACATCAAGCGGACGCTCGGTATGTTCAATGTTGCCTACGCGTGTGTCGCGAAACTGAGCGATGTCCTGAACAAGCGATATTTCACGCTCGCCGCGGAAAGGCGCGTCCTTGTTCTTCGCAACCCAATCGGTGAACATCATCTTTTCTTCCTTGTACCCGGTCGTGTTCATGTTCGCTAGGTTCTGGGAGATATTGTTCATCATGCTGCGGAGCGTCTTTTGACGCGACAAAGCGATGTAGGTAACGTTTTCCATAATTTTGCTTTCCCAAATCGGGTCGGTGTTCTGAACAGGCTAGTAGCGAAAGTTATGCCAATTGTCTTAAGCTAATGAAATTAAACGATAAAGTTTTGATCGGCATTTGTTGCCGCGCATCTTCTGAGCCTGCTTTGGTAGAACCTGCCGTGCATTATTGCCGGGTCATCTATGCCGCGGGTGATAATCGGTGGTTCCTGAACTAATGAACTTTACAGAGTCGCTTGCATGGAAAGAGGCGGGAAACGGAATTTTAACGTCGAGGTATTATGTCTCATTAATCTGGCATAGTGTTTGCTGTATAGACAGGGTAACGGTTTTGAACGCAGGGTAACGCAGACCAATGGGTGATGATGTCGACGAAATAGAAATGGATGGTGGCGGGGGACGCAGCAAGAAATTGCTGGTCGTGGTTATCCTACTGGTACTCCTGCTATTGGGTGGTGCTGCTGCGGCCTATTTCACGGGGCTTCTTCAGCCTGTGATTGACATGGTGACCGGCGGCGGAGGGGATCACACCGAAGAAGTGATTTCCGAAAGCGCCATCGAAGAGGCGCCGGGGGTTCCGCAAAATGTCGGGTTTGTCGATTTGCCGGAAATTCTGGTGAACCTGAACGCCGGAGGCGGTAAGCAAAGCTATCTTAAAATACGCGTCAGTCTGGAAGTTGCAGACCAGAGCATGTTGCCCCAGATCGAGCAAATGATGCCGCGTATTGTTGATAACTTTCAGGTTTACCTGCGTGAACTGCGACCGGAAGATCTGGCTGGCTCCGAGGGGATGTTCCGCCTTCGTGAAGAATTGCTGATCCGTGTCAGTGCTGCAGCAAAGCCTGCAAAAATCAACGACGTTCTGTTCAAGGAAATGCTGGTACAATAAGGTGCTGGCGGCAATGCCAGAGACACCATACAAGAAAGTATATGGGCAAGAAAGTAACGGGCCAGAAGGGCCAGGGACAAATCGCCGATGGCAGATGAAGATGATGATGACGCACTTGCCGCTGAATGGGAAGCCATGGCAGGCGGTGACGAGGATGGAGACGACGGTGGCGAGGATATGGCCGCCGAATGGGAATCCATGCTTGGCGATGAAGATGGCGGTGGCGAAGATGAGGATGTTGGCCCCGGATCTGCGCGTGTTCTGAACCAGGATGAAATTGACAGTCTGCTTGGTTTTGATGATGGATCGGGTGCGGGTGACCAATCCGGCATTCAGGCGATCATTAACTCGTCGATGGTGGCGTATGAACGTCTGCCGATGCTCGAAGTTGTTTTCGACCGGCTGGTGCGCATGATGTCCACCTCGCTGCGTAACTTCACATCCGACAACGTTGAAGTATCGCTTGATAACATCCTGTCGCTGCGTTTCGGGGATTATCTGAACTCGATCCCCTTGCCCGCCATGCTGGGTGTTTTCAAGGCCGAGGAATGGGACAACTATGGGCTGCTGACGGTTGATTCTGCGCTGATTTATTCCATCGTGGATGTGTTACTGGGCGGGCGTCGCGGTACGGCGGCAATGCGTATTGAAGGTCGTCCCTACACCACGATTGAACGCAATCTTGTCGAACGCATGATCCATGTGGTTCTCGGGGATTTGTCGGCGGCATTTGATCCATTAAGCCCGGTGACCTTCCGGTTCGAGCGCCTTGAAACCAACCCGCGTTTTGCGACCATTGCCCGTCATGCCAATGCTGCCATCGTTGCAAAGCTGCGCATTGACATGGAAGATCGCGGTGGTCGTCTGGAACTGCTGATCCCATATGCAACACTGGAGCCGGTTCGTGAACTGCTGCTTCAGATGTTCATGGGGGAAAAATTCGGTCGAGACTCGATCTGGGAAAACCACCTGGCGAACGAGTTGTGGCAAACCCATGTGAACCTTCTTGCGGTACTCGACGAGCAGATCATGTCGCTTGGCGATGTGATTAATCTGGAAGTTGGCAACCGTTTGGTTCTTAATACCAGTCCGACCTCGCCTGTCGAGGTTCGGTGCGGCGATGTGCCCCTGTTCAAGGGGATGATGGGGCGCAAGGGGGACAGGATCGCGATTCAGGTTCGTGACCGGGCGCGGCATAACGAGGACGACAGTTGATGGACTATGCCATCTATCTTGATCTGGTAATGATTGTGTTGCTAATTGCGACGATCATCTACGCCATGATCCTGAGCCGTCGTTTGGCGGCGTTTCGTCGCAATCGCGAAGAAATGCAGAACTTTCTGACGGCTTTCAATGCGGCAAACGAACGAGCCGAAGTTTCAATCCGCGCGCTGAAGGAAATGGCCGAGCAATCCGGCGAAAAATTGCGTGAAGATATCGAAAAGGCCAGTGGGCTGCACGAAGATCTGTCCTTTATGGTAGATCGGGGTGAGAGCATTGCCAACCGACTGGAAAAGGCGGCAAGTGATGTCAATGCCACCCGCCGCGGTGCCGGCGGGGCAAAGTTTGCCGATGCCGGAAATGTTACCGGTAACGAGCGAAACAACGTTGTTGATGACAGGCAGGGTGTTGAAACCCGAGCAGAGGAACTGGCTGCCCGGTTGATGCGTGATGTTGAACGCGGCGCAATGCCTGGCGCATCGACGTCTTCTTCGACCGAACCGTCTGGTGGTGGATATGGTTCGGGCATGCGATCTGGTGGGTCGCCCGTACACGAACCTGCTTCTGATCCTTATGAACAAGATGAAGATGCCGGGCGCTCCGAAGCCGAACGTGAACTTCTTGCCGCTTTGCGGTCTGTCCGTTAGTGGCGTTGCGGATAGGATCAATCAGATAAAATCGCCATGATTGCTAAAAATCAGGTAGGGCGTCTTTTTTCGACAAATTTGGTACCTACCTGTTAGTATATGATTTGAAATTCAATATGGGCGTGCAAGCGTCCCATTTGCCGGGTGAATGAATGTCTGCTGTGCGTATCCTGCCGTTGGTGGTCGTGGTTGGTTTTGTCGTTTTAACGGTCAAGATCGTCGGACTGTTTTCGGATGAGCCCAAAGGCGATGAAGCTGCTGATGCATCGGGTATCAGTGTGGTTCAGGTTGCGCGTGCCCAGGCCCCTGATCCGGCGGCGGCTCCGGATCAACCTGCGGAAACAGGTGCGCCCGGGCTTGATGACCCGATGGGGATGATGGAAGGTGACGGCACTGGTGGTATTGATGGCGCAGGTGATGCGCCGCCGATGCTGGGCGGTGATCCGACCCTTTTCACACAGGAAGAAATCGATCTTTTGCAGAACCTTTCGGTGCGGCGCTCGGAACTTGATCGCAAGGAACAGCGCCTTGATGAGCGCGAGAGCCTCCTTGCTGCTGCCGAAGCCCGGATTGACGCCAAGATCGAAGAAATGAAATCGCTTAAAACTGCGATCGAGGATTTGGTGGCAACCAAGGAAGAGCAGGAAAGTGATCGGATCAAGAAGCTGATCAGTGTCTATGAGAAAATGAAACCGAAGGATGCCGCCCGCATCTGGAACGATCTAGATATGGAAATCCTGTTGCAGGTTGCACTTGGTATGCGCGAGGCAAATACTGCTGCTGTTTTGGCGGAGATGTCGCCAGACCGCGCACGTGCTCTGACAACAGAGTTGGCTTATAAACAGGATATAAACATGTTGCCTCTTCAATAATCTCAAATGGTGCTGATCCGAGGCGCTGACCGTTATCTGGAAGGGCATCAACCAGACGATTATTACAGTGTGTTCAACATGATGGGTGTTATTAGGGAATTGTGAAAAGCCTTGATTAACCATTGTTAAATAGGTACATCACGATTATAGGGGCCTTACCCTTATGCACAGGGAATACAGGGGTAAGGGTGAGAGATTTGATAGCATGATGGAGTGGTGAATGGCCGTCGATCCGAATATGCCGATCCTGATTGTGGATGACTACAAAACCATGTTGCGTATCATCCGCAATCTCCTGCGGCAGTTGAACTTTACGAACATCGAAGAAGCGACGGATGGCAGCATGGCTTTGCGCAAACTGCGCGAAAAGTCGTTCAGCCTTGTGATTTCTGACTGGAATATGGAGCCGATGACCGGTCTTCAGCTTCTGAAAGAAGTTCGCGCTGATACAAAGCTGAAGGATCTGCCCTTCATCATGATCACCGCAGAGGCGAAAACCGAAAACGTTGTCATGGCAAAAAAAGCCGGCGTTTCGAATTATATCGTCAAGCCGTTCAACGCAGAGACGTTGAAGGGCAAACTCACCACCGTGATCGGTGAGTTTTGATTAGGGGCGCGGGGCTTTAGTCCCGCGATACCGTAGATGTCCAAAACGTCCAAAGACGAATTGCGGCAGCTGTTGCTGGACCTTAAAGCGCGCCTTGATGGCGATGAGCTTAAGGTCGAGCAACTGTCTGACCTGATGGATCAGCTTTCCCGCTTTGTTTCGGAAGGTGACAAGCCATCAGACGACCAGAAACGCCTGTTTGGTGAACTGGATGAACTTTCGGGCATCATTCGCAAGATGAAATCCGAAATAGCATCTTTGCGGCCGGACGATATCAAGGCGGAATATATTCCCAACGCAACGGACGAGCTCGACGCGATTGTCGATGCAACCGCCGGTGCGACGCATGAAATCCTTGATGCGATGGATACGCTTGAGGAATTTGCTGCAAGTCTTCCCCCTGAGCAGGCTGAGATCGTAACCAGCGCGACTATGCGCGTTTATGAAGCCTGCAACTTCCAGGATATTACCGGTCAACGTACGACCAAGGTGATCAAGGCCCTGAAATCAATCGAAGAAAGGGTCGAGGGACTGGTCAAGGCATTTGGTGATGAAATTGCCAAATATGCTGCGTCCAATCCGCGGAAGAAAAAGGAACCTGAAGGCGAAGAAGCCTTGCTGAACGGGCCGCAGCTCGACGGCAAGGGGGTTTCGCAGGCTGACATCGACGCGATGTTTAGCTAAATGGGACGGTTATGGCGGAAATAGAGGACGACGGACCAAGACCACCAAGCCCGCCCGCAAACGGTGCCGTAGCACTGTTCCTCGCCCTCTATCTCCTGCTTCTGGCGTTCTTCATCCTTCTGAATACGATTTCGACATTCGAAGAAGTCAAAACCCGCGAAGTACAGGAAAGTCTGTCTTCCGCGTTTGCGGCCATTCTGCCGCCAACCACCAGTCTGCAAACGGTAACCTCGATTGAGGGGCCGGTGGTTTCGGCCGAAGATACCCAGGACAAGCTGGGATCATTATTTCAGACAGCGATCAAGGTCGTGCGCGTCCAGGTGATACAGCCGGGCACGCTGATGGAAGTCATCATGCATGTCGACCAGTTGTTTGAACCCAACTCGATTCTAATCAGGGACCGTCAAGGCGAATTCATGGATCAGCTCGCGGAAGTGCTGGCCGATGACAGTGGTTATGCGTCCTACGAGATGGAAATGGTCATGGGCAGCGAGGTCGGTTCAAAAGGCACTGTCGAGATTGCAAACAACCTTCAGATCGGTCGGGCAGGTGCATTCGCCCGCGACCTTATTGATCGCGGGGCCCCAGATAAAAATCTTTATGTTGGCATCGATCCGGGGGCTGATCCTTTTATCGTTACTTTCCGTTTCTTCTGGAATTTCGGGCCCAAAGAGCCACCAGCAACGGTAACGACACCAGCCAACGCAGGCGGCACCAGCAATGGTGCGATACCGGCACCTGCGTCGAATGGTTCGGGTAACGCTGGCGGTGGAAAAATGCTTATTCCATTGCCTGGCGCAGGCCAGCCAGGGATAAACGCACCGATTCCCTTGGCTCCGCAATCCGGGGGGAACGGCTGATGGATGAACCAAAGCGCGATGATGGCCCTAAAGGGCCGCCGCCATGGATGCTCAGCCTTGCGGATCTTATTTCGCTTCTGCTGACGTTCTTCGTGATGCTGTTTGCAATGTCAAAGGTCAAGATTGACCGTTGGGACGAGGTTGTTGATTCTTTGTCCCAGTCAATAAAACCGTCACCGGTTGAAGAAAGCGATGAGCCCGTTGCGCAGCTTAATATCCCGCGTGTGTATCGCAAGCCCGCGATGAATCTTGATTACCTGAGCGCTGTGATCGATGACGCCATCGATGACAACGATGTACTGGGTGATGCCACGCTGAGCCGTGAAGCAGATAAGCTTGTGATTTCGTTACCCGGGGATATCCTGTTTATCAGTGGCAGTTCCGAGATGACGGATCAGGCCCGCAAGGCGCTGTTTGTCCTTGGCGGAGTACTTGGGAACATTGGGAACCGGATTGGTGTGCAGGGGCATACTGACCCGCGCCCGGTCAGCGGTCGCGGACTTTATGCTTCAAACTGGGAGCTTTCCCTTGCTCGTGCTGCTGCCGTTGCCAATGAACTTAAAAGATCGGGCTATACAGATTACATAAATATTTACGGATTTGCGGCATCAAGATACGACCAGCTTCCGGTTATGGCAGACGAGCAGACACGTTTCACAATGGCTCGTCGGGTCGATATTGTTATTGAACCCCATAGCGGAAGCGGGATCGGAGGTTCGTAAGAATGCTTTTGGTCGTAGCGCGTTTCCTGCTGGCTGCCGTGATTGTGGTAGCCAGTCTGGCAGTATTGCCAGTTGCCGGAATGCGCCCCGCACTCGCTCAGGCGGCAGATCCCGTGATCATCCGCTCGGGCGCACATAGTGGCTATGGACGTATCGTTCTGCAATGGAACAAGCCCGTCAATTACACCGCTGAAATCATCGGTGACCAACTTGTTGTGCGTTTTGACCAGCCGCTGGTTGCTTCCATGCGCGGTGTTCTTGGCCCCGTATCCGATTATGTCAGCGATGGTTTTTTTGATCCGGACGGACGTACGGTCGCCTTCGTCCTACGAGACGATTTCGAAGCCCGTGTTTTCAATGTCGGCACTAATGTCGTCCTTGATATTCTGGATAAACCGGCTCTCGCACCTGCTCCTGTGCAATCTGCGTCACCCGCGCCAACGCCGCCGCGTCCTGCACCAAACCCACAGGGGGAAGTTGCGTCCGAACCATTCCCAACACCGCAAACCCGGCCGGATACTGCGTCTGTACCTGCAGTTGTTACACCTGCCGCCACCGCGCCGGAGCTTGAAATTCGGGTTGGGCGGCACCCGACATTCTACCGTCTGGTTTTTGATTGGCCCACCCGCACGGATTATGTGTTGAATGGCGATCAGGGTAATCAGATATTGGCCTTCACCAGCCCTGCCCGCATCGATGCTACTGGTGTAACGCGTCGGTTGCCGGAAGGTGTCACCTTGCGCCAAAGTGCAACAGATCCTTTATCTGTTGAGATCGCGACAAATCCGCCGCGCGCGTTGCGTCATTTCCGTTCAGGCAACAAGGTTGTTGTTGATCTGATGGGAGTCCAGGGAGACCCTGCCGATTCCAGTGCATCGAGAGCCGCTGCGCCGCCGACCACGGCAGCCAGACGCACGCCATCCCCAAGCCCCGCACCTGCTGCGCCTGCCGCACCAGAAGTGCTGTCGCAAACAACTGCGGAAACGCCCGGTGTTTCTGAGGCAGCGGGAGGAAGCCCGTCGTCCCCCGTGAATGATCCGATTGCACGTGGTTTGGCGGAACAACCCGATATTCCGATTTCGCCAGATGCTGTTGCGCCAGCACGCGAAAGTATTGGCAATCTTGCGGTGACAGTCGCTCAGGATGCAACCAAACTGACACTGGGCTTCCCGTTCAACCGTCCGGGGGGGGCTGCAATATGGTCGCGTGCTGGCTTCCTTTGGATGGTTTTTGATGTTCGTGCGAACCTTGATCTGGATGCCGTACGTCAGAATGCCGCTCAGATCATCGGAGTGATCGAACAGATCGACAGTCCTTATGCGACAGTATTGCGCATGACCATTCCTGACGGTGTGGGGCTTTACAGCACACCATCAGAAAATGGTGACTGGGATGTAACCTTGCAGCAGGGCTCCATGCAGCCGATCGAACGGCTGGGACCTTCTATTGAGCTCGATAATCAAACTCGCGCCCGCCTTGTTGTGCCGTTGATCAATATCAGCCCGACAATTCCGATTGAAGACCCGGAAGTCGGTGATTCGCTTCGCGTCGTGCCAACACGGGAAATGGGGTATGGCATCGAGACAGCGTTGCGGTATCCGGATTTTGAAGTTCTTCCGTCGGTGCAGGGCGTTGTCGTCGCACCGGTTAACGAAAGTGTACAGGTCACGAACCGGGATGATGGAAAGGCGGTTGTGGTGACGGCTGCCGACGGTTTGAATATCTCGCCCGAGGGGGCACGCCTTCTGGCATCGGCGACAGGGGTGCGCGCACGTGCGGGGGATGGCCGCGAAGGTCTGATTTTCGAACTGGATGATTGGCGCCGCGGTGGGCTTGATAACTATAACAAGGCAATTCATCAGTTGCGTCGCGATCTGGCCGAAAGCGGTGATGAGCATCGGAACAAGGCACGTCTTGAACTGGCGCAATATTACCTGGCAAACGGGCTTGGCCCCGAAGCAGACGCGGTTGCCTCGACAATGGAAGACGACGACCCGCTGATTGCCCAGAAACTGCAGTTCCGTGCACTTAAGGCAGCAATCAAGTTTCTTGATCGCGAATATGATGAGGCGGCCCGCCTTCTGGAGGATGAGCGCCTGCGTGCCATTCCCGAAATGCAGTTGTGGCGTGCGGTGACGTTTGCTGCGCGTGGTCGTCCGAATGACGGGGCGCGTGATCTGCTTGAAAGCGTTCACATCCTTGATAACTATCCGCCAGAATTATTGTCGCGGCTGGGGCCACTTGCCGCGGAGCAGGCCCTGATCGTTGGTAATCCGGACGCGGGTATGGACCTGATCGAGAAGATGCTTGTGACCAAGGGGATCAACCCGAGCAAGATCAAGGATGTCGAGTATCTTAAGGGCATTTTCGAAGAAGAAGCAGGCGAATTTGAACAGGCTATCGCAACCTGGGACGAGGTTGCCGAGGGCAGTAATCGCAAAGCGCGGGCGCACGCAATATTTGACCGCACCGAGCTTTTGATGCGGCTTGAACGGCTGACACTTGATGATGCGATCGAGCAGCTTGAAAAACTGCGTTTTGCATGGCGTGGCGATGGGTTTGAGATGGCATTGCTGCGTAGACTTGGCGAATTGCAGATCAAGAACAAGCAATATCGCGAAGGCCTTAATACCCTGCGTCAGGCGGCGATCTTCTTCCCCAACAGCCCGTCGGCGACCCAAGTCACCGATCTGATGCATAACACGTTCGAATCAATTTACCTGGGCGACGAGATCAACAACATCTCGGCTATCAAGGCTGTCGCGCTGTATGACGAGTTCCGCGAACTGACCCCGGCCGGAGAAAAGGGCGATGAGCTTATTCGTCGTTTGGCTGACCGCATGGTTGACGTTGAATTGTTCGATCGCGCCGAAACTCTTCTGGAGCATCAGGTCGATTTCCGCCTGACAGGAACCGAAAAGGCACGCGTCGGTGCACGTCTGGCGCTGGTGTATCTACTTGATAACAAGCCCGAAGAATCCATTCGCGTGCTTGATAACAGCGACGTTCCCGGGGTATCCAGTGAATTGGAAACCCAGCGCCGTCACCTGCGTGCGCGCGCGCTCCTCGATACCGACCGCGGGGCCGAAGCCATGGCATCGCTTGAAGGTGATCTGTCCAAGGATGCCGAGCTTTTGCGTGTCGAATATTACCGGGATACCCGCGACTATCTCTCTGCTGCTGAAACCTTCCAGCGCCTTGTGGGTGAGGATCAGGGCAATGTCATTGAGAATTTTGGTGACGAACGTGCCCGCTATGTCCTGAATTGGGCGGTCAATCTGGCGATGGGCGGGCAGGAACGCACGCTTAATATGTTGAAGCGGCGCTATGGAATTGTTATGGCGCAAAGTCCGTATGCCGAAGCCTTCAGCCTGATCACCTCTAGTCCGTCTCAGGGCTTGATCGACTATCGCACGTTGGCCAACAAGGTTGATGAAGTCGAGAGTTTCCAAGGATTTCTGGGCAATTATCGTGATCAGTTGGAAAAGTCACAGCTTAGTGCTATAAACTAATAGTGATATTAATGTTTTGATTGGCTTTCTGTGTCTGTAAGGTTCGGAAGTCGGGTCTTGTCCTATTTGGTGGAAGCAGTGCTGTGATGGATCGTGCACTTAAAATGGTCTATTACGATGACGCGAAGGTTGAGCGTGATATTTTCGCGCAGCTTTCGCTTGCGCTGAGGCATTTTCGCGGCGTTGGTATGCCGCGCGACGAGGGTGCCACCCGCAAAATTCTTGATCAGATTCACCGTCAAAGCCGTGCCTTTGCTGCCATTTGCTATGGCTTCATGCGTTCCAAGGGAATCGGTGTGGCCGAGGATCAGGGCGAAGGCGAACAGTGGTACCGCGAAGCGGCATACTGGTTCCGCGAAGAGGCACTGGGTGGTGAAGGTATTTCAGCCAACAATCTTGGTTATCTTTATGCCAAGGGGCTTGGGGTTCCTGAAAACCCGGAAACAGCTGCCGAATGGTTTGAACAGGCTTCGGAAAACGGTTCGATCGCTGCCCTTTATAACCTTGGGGTCTGCTACCTCAATGGATGGGGGGTTGATCAGAGTGACGAGATGGCGGTTGAATATCTCCACCGCGCTAGCGAGCAGAATGATCCCTCCGCGGCCAGTGTTCTGGCCTATCTCTATCTTGAAGGACGCGGGGTAAGACGCGATCCGTCGAAATCGTTTGAATATAACCTGCGCGCGGCACGTGCCGGCAGCGTCGAGGCGGCATCGGCACTTGGTTATGCGCTTGGCGTCGGGCTGGGTGCGGAACGCAATATTGCCGAAAGCATCAGCTGGTTTGAAATGGCCGCGAACGAGGGCGATACCTATGCTCAGGCCAATCTGGCTATGTATTTCTGTCATTCGTCGGATCTGAAGCTGTTTAATCGTGGCTGGACCATGTTGATGAATGCGTGTGATCAGGGCGATATTTCTGCCAAATACCAGATGACGCAGATATTGATCTTTGGCGTCGCCCATCGTGAGCCGGATTATGCTGCGGCACTTGATCTTGCCATGGACCTTGCTGAACTTAGCCATCCGGGCGGTTATCACCTGATCGGTGTGATGTATGAACATGGTCTTGGTGTGCCGGTTGATATGGCCCGTTCGGCAAGCTGGTATGAACGTGCCGCACGTAAAGGCTCGGCTAACGGGCAGGCGGCTTTGGGGCGGCTTTATGCGATTGGCAGTGGTGTCGATCAGGACAACATCATGGCTTATTACTGGCTGCGGATGTCAGCACCCTCGGCCGGAAGCCAGGCTTACCGTGAAATGGAAGCGGTGCGTGCACGCATGAATGAACGTGAACGCCAGCAGGCGGACCGCTACGTTGCGGATAACCCTGCACCGCGCCGTGGCAGCTTTGGTCTTAAGCCACTTGAAAAGAACGTTTTCAAGACGGGTAAGCGCTCTGCCTGACGCAGTTCCAAGTCGTAATGAAAAAAGCCGCCTGCTTCTGCAAGGCGGCTCAGACTGCTGACAAAGTCCTCGCCATTGGCGGGGATTTTTGATTCAATGGGGAATGCTTAAGAAACCCAGCCCACATCAAACCGAACTTGAGAT
>NZ_JBEPTC010000010.1:0-196423 GCF_040549275.1 Thalassospira sp. MBR-102
CCATCGGCAATATATGCGACATCTTCGAGCCTAATGAATGCTGGAACTTCTTTAAGGCTGCAGGCTATGCTTCAGATTAAAAGCAAAATGCTTTAAGGCTATTTGCTTTCGATCCGCCAGCCGATCAGACACATCAACCCCAGAAGAATAGCAACGACCGGAAGAGGCAACAGATTGGTAATGCCGCCAATCACTGTGCGATAGCTTTCCGTTTCCATCAAGCCTGCCCAGTTTGTGCCAAACCAGACACGTTCCTCTTTCACCCGGCGGAAATCGGGAAGCCCTTTTTCGATGCGATCAATATATCCGCCATTGGCCAGAACCAGTTCGCGTAAAAGGTCCGATGTCGAGTTGGTGTTGCGACGTTCACTGGTCAGAACATCGCGGTCGACATGCAATGCTGACTGGGTAACGCCGTCGCGATCAAGGGCCTGAACGCGGATCAGGCCGCGCTCTGCGATGGGCAGGGTGGCCTGCCATGTCTGATCCGATGTTCGTTCAAATGTTGTGCGCACAACTTCGCCGGTTTCCGGATCGGCACCGGTTGCGGTTGTCGGTTCAGCCCCGATCTTGCGCCAGCTCAGGGTCAGACTTTTACCATCGGCGCTGCGTTCGGTGGCAATGGTGTTTTCGTCAAGGGCCGGTTCCTTCATCAGCCAGTGCGACAATCGGCGTAGTAATTCGGCAATCGGTCCGCCACCATCATGGCCGCGCTGCCACAACCACATCTGATCCGAACTCAGCATAGCTGCCCGGCCTTCTTCAACACGCCGCAAAGACAATAGGGGTAATTGATCCACACCGGTCAAAAGCGTCATGACGTCATTGTCAGTTTCCCGGGTTTCGATTTGCCGATACCAGCGGCCCCATTTTGGCGGGGTATTGATTGAACCGGCAATCGGGGCTGTCACCGGATGAATGCGTCCGGCTGTGTTCACGCGCGGCGCAAAAGGTTGTTCAATCACACGGCCCGTTGCCCGAACCGGCATCAAATCACCCAGAACCGTGTTTGAAAGCCCATCAGGTCCAAGATATTCCGGCCCGGCGACAACAAGGGCGGCACCACCCCATCGGACATAATCCACCACCTTTTCCAGATAGTGGGCAGGCAAAACCCCGCGCATCTGATAGCGATCAAAAATGATCAGATCGAACTGCCGCAGGCGCACTTCAAACAGATCACGGATCGGAAATGGGATCAGAGCCAATTCGTTGATCGGGGTATCGTCGCCTTTTTCCGGTGGGCGTAGGATCGTGAAATGCACCAGATCAACACCGGGATCGGCACGCAGAAGGTTCCGCCATGCCCGTTCGCCGGGATGCGGTTCGCCCGAAAGCAGCAGGACACGGAGCCGATCACGAACGCCAGTCGTTTCAAGGATCAGCCGGTTGTTGGTCTGATCTGTTTCGTCAGGATTTTCATCCATGCGCAATTCGGCGATCACCGGCCCGGCATGGGGCACAGGAATGGTAACCCGGTGCGGTTCGTTGGCCGGCAGTGTCAGGTTCCGTTCGGTGCCATCTTCATGCAGCATGCGGACCGATACCGGACTTCCTGTCGCAAGGTTGCGATCAATGGCTTCGACCATGAAATCCGCGTTCTTGCCGACAATACCGTAATCCGCGGTCTGGCGAATTTGCAAACGCCGGTCATGTTCATCTTCGCGCCCGGTAATGAGCGCATGCAGGGGCGCACCCAGATTCAGACTGGCGGGAATATCGTGAATTTGCCCATCGGTAATCATGACGACCCCGGCCAGTCGTTCGCGCGGGATTCCGCCAAGAAGCCGGTCAAGGGCGGCAAACATCAGGGTGTCGGTTTCGCCCGGCACTTCTTCGATACGCAGTTCGATACTTTGATCATCGGCAAAGCGGTTGCGTATCTGCGAGATCGCGGCATCCGTCTGGTCGGTGCGGCTGCCGATATTCTGGCTATTGGAACGATCCACCAGCACAAGGACGATGTCGCTTAGTTTTTCACGGTTCTGATCGGTAAATTGCGGCGCAATCAGTGCAAGCAGCATGACCGCCATCGCGATTGCCCGCCAGATCGTGCCCCGCAGGCGAAATACCGCAAAAAGCAGAATGGCGGCTACACAGGCGATGGCAAGTATTTGCAGCAGCCCGATATCAAGTAATGGTGCGATCTGAAAATCCTGCCAGCTTCTGTTCATCGGCCAAGCCTTTCAAGGATTGCCGGTAAATGAACCTGATCCCCCTTATAACTGCCGGTAAGCGCATACATCACCAGGTTGACCCCGAAACGCCAGGCCATTTCGCGCTGGCGCGGGGAAATGTCATCGGTGCGGCTCTCTGTCTGGATGCCTTCGTTCAGCATCCAGGCCGATGCCCAGTCATTCCCGCCAAACAGAACAGACGCAACACCGTCCAACCGTTGATCGGGCCGTGCATCAAGCCAAAGCGGCGCGGCAAAGCGGCCATAGGCATGGTCCAGCAGATAGAAACTGCGAAACAGGATATGATCCCCCGGCGCCTTATCAAGGATCGGGATTTCCAGCCCGGCCAGTAATCGGCGCAGGCGGGCGGGTTCGACTTCCTGATCACGGCTGTCAATCAGGATCATGCCGCCGCTATCAAGATATCGGTTGATACGCGTCCGGGCAAAGTCCGAAAAAGGCTGCTGTCCGTCAACCAGCGGCCAATAGATCAGCGGATAAAAGCTGAGATCGTCGGCTTCGGGGTCAATGGCATCCGGGGCGGCCAGGTCAGCGGCCGTTCGCCGACGCAGGATTTCGGTCAAGCCGGCAAGTCCCGACTGGCTGAGACGGTCAATCGGGGCAACATCCGTCTTGAGATAGGCGAGACGCGGTTGCAAAGCAGCGGCCTGGGTTTCGACCGCCCTGGCGTCGCGGCCACCCAGCAGCATCGTTGCCGAAGCACCGATAAATGCCAGCAGAAGGAAAGATGTCAGCGCATCTTTATGCCGGGTACGTCTCAGACTGACGTGATGGACGAGTATCAGGGCAACCCCGTCAAGGATCAGAAGCAGCATCGCAGCCATCAGGCACATCGCGGCAAGATCGATTTGGTCCTGATCGGTGATTTCGCGTATGACCGTGCCGGACGGCCAGCGAACCTGACTGTCAAGATTTTCAAGGAATGAGCCAAGGTTAAGCGCAACGGCCTGACCATTTTTGCCGTATATCCCCGGCGGATGCCGTGGATCGGGCATCGGCAACGGTGTGCGCAAGGGCAGGGTCGTTGCATCAGGTTGATGAGCACGGCCAAAGCCATCGAGCACGGATTGGGCCGGCAGGCTTGTTTGCAGTTCGGCCTCAGACCGGTCACTTGGGCTTGCAAGGGGTAAAAGGCGTTGCCAGATTTCGACAAACAGGCCCGACATCGGAAGGTTCGACCAATCGGCCCACGGGGTCACATGGAAAAGAACAATTCGCCCGGCATTGCGCGGGGCACTTGTAATCAGCGGGGTGCCATCAGTCAGGCGGGCCCATGTTTTGGCAACAATTTCCGGATCGGGTTCGGCAAGAAGTTGCCGATTGATGGTAATTTCCTCGGGAATCAGGACGCCGAAAAATGGACTGGTTTCCGGAAATGCCAAAAGTCGTTTCGGTTTTTCCCATGACATCGATCCGCCGAAATCCCGATTGCCAAGACGCAGCGTCACAGGCAGGAATTCCGGTTCGACCTCGGTCGTGCTGTCCCCTGCGAAACGCACCAGCATACCGCCATCGCGGACCCAGCGTTCAAGGGCTGAATATTGGCTGCCAAGGCCGGAAATCGGTCCTGTGGCGACAAGGATATCCATCCCGCTTTCAAGCAGCTTTCCAAGTGGTGCATAGGTCACGTCGGCATAGGGGGAAATTGCCCGGTCCAGAAAGAAATACCGATCCGACAGCAGCACCGGACTATCACCTGAACTGACAATCACGCCGACTTTTCGCTGTTGCCAGCGGGCGCCGGTTTGAAAGACCGTGGCAGCGGATTCTATGCCTTCTATTCCTAAGGACTGTATCGAATTGGTGATGTCGCTGGGTAGTGGGATTTGGGTTCTGGTCTGATGGGTTGCAGGTTCAATTTTTACGGTGTGACGCAACAGAACCTGACCACGTTCATTGCGCGCAAGAAGGGCAAATTCGCCTGGCGCATTCATATTCTGATGGGCCAGGGTGACATCAAGTCCGGTACGGTTGCGTGTCAGCGATTGAACCGCGATGCGGTTTTCACGTTTGGGACCAAGTACGGTAATCGGTGCAATGGTACCAAGTTCGTTGGCAAGATCGGCCTTTGCGGGGTGTTCCATATTATCCGTCAGCCACATAATGCTGCCGATGGAATTGGCCATATGCTGGTGATCGGCGATCCGGTTTGACAGAGCCGTATAATCGGGGCCCCATGGGCGCGGATGCAGTCGATCAATAAAACGGTCAGCTTCGTGCGGCGATATCGGGCCGATAATATCGGGTAATCTTGTTGTTGTTGCGCCGGATGCCTCGGGTGCGGTTTGTGCGATATAGATACTGCGCAAGTCCAGCCGTGCCTGATTGATGATCTGGCTAAGGCCGGTGCGATATTCCTGCCAGTTTGCTGCTGATGACCAGCTGTTTTCGGCAATGATCAGAATAGCGCCCTCGTCGCGCGAGAATTCTGTTCTGTTAAGGACTGGTCGCGCGGCGGCGAGGATCAGCATGGTCAGGATCAGGCAGCGTAAAAGCGTTTGCCAGATTGGTGCACGTTGCATGTCACGCCGGTTGGCACGAAGCCCCCGCAACAACCGGGCCGCCGGAAACACGACTTGTTTGGGCGACCTTGGTGCGGATCTGATGATCAGCCAGACAATCGGCAGAACCAAAAGACCGGCCAGCATCGCAGGGTATAAAAAGGTGATGGCCGCAAGGTTCATCGCGGCCTCGTCGGGCTGTTGCGGTTCATTGCCGGACGACCACGTCCGTTAGAGCCACTTTGGCTTTGGCGTTCGCTTAGATGCTGATAAAGCGCAAGCAGGGTCGGGCTTGCACTTTCCGAAGTCACATGCTGGTCACACAGCCAGTCGTTTTCACGCGCGGCGTCGCGGATGTCGGCACGCCAGGTTTTGGCCCGCTGCCGGAAACCTTCCCGAAGGTCTTCAAACCGTTCGCTGCGGTAAATCATCTGATCGTCGGTATCCATGAAATTGACCCGACCGGTAAAGGGGGGCTCGATTTCAGCGGGATCAAGAACATGCACCAGCGCACCGTCATTCTGATACTGGCCAAGGGTCTTGATCGCGCGGACCGGCGACTGCTTGCTATCGACGAATTCCAGAAAATCACCCAGCACCAGAACGGAATGTTTGCGACCGGCATGCATCGAACCGGCATGGTCGGTGATGTTGCCCGGGCTTGCCAGCATGGCGTGGGCCAGTTTTTCAAGATGTTCGGCAGATGTGATGCGAGTCCGTTCGGCATCGAATGTTCCGACCGTTTCCCCGTTGCGCAGCAGCAGATCGGCAAGTGCGATGGAAATGACAAGGGTGCGTTCGGCCTTGAAAGGGATGTCTCGTGCCGATGACCAGTACATGGATGGCGATAGAACCGGCCAGATCCAGTAATTGTGGCTGGCCTGCCATTCGGTCTGGCGGATAAAGGTATGATCGCTACGCGCGGAACGACGCCAGTCGATCTGGTTGGTCGGGTCGCCAGTGATATAGGGGCGGAACTGCCAGAAATCGCTGCCAGGGCCGACTTTGCGGTTGCCGTGAAGGCCGCTTCGCAAGCTGATCGCCATGCGTCGGCTTTCATCGATCAGTTGCGGCAATCGGGCCGCCAGTGCACGTGCGGCTGCAACATGATCGTGGACCGCGGGCAATGCCAATTCTTATTTCTCCTGCAGATGTTCCAACGCGTTGGTGATCAGGCCTCTGGCGGTGAAACCCTCGGCACGTGCCCCATAGGTCAAGCCGAAACGATGGCGAAGCACCGGAACGGCAAGGGCTTCGATATCTTCGATCGAGGGGGCGAAGCGGCCAAACAGCATGGCACGGGCACGACAGGCAAGCGACAGGGCCTGTGCCGCACGCGTGCCGGGGCCCCAGGCAACATTATCGCGGATATCGGTCATATGCGTGCTTTCCGGTCGGCATTCACGGCAAAGTGCAATGATGGTATCCAGCACCCGGTCGGGCATTGGCAGACGCCGGACGAAATCCTGTGCTTCGGCCAGATCGTCGGCCTGAAGCACCTGCCGCGGGCGCACAGGATAGCGGCCAGTGGTTTCGGTTACGATGCGTCTTTCTTCATCCTGATCGGGATAGCCCAGCCGGACTTCCAGAAGGAAACGATCAAGCTGTGCCTCGGGCAGGGGATAGGTGCCTTCCTGTTCCAGCGGGTTCTGGGTTGCCAGAACGTGGAACGGTTCCGGAAGCTTGTGGCTGTAACCGGCGACGGATACTTCGCGTTCCTGCATGGCCTGCAACAGGGCGGACTGGGTGCGCGGGCTGGCGCGGTTGATTTCATCGGCCAGAAGCAACTGACAGAAAACCGGGCCCTTGATGAAACGAAATGCACGTTTGCCGTCTGCCCCTTCTTCCAGAACTTCGGAGCCAAGGATATCGGCCGGCATCAGGTCGGGTGTGAACTGGATACGCTTATCAAGCAGGCCAAGGACTTTTCCCAATGTATGGGCCAGTAATGACTTGCCAAGTCCGGGCGCACCGACCATCAGGACATGTCCGCCGGATAAAATGCCGATAAGTGTTTGCTCTATGGCTTCATTCTGCCCAAATATAACAGATGAAACCATCTTGCGGGCTTCGTCCAACCGGCCAACACAGGCGTCAAGCCGCCCTGCGTCGCGTTCAAGGCTGCTGTCTTGTGAAAGACCCATTTCTTCGGGAAAACGTGGCGCGTTTGTCATGACAGGAAACTTTGCTTCCTCTGTTGTGCCGGTAATCGAAGCCGGTTACCCAATAAGGATGGTATCAGCGTTATAAAAGCGCGCAATCTTTTGGTTTCGGACCTAAGTGTATAGCATGAGCAGTAACGAAAAAACCGTCGATCTTGCCGAAAAGCTCTGGACCCGCCTTCGCGCCGGAAAACCGGCAGGCGGACGCCATCCACAGATCTGTGGCGACATTCCCATGTCTATAGGTCGTGATGGAACCTGGTTCTATCAAGGTGGGCCGATTGGCCGTATCGAACTTGTCAAACTTTTCGCATCTGTCCTGCAACGCGACGAGGAAGGCGGGCACTGGCTGGTGACCCCGGCCGAGATGGCGCGCATTGAGGTCGAAGATGTTGCTTTCATTGCGGTCGAGCTGGAAAAAACCGGCGAGAGTACGGCATCTGTCATCCGTTTTCGGACCAATATTGATCAGTGGGTCGAGCTTGATGAAAATCATGGTTTAAGGGTTGAACACGACCCCGAAACCGGTGAGCCGTCGCCCTATGTGAAGCTTGATCGCGGTCTTGAGGCCCGACTGAACCGGGCTGTATTTTATCAGCTGGTCGATATGGCTGACGAGCTTAAAGAACCGGAGACCGGCAAAATGCGTATTGGTGTTTACAGTCACAATCAGTTCTTCGAGATCGGAACGCTGGAGGCTGGCGAATGACACCGGCCCAGATCATTGCCGCATTGAATGCGCCGCGTGATGATATTCTGCAGCGGCGTGGGGACCATGCGGTTGACTATCCGGGATCGAAATCACGCGCGCGCGAATTTGCCGAGGGGGAATTGATTGCGCGTCCGGCAGCGGTTCTTGTGCCGCTTGTACGTCGCGACGAAGGCCTGCATGTGATTTTGACGCGCCGCACCGATCATCTGAGCGATCATGCCGGTCAGATCAGTTTTCCCGGCGGTCGTCAGGAAGACCATGACAATACGCTTGAGGAAACCGCCCTGCGAGAAACCGAGGAAGAAATTGGGCTGTCGCGCGCGCATATCGAACTGGTTGGTCGTCTGGACGATTATTACACTGTAACCGGATATCGGGTGACGCCGGTTGTTGGGCTGATCACACCGCCTTTCGACCTTGCACCCGATGCACATGAAGTGGCAGAAGTATTTGAAGTACCTTTGGAATTCATTGTTGAACCGCAAAACCAGAAACTTCAGACCGTGACCTTCGAAGGGGCAAAGCGCCGCTATTTTGCCATCCCGTATCAGGAATATTACATCTGGGGGGCAACGGCCGGAATGCTGGTGAATTTCAGCGAGGTTCTTAAGGCGAGTACTGAACGGTAATGATTGGAGACTATCGGTAATGCTGCGACAGATTATTCAGATTGCCATTCCCGTAATCCTGCCGTTTCTTGTTTACGGTCTTTGGCTTAAATGGGCGCGGGCTAAGGCGATTCGGGAAGGGCATGATGTTATTCCGCCCTGGGACAAAGGGCCGTGGCTTTTGCTGCTTGGTATTGGTGTGGCGCTGGCGGCGGCAATCCTGATTGTAACGGCACTCGGGACTGGTGCATCACCTGATTCCATTTATCATCCGCCGGTATTAAAGGATGGTGTCGTTCAGCCAGGATTTTTCGAACCCAAGGAATAACTCGGAAAAAAGACATCCGCCTGCAAGGTTTCAGGCCAGCAAAGATTTACCGATGACCGAACTGACAGCAACCGGACATCTGCAGCCCTATGGGGTGATGACGCATCCCGACACAGCACGTGTATTTGATGCAATTGCAGCACATGGCGGCACGGCCCGCTTTGTTGGCGGGATCGTACGCGATGCGCTTTTGAAACGTGATCTGATCGATGTGGATATCGCGTGCGACCTGAAACCGGAAGAAACCGTTATTGCCCTTGAAAAGGCGGGGCTCAAAGTTATCCCCACCGGGCTTAAACACGGCACGGTGACGGCGATAACCGATGCATCGGCCTATGAAATCACGACGCTGCGCATTGATGTCACGACCGATGGCCGTCATGCAGAAGTCGCCTTTACTGATAGCTGGCTTGGCGATGCCAGACGTCGTGATTTTACATTCAATGCGCTTTATTGCGATCTGGACGGGACGATCTATGATCCGTTTGACGGTGAAACGGATTTGCGCGAAGGCCGGGTACGTTTCATCGGTATTGCCGAAGACCGGATTGAAGAAGACTACCTTCGTATTCTGCGATTTTTCAGGTTTCAGGCATGGTTTGGTCGACCACCACTTGACCCGATTGGTGCGGAAGCATGCCGCAAGGGGGCGCAAGGGCTTCGGGATATTTCACCCGAACGTATTCGCGATGAGATGTTTAAATTGCTGCGTTCACGCAGCCCGGCAGCCACGATTAAGGAAATGATCGGCTTTAATGTGTTGCCGGTTATCTTGCCGGATTTGGCAGATACACCGCGACTTCGCATGATGGAATGGCTTGATAGTACGGCTCTTGCCGATTCTGCAATCAAGCCCGATCCGTTGCGCCGTCTGGCGGCCTTGTACCGTGCGCCGGAAAATGCTGATGACGATTTGCAGGCGGCAACCGAATTTGGCAGGGCATTGAGATTGTCCAACGACGAAGCTGACCGTTTCGCGGCAATGATTTCCAATGCCAATCTTATCAGTGCCGATTTGTCCGAGGATACGATCCGGCGTGATCTTTATCGCATCGGGCCGGATGCCTTTCGCGATGCGGTTTTGATTGCCTGGGCGGCGCGTGCGGCGATCCCGCCACGGGCCAGCAGTGCCGAAAACCGCGATTGGCAGGCTTTGTTGCAGGCGGCAACAGACTGGGTCGATGTTAAAATGCCAATTCAGGGGCGGGATCTTCTCGCAGCGGGTCTTGTGACCGCCGGGCCGACAATGGGCTGGTTATTGAAGATGGCGGAAGAATACTGGATTGCAAATGCCTTTGCGCCCGGTCGCGAGGAACTGATGAATTATTTGGCGGCGCAGAATGCCGCAAAGTTGCAGGAGTAATCATGACCGAAGGTGTTACAGGTCATCGCATTTGCTGTTTTGGGGACAGTCTGGTCAATGGCGTGCGCGACGGGGATAAAGGCGGTTGGCCAATACGGCTAGGCCGCCGGTTGCTGGACGAGGCCAAGCGCGAAACGACGATCTATAATCTGGGCATTCGTGCCGAAACCAGCGAGGGCTTGAAAGCTCGTTGGAAGTTTGAGGCCGAACTTCGCATGGTGCCGGAATTCCCGACGGTTTTGATGTTCAGTTTTGGTGTGAATGATGCCAACCATGCCGAAGACCGTGGCGAGGAAACCACAATGCGGGTTTCCCCCGCCAAATCGGCGGCAAATGCAGCAGAGATCATAGGCGAAGCATCCAAATTGGCACCGACCTTGTGGATCGGACCGCAGGCAGTCATTGACGGCGGTAAGTCCAGTAAGGAAATCAACGAACGCCTTGAAGGGCTAAACCAGATATATGCCGAAACGGCGCGGGGTTTTGACGTGCCTTATCTTGATCTGCATGCAACGACGCTTGCCGATCAGGATTGGCAGCGCGCGCTTCGTCGTGGAGATGGCTATCACCCGGACCGGGCCGGTTATGACCGGATTGCCGAACTGATTTGGAACTGGGATGGGTGGAAACGTACCCTTGGGCTTTAAGGCCGGGTTATCGCTGCTGTCAGGTTAGACGTAGAAATCAACAAGGCTGCCACGGTTGTTGGCACCCCTGGCGAAGGTGTGACTGGACTTCCCGTTGGCCCCGTAGCTGTTGGCGGGATCATCGCCCTGATTATTTTCAAGTGTCAGGGCAGTCTGGCCATCCTGAAACCGGCGTTCATTGCGTGCCGTTTCCGCAGCACGCTGAACGCGTTCGATTTCTTCGTCAGAAAGCTGGATCGAGTTTGCGACCTGCTCGACGGATTGCTTCTGTTCCTGCTGCGTCTGGGATGCACGTGGCGATACCGGACTTGCCGGGCGGACCGGAATCGGCGGCAGAATTTCAGAAGTGCTGGTAACGCTGACCATGATGGCAGGACGGCTCGCTACATTTGTTATGACGGGCAGCAAAACAAGTGTGCTGTATTTTCCGGATTTTAGCGTCAGTGATTTTAAAGAAAAGCGTTATTTGCAACGATAACGCGTATCACCTGTTATCCGGGTTCCTGTATCATCGGCGCGATATTGTCCGGCGCGTCATAATGGCCCGCGGCAAAGCGGGTCACGCTATTTTTGGCAATCGTTTTGAGTTTCGCGGCCTCGATCGAGATATGGTCAAGCGTAATGTCTGTGCGTTCCGGCGGGATACGTACCAATGCCGCACTAACCGTCATCAAAGGAAATTCGCTGCTTTCACCGTTGCGCCCCTTGCCGATCAGGTAACCCTGATCGCGGGTTTGGGCGTCATAGAAGCTTTTGATCTGTTCATCGAACATGGATTGGGCACGTTGAACCGCACTTACGGCATCCTCGAAGTCAATTGACTGGACATAGGCAAAGAAATCATCGCCGCCGATGTGACCAACAAACCAGTCATTCTGGCTTAGCGCTTTGCCCAATATATCCTTGAAAAGCAGTATCGCGCGATCCCCTTGCCGGAAACCGTAAAGGTCGTTGAAGGGGTTGAAATTGTCGAAATCAAAGTAAACGGCAAAGCGACGGCGGCGCGGTTTGGCAAGTGCGTTGGCCGCATAGCGATAAATCGCACTGTTTCCCGGAAGACGGGTCAGCGGATTTTCATCGCGTGCATTTAGCGTATTGCGTTCATTAACCGCGCGCAGCAGCGCACTTTGATCAAGCACGCCAAGGTAA
Source organism: Thalassospira sp. MBR-102 (assembly GCF_040549275.1). Taxonomy (NCBI): domain Bacteria; kingdom Pseudomonadati; phylum Pseudomonadota; class Alphaproteobacteria; order Rhodospirillales; family Thalassospiraceae; genus Thalassospira; species Thalassospira sp. MBR-102. Next base: position 11,669 of record NZ_JBEPTC010000010.1, read on the forward strand.
ACCCCCTTTTCAGTCAGGATCACACCATCAAGCGAGTTTGCCGCGACAAAGGTTTCAAGCAGTTCTGACAGACTGGTATTGATATCGGCAATCGGGCAGCGGCGCAAAAAACGGCTGATATTTGTGCGGTTGGCCGGGTTTTGCAAAAGCTCGCGACCAAATGGCGTGTATATGAAAGCCTTGAAATCCGAATCCCTGATCACGCCAAGCGGTTCGCCCTGCCTGTTGATAACCGGTGCAATGGCGATGTCGGTATTTTTCTGGAAATAGGACAGGATTTCCACCGGATTGATGTTGTTTTCGATCGGTGGCGTCTCGAGCAAATAGGACCGCAAAACATCGCCGTCACGTTCCACCCCGCGCCGGTTTTCTATCGCAACCCCGGAAATGGCAGGGACGATATCTGTACGTTCCGGCAGGTCGACCGATGGCCGTGCAATAAAAAATCCCTGCACCAGATCGCATCCGATCCGTCGACAGCACAAAAACTCTTCGCGGGTTTCAACGCCTTCGGCCACGACCTGCGCGGCAATCATATGCGCGAAAGCCGTGATTTGGGATACAAACAGTTCCTTGCGCCGGTCGCGATCAATCCCGTCGATAAAGAACCGGTCAATCTTGATGATGTCTGGTTCGCATTCGTAAAGCGCGCGAAGCTGGGCAAAGCCGCTGCCATAGTCGTCGATCGCAACCTTGAAACCCTGACTGCGATATCGCGTCAGAATATCCTGAAGGTATTGGGCGTTGCTGATGTCGTGACGTTCTGAAATTTCAAGAAAGATGGTGTCGCGTTCAAGACCGGCTTTCCGCAGCAATTCGGCGGTGCGGCCCGGCTGATAATCCGGGGTACGGACAACACGACTGTCAAAATTGTAAAACAGTTTCAATCGGCGTGCTTCGGGCAGGCGGGCAAACTTTGCAATCGCCTTTTCGCGCAACATCATGTCAACGCCGTGCAGATTGCCGGTTTCCCACGCCGTATCGAAAAGGGACTGGATCGACTCAAAGCCGCTGTCTTCCCAGCGACGCAAAAGCGCTTCGTAGCCAAATATGTGGCCGGTATGCGGGTTGACGATCGGTTGAAAGGCAAAGTCGACTTTTTCGACGATCTGCTTCCAGTTCCGAAGGCGGAGTGCCGAGCCGGCAGCTCTGTCCGCGGTCAGTTCATCCTCCGCATCAAATGCCAAGGCTATTCCCCGATCTTGAAAAATTTACTGAATCCTCTGAACGGCAGGAGCATCACGGTACATGCAAAGCTCCTAACGCAGGATCGGCAACAACCTGATGACAGTACAGTTACGAATATATGACATCCGCAGAAAACCGACACTTTCCACAGCATTTGGTCGAGGTTTCTTATACAGAGAGCTAGACAAATTTTGTGATTCCGGCGGGCGAAGTCAGCCACGTTGCAGTTGAGCAAGTGGATGGTGTTCCTGCACAAGGCCGCGTAAACGCGATTCGAGGACGTGGGTATAGATTTGTGTCGTTGAAATATCCGAATGGCCCAGCATCTGTTGCAGGCTGCGCAAATCGGCCCCGTTTGCCAGAAGGTGGCTGGCAAAGGAATGACGCAAGACGTGCGGGGAAACCCGTGACGGGGCAATTCCGGCCTCGGCAGCAAGGTCCTTGACCATATTGAGGAACATCTGGCGCGTCAGATGACCCGATTTGCCGCGCGACGGAAACAGATAGGGTGATTGGCCGGGCTGGTTTGCCTTGGTGACCGGAATAAACAATGCCCGGACTTCAAGATAATCCCTTAAGGCATCACGGGCAGGATCGGACAGCGGGACGAGCCGCTCCTTGTTTCCCTTGCCCCGAACGATCAGCATTTGCGGGTCACGCGCCGCAGCGGCAAAAGGCAGTTCAACCAGTTCGGAGACGCGCATGCCAGTGGCATACATCAATTCTACCATCGCCAAAAGGCGTTTGCCCTTGATGCCGTCATGATTGGTGGCGGTGACAATCAGTCGATCAATTTCATCAATGGTCAGGAATTTTGGCAATGTATTGCCCTGCCTAGGGCTGTCGATATGGGCAGATGGATCGTCATTGCGATATCCATCGGCATAAAGGAATTTGTGGATCTGCCGGACGGCGGAAAGCCGACGGGCCTGGGTTCGCGGCGCCAAACCTGCATCGCCAAGCGATGCCATATATTTCCGGACATGGATGTCCTGCGCACCGATCAGGTCCGATTTTTGCGTTTTCAGACTTGCAACATAATCTTCCAGATCACGGCGATACGCGTCGAGCGTATGAATGCTTGCCCCACGTTCTGCTGCCATCATTTCCAGAAAGGCCGCGACAAGATTGCTGTTAAGCGGCTGTGCCACGATATCTGTCCGTTATTGGCTTCGAGCCATCAGGATTTCGACGGCAAGACGGCGCGCCTCGCGGTTAAGCCCGATATGGTTGAGTGCGGCAACCGCGTCCGAAAGATCCTTCGGATCACCGTTGGGAACCCCCGCAACCTGCTGCGCATGAATGGCAAGGGCGACGGTTTTGCCGCGCTGCATATTCATTGCTGCGGTTTCCAGATGATGGTTGACTGCCGTGCTTACGGTTTGGCGTTCATCAAGATAGGGTGCGGTCAAAAGCGCATCCCAAAGTGCAATCGGGACTTCAATGCCAAAGCCGTCAAACAGGCTAAAGATCAGTTCTGAATCACGTTTTGCCTGAATCTGATCGCCGCGGGCGGCGTCCATTTCCTGCCATTCGGTCATACGGGCGCGGTGTTTGGCCTGTGCGTCGTTCATCGGTGCAGAAGTTTTGGCTGGTGGCGTAAGAGTTACAGCACCGCCCAGTCCATAACGGACAGGCGTTGTTGCCCCATCGTCGGGCAGATTAACCGTGACACTGCCATTCGACCCGTCGGCCATTTCGGTGGCGGTTGGTGTTCCGGTATCTTCAAGTCCGGCAAGTGCCAGAACCGGATAAAGAAGGATCAGACGGGATTCGATATCGTTGCCCGGATTGGAACTGTTTTTGGCGGTTTGCAGCCAACCGGACGCACGTTCCATATTGTTTGCCGCAATCGAGGATTTTAGCGCATCAATCGCAAACCACGAAAAATCACTATTCACCGGGATATCGGTCAGCAGATCGGACGTCAGGCGTGATACCTGAACGAAATCACCATTGATGATTGCAGATTCATAAAGGGCAGCAAGGATTTCCGCACGGACTGCTGCAACATCACTTTTGGTGGCCGCCTGATACAGTTTGGCATATTGGCGGGCCTGCACCCCTTCGGGGGCATCGTCAAGCGCATTGGTTATCGCATCTGCGTCAAAAGAGACGTCGCTATAAATCTTGCGCAACTGCGCGGCTTCGATCAGGCCAAGTTTTTCAGCTTTGCGGGCGGCTTCAAGGCGCACATCGGTCGACGTTGCACGCGCATTGATCATGCCCAGAATGGCGGCGGCATTACCGGTTTCAAGCTGATTGGTCGGAATGCTTTGCTTGGCGATTTCAAGAAGCGCAATATCGATCGGGCGCAACGTGTTCAGCGAGTTCAGAATGTCTTGCGACGGGGCCGATCCATTCCGGATGGCTGATACCAGACCAAAGAAGGTTTTGTCGGTTTCGCCTTCCATTTCGCGGACCAGATCTGTCGAAAACGATGCCGATGTCCGGTCATTGGCATGAAGCGCGCACATGACAGCGGCTTTGAGCCAGAAAATATCGTCGAAGTTGTTGCTGTAACCATCGATTGCCGCACAGGCATCATCAAGTTTTCCAGCAATCATCAAAGCATTCACTTCGGCCTGTGCCAGCAACGAGCCCCGTGCCCCTTGTGGTGTGGCGCGGACCAGATCAATCGCACCGTCCAGTTCACCCATATTGATCAGCTTGGCAGCACGCGTTTCAAGCATGCTGATTTCCTTGTGGTCATCGGGAACGGCCGCGATGCTTAACAACAGGCGACGTGCAAGGTCGCGGCCCGTATGCGTTGCGGGCATTGCCGGAATATCTGTCAGAAGACGTGCCGCCGTTTCCCGGCTTGTGCCGTTCCACATATCGGCACCAAATCCGCCACGTTCACGTCCCAGTGTACCAACGGCCTCGGCATCAACAGCTTGCAACGTAACCGTCTGGACCGCGTCGGGGTCGCTTGGGAATGTATCTGGTAGTGTACCGGTACCCTGACCAAAATTGCTGTTTTGGCCCGAATTGCCGCCTGTTGCAGGGGCGGTCGCATCCGGTTGCGAATTTGCGTTCTGTTCTGCTTCCTGTTTCAAAAACAGCGGCACCGGTGCCTGCGCGTTGGCAAAAGCCACGGGCAAGGTGATTCCTGTCCCTGCCATCATTGTGACGAAACAGGATTGCATCAGCAGGCGAGAACGCAAGCGCATGTCAGTTGAACCTCGAATTCGGGATGGTTTCTTCCATCTGGGTCGTTGGCGATGGAATATCCCAAGTGACCAAAAATGTTGCGCCACCAGCGATGACAGCAATAATCAGCAATAAAATGAGACGCGAAATTATCTTCATGGTTATCCAGACTTCGGTGCGTTGGTTCTATATGCGCAAAGATCAGTATGCGGGGCCCGGTAAAAGATGCAAGACAGAGCCGAACCGCTTTGGCCCAAAGCCATGAATTCAGCCTGTGATTTCTCCAACCCCGTTCCCCGAACCTTTTCCCTGACATTCCAATTCGGCGATATAAAGGCAGTTTAGGGTCCGGGTCCTCACAGAGGGTTAACACGATGGCCAAAAGTTTTCGGCGGGTGCACAAATCTCGCTGCGTACCGGAATTGCTCAGGTCCCTTGTGTAACGAAGGAATTTGTCGGTGAACAGCGCGGTTTGCTTGCGTTCAGGCCGCAGCTGGCCTAAAGAAATGGGTAAATTGTTTGATAACCGGATTAAAGACAGGACTGCAAACCGATCATGGAGAGCAATATTGCCGAGTCGGGTTTGCGCGATGACGTGATTGCAAATATCCGGACAGGGCTGAAAGGCCGACCGCTGGTGTTTATCGGTCTGATGGGGGCCGGGAAAAGCTGCATCGGACGTATGGTCGCCAAGGCACTTGATCTGGATTTTGTTGATGCTGATCGTGAAATCGAGGAAGCCGCAGGCTGTTCGATTGCCGACATCTTCAAGCTATACGGCGAAGAAGCATTTCGCGAAGGTGAAGAACGCGTAATCGCGCGTCTGCTGGATGGCGAGCCGCTTGTGCTTGCGACCGGTGGTGGTGCGTTTATTCGCGAAAAAACCCGGGAACTTATTCTGGAGAAATCGGTCTCGGTCTGGCTGCGTGCCGACCTTGATCTGTTGCTGCAACGTACCAGCGGGCGAACGCATCGTCCGCTGCTCAATAATGGCGATCCGCGTCAGATTCTTGGAGATCTGATCGAGGCGCGCTATCCGGTTTATGCCGGAGCAGACATCATTTTTGACTGTGACGAATCCTCCAAGGAAGAAACGCGCGACGGGGTCATTGCCCTGCTTGGCCGTTCATTCGATAAAGACGGGAATATAATCCGGTGAGCAATCAGACGTCTCCTCTTGCGGCAAATCATGACGTTTTGCGCGTCGAACTTGGTGCGCGCAGCTATGATATTCTGGTCGGAAGCAATCTTTTGGCGGATACCGCAAGCCATATCGCGCCGTTCGTCAGAAAGGCCGGTGTCGTCGTTATCAGTGACGCGACGGTGGCGGAACGCCATCTTCCGGTGGTTCTGGCATCACTTGACGGGGCGGGTATCGCGCATCGCGAAGTGATCGTTCCTGCCGGTGAAAAATCCAAAAGCTTTGCCGTATTTGAAGATGTTATCGAACAGATTCTGGCGATGGGGATCGAACGTTCGACCCTGATCATGGCACTTGGCGGTGGGGTGGTTGGCGATCTTGCGGGTTATGTTGCAGCGTCGCTTTTGCGTGGTCTTGATTTCGTTCAAATTCCGACAACCCTGCTTTCACAAGTCGACAGTTCGGTTGGTGGCAAAACAGGCATCAATTCGAAATCGGGCAAAAACCTTGTCGGTGCATTCCATCAGCCGCGCCTTGTTTTGGCAGACACGGCGGTTCTTGATACATTGCCGCGCCGCGAAATGCTTGCCGGGTACGCCGAGGTTGTTAAATACGGCCTGATTGATGATCCGGACTTCTTTGATTGGCTTGAACAGAACGCCGAAGCCGTTTTGAGCAACGATGGTGCGGAGCGCCGCGAAGCCGTGATGCGCAGCTGTGCGGCCAAGGCGCGGATCGTCTCTCAGGATGAACGCGAGTCCGGGAAACGTGCTCTATTGAATTTGGGTCACACATTTGGGCATGCGCTGGAAGCGGAAACCGGATACGGCGCAAAGCTTCTGCATGGCGAAGCCGTCGCGATGGGGATGGTCATCGCCCATGACGTTTGCGCGGCAATGGGCATGGCCCCGGCTGGCGAAAAAGAACGGATTGCAAGTCATCTGAAATCGGTTGGTTTGCCGGTATGTGCGTCCGAAGTTCCGGGCATGCATTGGGATATTGATCGTTTGATCGGCCATATGTCGCGCGATAAAAAAGTTCGTGACGGTGAAATCACGTTTGTCATGACGCGTGGTATCGGCAAGGCTTTTACATCCAAGGCGATGGACATTCAGAAAATGCGTGCTGCCATTACCCGTTCCTGCCACGGCTAAGGCAGAAGTTCGGGGCAATAGCGACTGTGAACATGATGACTTGCCCGATCAGAGATTGACCTGATAGGCCGCAACAGCACAAAGTAAATATCTGTTGCGTACACCCATTGGAGACGAACCTGAATGACAATCACGATTGTCGTGATTTTTATCCTGCTGATGCTTTCGGCTTTCTTTTCTGGCTCGGAGACTGCGCTGACAGCAGCATCAAAGCCAGTCATGCATCACAAGGAACAGGATGGAGATCAGCGGGCAGGGATCGTCAACCGGTTGCGCCAGTATCAGGAGCGGCTGATCGGTGCCATTCTGCTGGGTAACAACCTTGTCAACATTCTGGCATCTGCCTTGGCAACGTCTGTCATGATCGAGCTTTTTGGTGAACGCGGTGTCGTTTATGCGACCGCGGCCATGACGGCACTTGTGCTTATATTTTCTGAAATTCTGCCAAAGACCTATGCGCTTCAGCATGCAGACAGCATGGCGCTGCGCGTTGCCCGGCCGATGAGTATTCTGGTTGTTGTTTTTGCGCCGGTTACTCAGACCATTCAGGTGCTGGTACGTGCCACCCTACATCTTTTTGGCAGCGGCGACGGCCCGGGAACCGACCGCGAGCGTGAATTGCGCGGTGCCATTGAATTGCATGCGGATGACGTCGTTGTTGGTGATCATCATGCAGAACGCACGATGTTGCATGGGGTTCTTGACCTTGAGGATGTCGGGGTCTGGGAAATCATGGTGCACCGTCGCAAGGTGCAGATGATTGATATCACGCGCCCGATGGAAGAAATCCTTGATACGGTATTGGCAAGCCCGCATACGCGTATTCCGATCTATGACAAGGATCCGGATAACATCGTTGGCGTTTTGCATGCGCGTGAGGCGCTGAAAGCGATCGTCCGCGGGGCAAAGCCTGAAACGGCAGAAGATGTTCGCATGCTGAGTTCCGAACCCTGGTTCATCCCCGATAGCACCACGCTTGCCGATCAGCTTAAGGCGTTCAAGGAACGTCACGAGCATTTCGCGATTGTCGTCGATGAATATGGGGCGTTCGAAGGCGTCGTGTCGCTTGAAGATATCCTTGAAGAAATTGTTGGGGATATCGCCGATGAAACCGACGTCGAGGTTGTTGGTGTTCAGCCGCAAACCGATGGATCGGTCATTGTGCGCGGTGATGTGACCATTCGTGACCTTAATCGTCGTTTTGGCTGGCGTTTGCCCGACGAAGAGGCCGCAACCGTTGCCGGGTTGTTACTTTATGAAACCCGCCGTATTCCCGATGTCGGACAGCAGTTCCGATTCCATGGACTGGAATTCGAAGTCCTGCGTCGCATTCGAAATCAGATAACCCGCATCAAATTGCGTGAAGTGCGCGAAGTCGCAACCGACGATACGAACTAGCATTGATTGCATCAAAACAAACGGGCTGCACGGGAAACCGGGCGGCCCTTTTTGTTTGATGGGTGTAAATATGTTATTTTAAATCTACTTATCGGTTAAAATGATCGACAAAGGTCTTGATCGATGTGATTGCAGGGCCACTTGCAAATAAGGGCCCCGGACGCATTTGATGCGTTGTTTTCAGCAATCTGATCGGGGCAGGGCACGTGGCAACAGCAACCCGCAGAGGGAAAAACATGGATACGAAAATCGTACCTGGTGTGGTCAAAGAGCAGTCGATCGCAACCTTGAACCCAGCAGACTCGGTCATGGACGCCGTTAATATGATGACCGAACGCAAGATCGGTGCTGTGATCATTGTCGATAACAATGCCAGGCTTGCCGGCATCTTTACAGAGCGTGACCTTGTAAACCGGGTTGTCGCAAAGGGTCTTGATGCGGCTTCTACCCCCCTTAAACAGGTTATGACGGCCAATCCCGATACACTTGCACCCGGCGATACGGCGATGAATGCCCTTGAATTGATGAGTGCGCGCCGCTACCGACATCTTCCGGTGCTTGATGGGGAAAATGTCGTCGGCATGGTGTCGATCCGCGATCTGTTCAATGTCGTGAAGGCACAGCTTGAAGAAGATTTGCGCGAACGCGAAAAGTTCATTTTCGGGTCCGATTACGGCGTCGCGTAAATCAGGTTTAGTCCATGAAATATGCTTTGGGCGGCTGATGCGGAGGTTCCGCATCAGCCGTTCTGCGTTTTTGAAGGTTGACAACGTGCCAGTTACTGTCTTTACGTTTACGTAAAGGAGATATACGCCATGCCTTTATCCAACCCTTCGGAACGTGACCATATCCATACCCGCAACGTTACCTGCACCGGATATCGTCGCAAGGACGGTCTTTGGGATATCGAAGGCCATATCAACGATACCAAGACATACGGGTTCGAAAATAACGACCGCGGCGAAATTCCCGCCGGTGTACCGATCCATGAAATGTGGCTGCGCATTACTGTGGGGGATGACATGGTGATAAGTGCGGTTGAAGCCGTCACTGATCATGCCCCGTTCAATGCCTGTGATGAAATTGCCCCGAACTACGCCGCACTGGTCGGACTTCGGATCGGGCCGGGGTTGAAACAGCAGATTCGCGAACGGGTTGGTGGTATTCACGGATGCACGCATCTGACCGAACTGATGGGACCGGTGGCAACGACTGCGTTTCAGACAATCTTTCCGATCCGCGCCCGCGAGGCCGAAGAACGCCGAAAGCAGGCGGAAAAGGATGGCACGGTGCCAAACCCGCCGAAAAAGCGCCGATCCCCATTGGTGAATAGCTGCCACGGGTGGCGAAGTGACGGTGCGGCGGTCAAACGCATTGCGCCCGATATGTATACCGGTGACTAAGCGGTCAGTCTTGTAACGCTGTTATTACACCCAATATCACCGGTGACGGGGTTTGGTGAATGTCAGGTGTTGCATGAGACGCCATACACAGCCATCAGGACAAAATCTTTCGGGGCGATTTGCGTCGGCCTATAGCTGTATTTTGCTGCTTGGCCTGATGGCATGCGTGTTTGTGATTACGCTGAAAGGCCTTCCCGCACAGGGGCAGGAACAAGCACAGGATTCTACCGGCTCATCGGACAAGAACGCATTCCTCATTCTTCAAACCAATCTTCAGCCTCCCTATCAGCAATTGCAGAACGGCATTTTGCGAGGCTATTCCATCGCAGTATTGAATTGCGCGTTTGACCGGATCGGGGTTGGGTTCGGGATCGCGATTGCACCCCGCCAGCGCAATCGGGAAATGGTGCGAAATGGGCAGGCGGACGGGTTCTTTCTGGCGCGGATCAGCTCCTTCATGGACGAATACGCCGAGCCGACCTTGCCGTTAGCACTTGAAAAATGGGTCTGGATTTCAGCTGCCGGACAACAGGGCAGTTTCGCGTCAAGCCCGACACCCGACAGTCTGCTTTCTGTTGGTGCCATCCTTGGCTCCAACGAAGCAGAATGGCTGGCAGAGCAGGGGTATCAGAAAATTGCCAAGGCACCGTCCATCAACTCCCTGATTTCGCAGGTCCTGGCCGGGCGCGTTGAATACGCCTTGGTCGACAAACAGACATTCGAGGCCGCGCGCGACAGCATGGGCAACCATGAAGATCAGTTCAACGTCCAGTTCGAACGATATGCCCCGCTTGTTGTTTATATTGGGCGGGAATATACCCGCCTTAATCCCGGGCTAATTGCGTCGCTGAATACGGCGCTGGGTGCATGCGAAACCTTACCCATGCAGCTTGAGGATTGGGAACGTGATCTGATTACTCGTCAGCAGTTACCGGCGATCCGCGCCATGGCGGCGAATGCGGAACTTGTTGGGGCGGTACGGTCCGCAATGGGTCGAGCACAAATTCAGCCTGATGCGATTGTCGAAATCGATCGCGAATGGCGTCAGGGCAGCGAAGGCGGGATTGCCAGCCCGAAGGCAACCGAAATCCTTGAAAATCCGCTTTCCGATATCTTGCGGGCCTTTCAGGAAAGCGACGCCGACAATATTGCTGAAATATTCGTATTCGATACCAACGGCGCGGTTATCGGCATGAACCGGTTGACGACCGATTTCGATCAATCAGATGAGCAGAAATTCGAGGTCGCCATTAGCCATGACCCGGATATAAGTCAGATCGCCGACATCTATTTTGATGGATCAACCCGCGCCTTTCTGTCGCAGGTTACGGTTCCGATCATCAATCCGGAAACCGGAGATGTTATCGCGGCAATGACGGTTGGCCTTGATGTTTCAGGGGCACTGCGACCCGACAGCTGATTTTGGTTTCAGTTCGGTTTGGTCGGATCGGTGATGTTGATCGTAATCGCACTGTACCAGTCTGCTGCGGTCTGCATTCCTCTATCGTCAAGCTCGGTTGCAATTGGCGACATGATGTCATGATTGCGCTTGCCGTTTCGGAACGCTTTTAACTGTGTTTCGAGATAGATATTGGTTTCACCGGCAAGGTTGGGAACGTCCGGCATTTCCGAAATCCCGTTTGAACCATGGCAGGTGCTGCAAAGTTCCGGGGCATCATCAGGGTTTTTCCCGGCTGGCAGTGTGGCAGTCACATCAAAATGGTTATACCAGGCCGCGGCGTCGGCGATCTGCTGGTCGGTTAAACTGCTGGCAACCACGGTCATCATTTCATGTTCCCGGCTGCCATCGCGAAACGCGCGCAATTGGGTTTCAATATATGCCGCGGGTTCGCCGCCGATATGCGGGGCAATCGGGATGCGGGCAAATCCGTCCAGACCGTGACAGGTTCGACATATGCCCGCAACTTTCCGACCGGCATCAATGTCCTGTGCCACGGTAGCCCCGGCGGGCAAAAGCCCGCCGAGAATCACGATAAGCAATATCCGCATTATTTCCCCTCGTACCAGATGCGGTACAGGGCACCGGCAAGGTCGTCCGATACAATCAGGGACCCGTCGCGCAGCTGGGCGACATCAACCGGGCGGCCAAGATATTCCCCGTTTTCATCGATCCAGCCTTCGGCAAAGGGCTCTATGCGGGCCGTGCCGTCACTGTCGATAAAGGTTACCATCACGCGCGCGCCGACCGGCGTGGTGCGGTTCCACGATCCGTGCTGGGCCGAGAAAATCGCATTCTTGTATTTGGCCGGGAACATCTTGCCCGTGTAGAAGGACATGCCAAGGTCGGCAGCATGTGCAATGGTTTCGACCGCGGGCATCACGACATCATAGGGAACTTCTTCACCGGCATATTCATTTGTGCGAACGTTGCCGCCGCCATACCAGGGATGGCCGAAATGCTGACCGGCTGCTGTCTGGTGATTGATTTCACCGGGCGGAATGTCATCGCCCATGCCGTCAACCTGATTGTCCGTCCACCATAGTTCGCCGGTTTCCGGATGGAAGTCATGACCGACGGAGTTCCGGACCCCGTATGTGTATACTTCACGGCCGGTTCCATCGATGTTGATGCGTATAATACCGCCGATCCCGTGTTGGCGATAAAGATCAAGCTTGTCCTTGGGGGAAACGTTGAAGGGTTGCCCAAGCGAGATATAAAGTTTGCCATCCGGGCCGATTTTGCAAACACGTGCGGTGTGATTGTAGCTTTCTTCGGACGGTGGAATCAGCTCACCCTGCTTAACGACATTGAATGCCGCGACATCGGGGCTTTCATAGAAAAATTCGGCGGCGGGGAAGGTCAGAACCCTGTTTTGCTCTGCGATATAGAGCATGCCATCGGGAGAGAAGCACGGACCGTTGGGAATGGAGAACCGCAAGGACGGGGCGAAGTCCTTGACCTCGTCTGCAACACGGTCCTTGTTGCGGTCGGTTACCGACCAGACCTTGTCCTTGCGCGTGCCGACAAATGTCACAACCCCTTGCGGGCCAACGGCGATATGGCGGGCATCGGGAACAACGGCATAAAGGGCAATCTTGAAACCGTCCGGCAGAGTAATGCGTTCAAGCGTTTTCTTGATGCCGTCAGCATAGTCACCGGTTTGCTCGATTCTTGTGAACTCGCTGGTGCCTGTAGACTGGAAATTGGAGAGTTTTTCAAGATTGTCCGGGGCAGGGGCCTGTGCGTAGGCCGTTCCAGACATAAACAGGGCGACGCTTGCCCCGATAAGGCGCGTTCTCATAACCTAGTCCTCCCGTTTGTATCGGGCGCAGATTTGACCGGCGCCCGTGCCCCATATGCAGGAGACTGCGTATCGGGCTTCTGGGCTTATTATTGCGCCGAAAAATAACGGTCGTCTAAGTTGATTTCACGATGCGGAACAAACGCATTGGTTATTTTTAGATCGCAGCCGCTGCATATTCGGAAGGTGTCATGGTTTTCAAAGCCAGCGCGTGAACGCGATCTTTCAGAAGCTGATCAAGGGCTGCGTAAACCAGCCGCTGGCGATTGACTCGGTTCTCGCCATCAAATTTTTGGGAAACGACCAGTACGGAAAAATGCGACTCTCCGCGTGGGTCGGCGCCTGAATGACCGGCATGTTTTGACGAATCATCGATGATTTCGAGTTTCTCGGGGGCGAATTCCGCGGTCAGGATATCGCTAATCTGTTGGGCTACCTGCATGACAATGGCCTCATGTTTCGGTGTGTTTCGCATGAATTAATGCGAAAATCTGACTGTTGGCACCGTTGTGGCACGCGATGGCAGTTTTTCAAGCCTTTTATCGCATTAAAACGGCTCGTATGATATTGCGAAGCTTAATGATCAGAACATATAAACGCAGATGAACCGCGGCCAACGCAACAAACGCAAAACCCTTTACCATGAAGAACCAGACCTGCCCGTATGTGAATGGCCGGGATGTGAAGGTCATGGGGAATTTCGTGCGCCCAAGGACCGCAAACTTCGCGAGTACTATAAGTTCTGTCTCGACCATGTCCGGGAATACAACAAGTCCTGGAACTATTACGAGGGCATGAAAGCCGAAGACATCGAAGACGATGTCCGGCGTGATACCCATTGGCAACGCCCGACATGGCGGTTCGGGCATATTCGCGGCGCCAAGAAACCGTTTAACTTCAAATTCAGCGACGGTTTCGGCTTCTTTAACGAAGATGGTGATCCGACCCATCATGGCCCAGGGGGTGACCCCGCGGGGGATCGCCGACGCAAAAGCGAAGATGCCCAGCGTCGCGCGGGGGCTATGGGCATGCCATCCGAACAGCAACAGGCCATGGCAACGCTTGATCTTCCTTGGCCGTTTTCCAAGGACGAGCTGAAGTCAAAATACAAGGCGTTGTCGAAAAAATACCATCCCGACGCCAATGGCGGCGACAAGGTTGCCGAAGAACGCTTTAAGAAAATCAGTGCAGCCTATTCGTCGCTGATGAGATACATCCGTGATCTGGAAGCACGTGTTTCCACGTAATCAGAGACTGGTATCGGGCGAAATTTGATAAAATCTGCCTTGCAATTCGTGCCGCGGACCTTTTCATTGTTCGATCCATTGGCGGCGATAGATTTTTTTTGCGCATCTTCCCTTTGTCACGCGCATCTTAGCCGCTATTAATGAGCTAGTTTCAAACGAGACCGCGTCACCGGTCCGACAAATGCGCGAGTACTTATGAGCCAAGGTTACGAAGCGACAGGTGCAGCCGCCGAACATCCGCTGGATGCACCAGACATCAAAATCTCCGTTCGTGAAGCGTTCGGGATTGATTCCGACATGAAGGTTCCGGCATTCAGCCAGGGCAGCGAACATGTTCCCATGATTGATCCGACCTATCGGTTTGATCGCGATACCACGTTGGCCATTCTGGCGGGCTTCGCCCATAACCGCCGCGTGATGATCCAAGGGTATCACGGTACGGGTAAGTCGACCCATATCGAACAGGTTGCTGCACGTCTGAACTGGCCTTGTGTTCGTGTAAACCTTGATAGCCACATTTCGCGTATCGACCTGATCGGCAAAGATGCCATCGTGTTGCGCGATGGCAAACAGATCACGGAATTCCGCGAAGGCATTTTGCCCTGGGCGCTTAAACGTCCGGTCGCGATGGTCTTTGATGAATATGATGCCGGTCGCCCCGATGTGATGTTCGTTATCCAGCGTGTTCTGGAAGTCGATGGCAAGCTGACCCTGCTTGATCAGAACAAGGTCATCCATCCGCATCCGAATTTCCGCCTGTTTGCGACGTCAAACACGGTCGGCCTTGGCGATACCACGGGCCTATATCACGGGACCCAGCAGATCAACCAGGCCCAGATGGACCGTTGGTCGATTGTTGCGACCCTGAACTATCTGTCGGTTGCCGATGAAACCAACATCGTGACCGCCAAGGTGCCGTCGTTCGACAATGCCGAAGGCCGCAAGAAGATCGAGGCCATGGTTGCCCTTGCCAACCTGACCCGCCAGGGATTTGTCGCAGGCGATATTTCGACTGTCATGAGCCCGCGTACCGTTATTACGCTTGCGGAAAACGCCGAGATTTTCGGGGAAATTTCCTATGCGTTTCGCGTGACGTTCCTTAACCGTTGCGACGAGGTCGAACGCCCGATCCTTGCTGAATATTATCAGCGGTGCTTTGGCGAGGAACTTCCCGAAGAAGCCATCAATGTGATGGTCCGTTAGGATCATCCATTGTTAAAGCAAATCGGCGACCTGATTCCAGAAGCGAGTAGAGCAATGAAGAATGATGAAGCGCTTTCCGGATTTTTGCGCGGCACAGCGGCGACATTTCGCGCGCTTGCCGGACGCAATGATCTTGAAGTCGGCTTTGTCAAAGGCGGTCGGGCAGGTGGCTATGGCGAACATGTGCGCCTGCCGATGCCCAAACAGGCGCTGCCGAAGGACGAGGTTGCCGACCTGCGCGGGGTTGCCGATGGCTGGGCGTTGAAACTGCGTCACCATGATGTGGCCCTTCATGCCCGCCGTATGCCCGAAACCGCCGAGGCACAGGCCGTTTACGACGCGCTGGAAACGGCCCGTTGCGAGGCAGTTGGTTCGCGTTATTTCCCGGGGGTCCGCAAGAACCTGCGTGAACATGCCGAACAGGATTGCCGTGCCAAAAACTTCCATCGGTTGACGGCGCGCGAAGATGCCCCGTTTGCTGATGCAATCGGGATGCTGGCGCGCGAGATTTTTACTGGTGAACCCGCCCCGTCATCGGCCCGCCCGCTGATCGATCTGTGGCGTGCCCATATCGAAGAAAATGCCGGTACAGACCTGAACGATCTGCGCGATCTGATTGACGATCAGGATGCGTTTGCGCGGGGATTGCGCCGCCTGCTTGATCATTTGTCTCTTGAAGATGATATCGACGAAGCCCCGCCTGAAAATGATGGCGAGGATGAGGACGAAAAAGAAGGCGAAACCGACCCGGACGAGGAACTTGACAGTCAGGGTGGCCAGCAGGGGCAGGCTGACGAGTCCGAACCTGATGGTGATGATCAGCAGCAGGATGCCGGTACCGAAGAAGCCGAAGCCGGTGAAGGCGATATCGATGACCAGCAGCTTGAAGCCATGTCACAGGAAGAACAGCCTGCCGGACCCGGTGAACAGCCTGAATTTGACGGTCGGAACGAACCGATTGAACGCGGCTATGAACCCTTTACGCGTGAATTTGATGAAATCGTAACTGCCGACGAGCTTTGCGAAGGCCTGGAGCTTTCGCGTCTGCGCGCCATGCTCGATAAGCAGCTTGCGAATTTGCAGAATGTCGTTTCGCGCCTTGCCAACCGCTTGCAGCGCCGCCTGATGGCGCAGCAAAATCGTGGCTGGGACTTTGACCTTGAAGAAGGCATCCTTGATGCGGCGAAGCTGGCGCGTATTGTTTCAACACCTTCGACCTCGCTGTCCTTCAAACAGGAACAGGATACAGATTTCCGGGATACGGTCGTGACGCTGCTGATCGATAATTCCGGTTCCATGCGCGGGCGACCGATCACGATTGCCGCTCTATCGGCCGACATTCTGGCACGTACCCTTGAACGGTGCGGGGTGAAGGTCGAAATCCTTGGTTTCACTACCCGTCAGTGGAAAGGCGGGCAATCGCGCGAAAAATGGGTTGAAAGTGGCAAGCCGCCAAAACCGGGCCGTCTCAACGACCTGCGACACATCATCTATAAAGCGGCCGATACCCCGTGGCGGCGCGCGCGCAAGAATCTTGGCCTGATGCTGCGCGAAGGATTGCTTAAGGAAAATATCGACGGCGAAGCCCTGCTTTGGGCGCACGAACGCCTTCTGGGCCGTTCGGAACAACGCCGGATTTTGATGGTGATTTCCGACGGCGCGCCGGTCGATGATTCGACCCTGTCGGTAAATTCCGGAAATTACCTTGAACGGCACCTGCGCGAGGTCATCGACTGGATTCAGACCCGTTCGCCAGTTGAGCTGCTTGCGATCGGGATCGGACATGATGTGACCCGCTATTACCAGCGTGCGGTAACGATCAACGACCCCGAAGAGCTTGGCGGGACGATGTTGCGTGAATTGTCCGATCTGTTCGATGAACAGGGGGGCCGTCAGCCCAAACGTCCGATGCGTCATGTGCCTGCGGATACCGCCAAGGACAAGGCGACCGGTGATCGTGACCGCTGGTAGGTCATGGGGATAGGGCCGTTATGACAGCCATTACCCGCTTTGCCCCCAGTCCGACCGGGTTTCTGCATCTTGGTCATGCGGCCTCGGCCCTGTTTTCCGCAAAACAGGGCGGGCCGGATGGCCGTTTCCTTTTGCGGATCGAAGATATAGATCAAACCCGCTGTCGCCCGGAATATGTTGATGCGATCTTTGAGGAACTTGCTTGGCTGGGGCTTCGATGGGAAGAACCTGTTCGCATTCAGTCGCAGCATTTCCGTGATTATGAGAAGGTCCTGGATCGTTTGAGCGAGGCGGGGCTGCTTTATCCGTGCTTTTGCACGCGAAAAGACATTCAGGAAGAAATCGCGCGGATTGGAAATGCGCCGCATGGGCCGGATGGTGTGCTTTACCCGGGGACCTGTCGTAATCTTAGTGCTTCCGAGCGCGCAGACCGTGTTGCGACGGGGGAAAGCTATGCGCTGCGTCTGGATATGGTGCGTGCCCTTAGACAGGTCGCCAGCCCGTTATCGTGGTATGACCGCAAGCTTGGCAAACAGGATGCAACGCCGGAAATATTTGGCGATGTTGTTCTGGCGCGCAAGGACACGCCGACAAGCTACCATCTATCGGTAACCCATGATGATCATTTGCAGGGCATCAACCTTGTCACCCGCGGTCAGGATCTGTTTTTTGCAAGCCACCTGCATCGCCTGTTACAGGAATTGCTGGGATATGATGTTCCTGAATATCATCATCATGTCCTGCTTACGGGCCCGGATGGCAAACGGTTTGCCAAGCGCGACAAATCAAAAACACTGCGATCCATGCGTGACGAGGGTATGAGCGCCCAAGAGGTCATTGCGCTAAGCGGATATGTCTAGGCGACGTCGTTCTGGTTTCCAGAAGGTCAGGTCGTTCGACGAACCAGCTGCGAATAAAATCAATCATCAACCGGTTTTTGACCGGCAGGTTTTCCTGATAGGGGTAAACCAGATAGATCGGTCGTAACGGCGATGAATAGCCATCCAGTGCCGTTTCAAGCAATCCGTCGAAGATTGCCGGAAGGGCAACATACCGGGGCAGCCGGGCAACGCCCAATCCGCGGATCGCGGCATTGCGCAACAGCGGATAATGATTAAGGCGCAGATTGCCCTGTGCCGGAACTGATTGTGCGCCATCATCGGAAAAGAAAACCCAGTTGCCATCTTTGTAGTACTGAAAATTCAGCAGGCAATTGTGATTTCCCAGATCGGCGGGTGTTTCGGGCTTTGGGTGCTTTGCCCAGTAGGTAGGGCTTGCGCAGATCAGTTCGGACAATTGACCCAGCGGAATGGCAACCTGTTCTGGGTCGTCGGATAATCCGACGCGAATGGCGATATCGATATGGGCAGATTGCAGCGCGCGGAAGGTGTTTTCCAGTTCCATTTCGATCTGTATGCGCGGATGTGCTTTTTGAAATGCGACGATGATGTCATCAAGAAACATCTCGCCAAAGGAAACGGGAACCGTAATGCGAACGGTGCCGACCGGCTCGCCGCGCATAGCCTCGACGGCTTCGAATGCGGCGGCGGCACTTTGGGTGATGTTTTGGCAATAACCCAGAAATGTGATCCCGATTTCGGTTGGTTCTACCTTGCGGGTTGACCGGAACAGCAATTGCGCCCCCAGCTCTGATTCCAGTCTTTTGACATGCTGGCTGATCAGGCCCTTGGACACGCCAAGTGCCTTGGCGGCGTGGGTAAAGCCACCATTTTCCATGACGGCCGCAAAGCTGCGCATTTCACTCAGATAATCTTTCATTGTTTAGAATATTAAACAAAATGTTTGGAAATAACCAGATTATCCTTGCAATTGTCTCATGAGACAATCCATCCATCGAAGCACTTCCATGGATGGAGGATCAGATGAAAGTTCTTTTGGTAGGCGCATCGGGGATTGTCGGGCGCGGGATTGATTCCGAGTTGTCCCAACGCCACGACATCATCCGTGCGTCCCGCGCAAGTGGAGACGTTAATGTTGATCTGACGGATATCGCATCAATCCGTGCGATGTTTGAAAAGGTCGGCAAAGTCGATGCGGTTGTTTCTGCGACCGGAAAGGTTCATTTCGGTGATTTTGCCGAAATGGACGATGACAAATACCGCATCGGGATCAATGACAAACTGATGGGGCAGGTCAATCTGGTGCTGGTTGGGCGTGATCACGTGGCAGACAATGCATCATTCACGCTGACCACTGGTATCCTGTCCAAAGATCCGATCCGTTACGGTAGCTCGGCCTCGATGGTGAATGGCGCAATCGAGTCTTTTGTGCGGGCTGCTGCAATCGAAATGAAACCGGGGCTTCGCATTAACGCGGTCAGCCCCGGTGTGATCCTTGAGGCCATGGAAGGCTACGCACCGTATTTCCGCGGGCATGATCCCGTTCCGGCGGCACGTGCGGCCCTTGGCTATGCCAAATCGGTCGAGGGTCTTCAGACCGGGCAAGTCTTCGAGATATTCTGAGGGTATATTCTGACGATCTGGCATCGAAAGCCGACCGGGGCAAAACCGGGTCCCGGTCGGCTTTGGGGCTTACAAGGGGCATTGCTTCAAAAAACCGCACTTTCTATCTGGAATTATTTAGGGTGACTGCTTACCATCCAAATAGCTAATGTTGCGCATCCGATTGTTAAGCGTGTAAACGGCTATAACGGAATTTCCGGATGGGGCAGTTCACAGCCAGGATGGCTGACACCTTGAAACGGCTGCTTTGGGAACCCGGACACGGGACCGAAGCAGGGCCGAAATTGCAAAAGAAGGTTCGCGCGGACCTTCTTGATCTTGCCTATCGCAACAACTGGGCGAACGTCCTTGTCAATCTGTCGGCCGGAAGTGGTCTTGTCGGGACGCTTTGGTTTCAATCCGAACTATCATTTGGCATGACCGTCTGGATTTGCGTGATTTTTGCAACGACGGTGATCCGGCTTTTTATCGGGTATCGCTATCATGTCGAACGACGGCTGGTTTCTGCATTTGATGATGCGGAATTCCATAGATGGTTTATGCGATATGCCTGTGGTGTTTGTTCCGGCGCTATCCTTTGGGCGTTGGCGTCAATCTTTGACTTGCCAACGCAAAGTAATGAAAGCCGTTTCGTAACCCTGATCATATTGGCGGGGCTTGCCGGTGGCGCGACCGGAATTCTTGCACCTGTTTTCAGGGTCGGCCGGTTCTATCTTCTGATGTTGCTACTGCCTGCCTGTATTGTTCTGATTGTCATGCCGGAGCCGAATTACGTTCTGTCGGGGCTTGGCTTCATCTTTGTAACCGTCATGATGATCACCCATCGCAATAATCACGGTATTCTGTATCGGTCGCTTGTGCTGAAGCACGAAAACGACTCTCTGGTTGACGACCTGCGCGAGAAAAACCGGATAACCGAGAACTGGAATGCGACACTTGAAGCTCGGGTGGCGAAACGAACCCGTGAACTTCGCAATCTTCTGGTGCGCGACACCCTGACAGGATTGCTGAACCGTGATGGCATCGTTTCCTGGTTTGAAGAGGCGCGCGCAAGCTGGGGCAATCGTGCCTATGCCGTTCTGTTCATTGATCTTGATCATTTCAAACAGATCAATGACGGGCTCAGTCATGCGATCGGTGATCTGGTGCTTAAGGAAGTTTCGCACCGTTTACGGGAATATGTCGATGATCGTCATGCTCTCGGGCGGTGGGGTGGCGATGAATTCATCATGATTCTGACCGACCACCCGGAAAATCTGCATCAGATGGTAGATCAAACCATCGCCGAGGTCCGGGCGGCTGTTAACCGGCCAATCCATATCGCACGGCAGACATTGCATGTCGGTTTCAGCACTGGTGTCGCATTTGGTATGGACGAGAACCCGCAGATTGCGGAATTGATCCATTGGGCCGATCTGGCCGCAGCCGAGGTTAAGCGGTCCGGGCGTGGCAGCGTGCAAAGTTATGACAGCAAGTTGCTTGTTGAGCAGGAACGTCGATTGGCGATCAATCAGGCCCTGCGTCAGGCTTTGTCCGCCAATGAGCTTTTTCTTGAATATCAGCCGGTAGTCAGTGCGAAGACGGGCGACATTACCGCCTATGAGGTGTTGTTGCGCTGGGAAAGTGCGGAACTTGGCCGTGTACCACCAGACGAGTTTATTCCGATTGCTGAGGAATCGGCGCTGATTGTCGATATCGGCGAATGGGTGATGCGCGAAGCCTGCAAAACGATCCTGGACTGGTCCGGCTTTGCCGGTGGGCCCAAGATTGCGGTTAACGTATCGGTGCGTCAGATTGTTGTGCCGCGTTTTGCCCGTATGGTGGAAAATCTGCTGCTTGAAACGGGTCTGCCAGCCAACCGTCTGACTATTGAAGTGACAGAATCGATCTTTGATATCCGGCGCACACAACTGATTTCAGAAGTCCTGTCTGATCTGCATGATCAGGGAGTGGAAGTTCATATTGATGATTTCGGTACGGGCTATTCATCGCTTTCCCGCCTGCATCAGATCCGCGTTGATGCGGTCAAAATCGATAAATCTTTCATCCTGAAAATGGATGTCAATTCACGTGCGGTGATCGAAGGCGCCATTCTGATTGCGCATCGGTTCGGTCTTGATGTGATTGCCGAGGGTATTGAGACCGAGCAGCAACGCAGCGAACTTGCGGCGATGGGGGTTGATGCCTATCAGGGATATTTCTTTGCCCGCCCGTCGGCGGGGCCCTGTGAAAATCCCCATTGGCAACAAAGAAGTTCAGCCGTCTGATCGTGATTTTTCAGGCGAAAGCCCCCCAAACAATAAAACGGCCCGCCGAAACTGGCAGGCCGTTTTATTGTTTGCAGACAGTGCGCAGGATTAGCGGCTGAAATCCAGAAGCACGAGGAAGACGACCGGGACCAGTGCGAGTGCGACGTAAATCCAGACCGATGCAATCGGCACACCGAAATGCGCAAGCACATAACCGGCCAGATACAAAACAAGGCCGATCACAGCGACCAGCAGAATGCCCAAAAGGGGCAAGGATACCTTGGAATCGGTTTTCATCATGCGCAGTGCTCCCCAAGCGTGTGCGGAATAACTATGACGGCACGCTAACACCGAATGCGCGATGATGTTTTGACAAGGATCAATCTGGGTGACCTTGGGTGTTCTGACCTCTACCTTCTGAATCCTTATAAAGAACTTAACGTCAAAGAGCCAATATGAGCAGCGAGAAGGCCTGAACCCGACTTTATATATGTTTGTCTTTGCCGGATGCCGTCCAGAATCGGGTCGCATCATCGTTATGTAATTGCTAAACCGAACCGGGGGTATGGCTGTGTGCCGGGGAAAATCGCTTGATTCCGTGTGGTTGAGATGGGAAAAGCCGTCCTTGCGTGATGCAATATGAACGGATTGCGCAAAACAGGTGTTTTTGTAGCGTAAAAGCGTGGATGAAGGCTTGACGGCATCTGTCAGAGACGGTAATAACCCGGCTCCAAGCGCGGGCCTGCCTGTCAGGCCAAGCGTCCTTTTGCGAATTATAGACCAGGAGATCAGGTCATGGCACGTCGCTGCCCGGTATCCGGCAAAGGCGTTTTGGTCGGCATGAATGTGAGCCACGCCCACAACCGCACCAAACGTCGTTTCCTTCCGAACCTTCAGCCGGCTTCGCTGCTGAGCGAAGCGCTGGGTCGTTCGGTGCGTCTGCGTCTGACCACCAATGCGATCCGCACCATTGAAAAACGTGGTGGTCTGGATGCATATGTGCTCGGCACAGCAGCTTCCAAGCTGTCGGCAGAGCTGGTGAAAGTCAAACGCCAGATCGCCAAAGCTGTTGAAGCGAAAGCTGCCTAAGGCAGACTTTTGCTTTAAGAATTACGAAGGCTCGCGATTGCGGGCCTTTCGTTTTTCAAAGATTTCAGATCGCCCTGTTCCGGGGCCATAAAAGGGTCGTGCATCATCGATGCGCGGCCTTTTTGTTTGTCCGGGCGTTGATGTGCCTGATTGCGAGTCGTACCTGGTGCCGCCGGTTTTGCGTAAATGTTTGCGACTCGGCCTCAAGCGGGATTTGCGCTTTGCGAAAATTGGTCTATACTTTGCTCTATCAGTGATTTACGTGACCGCGTCGCATGGATTGATGAAACGTCATGATATGTTCATCACCCGCGATTCGCGAACCTGCTAAATAGTGGGTGCGACTCGGTAAACACGGTGGAGCGGATGATATGCATTTATCGCCCAATGCGTGTCCGGCACTTGTCCTTAATGCCGATTTCCGGCCGTTAAGCTATTTCCCGCTGTCCTTGTGGTCCTGGCAGGATACGCTTAAGGCAGTGTTTCTGGAACGCGTTGATGTTCTCTCGGAATATGATCGCGAAGTCCATTCCCCATCTTTCAAAATGAAACTGCCGAGTGTCATATCGCTTAAGGAATATGTATCGCTCAAAAGCAGCCCGGCCTTTACCCGGTTCAACGTTTTCCTGCGTGACCAGTTTTCCTGCCAGTATTGCGGGGATCGTCTGCCGACCAGTGACCTGACATTCGATCACGTCATTCCGAGGTCGCGGGGCGGGCGAACGAACTGGTCCAATATTGTGACTGCCTGTTCGGACTGTAACCTTTTCAAGGGTAGCCGATCGATCAGGGAAGCCGGACTCCGGCTGCGCAGGACCCCCGAACAGCCGAGCATGCACGAACTCCAGACCATCGGACGCCGCTTCCCGCCAAACTATCTTCACGAAAGTTGGCGGGATTTTTTGTATTGGGATACCGAACTGGAATACGACTTCTGATCCGGGTCCGGTATATGTGGACAAAGTAAAAGCACCGTCGTTTCCGGCGGTGCTTTTATGTTTTACGAAGTCTTTCGCAATCTGACTACCAGCGATATTTGACCGTGGCGAGAATCGTGCGTCCCTGACCGTAGTAGCAGGCATTTGTTCCCGAGCAACTTGCGACCCAACGTTCATCCGTCAGGTTGGTCGCATTCAATGCCAGAAGGTAGCCTTCAATCTCATAGTGGATGCCGGCATCGAACAGAGTGGTTGACGGGACTTCAACGGTGTTTGACTGATCAGCGTACTGTTTACCGAGATAGCGAACGCCACCATTGAACCCAAAGCCACTCATTGTGCCGGACTGTAACGTATAATCAGCCCAAAGAGATGCTGTATGTTCCGGAACGCCGACCGGGGCTTTGCCCTGATAGCCATCGTTGTCTTTGGTGACTTCGGCATCGTTGAAACTGTATGCAGCTTTGCCAACCAACCCTTCAAAAGGCTCAATGGTTGCTTCCAGTTCGATACCGCGCGAGCGGACCTCGCCTGACTGGATTTTACGTGCTGTATCGTCAGGGTCGGTTGTCGTGACATTTTGACGGCGCAGATCATATAAGGCAGCGGTTAACAGGCCATCGAAGCTTTCAGGTTCGTATTTGGCACCAATTTCGTATTGCTGACCTGTTTCAGGATCGAAGTTTTGTGTTCCCTGACTGGCGACGGGGGTAAAGGATTCCGAGTAGCTGATATATGGCGTAAGGCCGAGTTCGGTTTTGTAAACGAGCCCGGCCTGACCGGAAAAGGCATGATCGTTTTTGCTGCTCTCTGCACCGTTATTGGCGTTGTCGTATTTTTTCTCGTCTGACCAGTCCTGGCGACCGCCAAGGGTCAATACCCAATGTTCATCAAACTCGATCTGATCTTGTGCATAAACACCAAGCTGGCGAAGCGTTACATCGTCATCGTACCAAGTCGTCAGGGCAGACAGAGTTCCGCCGTAGGACGGGTTATAGACGTTTAGCGCCGACGCACTGCCGAACGCGGCATAGCGATCATAGATGTAATGCTGATAATCCAGTCCGGTCAGAAGGGTGTGATTGACAGTTCCGGTTTCAAACCGGGTTTCCAGCTGGTTATCAATTGTAATGGCATGTGCATTCTGGTCGGTGCGCAGGAGACTGCGATTTAGCGTGCCAGCATTTACATCTGCCCAGCCGTTTCCGTAGATTGTTTTGTAATCGACATCAACAAAGGCATATCGCGCGTTCTGGTGGAATGTAAGATCATTCGTGAAGTCATGGCTGAGCTCGTAACCGAGTGAATACTGAATGCGCTTGTAGCCCTCAAACGCCGGTTCCCCGGTAAAGACATCAACCGGAATTGCACCATTGGGGGCGCCAAATATTGTTCCGACGGCGGGCAGCCAGTTGTTTGCCGAGCCGGTATCGTCTTCCTGATAATGGGTGAGAAGGGTCAAGGAAGTGTCGTCATTTTCCCATTTCAGCGATGGCGCAAGATAAATCCTTTTGTCGTCGACCATATCGGTCTGGGTGCCGGAATCTTTGACGAGGCCTGTAACGCGGTAAAGAACGCTTCCGTCTTCAACCAGCTTGTCGCCGATGTCAAAGGCCCCTTGTTTGTGATCGAAGCTGCCGGTTTGCAGTTCTACTTCGTTCAGCATGTCTGCATGAGGGCGCTTGGAAACGACGTTGACGATACCGCCCGGCGCATTCTGACCATAAAGAACCGATGTCGGGCCACGCAGGAGTTCAATGCGTTCTGCCCCATATGCCTCTTGCTTGAATGACGCATAACCCGATGAGCGAAGCTGCATACCATCGCGGTAAAGGCCTATGTCCTGTTGGGCGAAGCCCCGGACCTTGAACCAGTCATAGCGGGTGTCGTAACCATACAAATCCGGTTGAATGCCCGGCGAATATTTAAGGGCATCCATAACGGTCTGGGCTTGGCGTGTTTCGATCTCTTTTTTTGAGACGACCGATATGGCGCGGGGCGTTTCCGAGATCACGGTACCGGTTTTGGTTGCTGTTGCGCTTTGCTTTGCAACATATCCCTTAACAGGTGACGTTGCTGTTTCACTTTGTTGGTCGGCTTCGATCAGGATGGGATCAACAAGGATTTCGTCTTTGGCCTGTTGTGCGAAAGCCTGCATTGGTGATGTTGCGAAAATCATTGCAACACTGCCAAGAAGAGCGGCTCTTAAGTTCTTGTCTCTGAAGGACTTCATTGGGTCTGTTCTCTGCGTCAGTTGTCACGTGTGACGTCCCGATAGCACGCAGCGAATGGGGAAATATTGAACCCTATTTGGCTATATTGAACGGTTTTTGGTTTAATTTATGATAGCCTGTTCGCGGCGCCATGCGCCGGGTGTGGTGCCTGTGATGCGGCGGAATACCCGTGTGAGATGGGCCTGATCTGCAAAGCCGATTTGGGTTGCGATGGATGCCAAAGGAGTATCGCATTTACGCAGCATGGTTTTGGCACGTTCTATTCTGGCTTTCATCTGCCACTGGTGGGGCGGCATGCCTGTGCTCTCGCGAAAAGCCGAGCAGAAATAAGATTGAGACAGTCCTGCAAGTTCGGCTAATTCATCCAGGCGAATAACGCGACCGCAATTTTGTTCAATATAATCGACAGTCCTGCGTAGCTGGAACGGGGCGAGCCTGCCGCGTTTGCGTGTCGTATCGGTTTCTGGCATCGGTGCCAGAAGGGCGCTGGTCAGTGCGGTTAAAAGTCCTTCACCATATAGCGCCGGTGATGGGCTATCGGTTGCGATGTCGTCGGCAATCATGCGCACAAGCGCATTGATGCGCTGATCATAAAAGCCGATCCGCGGCATTTCGAGGACGCTGGGATCTGCCTTGTAGCCAAGACATTGTTCAAGCCGTTGTGTATCAAGATGGATGTCAAGATGGCGCAGGCGGCATGAGCCCTGTACCTCAGAGGTGACATGCATGCCGGCCGGAATATAGAACAGGCACCCCTGATCACCGCGGCCTTCACCAGTATGGTTTTTGTTTGCGCGAATGTAAAATTGCGCATCCCCGGCGCATTCCAGAATGGCAACCAGTCGCGGCGCTTCCGAGACATAACTGCCACCCGAGGTTTCTGCACATTGCACATGCCATAGATCGGTAATCCCTGTGTTCCAGCGTCTGAAACGAAGTTCTTCCAGGAATGTGATTCCTTCGATCTTGGTTGTCATATGGGGATGGAATGTCTGGTCTGGCATTCCTGCCTATATCCTCGCTGGGTATATTTGCTCTTCGGTCGTGCTCGATCAGCGCAGACCTATCTGGTTCGGTATTCCTTAAGGCTGCGGATATTATAAGAAGAATTTTATGCAAACAAGAATAATTCGCATTATTATTTAACGGAGGGAAAAAGAATATCTCGTGTCCGCAACCTGGTGTGTTTTTCGCAAAAAAAAGCCTGCCAGCAAAGCGTCTGGCAGGCCGGATTTCGGGTTTGACTTTGATCGTTCTAGCGTTTCATCCACCGTGATGGGGCGATCAGGCAAAGGATCGTCAGCGCGGCCGAGAAGAAGACATTGACCGTTGGCATAGTGATGCCAAACAGGGCCCAGTCGATCTTGTCACAGCGGACAATCGGCTGGGCCATCAGTTGCGCTTTCAGGTCGGCGACCGATGCCGCACCGCTGGTAAGGCCGCCACACATGGCCGGACCTTCCCACCAGAGTTCCTGAACGCCGACATGATAGATCGCAATCCCGGTACCAATGGCAAAGGCAACACCGCATAGATAAACAATAACCCGCGAAGCACCCGGTATGCGCAGCAGCAAAAGGGCAAGAATGGCAAGGCCACCGGCAACATAAAACGGCACGCGTTGATAAAGGCATAACACACAGGGCAAAAGCTTCTGCACATACTGCGCATAGAAGGCAAAGCCGAGGCTTCCGGCAGAAATCAGGAAAATGGCAACAGGTGGCAGGGCTGGGGCATAATGTGCGCGAAGCAATTTGATCATCGGGTTGTTCCGTTATCGTTTTTCGGTGTTAACCGTGCGGGATCAGTTTGATGGCAGCAAATCCACCGACAAGAACCACGACAAATATGGTAAAAACGAGGCCAAGCCGCCTTTCGATAAAGTCGCGAATGACCGGGCCAAATTTCCAGATCAGGGCTGCAATAATGAAGAAGCGCAAACCACGCGCCAGAACCGATGCGACCATGAATATTGCCGGATCAAGTGCTGTCACACCCGACAGGATGGTAATGACCTTGTAGGGGAACGGGCTTATCCCGGCGATGAACACAGCCCAGGCACCCCATTCGTTATAATAATCGCGGAATACATCGAACTTGGCGCTATAGCCATAAAGCTGCAATACCGGTTGGCCGATGCTTTCAAAAAGGAAGTAGCCTATGCCATAACCGGCAATGCCGCCAAGAACAGACCCGACAAGGCAGATTAACGCATAGCGCCATGCGCGTGTTGGCGCGGCAATGATCATCGGGATCAGAAGAACGTCCGGCGGGATTGGAAAAACCGAACTTTCCACAAAGGCGATAATGAAAAGTGCAATGGCAGCGTGGCGATGGGCGGCCAGGCCAAGGGTCCAGTCATAAAGGCTGCGCAGCACGGAAACGCCCTTTGCATTTAAGACGATAAAAACAATACGGCACTATGGCCCAGGAACGGCTGATGTAACCGCATTTGGGGCCGTCTCGCAATGCCGTTTTCCCGAGAAAAGTCCGCTGCGGCCAAAGATGTAATTTTTGCGCAAAGCCCCATTGACCGGACGAAAATTACAGCTATTATCCGCCCCCACGATGGCGGGTGCGCAATGCACCCATATGTGCCTGCCCCTGTGGCGGAATTGGTAGACGCGGCAGACTCAAAATCTGTTTCTCTTTGAGAGTGGGAGTTCGATTCTCCCCGGGGGCACCATCGCTTTTTCAAAATCAATCTCCAAGAAATGCTCGTGGTATCCCGTGTCGTGTTTGCGGGCTGTTGCGCGCTAACCGATCATTCTAAGTCTTGAGTTGATCGATATCCGCTCCCTTTTTCGGTGGAAATGCTGATTTGCGTCACCTTTTTGTTGGCACGACAATTGCCACTCTCTAAGTGCTTATCAACTTAGGGAGGAATAAATGCAAAAAGCAAAAATCCTGATTTCTGCATCAATAATATTGGGTTTCATCGGAGCTGCCGACAGTGCATCGGCAGATGACAGGTTCATCTCGCGGTTTGGTCCGGATGATCAGATCGGAGCCGCAAACTATCTTTCATCAGATGTAACCCTTGCGGCAAGCAAGCTGATTTCCGAGGGAAAAGTCTACTCATTGGGTATGGAAATTTCGCGCGATACGCCTGCATTCGCACCGCGTGGTGTGGCTGTAACGGTTTTCTCGCCCGGGCAAAGTGGGAACAAGACCATCGGCAGTAATGCCGGAACGTATAATGACGACATGTTTACCGGCTGGCTCGGCGTGGGAACCCAGATTGATGGCCTTGGTCATCTTGGCGATCACCACACTTACTATAACAATAATCACGCCGAAGACATGGTCGCTGCCACCGGATTGACCAAGCTGGGTATTGAAAATGTTCCGCCAATGGCAACCCGTGGTGTGCTGCTGAACGTTGCCGCGATAAAGGGAGCTGCCCGGTTGGAAGGTGGATATGTCATTACCCTGGATGATATCATGGCCGCCCAAAAGGCGGCTGGGACTGAAATCCGCAAGGGTGACGTTGTTCTGATCCATACCGGCTGGCTTGATCTGGTGGGTAAGGATAATGCGCTTTATGGCAAGACCGAACCCGGTATCGGGCTGGAAGCAGCGGAATGGCTGGCTGGGCGGGGTGTGGTCGCGGTTGGCGGAGATACATGGGGCCTCGAAGCGGTTCCTCACG
Organism: Thalassospira sp. MBR-102; assembly: GCF_040549275.1. Taxonomy (NCBI): domain Bacteria; kingdom Pseudomonadati; phylum Pseudomonadota; class Alphaproteobacteria; order Rhodospirillales; family Thalassospiraceae; genus Thalassospira; species Thalassospira sp. MBR-102. Next base: position 41,435 of record NZ_JBEPTC010000010.1, read on the forward strand.
AGGACCCGAATGCCTTCTTCCCGGTTCATGTCAAGCTTCTGGCAGAAAACGGCGTTTATATCCTTGAAAACATCGTCACCAAGGATCTGGCAGCAGACCGCGCCCACGAGTTTCTTTTTGTTCTGGGGCAGGCAAAGTTAAAAGGCGCAGTCCAGATGATCATCAACCCGGTTGCCATTCGGTAATCCGGGATCGCCTCAATTGATTTTAAGAACCGGCGGCCAAGCGACCAAACAGGCCGCCGGTTCTTTGCCACTGTATAAATCGGAGTTCACAAGCGGCTAAATCAGAAAACGCTGCGGTAAATGGCTTCAATATCGTTTGTCGTCATATCGCGCGGATTGCTCTCGATCAGGCGATGGATTTTGGTAAAGACCTCCTCGGCCATTTCAGGCAGAGAGTCTTCGGTGATCCCCAGTTCATGCAATCGTGTTTCAAGGCCGCTGGCAAGGACCATTGCCTCAATCCGGCGAACAAAGGCCTCTGCGGCATCTTCATCGGATGAGAAATCGGCATCTTCGATCAGACAGGGCGCAAGTTCGGCATAGAGTTTACTTGCGGCGGGCAGGTTGAAGCGCAAAACTTGCGCCATTACCAGTGCATTGGCGTGTCCGTGCGGAATATGGAACCGTGCGCCCAACGGATAAGCCAGCCCATGGACGGCTGCGACTGACGCATTGGCAAAGGCCATCCCGGCAATCAGTGAGCCCTGAAGCATTGCAGATCGGGCTTCCTTGTCGCCGGGGTTCTCGATCACCTTCATCAGGTTCTTGCCGAGCAGAGAAAGCGCGGTGATTGCCATGCCATCAGCAATCGGGTTTTTGCGTGTGCGGCTGGTGTATCCTTCGATGGCATGAACCATGGCATCAAGACCGGTTGCCGCGGTGACTTTCTGTGGCAACCCATAGGTCAGTTCAGCATCCAGAAGCGCGATATCGGGCATCAGTTGCGGGGTATAAACAACCTGTTTCAGATTATTGTTATCGGTGATGACCGACACCCAGGTGACTTCCGATCCGGTGCCAGCGGTTGTCGGGATCTGGATCAGGGGCAAACGGTCGCCGGTTGCCTTGTCGATCCCGTAAATGCCTTCGATTGTCTGATCGCTATTGGCAAGCAGCGCGACAAGTTTGGCACTATCAAGCGAACTGCCACCCCCAAGACCAACCACACCATCAGCCTGCCACTCCTTGGCACCATCAATGGCCTGCTGAACGATATTCTGGGGGGGATCAGCTTTAACATCGGAGAATATCTGAACGGCAATACCAGCCGCTTCCAACGATTTTTGCACCTGATCGGCAAAGCCAAGTGTGACAATGCCCGGATCGCAAACAACAGTGACGCGGGTTGCGCCAAGTTCTTTCATCAGGGTGCCGGTTCTGGCAATGCCGCCCGCCTCGCATACGATGCGCGGGACACTGCGAAACATGAAACTCATGGTGGGGCTCCTTGTTGCCGGTCAGTTGGCTTTCCCGGCAAGACCGCCGAGACACATATATTTGATTTCGACAAAATCATCGATGCCGTATTTCGATCCTTCGCGGCCGATACCGGATTCTTTCACACCGCCAAACGGGGCTGATTCTGTGGAAATGATCCCTTCATTGATGCCGACAATGCCGTATTCCAGTGCTTCGCCAACCCGCCAGATACGACCGATATCACGGGCATAGAAATAGGCCGCCAGTCCAAAGGGCGTATCATTGGCCATACGAATGGCGTCTGCCTCGTCGCGGAACCTGAACAGGGGGGCAACCGGGCCAAAAATTTCCTCGGAGAAAATCCGCATGTCGGCGGTAACACCGGTCAGGATGGTCGGGCTGAAGAAATTGCTACCCGGTTTGGCGCGTGCGCCACCCAATACTGCTTTTGCGCCACAACTGATCGCGTCATTGACAAGGGTTTCGACCTTCTCAATGGCCTTGGTATTGATCAGCGGCCCCTGGGTTACACCCTCCTCGGTGCCGGGACCGACACGCAGGCTGGCAACGGCGGCGGCAAGTTTTTCGGCGAAGGCGTCATAGACACCTTCCTGCACCAGAATGCGGTTGGCACAAACGCAAGTCTGTCCGGCATTGCGGTATTTCGATGCGATGGCACCGGCAACGGCCTCGTCAAGATCGGCATCATCAAAGACAATAAATGGCGCATTCCCACCAAGTTCCAGACTGACCTTTTTGACGGTGTCGGCGCATTGCCGCATCAAAAGTTTGCCGACCTGGGTTGAACCGGTAAAGGACAGTTTGCGCACAATCGGGTTTCCGGTCAGTTCATTGCCGATATCCGCCCCATGCGATGCGGTCACCACATTGATCACGCCATCGGGGAAACCCGCACGCTTGGCCAGTTCGGCAAGGGCAAGGGCGGTCAAAGGCGTATCTTCGGCAGGTTTGATGACAACCGTACAGCCCGCGGCAAGTGCCGGGGCACATTTGCGGGTGATCATGGCCATCGGGAAATTCCAGGGCGTGATCGCAGCAACAACGCCAATCGGTTGTTTGACCGTGATGATGCGTTTATCCGCACCGTGCGAGGGAATGACATCGCCATAAATGCGTTTACCTTCTTCGGCAAACCATTCAAGGAATGACGCGCCATAGGCCACTTCGCCACGGGCCTCGGCAAGGGGTTTTCCCTGTTCGCGAGTCATTAGCAAGGCAAGGTCTTCCTGTGCGGCCATGCACATGTCAAACCATTTGCGAAGGATGTTTGCCCGTTCCTTGGCAGTCTTTGTCCGCCATGCCGGAAGGGCGGCATTGGCGGCATCAATCGCCAGCCGGGTTTCGGATGCCCCCATATCGGGAACATCGGCAAGATGTGCGCCGGTTGCAGGATCTGTCACTGAAAAGGTTATACCATTTTCAGCCGACACCCATTTGCCATTGATATGACCAAGGGTTTGCCAAAGACCGGTATCATTGAGTTCAATCGTCATGGGGCTATCCTGCGGTTACAGCACGGTGGCATAAATGTCGCGGGCGGCTTCAAAGGTCATCTCGCGCGGATTATTGATCAAAAGACGTTCGACCTTCATCGCATCCGTCGCCAACATGTCGAGATCGGACTCGGTCACGCCGACATCGCGCAGCTGTCGGGTAAACGGCATGCGTTCGACCATGTCGGTCATGTAGCTGATAAAGCGATCACAGGCGGCATTATCATCGGCAAACCGTTCACCCGGCAGAACAGCACGGGCCAGTTCCGCATATTGCGCGTGGGCGGCATCGCGGTTGAATTTAAGAACCTCGATCAGGACAAGCGCATTACTGTGACCATGCGGCACATGAAAATGCCCACCCAGCGGATAGGCCAGCGCATGAACTGCGGCGACCGGGGCATTGGCGAATGCCATGCCGGCCATCATTGATCCTTGCAACATGGCTTCGCGGGCTTCGCGTGATGGTGTTGCCGATACCGCATCATCAATATGGGCGGTCATCAGCTGCATCGCGCGAATGGCCAAACCATCAGACAGCGCGTTTTTCTTGTGCTTGGTTGTATAGGCCTCTATTGCATGAACCATCGCATCAATACCGGTCATTGCCGTAATCGATGCAGGAAGACCCATCGTCAGTTTGGCATCAAGCAATGCGACATCCGGATAAAGAAGCGGCGATACAACGCCCTTTTTCTCCTGGGTCGGAGTGGTAACGATGGAAATGGGTGTGACTTCAGAACCGGTGCCTGCGGTGGTTGGAACCTGAATAAGCGGTAGTCTCGGTCCTTTTGCCAGACCGATCCCATAGATCGCGTCAAGTTGCTGCGGGTTGCCACACAGCAAGGCCACCAGCTTGGCGGTATCCATCGATGATCCACCACCCAGGCCGATAATGATATCGGCCGCGAAATCCATCGCGCCCTTTACGGCATCAAGGATGGTGCTTTCAGGCGGGTCGGCTTCAACACGTGTCCACAGAAGAGTATCGATCCCGTCATCAATAAGGGCCTGATAGGGGGCATCAATCAATCCGGCTTTCTGCAGGCCCGGATCGGTGATGAGGATGGCGCGTTTTGCGCCGAACTCGTTACACAGGCTGCCCAACTGAAGTGCGCCATCAAACTCGCAGATGACGCGGGGCGTGGTTTCAAATGTAAAATCTGACATGGGGGTCCTCGCGTTGGCCGGTTCAGGCGAACTGGGTTGCTGATGGGGAAACTGTGCCGCGTTCGATGCGGTAGCTCCCTGTCACCAGATCGGCGGAATGGGTGTCATCTGACTCGGAAATCAGGACGCACAAACCGCTGCTGCCAAGGTTGGAAATGACTTCGGACAGGCGGCGTGACAGAACCGGGGCAACACCTTCGAACGGTTCATCAAGCAGCAACAACTTCCGGCCCGGCATAAGGGCGCGGCCAAGTGCGACCAGCTTTTGCTGTCCCCCCGAAAGCTGTAAGGCGCGGCGCGCCCGGAACTGCGCAATTTCCGGAAGCAGGTCATAAACCCATTCCAGACGTTCCCTGGCATCGGCAATGCCGTTGGCCCATGCAGGCAGAAGAATATTTTCCTCAACCGTAAGTGACGGGATCAGGCGGCGGTCTTCGGGCATGTAACTGATACCGCCTTTTGCCCGACCAAAATCAGCCGTTTTGCGCAGGTCCTTGCCATCAAAGGTAATGGAACCATCGTCGGCCTCAAGCAATCCCATGATGGCACGCATCAATGTGGTTTTGCCTGCACCATTATGACCGATCAGACCAAACATCTGCCCGGACGGAACGGTCAGCGAAACATCACGCAGGATCGGAATGTTGCCGATTGAAACATTCAGGTTCTTGATTTCAAGCGTCATGATGCGCCATTCCCCTTTTTGTGAGTGGGACGATGGCCGGTCACGAGATCACGCACGCGTTCTTCGGCAAGAACCGCCGACGGGTTGCCGTCGGCGATGATTTCACCGCTATAGAAGGCCAGAACACGCGAAACGTAACGTTCGACCACATCCATGTCATGTTCAACAAACAGCACTGTCACACCGTGCTGGCGGACGGCATTCATCACGGTGTCCATCAGGGCGGTTTTCTCGTCCATGCTGACGCCACTGGTCGGTTCATCCAGCAAAAGCATCTGCGGATTGCCAATCAGGGCCATTGCGATATCCACCAGTTTGCGTGCACCTTGCGGAACTGCCGTCACCAATGAATCACGATAATTTTCGACACCGAATTCACGCAGGATGTCTTCGGCCCGTGCGATGCGTTTGTCGCTGCGAAGCGGGCTCAGGAAGCTTGGGCGTGGACTTTCGGCAGCGGCAAGGGCAACGATCAGATTGTCGATTACCGTCATTTCAGGAAATAGTTGTGCAACCTGAAATGAACGTGCCATGCCAGCACGGGTGATGGCACGTGGCGAACGGCCAAGAATAGACTTGCCGTTAAACTGTATTTCACCACGGGTCGGCTTAAGATAACCGGTCACCATATTGATGAAGGTTGTCTTGCCCGCGCCGTTGGACCCGATGACGCCAACGATTTCACCTTTGGAAATCCGGACATCAAGATCCTTTGCGGCGATGACCGCCCCAAATTCCTTGTTTAGCGATCTGGTTTCAAGAATGACAGTCATGCACGTTCTCCTGACTTTTTCCGTGATACCAGGCTCCAGAGCCCTTTAGGCAGGAAGACGATGACACCCAAAAGGGTAAATCCGAGGATCATCTGCCAGGTATGGGGAACCAGTTCGATTGCATAGGTCCGCACGACCGAGAAAACCACGGCGGCAATGAACGGAGCGGCGACATGACCCAACCCGCCGAGAAGAGCGATAAAGATGAATTCGCCCGATGTGGTCCAATAGGCCATTTCAGGGTCGACATGCCCGGTGGCCAGGGCAGTCAATCCACCGCCAAGTGCGGAAACTGCTGCGGCACAGACATAGTTGCCGTACAGTAGCCAGCGCGGCGAGAGACCAAGATATTCTACGCGGACTTCGTTTTCGCGAACGGCTTCGCAGATCACGCCGATCCCGGCCTTGGTATAACGGTGGATCAGAACGGCAATGACCAGACCTGCCAGAACGGTCAGGGTGAAGACAGTAAGCTGACTGCCTTCGCCGCCTTCTGGTGCCCAGCCAAAGACGGTCCAGTTATGCACGTTAAATCCGTCCGTACTGCCCAGTTCAGGGCTTTTGACAAGGATGCCGAACAGGATCATCGAAAAGGCCAGCGACAGCATCGCAAAGAAGATGTCCCGATATCGGGTCAGCAACAGCCCCAGCAACATGGCAACCGCAATTGCCACCAGCATGCCAAGGGTCAGGGCTGCAATTGCATCATGGATGCCAAAGAACTGGCCACCCATGCCGACGGTATATCCACCAATGCAGTAAAATAGGCCCTGGCCAAACGATACCAGGCCGGAGCGCATCTGCATGACAACGCCTTGCACAACGAGGGCTTTGGCAAAGGCGATGGTCAAAAGGAAGATCAGCCAGCCGGGCGATACAAACCCGAACAGCACGCAGGCAATCGCAATTGCAGCAAGCGAGATTTCTGTTTTATCGAAGCGCATGTCAGATTTTCCTCGCCAAAGTACGGCCAAACAGGCCTTCGGGGCGGAACGCCAGAACCAGCGACATCACGCCGTAAATGACGAAAAGTTCGAATTCAGGGGCATAATGAACGGCAGCGGCGCGGCTCAATCCAACCAGAAGGGCACCAACCGCGGCACCGCCGATGCTGCCAAGTCCACCAATCACGACCACGGCAAAGGCCAGAACGATGACTTCAATCCCGATACCCGGCACAACCGAGATGGCAGGTGCGGTCAGCGCACCTGCAAGTGCACCAAGGATGGTACCTATGACAAAGGTGATGGTGAACATGAGGCGGACATTAACGCCCATCGCCACCGCGATCTCGCGGTCATGGATCACCGCGCGCAATACCTTGCCGGTATTGGTGCGTTCGAGCAGCCCCCACAAAACAAGGCCAATGACGGCCGAAACCCCGACCAGTGACAGGTCGTAATTCGAAACCTTAAGCAGTCCAAAAGACGTTCGGCCGAGTTCGGAATAGGGCTGATAGGCGAAATACGGATTGACCCCCCAGACGATTTTCATCGTGTCTTCAAGGATAAGCAAAAGCGCATAGGTAATGATCACCATCAGGATTTCGTCGCGGCCGTACATCAGGCGCAGCAATCCGCGTTCAATGATCACGCCGACAATCAGTCCGGCAACCAGTGCCGCACCAACCAGCAAAAGATAACTGATCCAGGCCGGGCCGATACCGTTGTTGAAATACCAGCCAACAAGGGATGCTGCCGAATAGGCGCCAATGGCATAGAAGCTGCCGTGCGCCATGTTCAGGATGCGCATCACCCCGTAAATCACGGTCAGGCCAGCGGCCACGAGAAACAGCCACGATGCATAGATCGAGCCATCAATCAGGACGGCAAGAAGACTTGTCATCACAAATATCCAGTGTGCAGGGAAAAGGGCGGGCATCCCCCAAAAGAGATGCCCGCATCGCAGGAAGATTGCGTTTAGTTACACTGAGCGCCCGGGAAGCCCTGGGCAATCCAGTCTGCGGCAGAAACACCTTCTGGCGGAGTTACGCATTCGCCTGAGAATGAAACGGTATTGACGATGGACGCCTTGCCGTCTTCATAGTGGTATTCGCCATAGGTGATGCCCTGCATCGCCTGATGACCATTGCCGCGCGCCATTTCGACAGTACCCGAAACGGATTCAAAGGTTGCCCCCTTGAGGCCCGTCGCAAGCTGATCTGCGGTCGGGATTTCCTTGTCGGCAAGGCCTGCATTTTCAGCGGCAAATTTCAGGCCGAGGATCGCTTGTGCCATCTTGGTTGCCGGGTAAACCGGATCAAGATCATAGGCGGCGTTATAAGCACCCTTGAACCAGGTGTTCAGGGCGTTGTCCGGCGCAAATGCACCGAACGGACCGCGCGCACCAATGATCATGCCATTTGGTGCCTGATCTTTATAGGTGGCAAGGCTCGCTTCACCGCAGGTTAGCAAACCGGTGGCGTCTTCAAGAAGGCCACGGGCATTTGCCTGAAGAACCAGGGCTTCCATGTCGCCACCCCAGAAGGAGCTGTGGACGATTTCCGGACGTTTGACCGACAGGGCAGAGATTTCTGCGCCATACTGGCCCTGATAGATTTTTGGGAACTGTTCTTCGACGATTTCTGATTCCGGCAGCAGTTTTGCCGCTGCAGCGGTAAAGTCAGCCCAGCTGTCCTGACCCCAGGAATAGTTCTGCTGAATACCTGACAGACGGGTTACGTCCGGACGGGTTGCTTTGAGATAGCGAACGGCACCGATATTGTCGACCGATGCATCAAGGCCGGTACGGAACATATATTGTGCATCGGGGTTATCCGCAAACAGGCGGGGAGTGCCGCAATCATACGCAATAGTGAAGGTTTTCAGTTCTTCTGCTACAGGAGCAACTGCGAGGCAATCACCCGAAGACACATAGCCGATCACGGCATCAACTTTCTGGCGCTGGACAAGGTTGCGGTATTCTTCAACCTGCTTGGTTGCACCACCAGCCTCATCAATAATAACTGCTTCGATTTCCGCCCCATTGATGCCAAGCTTGTTATAAGGTGCCGGTACTTCTCCCTTGTTAAGCGCTTCGACAAGAATTTTGGCGGCATTCGCAGAAGGAACGCCAAACGGACCAGCAGCCGGGCCAGACAGGAAGGTGACGATGCCGACGCGGAATTTGCCGTTTTCGGCAGCCGATGCAACTGATGCAAGGCCGGCCGTCAAGGCAAGGGCAGCGACGCCCGAAACCAGATAATTACTGAAAGTTGTTTTATTATTCTTCACTTTTTTCCTCCCTTGGGAAAGGTCTATGGAGATGGCGGTGGAACAGCCTCAGACCCACCGGCCACGGCATCGCGGCGGCGTTTGACCATCTCTTTTGACGGTTTGAGGTCTTCGGCGTCATAGATCGCCCAATTCCCCACCATCAGTTTCGATGGCGGAAAATCTTCGTTATGGACGACCGTGCCCACGGCTTGCGCCTGGACAATCTGGTGGGTGTCGGGATCGATATAGGATGCAAAGCCCGGCGGGTCTTCGGGCAGGGCCAGTTGCAACCCTTTGAGTGCGGTGATCAGTGCCCTGTCATCGTCTGAGCCGCCCGCCTTTTCGATGGCACGCGCAATTGCAATAATGCCGGTATAGGCACCCTCGGCGGCATAAGTCGGATAACGACCGGTCAGGTCATGGAATTGCGCGACAAATCGTTTGTTACGTCCGGTTTCTGGCCAATTATTGTGATGACGAGCCGAAAGGATCAGACCGGGATAGGGCTGATTACCCAGCGCCATCATCACATCGTAATTGGCACCGGTATCAAAATTGGCCAGACGGGTGGTTTCAAAGAAACGGGTCGTTGATGCCTGTTTGATGAAGGCAATGAAATCTCCACCCCAAAGTGCGGTGACAACGACGTCCGGCTTCGCCGATTGCAGGGCATTGATATAGATCGAATAGTCCGGCTCATAGAGCTTGGGCCATAATGCGCTGACGGTTTCATATTCAACACCAAGGCCATCGAGTGCCAGTTGCAAGTCCGTCCAGGAAACATGCCCATAATCATAGTCGGGCCCCACAAAGGCCAGCCGTTTCCAGCCAGTTTCCTTTTGAATGTCGCGCAGATAGCGCGCCCCTGCGGCCATGCTGGTCCAACTGTCATTTGTGACCCGGAAATAATAATCATGACCGGCTTCGATGCTGAGCCGAGAAGATGCATGATCGGTTCCGATCATGATGACTTTTTCCTGACGGGCAAGGTCGCTTACTGCGTGGGCAACGCCTGATGATACGATCCCGCAGAAAAACCGGGCTTTATCCTTGGCGATGAAGTCCTGTGCCAAACGCACGGCATAAGATGCCTTTGATCGCGGATCATCGGCAATGATGCGAAGTTTTGGTGGGGTTAGTCCTGCCTTGGTTTCAGCGGCAAGGTCATCAAGTGCGATTTGAATGCCGACGATGCTGTCTCGACCATAGGTCGCCGATCGACCGGTCATGGGGTACAAACAGCCGATCACCGCATCCGCTTCTTTGGCTGATGCACCCAGCTCAAAACGTTCGGCTTGTGCGCTATTGGCGACAAGCATTGTGAACGCGGCAATAATTATGGTGATGCACCCGGAAACCGGGCGTTTGAGCATCTCCATGATGTATCCTCCCTACGAATGGTTGTTCCATTCGTGTTTGTACCTTTGTCCCACTAATTGGCAAAGGCTGTGCCAACTGATCACTAAAAAGAAAAAGGCAGGGAGATTGCGGTTTTGTGCGATGGATGTGCGGGCGCTCACAAACAATGCGCGCGGTTATGAGCGGTTGGCGCTCCGAACGGAAAAAACCATTGAGCGGTTTTCGCTCAATGGTTTTTGATTTCGTGAATGGCCGGAACCGCCCTTTTTGTTATTGCAGTCCAAGTCTTTGCAACCTTCGCTTTAAGGCGTGTCGTGAAATGCCAAGGATTTCTGCCGCTCGGCCCTTGTGCCCGTTTGCCTGATCAAGCGCGTCCCGCACCAGATTGCGTTCCGTGGTATCAAGGCGATCCTGCAATTGCGGCGCGTTAGAGCTTGCGGGCTGATGGGGTTCCCGTTCGCCATCCAACTCGTCTTCATGAAATTCGGCAGGCAGGAGTTCCGGGTAAATCATCTTTGCCGGATACAAAATGGTCAGCCGTTCGATCAGGTTCTTGAGTTCGCGTACATTCCCGCGCCAACGATGTGCAAGCAAAATATCAACCGTTTCCAGTGCAAACTTGATCGGTTGGCATCCCTCGGCTTTTGCCTGTTTATCGGCAAAATGTTCGACCAGTTTGATGATGTCGTCACCCCGTTCCCGAAGGGCCGGGATATCAATGGTAATGACATTCAACCGATAGAACAGGTCTTCGCGGAAATTGCCTAGACGGACTTCTTCGGCAAGGTCGCGGTTGGTTGCCGCAATCACACGTACATTGGCCGATGCCGAATGCTCGCTGCCAACCGGGCGATAAGCACCATTTTCCAGAAAGTGCAGGAATTTCGCCTGCAGAGCCAGCGGAAGTTCGCCGATCTCGTCGAGAAACAGGCTGCCACCATCTGCGAGCTTTACCAGACCGGTACGTTTCTGATGGGCACCTGTATAGGAGCCTTTTTCCGCGCCAAAGAGTTCGGACTCAATCAGTTGCTCGGGCAATGCTGCGCAGTTCACCTCGATGAAGGCGCGCGATGATCGTGGGCTTTCGCCATGGATTGCACGTGCGACCAATGCCTTGCCAGTGCCGGACTCTCCCAGCAAAAGAATACGGCTGGCACTACTTTTGGCGACGCGTTCAATAGTGGTGCGCAGGTTGCTCATGACTGTGCAATCGCCGATCAGGCCGTTGGCCGGAACATCGCGTTTACGATGATATTCCAGTTCCAGCGCCGTCTGATTTTGATCCAGAACCGTATTGATCGTGTGGATCAGCTCATCAAGTTCGAACGGCTTGCTAAGATAGTCTGCGGCCCCAAGCTTGACGGCCTTGACTGCCGCACGGGTATCGCCATGCGCCGAGATCATGATCGCAGGTATATCAATGTCAAGATTACGGATACTGTTCAGAACCTCCATGCCATCGGCGCCGGGCAGGCGCAGATCAAGCAGGATAATGTCGAACTGGTTCTTCCGAACTTCGAGAAAGGCATCTTCGCCGGAATGAACGCCCGTGACGTCCATACCTTCTGTTCTCAGTGCAAAACTCAAAGAACGAACGAACGATTCCTCATCGTCGACGATCAGTATTCTGATCTTCTGGGACATTTTCGGGATATTCCTCCTTGGAAGTTCCTGCTTTTGCGGCGAGGAACTTCAATGTAATTGTCGTGCCCTCTTGCGGGGCGCTTTCAATATGAATGGTACCTTGATTGGCCTCGACGAGCTGCTGGCTGATCGTCAGGCCAAGACCTGTCCCTTTGCTTTTCATGGTAAAAAATGGTTGTACCACGTCAAGCAAATGCTGTTTGGGGATGCCCGCGCCATCGTCTGTGACGCGGATTTCTACCCACTCTTCGTTCTGTTCTGCCCGCAAACCGACGGTGCCGCCGACCTTACAGGCCTGAATGGCATTGATGCCAAGATTAAGCAGAACCTGCAAAACCTGATCCGGGTCGATATTAAGCTTCAGCCCGGAATCGCCGCTGGTGTAAAACCGGACATTCGCTTCTTTGGCAATCGGTTCAAGAACGCGGGAAGACTGACGAAACAGCTCGCGAACTTCGGCATTTTGCAGATTGGCCTCTCCCGGGCGTCCATAAGCCAGAAGATCGTTCACCACGCGTGAAAGGCGATCAATCTGATGGCCCATGTCGTCAAGCAAGACCTTGCGTTCACCATCCTGTTCCTTGCGAGTGAGGGCCTGAACGGTGGTTTTCATCGTGGCCAATGGATTGCGAACTTCGTGGGCAACGCCCGTTGCAAACTGTCCAAGTACTGCAAGTTTTTCGGCGCGAACGGTTCGGTCAATCAGGTCTTTAAGCTGCCATGCCATGGTGTTGAATGCTTTGGCAACCGTGCTGATTTCATCACGGCGGCGGCCTTCGGGCAGACGGTAATATAGATCGCCCGATGCAATGCTGTGCGCGCCCTGAACCAGTGTATCAACCCTTCGCCGCAGGCTGCGCGACAGGGCAAAAAAGATTGCCAGAATGACCAGGATTATAAGGGTCGCTGTGACATAAAGCCAAAACCGGGTCTGATCAATCGGTTGCAAAATGGTGCCTGGATGAACACTCATGACGATATTCCAGCCCGGAAGAATGCTGGGGCCTTCAATCAGTTCACCGGTGACTTCGGCTGGACGGCCCGTTGGGTCCAGAACAACACCACCTGGCGTTCGCAAAAGCGGTTCAATCACCCCGGCAACACCAGCACTGACAAGGAGTTCGGTCAGGGATGCAAGACGCATATGAAGCGCAACAGACGTATTCTGGCCAAGCCCGTTATCGCGAATATGCTGACGCATCAAAATCCAGCCGGAATTCCCATTTTCGGGCAGTTGCGGTCCGATGAATTCGATACCTTCATGTTCGACGCGGGGAAGACCCCGGATATCCCAACCAGTTTTGGACCAATATGGCGGGCCGGACGCGGCTTGCCCGGCAACCAGTCGGTCCAGATTATCATTCCAGTCAAAAAATAGGACGCCATACAAATCAGGTGAATCCGCCTCGACCCGCAGCAATGCAAGCGCCTCTTCTGCCTGCGGTGAATTTGGCGCATCAATGAAGGCCGGTAACGCCGGGTGGTTTGACAGGGTCACCAATTGATAAATGCGGGCGTCCAGAAATGCGGAAAGTTTGTTTGATGTTGCTGCAACCTGCGCGCTCAGGCGCTCACCCGTCAGGCGGTCAATCAGTTCATTGGAAAAACGCTGATAAAAGAAGCTCAGTGCAACAAGCGCACATATAACAACGCCGACCGATAAAAGCGTGTATCGGCCAACCAAACTCATACGCTGATTGCGCGACCAATGGAAACCGGACACTTAGCGCCTCCCATGCGCTGGTTTTACCAACGCGCATTGTTCATTTGCTTAGTTCTGTCGGAATTGTCTTCATCCGGCAAGTCAAACGTCTCTTTTGCCCAAGGACGACAATTTAACAAGTCGTCCTAGAATGTGACGCACATCAATCTTCAGCCGCATGCCGGGGGGCAAGATGGCAAACCTGCCAGACGTTTCATCGGGCCTAACTAGGGGGCCTCATGAAGAAGGCTGTGACATGAATAATGCCACAGCCTTCTTGGTATCCGGATAAACAGGAAGCAAGTTCAATTGGCGAAAGACAATTGAACTTTAACCGATTTGCTTCGATCTCGTGCGACGTCAAACGCTTCTTGTGCGGTTTCAAGCGGATAGGTTTGGGTGATGATTGGGGTGACATTTATGTCACCGCGGTCAATCAGGCGCACAGCATCGGCAAATTCCGCGTGGAATCGGAAGGTTCCGGTGATCGTGATTTCCTTGGCGACCAGCGGGTTGAATGGGACAGGGATTTCACCTGCAACCCCGACCTGAACCAGAATACCCTGCGGCCTCAAAACACTGATTGCAGACCGCAATGCCGCCGGGGCGGCTGAGCATTCCAGGCAAACGTCAAACAGACCTTTGTCCTGTTCATAGGCTTTCAGGTCGTCCGCGGCATTGGCGATATTGATGGTGCTGGTTGCACCCATTTGCTGCGCAACATTCAGCGCGAAATCCTGCAAATCGGTAACAACAATTTCACTGGCCCCCGCACGTTTGGCCGCGGCGGCACAAAGGCTTCCAATCGGGCCAGCCCCGGTAATCAGAACCTTTTTCCCCGAAAGGTCACCAGCACGCGCCACGGCATGCAGACAGACTGCCAGTGGTTCTGCACAGGCGGCATGGCCGATATCTGTTTGATTGCTGATCGCAAAGCACTGGCCTTGCCGGACATTGACCAGATCACGGAATGCTCCCTGAATATGGGGCATTGGCATTGCAGAGCCGAAGAACTTCATGTTCAGGCAATGCTGCTGCAGGTTTTTCTTGCAATAGCTGCATGTGCCGCATGGGTGACTTGGATTGATCGCTACCTTTTGTTCGATGGCAAGCCCAGTAACATCAGGGCCAAGTGCAACAATCGTCCCAGCGGCTTCGTGGCCCAGAATGATCGGTTCGCGCACGCGGATCTGACCGATGCCGCCTTCGAAATAATAATGCATGTCCGAACCGCATACACCGCCGGCCCCGACGCGGATAAGAACTTCGTCATGGGCGGGAGCAGGGGCGTTTTCAGTTTCGATCCGCAGATCGTCTTGGCCATACAGACGGCAAACACGTGTTTGCATAGATTACTCCATCAGGGACGGCAGCCAGGTTGACAGCGCCGGGATATAGGAAACAAGAAACAGGATCAGGATGTTCGTCAGAAGGAACGGCATCAGGGCCCGGATCACCGTGGTGACCGGTGCCTTGGCAATGTTTGCGCAGATAAACATGCAAATCCCGACCGGCGGAGTTGTCAGACCGATCATCAGGTTGAGAACGGCAAAAACCGCAAAATGGATAGGATCAACGCCGACATTGGTCGCCAGTGTCAGAAGCGGCACAAACAGGATGATCAGGGCTGCGATAGTTTCCATGAACATGCCGACGACAAGCAGCACCAGATTGATCAGTAGAATGACGACATATTTATTGTCGGTCACGGACAAGACCGCATTCGAGATCATCTGGGGAATGCGTTCAGAAACCAAAATCCAGCCAAACACGTTGGCCAAACCGACAAGGGCCAGAATGGCCGCCGCAGTGACGGCACTATCGACAATGATTTTTGGAACCTTGCGCAGTGGCAGTTCACGATAAATGAAGCAGCCAACAATCAGGGCATAGAGGCTTGCGATGACGGCGGTTTCTGTAGGCGTGACTATGCCGCTTAGCAGACCACCAACGATTAGTGCCGTCATGGCAAGAGCCCAGAAGGCCCCCATGAAGGAGCGAAGCAGTTCGCCAAAGCCCTGCCATGGCTGGTGGGGGAATTTGCGACGAACAGCGATGATGTAGCAAGTAATCATCATGGCAATGCCCATCAGGATACCCGGGATGGCCCCGGCGATGAACATTTTGCCAACAGAGATACCCGAAAGTGCGCCGACGATGATCATTGGCATGCTTGGCGGAATGATCGGGCCAACCGTAGATGAGGCCGCGGTCACCGCCGCAGAAAAGGCAGGGGTATAACCGGCGCGCACCATGCCGGGAATCATCATGCCCCCGATGGAAGCAGCATCGGCAACCGCGGTGCCAGAAATGCCACCAAACAGCATGGAGCCGGTAACATTGGTAAGGCCCAGCCCACCGCGCATCCAGCCCACCATTGCATTGGCGAACCGGACGATGCGCGGCGTGATGCCACCCCCATTCATCAGGTTCCCGGCAAGGATGAAGCCAGGAATACAAAGCAGAACAAAGACGTCCATCCCCGCGAACATTTTTTGCGGGATGACGACGAGCGGAATGCCTTCAATGAGCAGATAACAAAGCGAAGACAGGCCCAAAGTAACGGCAACGGGAAGCCCGATAACAAGGCCGAGCGCGAAAACGCCAAGTAAGATTGCAAGGCTCATGGGAAGTCCTTTGTCGTGTCTTCGGGTTTTCCGTCAGATACACCGGCGATAACACGGATCATACGCAAGGTTGCGAAAAGGCTAAGCAGCACGAGAAGGATGAATACCGTCGCGTGAATAAAGTCCATGCGGACCCCGAGTGCAGGCGAGGTTTGCATGACGCCGATGGAAACGAACCTCGATGCGGGGGATACCAGAATTAGGCAGAAGCCAGTGGTTAGTGCGGCTGAAACGAACATGAGCGCCCGCTGTATGCGCAGGGGTAGCATTTCGCATACGATATCAACATTGACCAATTCACCATTGCGGAACGAGAGGCCAACGCCGAAAGCGGCGAGAAATAGCAGGGC
Source organism: Thalassospira sp. MBR-102 (assembly GCF_040549275.1). Lineage (NCBI taxonomy): Bacteria > Pseudomonadati > Pseudomonadota > Alphaproteobacteria > Rhodospirillales > Thalassospiraceae > Thalassospira > Thalassospira sp. MBR-102. Next base: position 57,898 of record NZ_JBEPTC010000010.1, read on the forward strand.
ATAGCGCGTTAGTTCTTCTGTCCAGACCGGAGAGCTGGGCATGAAGGTGCGCGAAAAGACCTGTATCAGAACCGTGCACATCAGGATGCTGAAGGCAGCCCCCGTTGCGATGCGACACAGTGCGATAATGAACGCGTATAATCTGGCAAAAAGCACGTTGCTTCCCCGTCGGAAAGGGATCGGTCACGCGAAGTGACCGATCCCGCACATTTTATTTTGCGAAGAGTTCTTCGACGAACGGACGAATTTCGTCGGAAACATTGGCGAGAACTGCATCTTTAGCTTTTGCAGCAAAGGCTTTTTTGTCAACTTCAACAAAGGTCATGCCTTTTTCCTGAAGTTCTTTGGTCAGGCGTTCTTCGTCCGCGGCGAACAGGTCGCGTTCGTAAGCTTGTGCGCGTTTTGCGGCCTCGGTCACAGCAGCCTTGTCTTCGTCAGACAGGTTGTTCCAAGTGATTTCCGAAATGGTCACGTAGATCCATGAACGAACATGCTCGGTTTTGTTCACGAATTTCTGAACTTCATCGAAGCTGGCGGAATCGATGAGTGCAAGCGGGTTTTCCTGCGCGTCAATTGTGCCAGCCTGAAGCGAGGTAAAGACTTCGGAAAACGCCATCGGTGTCGGCTGTGCGCCAAGCGCCTTCCAGACATCGAGGAACAGCGGCACGTTCGGAACGCGCATTTTCAGACCATTGAGATCATCCGGGCTTTTGATTTCACGGTTCGAGGTCAGGTTACGCGGACCACGTGCAAAATAGGCGATCGGACGAATCTGTGCCTTTTCGACGATCTGATCTTCGATTTTTGAGCCGATTTCGCCGCTGGCAACCGCATCCATGTCTTCTAGCGTGGGATAGGCGTAAGGCACAGCCAGAAGGGCTGCCATCGGAGCCCAGTTCTGAAGGCTTTCACCGGTAATGGTCATGTCGACTGAGCCAAGCTGCATGCCGTTGATTAGGTCGATTTCCTTACCGAGGGTTTCGTTCGGGAAAACCTGAACTTCAATACGGCCATCGGTCAGCGCAGAGACTTCTTCGCCGAACTTCAGAGCCGCTTTGTGCCAAGAGTTCTGTTCATTGGCGAGGTGGCCAAGTTTCAGAGTTACTTCTGCGGCAAATGCGGACTGGCTCATCATGACGGCTGCCACACCGGCAAAGATCAAATTTTTCGTAGTTTTTCTTAGCATCGGTTCCTCCCTATTCGGTTTGATGCTTTACGGAGAAGACGCAGAAGTCGCGTCGTCAAACAGCTCCGATCTGGAGCGTGCTATATCAGGCAGCGTATGCAGGATTTCACGAAGGTGTTCCCGCATGGCCGCACAGGCTGTTTCGGGATCGCGCGAGGTTATCGCCGAAACAATTCGGACATGCTGTTCGATTATTTCATCCATCGGAAACTGGAAGTAGCTGAGATACCGGACCCGGTCGAGCTGGGCGCGGACGTCTTCGACTACTTTCCATGCATAGGTTTTCCCCGCGGCTTCGGCGAGGCAGCGATGGAAGTCATGATCCAATTTCAGAAACGACCGCGCATCGCCTTTCATTGCTTTGCGCTGATCGGAAATCAGTTGTTCGAGACGGGCAAGAAACGCATCGTCAGGTTCTTTTGCAACAAAGCGTGCAATGTCGGCTTCAATGGCTTCGCGGACAAATCGTGCGTCAAGAACAGCGGCAACAGAAATTTTCCGCACATAGGTTCCGCGCTGCGGACGAACTTCCAAAAGACCCTCGTCGGCAAGCTTGATGAAAGCTTCGCGGACCGGTTGGCGGCTGACATTAAAATGTTTTGCAAGTTCTGCTTCGGACAGGCGCACACCGGGAAGCAGGTCCGTACACACGATCCGTTCGCGTATGATGCGATGGATCTGTGGGCCGACAGCCTGATCGTGCGTGATTTCCCAGTCGTTTTGTTCGGGATCGCCCATCAATCTCTCCTTGCTTTTCTGAGTCATGATGCATACTACCATACTAGTCAACAAAATTATGTCGTGATACTGTTCACAACCGTTATAGTCGGTGTTGAAGACACCACGCCAATACAGAGAGAAACACATGAAACAAACCTGGAGATGGTTCGGCCCGAGTGACCTGGTCAGCATTGACGATATTTGTCAGGCCGGTGCACATGGTGTGGTTTCCGCCCTTCATCATGTGCCGAGTGGCGCTGTCTGGACTTCCGATGAAATTGCCAGGCGTCATGCCGAAATCGCGACCATGAAAGATGGTGCGCCGTCGGGACTGACCTGGGATGTTGTTGAAAGTCTCCCGGTTTCCGAATCGATCAAACGTCAGGTTGGTCCGTGGCGTAATCACATCGAAGCTTACAAGCAAAGCCTTCGCAACCTTGCCGATTCCGGCATCCGTATTGTCTGTTACAACTTCATGCCGGTTCTTGACTGGACACGCACGCATCTGAATTGGCGACTAGCCAACGGTGCGACCTGCATGCGTTTTGACCTGACCGATTTCGTCGCGTTTGACCTGTTCATCCTGAACCGTGCCGGTGCGGAAAATGACTATCCCGCCGGAATCGTTGCCGAAGCCAAAAACCGTTTTGCCGAAATGACGGACAAACGCCGTGCCGAGCTGGAACGAACGGTTGCCTTTGGTTTGCCGGGGTCGGTTGAAAACCTCTCTCTGGATGATCTGCGTGCTCTGCTTGAAACCTACGCCGCGATCGACGCCGATACGCTGCGGGCCAATCTGGTCGCGTTTCTCGAAGAAGTTGTTCCGGTCGCGCGCGAGGTTGGTATTCGTATGTGTTGCCATCCCGATGATCCCCCCTTCGCGCTTCTGGGGTTGCCGCGGATCATGTCGACCGAAGACGATTACGTCTTTATCATGCGTGCTATCGATATCCCGGAGAACGGTATTACGTTATGTTCCGGCTCGCTTGGTGTCCGTCCTGAAAATGACCTGCCGGGGATGATGAGGCGCTGGGGGGATCGCGTGCATTTCATCCATTTGCGCAATACCAAACGCGAAAGCGAAGGCTTGCCGTGCAGTTTCCACGAGGCAGAGCACTTGGACGGTGACACCAACATGGTCGATCTGATCGAGGAAATCCTGCGAGAGGAAGCACGCCGGAAGGCTGCGGGACGTGCGGACTGGAACATCCCCATGCGTCCGGATCACGGGCAGGATATTCTTGATGACCTGAACCGGAAGGGACAGCCGGGTTATCCGGCGATCGGGCGTCTCAAGGGCCTTGCCGAGTTGCGGGGGGTAATGACGGCACTTTCTGCAAGGTTTGATTTGCTTGGGGCCCAAAAATGACACCTTCTGATAATTCCGCTGCTGCCCCCCATGCAGATATGGCAACGGCCGGTATCGTGCATATCGGCATTGGTGCTTTTCACCGTGCCCATCAGGCGGTTTATACCGACGTGGCGATGCAGGCCAAAGGCGGGAACTGGCGCATCCTCGGTGTCAGTTTGCGCAGCACTGATATTGTCGATGCCCTGAATGCCCAGGACAGCGCCTTTACGGTGATTGAACGTCATCCGGATGGCCCCAAGGCCCGCAGGATCACCAGCCTGTCAAAGGCAATAGCGGCTTCGCGCGATGTTGCACCGGTTTTGGATGCGCTTGCCGATCCGGAAATCCGGATTGTTACCATCACGGTCACCGAAAAGGCATATGGCATTGATCGGGTGTCGGGGACGGTTCAGGCGGAACATCCGGCTGTAAAACATGATCTGGCATATCCCGCCACGCCAACCGGGCTTCTCGGGATATTGGTTGCCGGGCTGAAGCGCCGCAAACAGGCCGGTATTCGTCCATTTACAATCGTTTCTTGTGACAACCTGCCATCGAACGGGGTGTTGTTGCGCAACGGTGTGATTGACTTTGCCAAGCGGAGCGACCCGGACCTTGCAGGCTGGATCAAGGATAATGTGTCGTTCCCTTCGACGATGGTTGACCGGATTACCCCGGCTGCAACCGCGACAACGCTTTCGGATGCCAAGCGTTTAACCGGGATCGACGACCCGGCGGCAATTGAAACCGAACCCTTTTCACAGTGGGTTATCGAGGATGATTTCCCCGATGGCAGGCCCGCCTGGGAAGAAGCCGGTGCAATTCTGGTTCACGATGTAGAGCCATACGAGCTTATGAAGCTTCGTATGCTTAACGGCAGCCATTCCCTGATCGCCTATTTGGGGCAAGTCGGTGATTACCGCTATGTCCGCGACGCCATGGCGAACGAGGCTTTCTCGCAACTTGTTGCGCAGCATATGGAAAATGCTGCTGCAACGATGGCACCGCTTGCCGGGATTGATTTTTCGGATTACGGGGCCGAACTGGTCGCGCGTTTCCGCAACCCGGAAATCGCACATGAAACTCGCCAGATCGCCATGGATGGCACAGAAAAACTCCCGCAGCGGATTTTTGCCCCGGCCTGCGACCTGCCACAGGAAAGCAAGAAGATCGGTACATTTGCCCTTTGTTTTGCTGCCTGGATGGCTGTGATGCGCCAGCGTGTCAACACTGCGCCAGACGCAGCTGCCGAACTTCTAAATGACCCGCGTGCGGACGAAATAATAGAAGCATTGGCCGGTCATCAGGATGCAGCAGATATATATGAAAATCTTGCGAAGCTTCCCGGCTGGATGCCCAGACAGTTGCAGGACAGTCCGTTCTGGCGTGAAGCCGTAATTGAACGTTTGGCCATGTTATTGTCGGACGGCGCCGATGCTGCCATTACCCACGAGATCAATGCGTGGCTTTGCCCTTGTTAATCGTGGTCGGTGAATGGGCGATCGAAAGGGCATCTGATCAGCTAAGGCATCGCCACTTATCGATGCTTCGCATGTTTTGATTGGTGTGGTTACAAAAAGCATCAACAATATTGAAAATGATTATCATTACTGATACTTTCCGCTCGTCACCGTTGTGGGGGCTGTCTGTCCGGGCGCGCGAAACGGGCCATAGGGCGGAGTTTCATAGGTAATGATAGAACATACGCATGAGTTTCTGGCGGAACACACTTGCAAAGCTGTTCGAAGACCATCGGCGTCAGCTTGTCGCGATGGTTGTTCGGCGGATACGTGATCGTGAAGTTGCGGCCGAACTTGTGCAGGATGTCTATGCGCGTCTGATGCAGTCCGGTGATTGCGGCGAGCCGGAAGCCAATACCAAGATGCTTTATGCGTCAGTACGCAATGCCGTCATTGATCATCACCGCAGCACCTTTGGCCGCGCGAAGGCCATGAACGGGGTCCTTCCGGATCAGATATGGCAGTGTGAAACGACGTCTCCTTACGATCATACCGAAGCCCGTCAGGCGCTTTCCGCGCTTGACCGTGCCTTGCTGGAACTTTCGCCAAAGGCGCGCGAGATGTTCATCCTTCATCGTGTCGATGGCATATCCAACGCAAAATTGGCGAAAAAGTATGGCATTTCCGTCAGTGCGGTGGAAAAACAACTGGCCCGGACCATGCGCCATTGCCAGGAACGGCTGGCAGCCTATCGCGACGACGTCTGATAAATCCCATACGTGCTATGAGGATATTTTATCGTCATCCGTTATTGTTTATAGAAAGGGAATTTGGCGGATCACATCATTTACTGATATGAACGCCAGATCATGACGGGCGAAACGGGAACCTATGCAAGGCGCTTTTGAACCGACTGAACAGCAAAAGGACGAAGCTGCACTCTGGCACGCAAGACGGGCAGGTGGTTCGCTGTCGGCTGAGCAGGAATACGAGTTCGAACAATGGTTGAATGCAGACCGCAATAACCGGCTGGCCTTCGATCAGATGCGCGTGCTTTGGGCCCGGATCGAGGAGCCGGCAAGACGTCTTTCTGAAACCCAAAGGAAGCCAGCACTTTCCGGTTTCCTCTCATGGTTCCGCCCGCGGCGCTCTTTTGCCGCCCTTGCGGGAATGGTATTTGTCGCGGGCGCGGTCTTTTTCCTTCATCCCGATTTCATCGATAACATCCAGGCCGATATCGTTACCGGGCAGTCAAATGTCACTGCAATTGCATTGCCCGATGGTTCGGTTGTGCGGCTTGCGGCCAACAGTGCGTTATCGACCGACTTCGATGAAGGCCACCGGGAAATACAATTATTGCGGGGACAGGCATTTTTTGAAGTTGTCCACCGTAATGGAGATCCGTTCCGGGTGCGGACCGGCGATGCCACGGTACAGGTCGTTGGCACTCGATTCAATGTGGATCGCCTTTCACAACAGACTGTTGTGGTTGTCGAGGATGGGGCTGTTCGCGTATCAAGCGGGCTGAATGAAAACGGTGTTCTGCTGGGACCGGGGCAGCAGGTTGTTGTCAATGACGGAACCCTCTCGCCATCTGAAATCGGCGATGTCGGACTCGCACTATCCTGGATGAAGGGGCGGCTTAGTGTGCACAACATGTCCGTTTCAGAGCTGACCGCCAGGTTGGAAAACTTTGATGAAGGCCGCATCGTTGTGATTGGCGATGTAGGAACGCGCAGCATTTCCGGCAGTTTCCCGACGACCGATATTCCCGGATCGCTTGAAACTGTTGCCGATGCGATTGGCGCAAAGGTCGTCAGAACCTCGCCCTGGTTGACTGTTGTTTACTGAGATTGCGAAAAATTCGCAAAAAATCATTCTCCGATGTGAGGACTCTTATTTCCCGTTCGTTTGTCCTTTTAGATGCAGGGGGGACCTGCCTGAAAGAAAAGACGTTTATGGAGCGGGAAGTTGGAATTCAAACAAGCAAGAACAAGAACATACTCTCTGATTTCGGCATTGCTGGTTTCCACGGCAATGGTCGTTCCAGCGACATCGGGGGCGCTGGCGGCAAATGTGCAGACCGAAATTGCACAGGCGACCTATTCATTTGATATCTCGGTTTCCTCCCTTGCCGAAGGGATTGCTGAAATCGGCGCCGCTTCGGGATGGCGGATTGCCTATACGATTGATCTGCCGTCTATCGATGGTGCGTGCGCAATCCGCGGGGATATGACGGTTCCCGCCGCAATTGATACATTGCTGCGCGGTACCGGGCTTTCCTATCGTGAAACTGGCGAAAATTCCCTGATCCTGATCGACCCTGCGGCGGAAGCAGGGCAAAGCGGTGCTGCGGTTGTTGATCCGATCCGGGTTGAAGCCAACAGCACGCAATCCGATCTGCCACCTGCCTATGCCGGTGGCCAGATCGCGACCGGTGGCCGTCTTGGCATGCTGGGCAATACGGACATCATGGATGCACCCGTCAGCATCACCAGTTACACCAGCGAAAAGATTGCCGATCAGCAGGCTCAGACGATTGCCGATGTCTTAAAGCATGATCCATCCGTTCGGTCACCAAACAGTAGTGGCGGGATGCTTGATACCTATCAAATCCGTGGTTTCAACATGAATACCGGTAACTCTGGCGAAGTTTCCTTCAATGGGGTTTACGGTGTTGCACCAACATATCGTGCGCAGACTGGTTATGCCGAGCGTATCGAAGTTCTTAAAGGCCCCGCTGCGCTTCTGGGGGGAATGGCACCTAATAGTGGTGTTGGTGGTGTGATCAATATCGTTCCCAAACGTGCCGGAGACGAAGACCTGAACCGGGTCAGTACCGATTACGGACTTGGCGAGCAGGTAGGGGGTAACGTTGATTTCGGTCGTCGTTTTGGCGACGAGAATCAGGTGGGCGTCCGCTTCAATGGTGGCTACCACAACGGCCATACGTACCTTGATCATCAGGAACGAGAAGCATCGTTAGGGGCGCTTGCCCTTGATTATCGTGGTGATGATTTCAGAGCAACACTTGACCTGATTGATCAACGTGAAAACCTGAATGCGCCATTCCGGGAATTTCTGGTGGATGGAGCTGTTACCTCGATGCCAAATGCGCCAGATGGGAATAGAAACGTTGCCAACAAGTGGGAATGGTCCGAGGTGGCCGATCAGTCAGCTCTTCTTGGGGCCGAATATGACCTTACCGAAACAATGACCGTGTTTGGCAGTTTCGGTGGCGGGAAAACCCAGGTAGAGCGTCTGTTCGGCTATCCTGAAATCCAGAATTCTGCCGGGGATACAACCGACACCGTTTCGTACGCAAAGTTCCAAACCAAGCGCTGGACTGCGGATGCGGGAGTTCGTGGGGAGTTTGAAACAGGTTTTGTCGGACATCAGGCAACTTTGCAAGTCAGCCGTTATTCCGATGAATTTAGCCGGGGATTGCGGAACGGCGATGATACTCTGAATTCCAACATATATTCACCTGTTGCCAATCCGATGGATGCTGTCGCGGTTCCGGCAGGCCGCCCAAAACTCTCAGAAACCGATCTGAGCGGGATTGCCATCGCAGATACCCTGTCGATGTGGGATGATTTCATGCAAGTGACAGTGGGCGCTCGTCACCAGCGCATTGAGACGGACAACTTCAATGCCTCGACCGGGGCGATAACTTCAAGTTATGACGATAGCGTCGTGACCCCGATGGTTGGTGTTGTCGTGAAACCAAACAATTCGCTGTCGGTTTATGCCAACTATCTTGAAGGGCTCAGCCGCGGCAGCATTGCACCAAATACAGCGACCAATGCCGGCGAAGCAATGGCACCATACGTTGCCAAGCAGATCGAGACAGGTGTGAAGCTTGATTACGGTAACTTCGGTGCTACGGCGGCGATATTCCAGATCACGAAACCATCGGGACAGTTGGTAAATAACGTTTATAACTCCGATGCAGAGCAGCGAAATCGCGGTATTGAGCTTGGTGTTTTCGGTGAAGTTATGCCCAATGTGCGATTGCTTGGCGGCGTCATGTTCCTGGATGCGGAACTGACCAAAACCAATAGTGCGACAACAAAGGGAAATCAGGCTGTTGGTGCACCGGAAATGTCAATCAACCTGACGGCCGAATGGGATACACCATTTGCGCAGGGGCTGACGCTAAGTGGCACGGTCAACCACGTTTCCGAGCAATATGTCAACACAACGAATACGTTGGATATCCCGGATTCTACGACGCTGGACTTGGGCCTCCGTTACAAAACAATCTTCGCAGAAACACCAGTTACCTTCCGGGCGACGATCCAGAATGTAACGGACGAGGACTATTGGGCGGGAGTCAACGAATTCAGCATGGTCTCTGTCGGAGCACCTCGTACGGCTCTGCTGTCTGTAACGGCTGATTTCTAGTCGGATGTCCGTTCGCTGGCAGATACATCTTCTGTTTATCATCCAGCTGGTCTCGATGGGTGCGATGGAGATGAGCGGGCCGTTCTGGCCCGTTCATTTGCATTCATTAAGCCATTCGGACGACCTGTTCACATTTGCCAGTATTGCGGTCTATGTCGGGCCGATGCTGGGCATCATGCTGACCAGCACGTTCTGGGGGCGGCTTGGGGATCGGTTCGGTCATAAGGCGATGATGATGCGCGCCCTTTTCGGGCTTGCGATTACCCAGCTTGCGCTGGCCTATGCCAATGACGTGTGGCTGATCCTGATGTTGCGGTTCCTGCAAGGGGCGTGTGCGGGCTATATTGCGCCAGCACAAGCTTATGGCGTCAGTATCGAAAGTCCGGCAAGACGGGCAAAGCTGTTTGCCTATCTTCAGGTCTCAACCAATGTCGGTTCGCTTGGCGGTGCGTTGGTGGGGGGCGTGATCCTTGATCATGCGGCTTTCTTCTGGATCAACTTTTCCGCGGCCATTCTTTGCACGATCTGTTTGATCTCGGTTTGGGTATTGCTGCCGGTTGCAACGCCAAAAGGTACAAACCGTGATGCTGCCCCGGATGCAACGCCCGTCGCAAAGATCAGTATTTTGCGATCACCACAGATCATCCCCATTCTGACCATTCTCGGCATTTTGCTACTCGGCAGAATGGTAACCCAATCGCCGTTTTCGATTTATGTGCTGAACATCTTTGATGTTGGCAACTGGGTCGTCGGTTTTTGCTATGGCTTGCTGGCACTTGGTTTTGTTGTTTCGGCATCCCTTTGGGCGCGCTATTTCGAAGGGCGTGCGGCGCGCGATATTCTGGGCGGCATGTGTCTGGTGATTGCCGGATGTGTGGTGGTGACCGGGCTTGCCGGTGCCACCCGGTCGATCTTTGTTTTTACCACGATGTATTTTATCTGGGGTGTGTTGCTTGGTGCGACGACGCCGGTACTGGCCGCCCTTGTGTCACGTGCGGTGGGCGACCACAGCCAGGGTCATGTCCTTGGTCTTGCGCAAAGTACGGCACAATTTGCCTCCATCGCGGGTATCGCCCTTGGCGGCTGGTTCAGTCAGGCCGCCGGACTTTCAAATATCTATTTCCTTGTCGGATTTGTTTACGCCATCGGGTTTGTCCTGACCGTTTTTGCGCGCGCGCGTGCAGACACGATTGCCCGACCATCAGAAATTCCCGGAGAATAATAATGATCGTAAAAGCGATATCACGCCTGATTACCGCCGCAGGTTTAAGCCTGCTTTGTATCCAGGTAGCACAGGCCGAAATGATCACCGTCACCGACATTGCCGGACGCGAGGTCGGGGTTAATATGCCGATCCAAAGGGCTGTCTTGGGTGAAGGGCGGCAGCTTTATATCATCGCCGCATTGGATCGTGAAAATCCGGCGAAACGGATTGTTGGCTGGCGCAAGGACCTGATTGAGGCAGACCCGGCTACTTATCAGGCCTATCTGGCGAAGTTCCCGGCATTTGGCGATATTCCGGCTTTTGCCGGGCTGGAACAAAGCCTGATTGATATCGAAACCACGATTGCGCAAAAGCCTGACGTCGTGTTCCTGAACCTTGAAACACAACAGGCCGTTGACGAGGCGAACTATGTTGAGAAGCTTGGTGCGCTTGGCATTCCGGTGATCTATGTCGATTTCCGGCATGACCCGGAACGCAATACGGAGCCATCAATCAGGCTGTTTGGCAAACTGTTCGATCAGGAAGCCCGTGCAGAAGAGTTCATCACATTCCGCGCCGCCGAAATTGCCCGCGTGACCGATAAACTGGCGGAAGCCAATCCGGCGCGCCCCAAAGTCTTTATCGATCGGGCCGCCGGTTTTTACGAGGATTGCTGCCATTCGTTTGGCGACGGCAATTTCGGTGCGATGGTTGAAATGGCGGGGGGGGATAACATTGCCAAGGACCTGATCCCCGGAACGTTCGGGCAAATCAATGCCGAACAGGTTCTGGTTTCAAGTCCCGATCATGTGATTGTCACCAGTGCCGCGTGGGATGCCTATGTGCCGGGCGGGAAATGGGTGCCGGTCGGGCCGGGGGCGGATGCGCAACTGGTTGAGAAGAAGCTAGAATATTATCCGGCACGTTCGGCCTATCTTGGAATTGCGGCGCAAAAAACGCAAGCATTCCATGCTGTCTGGCACCAATTTTATAATAGCCCCTATCAGTTCGTTGCGATCCAGCAGATGGCAAAATGGTTCCATCCTGACCTGTTTGCCGATCTTGATCCCGATGAAACGTTCCGCCAACTGCATGACCGGTTCCTGCCGATCAATTATCAGCTGGGTTATTTTGCGTCACTGGACGCGGCGAAGTAATAGGCGATTCCCCGCGATAACATGATGGATATCGCGGGGTATTTGGCGATCTATAAGCCTTCGAGAACCGGCGTGGTTAGAAGTTGACCGGTGGTAACATCGCCGATCCCGCGGTCGGTTTGGTGCGGGCCGGGATTGCAGGCCAACGTTGCGCCAAACAGGGCCTTGAAAACCAGATAGGGCGGTTGCCAGTCGACAATCGCATCCGCGGCGGTTCGGATATCGGCAAATTGCTGCGCAACATGATCCATGGGGGCGTCCGAAACCAGCCCGCAAAGCGGCAGGGGAAGAAGCGCATCAAGCTTGCCGTTTGATGCCACCGCCATACCGCCACCGGCACGGATGACGGCATTGGCCGCCACCATCATGTCGCGCGGGTTACCGCCAAACACCGTAACGTTGTGGCTATCATGCGAGACGGTGGTGCAAACAGCACCTTTCCAGTCACCCCATCCGGTCAGGAAGCCGACGCGTGGTTTGCTGTCCGCCTTTCCGTGGCGATGGGCAACAGCGATCATGGTCGTGCCCGAAGGTGGCACAACATAGCCGTCCTTTACATCGGTGTCAGCCGTCGCCCAGCGGGTAAAGCGCGGTCGGTCGATGATGGCAATCCGGACGCGATCCCCGGACGCAGGCACGCGAAAATCATCAATGCTCAGGACATCCATCTTCATTGTGTCGGAAAGGGGGGCGGGATCAATCGAAACGGCTTTCGCCGTCATTTCACCTGCCTCGGAAACAATCTCGCCATTTGCGATGACATGGCGCGCCTGAAAATCGGTCAGGTCGTCATAGACGACAATATCGGCACGCCGTCCGGCGGCAATCAGACCAAGATCGGAACGGCCAAGGCGCATCGCAGCATTCAGGGTTGCCGCCCGCAACGCCCATTCCGGTTTCATGCCATAACGGACCAGGCGACGCACCACATCATCAAGCCCGCCAGCATTGAACAGGTCGTCGGGGAAGACGTCATCGGTACAAAGCGTGACGGTTTGTGGCAGAAAACCCAATTCATTAAGCGTTTCGACAAAACCCGGCAGCAGATGGTCGTGCGATCCGCGCATTTCAATCGCGAGACCGGCACGCAGTTTTGCCATCAGATCATCGTTTGAAACCAATTCATGATCAGAACTGACCCCTGCCGTCATAAAGGCGGCAAGATCAGGTCCTTCAAGGCCGCGTGCATGACCGCAGACAAGTTTCCCCGATGCAAGCCCTGCCTGCATGATATTGGTCATGCGCGGATCGCGATCAATCACACCGCGCATATTCATGACTTCGGCAACCCCGGCGATTTCGGGCCAGGACAGCATTTCGGCCATGGCATCACCGTCAAAATCAGCACCGGACATTTCAAGGCCGGGCGCAGCGGGAACGCAGGACGGTGCCAGAACAAGTACGCGCAATGGCATGTCACGTGTTGCTTCAATCGCCCAGCGGACACCGCCAAGCCCCCGCACATTGCCAAATTCATGCGGATCCCAGACGATTGTGGTGACGCCGCGGGCAACGACTGTTTCGGCATAGACCGCCGGTGTGACCATCGAGCTTTCGACATGCATGTGTGTATCGATCAGGCCGGGGCTGACATAACCGCCCCGGGCGCTGATGATTTTGCGGGCGTCGCTTCTGGTTGCCGGTTCATGGACGCTTGCGATCATTGGCCCGATCAGGCCAATATCGGCCTTGCGAATTTCACCGGTCACCATATCGACGAGCTTGCCACCGGTAATCAGGATATCGAACGGTTCATCGCCGCGTGCGGCGGCAACGGCACGTGTGCGCAATTTATGGCAGGTCAGATCACCGGGTTCTGTCGTGCGGTTATTCATTTCGCTGCTTCCGCCTTCAGGGCTGAAAAGATCAGGTCGCGCGCGCGTTTTGTATCAACAGAAACGGCATATTGCGCGTTTTTGATCGCGGTCGGGTGTGGGTCAACAATGGTTTGCCCACGCGAAGGACCCTGGCTGGTATCAATTTCGATATGTGCATCGGCAAAGCTGATCGCATCCTGATCAATTACCGCGACCGCCGCGCAAGGATCGAAAATCGCCATCGCATCGCGCCCGCGTGATAGGGCAATATTGATATATCCTTCGGTCAAGTCCGCCAGAAGACCGGCATTTTTTCCGCCAGCATTGCGGATAGGTGTCACATCATTCGGGGTGGCCAGTACCTGCCGACAGAGATCAAGATCCACCATGCGCAGGGGCACCTGATGGGACAGGGTAATGGCAACAGCTTCGGGGTCGGCAAAGGCATTATATTCGGCGAGTGCGGTATGATTGCCGCGCGTTACGGCACCCCCCATCCATGTCACACGGTCGATTTTGCGCGCCAGATCAGGCCGGGCCAGAACCAGAGATGCAATATTGCCAAGCGGGCCAAGGGCCAGAATATGGCGTTCATCATCCGGTCCGGATTTGCCTTCAAGCCAGTTGCAAAGACCGTCGAACGCGCTGCTTTCGGCAATCGGACGGCAATCGGGCAGGTGTGCGCCGCTTGATTGCATGCCAAGGGGGCCGAGAATCCGTTCGGCGGTTTCAAGTCCCCCCATAACCGCCGTTTCCCGGCCGGTATAGATTTTGAAACCCCAGCCAAACTGGCGTGCGGCACTGGCTGCATTGATCCGCACGCGTTCAAGCGGGGAATTCCCGGCAATCAGGGACATTCCGTCGATCCGCTTTCCGGCATGGATGACAATCAGCACCGCGGCCAGATCGTCAAAGCCCATATCGGTGTCAATCCACAGTCCCATCAAAGGCTCCCGACGCGCGATAGGGGTGCGGCCTGCGATACAGGCAGATCGAATTTCAGGACAGAACCGAATTCATGGGCCGGAAGGCTGGCATCGCATTCCGCCTTGATCGGGCCAAGTGGGGTATCAAGCAGGTATTCCCGTGTGCCTCCGGCAAATGACGTACCGCGTATGGTGCCCTCGAACGGTCCGCTGCCAAGGGAGACCATCGACGGTCGCCAGGCAAGGCCTTTGGTATCAAGCGGGGGCGTGCCCGAAAGTTCGACAGTTCCGGTTGCGGTTTTGAGTTTGCCGTCTTCAAGCGCGAAGACATTTTCAAACCCGACGAAGTCCGCAACAAAATCGGAAACCGGGCGGTTATAGATATCTTCGGGCGTGCCGATCTGTTCGATATGACCATCAAGCATCACGATAATCCGGTCGGCCATGGCAAGGGCTTCGACCTGATCGTGAGTAACAAAGATCATCGTGACACCGCTTTCCTTTTGCACACGCTGTAATTCGGTGCGCATTTCAAGGCGGAGCCGTGCATCAAGGTTTGAGAGCGGTTCGTCAAGAAGCAGCACCTTGGGTTCCATCACCATCGAACGCGCCAGCGAGACGCGCTGCTGCTGGCCGCCGGAAAGCTCGGCGGGTTTGCGGGTGGCGAATTTGGACAGGCCGACAGTTCGAAGGCCTTCCTGGACCTTGTCGTCCAGCTCCTTGCCGCGAACTCCCATCAGCTTCAGGCCGAAGGCCACGTTTTCATAGACATTAAGGTGCGGGAACAGGGCATAGGACTGGAACACCAGCCCGACCGGCCGTTTGTTGGCGGGGGTTCGGGTGATATCGATATTATCAAGGATGATCTTGCCCGATGACGGCTCCATCAGCCCGGCAATTGCGCGCATGGTTGTGGTTTTGCCACAGCCTGACGGGCCAAGCAGGGCAACCAGTTCACCCTTGCCGATATCTAGATCCATTTCCGGCACGGCAACATTTTTGCCGTAGGACAGGGTCAGTTTTTCAAGACAGAGAAAGCGGGCATCAGACATAGCGGGAAAATCCTAGGAAACGTTCGGCCAGAAAGACAATGCCCAGCGACATGAAGGCCAGCAGCGCGGACAGGGCTGCGACCGACGGGTCATAGGTGATTTCCATATAGGCGAGCATGTCGATGGGAAGGGTTCGGACGCCGGGGCCCGACAAAAACAGGGAAACCGGAACCTGATTGAAGCTGGTGACAAAGCCCAGAATGAAGGCAGCAAGAATACCGCCACGGATATTGGGCATCACCACGCGGAAAAAGGCGCCAATCCGCGATGACCCCAAAAGCACGGCGGCTTCTTCGATGTCAGATCGCAAATTGTTCAGGCTGGCCGACACCACGCGCACCGCATAGGGCAGGATCAGTGCGGTATGCGCCAGAAACAGCGCAAACAGAATGCCGAAATTGAAAGGTACAACGAAATAACGCAGCAGTGCCAAACCGACGATGATACCCGGCACAATGATCGGCGACGATACGATGGTCCGGATGGTTTCCGCACCGGGAACCTTGTAGCGCGACAGCGCATAACTTGCCGGAATGCCAAGGATCAGGGCGGCAAGCGTGCCGCCGATGGCAAGAAACATCGAGATGCCGAAACTCGCACGGAAGCTTTCGACTTCGAAGACTTTCAGCACCCAGCGCAGGGACAGCCCTTGAGGCGGGAAGGCAAGCGTTTCGCCCGCCGACAGCGATGCCGCGATAATGATCAGGAACGGACCAATCAGAAAGGCCAGTACCAGCAAAAGAATGATCGGGGAAAACAGCTTGTTGGTCATCGCTTGTTCCTCGCGGTGGCAAGGCGTTTGAGCAGAAGGTTGGCTGCAAATGCCATAACGATCAGGATCAGGGCGATCACACTGGCTGATACGAAATCATTGGCCACGGTCACGCGCTGATAGAGCAGGGTTTCAAGCATCAGGACCTTGGACCCGCCGAGAATGGCCGGGGTGATATAGGCGGTCATGGATCCGGTAAAGACCAGTGTGCCACCGATCACAAGGCCTTCTTTGGTTAGTGGCAGGATGACTTTGGTGAAAACCTGTAACCAGTTGGCACCAAGAACACGAGCAGCCGGCACCGCATCGCGCGGCATGTTTTCAAGCGCACTGATCAGTGAAATGATCATGAGTGGCAGGAACAGTTGCAGCAAGCCGATGAAAACGGCGGTTTCGGTGAACAGGAAGCGGATCGGTTCATCCGATAGCCCGACGGCAACCAGTGCCTTGTTCACAAATCCGGTCCGGCCAAGGATCACCAGCCACGCATAGGTCCGCGCCACCGGTGAAATCATCAGCGGCAACACAACAAGCCCGGTGATCCGGCCCTTGCCCTTTGGCGGCAGGTTCACGATTGCAAAGGCCGCAGCATAGCCGATGACGGCCGAGGCGGCCGTGACCAGCGCTGCCAGTTTAAGCGTGCGCAAAAAGACAGTCTGATTAAGCGACTGGGAAAAGAAATCGATATAGGCCTGTATCGTCCAGCTATCGCCCGACCGAAAACCTTCGGACAGAAGAATCAGAACCGGGGCCAGAAAGACCACAGCGGCAAAGATCGCGGCAGGGAGGACCAGCGCAAAGGCTTCGGCCCGGTTCTGAAACATCTCGGCAACCTTGTCTTCGGTTAAAGTCAATAAGTGATGGCGCGAGCAAGGCCCGCCGGATCGGGGCAAATGGCGACCTGCCCCGATCCGATAATGATCATGGTGGCGATTACTGGCCGACCTTGTTGTTCCATTCCGACAACCAGGTTTCCTGATTGTCGATGGCAACCTGTGACGGGATCAGATGCAGATTGGCAACGGTATCGGCCCCATAGGTCAGGTTTTCGGCAACCTCGTCGGAAACCTTGACGTCCTTGTTCGCCGGACTGTCGACAAGGTTTTCCGCCAATGCCGTCTGGATTTCGGTCGAAAGCCAGAAATCCATGAATTCAAGCGCAAGATCGCGGTTCTTGCTGCCCTTGGTCAGGACCATGACATTCATGCCGCCGGACTGGCCTTCCTTCGGGGTTGCCCATTTGATCGGCAAATCCATTTTCGAAAAACCGGACCATGCAAAACGCCCGATGGGTGCGGCCCAGATTTCTTCCTGCTGCATCAACTGCACCAGTTGGGAAGAACGGACATAGAAGGTGACGATCTCGTCCTTCTTTTCGCCAACGGCGGCAATCGGGGTTTTGAGCGACGGGTCTTCATCGCCAAGGGCCTTGCCGAGCATATAAAGCGTCAGCGGGCCCTGTGTGGTCGTGACGTTCGGAAGGGCAACATGATCGACGACATCATCGGCCAGGAGGTCCGCCCAGCTTTCGACTGTCATCTTGTCAGAACGATAGGCAATCGAGCTGGCATAGAAGGTGTAGCCAACACTCATGCCATCGTCATTCGGGTCTTTGGCAATGTCATAAAGCTTGTCAAAGTTCGACAGTTTTGATGTATCGACCTTGTCGGTCAGGCCGTCCTTGGCAGCTGCCAGTGCATCACGCATGGAAATAACCGCAAGGTCGATTACCGGATCGGCTTTGTTGGCTTCGATTTTGGCAAGACGTTCGACCGAGTTGCCGGTTTCGACAACCAGTTCGCAACCGCATTTTTCTTCGAACGGGTCATACAGGATTTTCTTGAATTCATCCTGTGCAAAACCATAGACCGAAATGGTCAGGGTCTTTTCCTGAGCCTTTGCCGCACTTACGGACAGCAAAAGGGCAGCAGAAGCCATAAGCAGTTTTTTCATCGGCATCACAGCGTTTCTCCGGTTGGGAAGGGTGCGTCAGGGGAAACCGCCGGTCCGCTTGACGCGCGGACCATCAGTTCCATCGAAACCTTGGATATGTCGGCAGTGACGGTGCGTTTTAACGTCTTGCCGGTTGGGGCAGTGGATTTGGCCTGCTCGATTTCGCACACAAGGGCGGCAATCGCCAATTCGGCAATTCGGGCCATATCCATATGCACCGTGGTCAACGAAGGGGTCACCACGGGCGAGAAAATAAGATCGTCAAAGCCGGTCACGCTGACCTGTTGCGGGACCTTGATCCCGGCAGTCTGCAATTCGGTCAGAACGCGAAGGGCGTGTAAATCCGAAACGGCTGCAATTGCTGTGACCCCGTTTTGAACGTGGTCAATCAGGCCAAGCGATGCCCGTTCGCCACGTTCGCGCATCAATGTTTCAAGCCAGATCGTCGTATGACGGATATTGCGGCCAAGTGCCGATTTCATGCCGCCGATGCGGTCATTTTGCACGTTCGATGCCGGGTCATGCCCGATCAGAAGAAAATTTTTGTGACCCAGATCGACCAGATGGCGCGCGACCTTGGCCCCGCCTTCCCAATGGTCTGCCGAAACGGTGTTGCCCGGTGTTGAAGGGGTATCGACCATTGCAACAGGGCATCCAACATCGCCGATCCGTGTGCCACGACGCGGAATGACGACCAGACCATCAACACCACGTTCGATCAGGCGGCTGATGGCTTGTGTCTGGGTGGTGACATTGCCACGCGAGTCCGCAATCAGAACCCCGTAACCGGCATTTGATGCCGCCGTTTCCATCGCCTGCGCGATTTGCGGGAACAGCGGGTTGGAAATATCGGGAAGGACAAGGCCCAGTACATTTGATCGACCGGTGCGCAGTGCCCGGCCCGCATTGCTGGGAACATAACCAAGTTCGTCGGCTTTTTTGCGGATTTTATCGACCAGATCGGCCGATACCCGGCCCTTTCCCGACAGCGCGTTCGATACGGTTGCCGAAGACACCCCAAGGGCGTCGGCAATCATGCTCATATTCGGTCCGGAACGCGGTGAAGCCACTTAATACCCCCGTCAAACACCCAAAAGATGTGATCTGGCATCATTGATTAGCTGGTTAATCGATTAATCAAACGATATCGGAGTCTTTTTGAAGAGTCGAGGGTAAATTTATACAATATCCTGTCCGCCGCGTTCTGCGCGGACTTGTCGGTCGTCGATTTTGAAGTTGTTCAGGAAATAGCTGCTCTATAATGGCATTTCTTTTCCGTACCGGGTCCTGGCGTGCCGTGGGGCCTCAGGTGTGGTTGCTGACTGTGAAGATTGCGCGCATGCCGCCCGCGGCAAGGAAGGTTGTATCGCATTTCCAGTTGCAACGTTCGCAAATCCGGCGCACCAGATGCAGGCCGATGCCTTCGCCCTGATCGCGGACATAATCGCCGGCACAGGTCATCAGGTTGTTTTCGACAATCAGTCTGTTGGCTTCAAGCCGGACCGTAACCCGCCCCTTGGGCGTGTGTTCGAACGCATTGCGGATCAGGTTGGATACGACAATCATCAGGGCGGCAGGTGATGCTGTGATCGCGCCGCTTTCATCGTCGGCACTGAATTCGCATGTCAGGTTCTTGCCGTCTGTCAGATAGGCAAGATCGACGATGGCTTCGCGCACGAAGGCCGGATAGTCGATCTTTTCCTGAATACCGTTCGGTGTTGCTTCGCGCCCCAGCCAAAGCAGGGTTTCAATCAATTGCTGCATGTTGCGGTTGGCGCGTTTGATGCGCGCGGCCAGACGAACCTGAATTTCGTTTAACGGTGTTTTATCGAGCAGTTCGACATTGCCGCTGACAATCGTTACCGGGGTTCGCAATTCATGGCTGGCCTGACGCAGGAATTCGCGTTCACGTGTCACGAACTTGTCGACCCTGACCAGTGACTGATGCAGTTCCTTGGCGACGTCATTGAGTTCGGTAAAGCCGAAATCGGGGACCGGTTGATCGAGATTTTCCGTCGACAGGGTTTTAGCCCAGCTTTGCAGGTTCTCCGATGGCTGCGTCATGCGTTTGCCGATCAGCCAAAGCACATAGGCAAATATCGCAACAACACCAAGCGCAAACGGAATGGAAAGAAGAGCCAGTTTGTGCAATCGCGAAAAATAGACGCTGTCCTCATCACCCGCGTGATAGGTCTGCAACAGCAGGATTTGCGTGCCGTCGGCAAGAATATGGGGAAACACCAGAAAGACCGGGTTGTCGGGGTCTTTTTGCGCGGCATATTTATCGGTGTTCAGGTAGTAAAGCTCGCCCGGGTCGATATCTTTGGGCTTGTAGCGGTCGCGCAGCCGTTCCGGCAAAGCGTCATAATCCGTGAAGGTCTGGATGTTAAAGCCGTTGGGAAGCGGGGTCGTTGGGTCTTTGGCGCGCATTTCATCATATTGTTCCGCGATGGTCTGCAACTGGAAACTCGCAACCATCCACTTGCCATACAGCATGTAGAAATTAACCACACCGGTATAGATCACCAGCGTAATGACAAGTGCCAGCAAAACGTAGTTCCGTACAAAGCGGGAAAAGGTTTTCTGGATCGGTGCGCAGGAATGCATGTCTTTTTTACTCGCGAAGGGCCACGCCCTGGCCGGCAACTGTATGGATCAGGTTTTGATTGAATGGTTTGTCGATGCGCATCCGCAATTTGTAAAGATGCGTCTTGAGCGCATTGGTATCTGGCGGGTCTCCCTGCCACAGCGCCATCGACAGTCGTGATCGTGTCACAACATGCGGGCTGTTTTGCGCGAGAACTTCCAGAATGGTCCAGCTTGTTGGGGAAAGACTGATTGCCTGCCCGGATCGTGCGACCTGTCTGTTTTCGAAATCAACAATCAGATCGCCAAGTGAAAACCGCCGGATTTCACCACTGCGGCGGCGCGACAGGACCCGTGTGCGCATCAGAAGTTCTTCAAGGGCAAAGGGTTTGACCAGATAGTCATCGGCCCCGGCACTGAAACCTTCAAGCTTGTCAGACAGCGTATCGCGTGCCGTCAGCATCAGAACCGGCGTGTCGATCCCTTCGTTGCGCAATGCATTGCAGATGCTGATGCCATCGCGAAACGGCAGCATGATATCAAGTAATATCACATCATATTCGCCGGTAAGTGCGCGCTGAAAACCCGTTTCACCGTCAAAGGCATGATCGCATTCGATGCCTTCAATCGTCAGGTAGTCGCTGATTGTTCCGGCAATATCCATGTTGTCCTCGACCAGAAGGACCATGATGTTGGCGGTTGATTTCATAAATGCGCGGTTCCGGTTGCGGCGTTTTTCGCCAGATGCTGAAGATATCCAGATTGCCTTAAAATCGGTTGCAGGTCAGCTTGCTTCGAAAAGCTGGCTGGAAAACAGTTTCAGATCTTCCGGGGTATCGATATCGAATTCTGCATTCGGGATTGCAATCGCACTGATATTGTAACTGCTGTTATTAAGCACCTGTTGTGCACCGCGCGCGCCACCCATCATGGAAAGTTCCGGAAAATAGGCGGCCGGAAACAGTGCAGGAACGCCGTTCATTTCCTTATAGCGCGATGCAATGATGTGGCTTCCGTCAAAGGCATTCAGAAGTTTCTGATAGTCGCTGCCGGTTAAGCCGACCTGATCACCAAGGGCGATCAGAACACCGTCATACGTACCAGCCGCACAAATTCCGGCAATCCCGGCTGCAATCGACGATCCCATGCCGGATTGCCAGTTATCGTTGGTGATGGTTTTGGCACGATTGCCGATCACCGAGAGGATTTCATCGCGATAGGCACCCAGCACGACATAAAGATCATCTTCGAAGATCGGGCGAAGCTGATCAATTGCGTGTTCAAGCATCGGCTTGCCATCAATATCGGCAAGCTGTTTGCGTCCGCCAAATCGCGTGCTTTCACCCGCAGCAAGGATAAGAGCGGCGATTTTCATCATTCCGCTGCCTGTGCCAGGGCGGGTGCCGCATCAAATTTGTAAAGTGCCGCGTGAATGCCCGATAGCATCGAAAGTGCTATGCTTTCAGGCAGTTGTCCGCCGATATCAATTCCGGCGGGGCTTGCCACCGGGAAGGGAAGGGCAGGTTCGGCAAGGTCCGCACGTTCAAGAACGTCGGCGAAACGATGGCGCGGACCCAGCATAGAAATATGGCGCAATGGGCTGGATTTCAGAATCTGAAGCGCCTTGGCATCGATATCAATGCTGTGTGACATCAGGATTGCGGCATCAACACGATGTTGCGCAACATAATCAGCAAGAGTTGGATCGATCCGGCGCAGGATCGTGCTTGCCTTGGGGAAGTGTTCCAGGCGGGCATTTGCGGGGCGGGGATCAACCAATGTGGTTTTCCAACCCATTTCATGCGCGATGGAAACCACAGGCCGGGCATCCAGTCCGCCACCGACGATCAGGATATGCGGTTCGGGCACAATTGGTGTGACAAGCCAGTCACCATCAATGCGGTCCTCGACATAGGCGGAGCGCTGACCGGTGTGGTCGGCGCGTTTGAAATATCCGCGCGTGTCGCCGATTTTCTGGAAATACAGACCGCTTTGGCGAACCATTAACGCATAGCAAAGGTCCGAAAGTCCAAGGTCGTTTGCGCGGTCAAGCGGTTGCAGCATGATGAAGACCTTGCCGCCGCAGCCGACCCCAAGCCGGAAGGACAGATCGTCTTCGTCATTGCCGTCATAAACCAGCATGACCGTTTTGCCGGTAACCATGGCGCGCCTTGCATTGCGGATGATGTCGGCTTCAAGGCAGCCGCCGCTGAGCAGCCCGAATTGTTGCCCGTGCCCGTTGATCAGCATCATTGCCCCGGCCTTGCGATAGGCCGAACCCTCGGTGCGATAAACCGTACCCAGAACCCATTCGGTATCTGTTTTGCCTTCCTGCCAGGCGCGTAGCATGGCCGATAACTGGTTACTCATGATCTGCTCCCGCAAAAGGGACTGCCCGGGGAATGGGTGGGGGACCCGAAAGTGATCCCCCGGGCAGCATGCCTTACACGAAGTCGAAACCGGCTTTGGTCATCGGAAGATCCGTGATCCGTTTTCCGGTTTTGGCAAAAATGGCGTTGGCAACGGCCGGGGCGGTCGGGGGGACGCCCGGTTCACCAACGCCCGTAGGGGCATTGTTCGATTGAACAATCGCCACTTCGATAGCAGGCATTTCGGCATTTCGAAGCAGTTCATAGTCCGGGAAGTTGGACTGGTCGACTTCACCATCGGTCAGGGTGATTTCGTTGCGGAAGGCAGCACATAATGCATAGCCCGCACCACCTTCCATCTGTGCCCGGATGACATCGGGGTTAACAGCTACCCCGCATTCAACCGCCATGAACAGTTTGTTCACATGCACACTGGTGTCTTCGACCGTGACGTCGGCAACAACCGCAACGCAGGTATTGAACGAAATATGTGCGGCAAAACCGCGTGTGTCGCCCTTTTCCCATCCGGATATTTCGCGGACAAGCTTGATGGCGTCGATCATGCGGGCCTGATTGGCACCGGCCGGATCAAGCATCGCAAGGCGCATTTCGATCGGATCCTGCCCGGTTTCGGTGGCAAGCATATCCATCAGTGTTTCCATGACATATCCGGTGTGGGTATGTCCCACCGAACGCCACCACAATATGGGGGTCGGGGTCTGGAAGTCGCTTAACCCGATGCCATGATTGGGGATGGTATAAAGACTTTCGGTGACACCTTCGACCGAGGTCGGATCGATGCCATCTTGTACCATGCCTTCCATCGGACCGCCCTTCATGATGGATTTGACGGCCAGCCGGTGATCCCAGCCAACAATCTTGCCGTCGCTATCCAGACCGATTTTTGCGCGGTGTGCCGCCATCGGGCGGTAATAGCCACCGCGAATATCGTCTTCGCGGCTCCAGACCAGTTTGACCGGAACTTTGCGACCTGAAACGGCAAAGGCCATTGCGGCTTCGACATTATAGTCGGAGGCGCCGTTGGCACGACGACCGAACGAACCACCGGCATAAAGCGTTCTGATCTCTACCTGTGATGGTTCCAGCCCAAGGGCGGCTGCGACCATCGGCCGGGTCAGGGTCGGGAACTGGCAGCCATCATGGAGGCGAACGCCATTTTCGGTCGGCTCGATGATGCAGTTTTCCGGTTCCAGCGGGGCGTGAGCCAGGAACGGGAAGGTGAATTCTGCATCGATGGTTTTGGTGGCATTGGCCAGAAGCGGTTCAACGGATGCCAGCGGTACTTCATGGTTGGCGTCAAACTGCGGCGCATCAAGCAGTGCCTTATGATCGGCAATCATGGCATCCGTGCTGCGTGTTTCGGCCTGGCTGAAATCCCATTCAACCGACAGGGCATCACGCGCCTGAAAGGCCGACCAGGTGTTTTTGCCAAAGGCCACAACCCCCGCCTTGTTTGGCAGAACCTGTGCGGCAATAAAACCTGCAACGTCTTTGGCACTGCTGTCATCAAACGAAACGACGGTGCCGCCGAATTTTGGACTGCGCATGATCGCGGCATAGATCATGCCCGGCAGATTGACATCCATGGCAAACATTGCCGTGCCGTTGATTTTGCCGGAATTGTCCTTGCGGTGGAGTTTTTCGCTGCCGATCAGTTTGAACTGATCCGGGGTTTTGATGGTTGGCTTTTCAAGTGCTTCAAGGGTTGATGCAATCGCAACAAATTCCCCGAAATGGCCGGAATTGCCACCGGATTTCAGCACGCCGTTTTCAACGGTGATGCTGCTGGCATCGACACCCCAGCTTTGAGCCGCCGCACGGACCATAAGATCGCGCGCAGCAGCACCAGCTTCGCGGTATTGCATGAAGGAATTGGCGATGGAGGTTGAGCCGCCGGTTCCCTGCGCATGGAAAAACAAATTGGCATAACGTTCATTATCGGCAGGGGCGAAGGCAGTCTGAACCGTGTCCCAGTCAGCGTCGAGTTCCTCGGCCACCAGAGTGGTCAGGCCGGTTGTCGTGCCCTGGCCCATTTCGAAATGTTTGATAATGACGGTGACGGTGCCGTCGGTATCGATTTTGACAAACGGGTTAAGGTCGGTTGCCGCAGCCACACTGCCGCCCGAGGCAAGAGCACCTTTGGCATTGACGCCGACCAGTAGGGCAGCGGTACCGGCGGCTGATCCGATCATGAAGCCGCGACGTGATACATTGATTGTCATGACTTATGCCTCCAGCTTTTCAGACGCCAGTTTGATGGCTTCGTTGATCCGAACATAGGTCACACAACGACACGCATTGCCGTACATGTATTCCTTGATTTCGTCGTCGGTCGGTTTCGGGTTCTCAGTCAGAAGGCCGATGGCCGACATGATCTGGCCGGATTGGCACCAGCCACATTGCACAACGTCCTTTTCCTGCCATGCGGCCTGAACGGCTTGGGCGATTTTATCGGTTGCGCCTTCGATGGTGGTGATTTCGCTGTCGACAGCGTCTTCAATGAAAGTCTGGCAGGAACGGGTCGGGTACCCATCGATATGAACGGTGCACGCGCCGCAATAGGCAACGCCACATCCGAATTTGGTGCCGGTAAGTTCCAGACCGTCACGCAGAACCCATAATAGCGGGGTGCCGGGTTCTGCTTCGACGGTGCGGGATTCTCCGTTTATTTTCAGCTGATACTGCATGGCCGCCTCATCTCTCTCGATAAACTGTGATTTATCTTCGGATGAGTTGGGGTAACCGATGGGTAAACGCCCCTGAGGAGCGGCCTGCCATCGGGCTTATTGCGGATTGACGGCCAGTCCCTCAAAGTCCTTGAGCACGTTTAGCACAATCGAGGTTTTGACATGCTGCACGGAATCGTGGGGCAAAAGAACCTCGTTCACAAAATGCGAAAGGGCGGCAAGGTCTTTGGTTACGACCTTCAGGTGATAATCCATTTCCCCGGTCAGGGAATAGGCTTCCAGTACTTCGGGAAGGTCTGCGAGCAATTCGGCAAACCGTTTGGCATTGTCGCGATTATGGGTGGCCAGGGTTACGGAAATCACCACCATCAGGCCAAGACCCATTTTTTGCCGGTCAATGTCGGCGCGGTATCCGCGAATGAAACCTTCGGCTTCCAGTCGGGCGCGGCGGCGCGAGCATTGCGATGGCGATAATGCGATCCGTTCTGACAGATCATTATTGGTCAGGCGTCCGTCGCGCTGCAATTCGGCAAGCAGTTTCAGATCAAGTTTATCAAGTTGCGTCATTCATGCACCATTTTGATCATTGATGCATGATATGTGTATGAAATACCGAAAATCAATCGTGAATGCACGCACATTGCGGCCGATCTGGCGCAAGATAGGTCCATAACAAGAACCTTTCAAATTCCAGATCAAGGAGCCTTCGATGGGACCGTTTCCACATGATGCCCCCCGCGCAACGATCACGGCCGATAACCCGGCCGGAACCGATGGTTTTGAGTTTGTCGAGTTTGCCCATGAAGAAGCCGAAAAGCTTGAAACCCTGTTTACGCGCATGGGCTATACGCCGGTTGCCAGACACAAATCAAAAAACATCACCGTCTGGCGTCAGGGTGACATCAACTATATTCTGAATGCCGAGCCCGGTTCGCATGGGATGAAATTTGTTGAAAAGCATGGCCCCTGTGCGCCGTCGATGGCGTGGCGGGTGGTGGATGCCAAACATGCGTTTGATCATGCGGTTTCCAAGGGGGCGGAGCCGTATCTTGGCGATGACAAGACCCTTGATGTCCCGGCGATTGTCGGCATTGGCGGATCGATTTTGTATTTCATCGATGCTTATGGTGAAACCGGTTCGGCCTATGATGCGGAATTTGACTGGCTGGGCGAACGTGACCCGAAACCCGAAGGGGTCGGTTTCTACTATCTCGACCATCTGACGCATAATGTCTATCGCGGCAATATGGATAAATGGTGGGATTTCTATCGCGACCTGTTCAATTTCAAGCAGATCCACTTCTTTGATATTGCAGGTAAAATCACCGGTCTGGTCAGCCGCGCGATTACATCGCCGTGCGGCAAAATCCGTATTCCGTTAAACGAATCAACCGATGATAAAAGCCAGATCGAAGAATACCTCAAAAAATACAACGGCGAGGGCATCCAGCATATCGCGGTCGGGACGGATGGTATCTATGACGCCACCGACAGGCTTGCGGCCAATGACCTTAAATTCATGCCGGGTCCGCCCGATACCTATTACGAACAATCCCATGATCGCGTGCAGGGCCATGACGAGCCGATTGAGCGCATGAAAAAACACGGCATCCTGATCGATGGCGAGGGCGTTGTCGATGGTGGCATGACCAAAATCCTGTTGCAGATTTTCTCGAAAACCGTGATCGGCCCGATCTTCTTTGAATTCATCCAGCGCAAAGGCGATGAAGGCTTTGGCGAGGGCAATTTCCGCGCCCTGTTTGAAAGCATCGAAGAAGACCAGATCCGTCGCGGTGTCCTGAAAGTCGATGCGGCGGAATAATCGTTGGTGAGAGATATTTTGCAAGGGCCCGGATTGCGTGATCCGGGCTTTTGCGATCTTGCTGTTCAGGCAGACAGGTTCTTTTCAAAATAAACGCGATTGAACCCGTTTTCAGTACGCCGTCCTGTTTCGACATAACCAAGATGCGGATAGATCGATAAATTCGCAGTCATCTTTTCATTGGTATAAAGACGGATATGTGAGAACCCCTGCTGCCTTGCGCTTTCCTCGCAAAAGGCCATCAGTCGTTTACCAATCCCGCGCCCTTCTTGGTCGGGCGTAACCGCAATGTTTTCGAGCATCATGGTCGTATTGTTATCAGGGTAAAAAACAATGAAGCCGACAGCCTGGTCTTTGTCATCTGTTGCGACGTAAACATGCCCGGCCATAATCTGCGCGGCAAAATCGGCGGTCATGGGAGCCGGTTTGCGCCCGATGATGGCAACATATTGCTGATAAGCCGAAATGGCGCAGTTGCGGATAGCGGTTTCATCCCTCGGTCGGGCAGGGCGGATCATGTCGTTCCCAAATCAGTTGTGGCACCATGATTTTTTTATGATTGTGCAAGTAAATCAATGGGTTTGGGGTATGTCGGGAACTTTTTCCGGGTTTTTTAGAAAAAGTTCTTGATTTGTTCTTTTCCTTGTGGCATAAAGATAAAGTCAACAGGACAAATGGGTCCGGAGACAAACCCGCAAAGCGTGATTCGCTTTTGCGGGTTTTTTGCGTTTCGGGCGGCAAAAACAGGAATTGGATGATGATAGGGCAGCGATCTGACGCGATGACATGGCGGGGACGGTATCGCCGAAGGGACGTTAAAGGCGCATGGAAAAGTCATTACGGCGGTGGTGTGTTCGTGCCGTAAGGCCGCGGGAAATTTGCGAAAAACGGGTGTTTATCATGACGGGAGAAATGTGCCCTTGGGGCAAGGGCGTTTGTTCGGGGCAGCGAAAGCCGGGGCCAAGTTGGTTCGGTTCGGTTCAGTCCGGTCGGTGAAGTCTGGCGATACCGAGAATCAGCGGGCCCGAATTGCGCCCGGATTGGGTCGGCACGGGATCGGCTGGCCGGGGTGCCGGGGGCAGGCAGGATCGGTTGCCAGCGGGCCGATGGAGCGTTCGGAGATGCCGAAAGGCTGGTGATCGATGGCGGGATTTGTGCCAGCCATGCGACAACGCGGTTGCCCTTTGGGGGAGGTGCGTTTTCGGTGTTCATCGAAAGCCAGAGGTGTTTGTTTGGGGCAGCGGGGATTGGGGCGAGGCCGGTCTGGTGCAGCCCGGTTCCGTTCATCCCCGTCTCGTCCTCT
Source organism: Thalassospira sp. MBR-102 (assembly GCF_040549275.1). Classification (NCBI taxonomy): domain Bacteria; kingdom Pseudomonadati; phylum Pseudomonadota; class Alphaproteobacteria; order Rhodospirillales; family Thalassospiraceae; genus Thalassospira; species Thalassospira sp. MBR-102. Next base: position 86,691 of record NZ_JBEPTC010000010.1, read on the forward strand.
CCGCTTCCGTCTAGCCCGCCCGGTCGGTAGCGTTTGGCAATGCCAGGGCAGCGGGCTTGGATTGGGGTGGTGTTGGATCGGCTTGGCTTGGCTTGGTTGACGGGGGGATTGCCAGTGGTGCCGGTGGAGCGTTTGGACATGCCGAAAAGCCACGGTTCTTTGGGGCCGGAAGGTTCGAGGCGAGGCCAGACTGGTCCCGTTCAGTTCCGTCCGGTTCGCCGGTCGGTGGTGATTGGCGACGCCGAGGGGCATCGGACTTGTTTGGCGGCAGGCCGATTGTGCGTTCGGGCATGCCGGGAGGTCGGTCATCGATGGCGGGGTGTGTGTCCTGCCATCGATGATGCTGCTGCCCTTGTCCGGGGTTGGGGCGGGTTTCCGGCATGGGTCGAAAACGGTTACACCGGGGCCTGATCGCTAGTAGGCGCCAAACCCCAGAAGATGCGGCAGCCACAGGACCAGACCGGGGATGGCGACCATCAGGATGACGCGGATGAAATCGGCGGCGAGGAAGGGCAGGATGCCACGGGACAGGGTGGTGATGGTCATGTCGGATGACACGCCCTGAATGATGAAGAGGTTCATGCCAATCGGGGGCGTGATCAGGCCGATTTCAACGACCGATACCAGAACAACCCCGAACCAGATCGGATCATAACCAACCCCGGTGATCACGCCATATGCCGGAACCACGGTGAGGAGGATCATGGAAAGGCTGTCCATGAAGCATCCGAGCACGACATAAAACACCAGAAGGGCGATTAGCACGACAAGCGGCGAATAGCCCTGTGTCGTGATCCAGTCGACGAGGGTTTGGGTCAGGCCGCTGGTTTCGATGAAGAAGTTGAACAGCGCCGCCCCGATCAGGATCAGGAAAATCATCCCGGTCATGCCGGCGGTTTCGCGAATGCCGGTGCGTAAAACCGTCCAGTTCAGGCGTTTGCGCAGGAACGCGAACAGCAGGGCGCCACCGGCACCAACCGCCGCGGCTTCTGTGGGGGAAAACAGGCCGGCATAAATCCCGCCGATCACCAGAACGATCAAGACGATGGCATCCCACATGCGCAGCAAGGCGCCCCAACGTTGAGACCAGGGGACATAGTCACTGACCGGGGCGAGGGAAGGATTTCGCATGACCTGAATGCGGATGGAGACGATGTAAAGCACGGTTGCCAGAAGGCCCGGGATCATCGCACCGGCAAACAGCGCACCGATGGATTGTTCGGTCATCAGCGCGTAAATCACCAGCAGGATCGATGGCGGGATCAGAACGCCAAGGGTGCCGCCCGCAGCAATCGATGCCCCGGCGAGGCTTTTGGCATAGCCGCGTTCGCGCATTTCAGGAAGGGCGACGCGGCCCATGGTCGCACAGGTCGCAAGGGACGATCCGCAAATTGCGCCAAATACCGCGCTGGCCCCGATGCTGGATGCTGCCAGGCCGCCCGGACGATGGCCGGAAAATGCGGTGATGCCGCGAAACAGATTGTTTGATAGCCCGGAATGGGAGGCAAACACGCCCATGAAAATGAAGAGCGGCACCACCGAAAGGCCATAGGGGAATATCGCCTCGAACGGGAGGCTTGCCATGACGTAGCTTGCCGACATCCAGTCGGTCAGAAGCAGGGTGCCGATGATGCCGACAAGTGCCATTGCGACCGCGACCGGTACGCGCAAAAGGGCCAGTGCGAGTGCGGCCACAAACCCGATCAATCCCGCCCATTCCGTCGCCATCAGTTCTTCTCGTCCGTTAAAAGCAGTTTTAGAAATTGCACAAGACACACCAGTGTCGAGATCGCCATGCCGGTCAGAAGGAAGGCCCAGAACAGGATCATCGGGATCGCAAGGTTTTGCGATACATCCCCATAGGTCCATTGTTCCATCGCGCGGCCCCATGACAGATAAAGCAGGAAGGCCATCAGCCCGGCGCATAAAAGCGGGATCAATCGATCAATGGTTTTAAACAGGATGCGAAGGCGGTTCTTGCCGATCAGATCAACGGTGACATGGGCATGCGCGCTAAAGGCATAGGGGATGGCCCATGAGGCGGCGGCCATAACGCAAAACTGTGTGAGGTCAACCGCCCCCACCAGCGATTGCCCGCCAATGCGCCGCCAGATGATATCGACAACCACAATGGCAATCGCCCCGATCAAGGCCGCCATGCCGACAAAGGCCAGCATATCGGTCAGCCGGTTCATCAAGTGATCCATTTGGTGAACCGCGGCATAAAGCCGCGATCCACCGGATTTTTCAGCCCGTTGCGTCATTTGTCGCCAGCGTGATATTTGGCATCAAATTCCGCGATCAGAGCTTGCGCGCGTTTATAGATGGCGTCGGGGTCGGAGACGCCCTTTTCCTTCAGCCCGGCCAGGTATTCCTGGATCATCGGCTGGGATGCTTCCTGCCATTTGGCACGGGTGGCGTCATCGATCGTGATGATTTCATTGCCGTGCTGCTGCGCATTGGCCTTGCCAACGGCTTCCCATTTGGTCCACCAGTCGCCAAATTTGCCGACAAGGACATCGCCGGAAATTTCGTCGATGGCGGCACGGACATCATCGGGCAGGCTGTCATATTTCTTCTGGTTCATCACGAAATAGAAGCCGGCGGTATAGGCCGCGGCATCGGTGTGATATTTCAGAAGTTCGTTGGCCTTGACCGCGTTGACCAGATCCCAGGTGGCAACCAGACCTTCGATATTGCCCTTTTGCAGGTTTTCATAGATTGCCGAAGGCGGCAGGCCGACCGGGGATGCGCCAAAGGATTCCAGCATCGCCGAAATCGCCGGGCTTGGTGTTCTGAGGCGAAGGCCCTTGAGATCGTCAAGGGTGCGAACCGGGTTATCAAGGGTGTGGATCAGACCGCCCGGGTGGGTGAACAGGCCGAGCACCTTGAAATCGTTATAATCGGTGCCAAGCAGGCCTTCCTTGTAAAGCGTCCAGAGGGTTTCAGACCCGGAATCGGCATATTTCACCAGAAATGGCAGTTCAATGATCGAGGCCGCCGGATAGCGGTCACGCGGAATGCCGTTCAGGCCGACGGCCATATCCATGACACCTGCGCGGACCTGATCGGCCTGACGGTCGATTTTGCCAAAGGCGGATGTCGCGTCATAAATTTCGACGTCGACCTTGCCGTTGGTTTTTTCCGACAGTTCCTTGCCCCAGCTTTCGAGGAAGTCTTTCTGGAAGCCGTGGCTTGGCGGCAGATAGTGGCTGGCCTTCAGCGTGATGTCGGCGGCCTGCGCCATGCCCGCGCTGGCAAGGATCGTTGCCCCGGCCAGAAGCCCAAGCAATGTGTTGCGAAGTTTCATCGGTTTCATGTTCCTCTCCCTGTTTTTTTGATCGTGTGTTTGTTCGGGCTTTTGATCGGGCGGGTGCCAAGGGCGCATCGGTTGCTGATGGGTTTTCCGCGTCCTGATCATCGGTATCTGATCTGTTGTGGTCTGTATGGAATGCTGTTTTTTCTTTGAATTGGAATTATGATATATATAATCAATTACGCAATATGAAATTTATGCAGGTAAATTTTGACCAAAGCCCCATCGAAAAACATCCCGGTTGCCGATACCGAAATCGACATTGCTGACGCGGTTGATGCGGCCGATACGCGCAAGGGCATTCAGTCGGTCGAGGTCAGCGGCGTGATCATTGCCGCATTGTGTGATTTCAAATTCCCGGTGCCGTTAAAGGATCTGGCTGCGGCGGTTGATATGCCGCCGGCAAAGGTTCATCGCTATCTGGCGAGTCTGGTTCGGATCGGTCTTGCCTGGCAGGATGATCTGACCGGGCTTTACGGGCTGGGTCCGATGGCGTTGCGGATGGGTATTTCGGCGATTGAACGCAATGATGTGGTGATGCGGGCCGGAAGGCTTTTGCGCAATCTGGCGATTGATTTGCGGTCGTCCGGGCATCTGGCGATCTGGGGCGAACGCGGGCCGGTCCTGATCCGGACGGAACATGGCGGGCCGCCGATCATATCGACCATGGGGCTTGGCACGGTGATGCCGTTATTGCGGTCCGCGACCGGGCAGGCGTTTTTATCGACCATGCCGCGTGGGGCGATTGAGCATGTGATCCGGGCCGAACAGGATATCCTGCATTGGGATGATGCGACGGTGAACCGATTGATTGCCGCGACACGCGAACGCGGTGCGGCGGTGATCGAGGGTGATATCGTGCCGGGTTTATCGGCGATCAGTGCGCCGGTCTATAATCTGGACGGGGCGGTGGCGTGTTGCGTGACCCTGATGAACCCGAAGGCCAATTATTTTCAGCCGGGGCAACCGGCCTTTGACGTGTTTTTACGCGCGATTGCCGATTTCACCCAGAGCTGGGGCGGGAAGCCGCGCGATGAGGCCGAGGACATTCAAACAGAAATTATCAAAGATCATTCAGCTTTGTCAGGAGGTCGGAAAGACGTTTGAAATCCGCATCGCCCAGAAAATCGCGGACCTTTTTGTCATAGGCAATGCCTGCTTCGCACAGCGACTGAAAGGCCGATTGGCCCTGCGAGGTCAGTTCAAGGCGATGAACGCGACGATCATTTTCGTTCTGGACGCGTCGGAGCCAGCGGCGTTGTTCGATGGAAAAAACGGCACGGGATACCTTGGTTTTGTGAAGCCCCGTATGGGTGACGATTTCGGTCGCGGTAAGCGCGCCATATTGCCCAAGGGTTGCCAGAACCCGCCATTCGGATCGCGTCATCCGGTATCGGTCGCGATAGATGTCGCGAAAGCCAAGACTGACCTTTTCGCTGGCGTGGTGCATCAGGAATGGCAGAAAGCGGTGCAGATCGAATTCGGATTTCGCGGATTTCATGGCTTCAAAAGGCTGTTTGATAGTTACAAAAATTACAGTTACGGATGTAACTATATCGAAGATTGGTAGGAAAAAGGCAATGACGGATCACAACGTTACCAATGGAACCGCCGGAAATGCTGCAAACGGCGTTGCGAACGATCTGCGTTACATGCCCGGTTTTGGCAATGATTTCGAAACCGAAAGTCTGCCCGGTGCCTTGCCGCAGGGGCAGAACAGTCCGCAGAAATGTGCCTATGGCCTTTATGCCGAACAGCTTTCGGGCTCGCCCTTTACCGCGCCGCGTGGCACCAATGAACGGTCGTGGCTGTATCGGATGCGGCCCAGTGTGCGCCATAACGGGCGGTTCAAACCCTTTGCCCTGCCGGAATGGAAAACCGCCCCATGTGTGAATGACCATAGCCTTGCGCTTGGTCAGTTGCGCTGGGACCCGGTGCCGATGCCAAGCAAACCCACCGATTTCATTTCCGGTATGCGCACCGTGACCACGGCCGGGGACGCCATGACCCAGACCGGCATGGCAAGCCACGTATATGTGTGCAACACCGATATGGTGGATGACTATTTTTTCAATGCGGATGGCGAATTGCTGGTGGTGCCCGAAAGCGGCACGCTTCGGATTTTTACCGAACTTGGCATCATGGATGTCGAACCGCTTGAAATCGCATTGATCCCACGTGGCATGATGTTCAAGGTGTCGATCCTGACGCCGGGGATTGATGGTGGTGCGCGCGGCTATGTCTGCGAAAATTACGGGGCGAAATTCACCCTGCCGGAACGCGGGCCGATCGGGGCCAACTGCCTTGCCAATCCGCGTGATTTCAAAACGCCTGTGGCGGCCTATGAGGATAAGGAAACACCGTGCCGTATCCTGATCAAATGGTGCGGGCAGTTTCATGAAACCGGGATCGGGCATTCGCCACTGGATGTTGTGGCGTGGCATGGCAATTACACGCCGTTCAAATATGATCTTCGGACATTTTCGCCGGTGGGTGCGATCCTGTTTGATCATCCCGATCCGTCGATCTTTACCGTGCTAACCGCCCCATCGGGCGAGGCGGGGACGGCCAATATCGATTTTGTCATCTTCCCGCCGCGCTGGATGGTGGCGGAGCATACCTTCCGCCCGCCATGGTATCACCGCAATATCATGTCGGAATTCATGGGGCTGATTTGCGGGCAATATGATGCCAAGGAAAAGGGTTTCGTTCCCGGTGGCATGAGCCTGCATAACATGATGCTGGCCCATGGGCCCGATGCATTCGGGTTTGAAAAGGCATCAAACGGGGAGCTTGGCCCGCAGAAGCTTGAGGGCACGATGGCCTTCATGTTTGAAACCCGTTTTCCGCAGCAATTGACGAAATTTGCCGCCGAACTTGAAACGCTTCAGGATGATTATCTTGATTGCTGGGACGGGCTGGAGCGCAAATTTGATGGCACGCCGGAAGGTCGCCCGTAAACGGCGACCGGTAAAAAGAACATCACAGGACTTAACGACAGGAATGCCGGAGGCATAAAACCGATGAAACTCGCAACCCTTAAAAACGGCACCCGTGACGGCCAGCTTGTTCTGGTGACCAAAGACCTTGGCGAATATGTCGATGCCAGTGCGATTGCGCCGACATTGCAGGCAGCGCTTGATAACTGGGACGATGTTGCGCCGCGCTTGCGCGAACTGGCCGATGAAATCGCCGCCGGATCGACGATTGCCAAACGTTTCGCGCTTGATGAAGCCAAGCTGCATTCGCCGTTGCCACGTGCGTTTCAGTGGGCGGATGGGTCGGCCTATGTCAACCATGTTGAGCTGGTGCGCAAGGCGCGCGGTGCGGAAATGCCCGACACCTTCTGGACCGATCCGCTGATGTATCAGGGCGGTTCGGACAGTTTCCTGGGGCCGCGTGATGATATCGCCATGGCCGATACGGCCTGGGGCATTGATATGGAAGGCGAGATTGCCGTCATCACGGGTGACGTGCCGATGGGTGCATCGATTGATCAGGCGCGCGATGCGATCCGTTTGATCATGCTGGTTAATGATGTGTCGTTGCGGGGTCTGATCCCCGGTGAACTTGCCAAGGGGTTTGGCTTTTTCCAGTCCAAGCCGTCCTCGGCCTTTTCGCCGGTGGCGGTGACGCCCGATGAACTTGGCGATGCGTGGGATGGTGGCAAGGTTCACCTGCCGCTTTGCGTTGATCTGAACGGCAAGCCATTTGGCCGGGCCAATGCCGGGGTCGATATGACCTTTGATTTTGCCCAACTGATTGCGCATGCCGCGAAAACCCGCCCGCTTTGTGCCGGATCGATCATCGGGTCGGGCACGGTTTCGAACAAGCTTGACGGTGGGCCGGGCAAGCCGGTGGCGCAGGGCGGGGCGGGATATTCCTGCATTGCCGAAATCCGCATGATCGAAACCATTGAAAACGGCAAACCGGAAACCCCGTTCATGCAGTTTGGTGATCAGGTCCGGATCGAGATGCGCGATGCCAATGGTCAGTCGATCTTTGGCGCGATTGACCAGAGCGTTGTGAAGTACGAACCATGAGCGACGTCATCCTGTATGATTATTGGCGGTCTTCGGCCAGCTATCGGGTCAGGATTGCGCTTTCGCTGATGGATATGGCGTATCAGACCGTTGCGATTGACCTTGTGGCGGGGGCGCATAAAGCGCCTGATTTCCGCAAGCGTAATCCGCAGGGATTGGTGCCCGCCCTTGAGATCGACGGGTTGGTGCTGACCCAGTCACTTGCAATCATCGAATATCTTGATGAAACCCGAAAGGATGCGGGGTTCCTGCCGAAGGATGCGGTCGGGCGGCAGCGGGTGCGCGCACTTTCGCATGCGATTGCGATGGATATTCACCCAGTCTGTAATCTGGGTGTTGTCGGCAATGTCATGAAACAGGCCGAGGCCCATGGCGAGGACCCGGCCAAGGTGCGGCTGGCATGGATGGGGAAATATATCGGCGCGGGGCTTGAAGCGTTTGAGCGGCTTCTGGATCATCCGGGCACAGGCAGCTTTTGCCATGGGGATCAGCCTTCGATGGCCGATATCTGTCTGATCCCGCAGATTTATAATGCGCGGCGGTGGGAGGTTGATTTAAGCCACCTTCCGATGGTCAACCAGATTGCCGAGCGGTGCCTTGCGATGGACGCGTTTGCGCGCGCCCATCCTGATCTTTGTCCGCGTTAATTGCTGCTGGCCGGTTTGCCGGTCTGGCAGGCCTGTTCAATAGCGCTGCGGTCAAGTCCGATATCGCGCAGCATGAAATCGGGATAGTCGCGCAACAATGCGGCATCGCGGGCGATCTTGCGGCGGTGCGCAACCGTCTGAACGGAAAGGACGAGCCAGCGCCAGACAAATGTGCCGAACGACGCGTGCGCGGTCGGCCCGGCATGGGGGGCGGTGGCGACGAGGGAGTTTGTCGTGATCTGTGCTGGCATGATGCTGGCTCGCTAGTTTGCTTTTGCTAATGAGTTCGAGATCGGTTTCGAACACAGGTAAAAATTAGCCTGCCTTGCGCGAGTTCGGTACGCAAAGATCGCAAAAGCGTGCGAAATTTCCGCAAATTTTACGTAAAAACGATTTTTCTTATCGGCCCGGTTCGGTCATTGTTTCGGGCGTATTGAGAGCCATGGGTTTGGGGCAGGGGCATTTTGACCGAACTTGATAAATTCGACTATCGCCTGCTGGAACTGTTGCAGCAGAACAGTCGCCTGACGGGAAATGAATTGTCGGCACAGGTGGGATTGTCATCGGCGGCGTGTCTTCGCCGGGTGCAGCGTTTGCGCGAAAGCGGCGTGATCGAACGCGACGTTGCGATTGTGTCGCCCAAGGTGTTTGGCAAACGGATGATGATCATTGTTTTGCTGACCATGGATCGTGACCGGCCGGATCGCTATATGCTGATGCGCGAGGAATTCGGCAAAATGCCCGAAGTCGTGCAATGCCATCACGTGACCGGGGCACATGATTTTGTCCTGCGCATTCAGGTCGCCGATATGGATGAATATAGCGCGTTCGTGGATCGGGTTTTTCATCAGCCCTATATCAAGCGCTATGAGAGCCTCGCGGTTCTGGGGTCGCTTAAATAAAAACGGCGGGCATCAAAGCCCGCCGTTCGTATTTTGGATCATCAGGATTATGGCTTAGGCGAAATCAAGCGCCCGGTCGCCATTGGTATCCTTGATGCGGGTCGGGAGACCCATGTGGTTGAGCAGGTTCAGGAACGGTTTGGATGGCAGTTCTTCGACATTTGCCATCTTTTTCACATCCCATTCGCCGGTTGCGATCAGCATGGCGGCTGCGACGGGCGGAACGCCAGCGGTATAGGAAATGCCCTGGCTTCCGACTTCCTCGTACGCGTCCTTGTGGTCAGCAACGTTATAGATCAGGACTTCGGTTTCCTTGCCGTCCTTGCGGCCCTTGACCAGATCGCCGATGCAGGTTTTGCCGGTATAGTCGGGGGCCAGCGAGCTTGGATCGGGCAGGCAGGCCTTGACGACCTTGAGCGGCACGACTTCGAGGCCCTCGGCCGTCGTGACCGGCTTTTCCGAGAGCAGGCCGATATTGTTCAGGACCGTGAAGACATTGACGTAATGATCGCCAAAGCCCATCCAGAAACGGACATTGGGGACGTCCAGATTCTGTGAGAGGGAATGGACTTCGTCATGGCCGGTCATGAAGGTCTGGCTTTCGCCGACAACCGGCATGTCCCAGATTTTCTTGACCTCGAACATCCTGTTTTCCTGCCAGGCGTTGTTCTGCCAGGAATAGACCGTGCCGGTGAATTCGCGGAAATTGATTTCCGGGTCGAAATTGGTGGCAAAATATTTGCCGTGGCTGCCGGCATTGATGTCGATGATGTCAATCGAGTCAATCTTGTCGAAGTAATCCTCGACCGCGAGTTTGGCATAGGCATTGACCACGCCCGGATCAAAACCGACGCCCAGGATCGCGGTGACACCGGCCTTTTTGCATTCTTCACGGCGTTTCCACTCGTAATTTGCGTACCAGGGCGGGGTTTCGCAGATCTTGTCCTGTTCTTCATGGATGGCGGTATCAAGATAGGCAACGCCCGCCTTGATGCAGGCCGACATGACCGGCATGTTGATGAAGGCGGAACCGACATTGATGACGATTTCGCAGCCGGTTTTTTTGATCAATGCGACGGTGGCATCGATATCGGTTGCGTCAAGCGCATGACCTTCGAGCGTGCCGGCATTCTTCAGGTTTTTCTTTTCATGAATGCTGTCGATGATTTTCTGGCATTTTTCCGCAGTACGCGACGCAATATGGATATCGCCAAGCACATCATTATGCTGTGCACATTTATGCGCGACGACCTGTGCGACGCCACCTGCGCCGATAATCAGAACATTCTTCTTCATTTCGGGCCAAAAACTCCCTTTTTCGAATAGATGAAACCCAAAGCGCCTTTTTACGAAAGGCTCGAAACATAATCATCGAAGGTGAATTCGCGTATAACGCGTTCGCTACCGTCGAGTTCCTTGATCACGATGGACGGCATGCCGACACCGTTGAACCAGTTCTTTTTGACCATGGTGTAACCGGCGGCATCCTGAATGGAAATGCGGTCGCCGACCCTGATCTCGTTTTCGAAATTGAATTCGCCAAAAACGTCACCGGCAAGGCAGGATTTGCCGCAGATCATATAGGTATGATCGCCTGTGTTCGGCTCGATCTTGGCGGTTTCGCGATAGATCAGAAGATCGAGCATGTGGGCTTCGATCGAGCTATCGACAATCGCAAGGTTTTTGCCGTTAAACAGCGTATCAAGCACGGTGACCTCAAGGGTGGTGCTTTTGGTGATCGAGGCCTCGCCCGGTTCGAGATAAACCTGAACGCCGTATTTTTGCGAGAAGGCCTTGAGCCGGGCGCAGAATTTATCAAGCGGGTAATTGTCACCGGTGAAGTGAATGCCGCCGCCGAGGCTGACCCATTCGACACGCGACAGAAGCGAGCCGAACTTGGTTTCGATATCGCCCAGCATTTTGTCGAACAGATCGAAATCGGCGTTTTCACAGTTATTGTGGATCATGAAGCCGGAAATGCGGTCCATGACGGCCTCGACCTTGGTGACGTCCCATTCGCCAAGGCGCGAAAACGGGCGGGCCGGATCGGCCAGATCGAAGCTGGAACTTGAAACCTGCGGGTTCAGGCGAAGGCCGCGCACGATGCCCGATGCAGCATCGGCAAAGCGGTTAAGCTGGCTGATGGAATTGAAGATGATCTTGTCGGCATTTTCGATGACTTCGTCGATTTCGGAATCGGCATAGGCCACACTATAGGCATGGGTTTCCTTGCCGAATTTTTTGCGGCCCAGTTTGACTTCGTGCAGCGACGAGGACGTCGTGCCATCCATATAGTCCGACATGAAATCGAAGACCGACCAGGTTGCAAAGCATTTTAGTGCCAGCAACGCCTTTGCGCCGGAATGTTCGCGCACATAGGCGATCTTTTCCATGTTGCGCAGCAGTTTCGATTTATCGATCAGATAATAAGGCGTATGCGGCATCGTATTCTGGTTCCTCGACCGAAGGCCCTGTTTTCAGGGACCGAAAAGACAACACGGAAAACGTCCGTCGACCGGCAAACATTCCCCGCAAGGTTCGGCATTCAAGCCCGGTTTGCGCCAACGAATTTCATACCATCGATGCGAAGGCGTTCTGTGCCTGTATCGCATGCGCCGCGACCCAATAGCAGCGGCGCGCACATGGGTCAACAGTATGACCGCATTGTATGATCGCATGGCCTGTTGATCGGCGCGGTTGGCGGGGCGTTTAAAGCAGGGTTTGCGGCATTAACCATCTGATTTCATAGGGAAACAGGCAGCGATCACATGCAGGTTTCCGTTTCGTGAAACTTGGCGCGGTCCGGCGGGGCTTTGCGCATGTCCGATTTCCGACAATATCACCAAATCGCGGATTTTGCATGGTAGGGGGGCAAAAAGCCCTAACGGGATTTTGGCGATTGCTTTTTTGTACCGATTGGAACATAGTTTACCAATTGGTACAAAATGAAGGAGAAAATCATGTCCGAACTACGTCAACCCCTGCCGCCCTTTACGCGGGAAACTGCAACCCAGAAAGTCCGCATGGCCGAAGATGGCTGGAACAGTTGTGATCCAGCGCGGGTGTCGCTGGCGTATACGGTCGATACGATCTGGCGGAACCGTGCGGAATTTGCCAATGGTCGTGAGGAGGTCATTGCCTTTCTGACCCGCAAATGGAACAAGGAGCTTGAATATCGATTGATCAAAGAGTTGTGGGCGCATGACGGCAACCGGATCGCGGTGCGTTTTGCCTATGAGTATCGCGATGATTCGGGGAACTGGTATCGGGCCTATGGCAACGAGAATTGGGAATTTGCCGACAATGGCCAGATGCATCGCCGGTTTGCCTGCATCAATGACATGCCGATCCGTGAAGAAGATCGCAAATTCTTCTGGGATCGTTCGGGGCCGCGTCCGGCTGATCATCCGGGCCTGTCCGATCTGGGATTATAAGTAAGCCATGCCAAAGATTATCGCGGAGCGTTCCGATGTTATTCCCGTCCTTGCGGAGATTTTCCGCGAGTATGGCTATGAAGGGGCGAGCCTTTCACTGATCGGGAGCCGGACGGGTCTGGGAAAGGGCAGCCTTTATCATTTCTTTCCCGGCGGCAAAGAGCAGATGGCATCCGAAGTGCTTCGCGAGATCGATGGCTGGTTCGAGGACGCGGTTTACAAGCCGCTGCGTGACGGGGATGACCCGCGGGCGGCGATCTTGGAAATGTGCCGGTCGGTTGCGACCTATTTCCGGTCGGGAAAGCGGGTGTGCCTGATCGGGGCGTTTGCACTTGATAATGTGCGTGACCGTTTTTCCGACGCAATCCGCGATTATTTTGCCGGTTGGCAACGGTCGCTTCGGCAGGCGCTTGTGCGGATCGGCCATGATGCGGACCGGGCATCGGATATCGCCGAAGATGCGATTTTATCGATCCAGGGGGCGCTGGTTTTGTCGCGTGCGCTTGACGATACGGCGGTGTTTGAGCGCGCCATGGCGCGGGTTGAAGCCGGGTTGCAGGCCGGGCCCGGTCAGGGGTGCTGACACTGAGCACCTATCGAGGTGCCGATACCATTGATGGTGTCAGAAATGACAGGTTGCCAGACGTTTGGCCCTTGATCATCGGGATCGGATGACTAAGTTTTATAATGATTTAGGGGCCTGACCCCAATCACCCAAGCGACAAATGAGGAGGCGTCCATGCCTGCACCCGTCAGTGTCGATCACTTGGCCTTTCCCACCCGCGATCTTGCGGCGACGGATGATTTTTATTCCCGTGTTCTGAAGGCCCGGCTGGTTCATGCCGAAAGCGGTTACAGTCCGTCGTGGAAAAGCGATTATCTGCTGATTACCTTTGCGCTTTCTGATGGGACGCGGCTGTCATTCTTTGACTGGCCAGCCGATACCGGGCCGTATCCCGATGATCCCGATATGCCAGATGACGTGTTTCATATCGGGTTGCGCTGCGATGCGCCGCGTGATGTGATTGCCTGGCAGAACCATTTGTTCCAGCACAAGGTGGTTTACCATAACGAGGATGACGGGAAATCGCGGCGGTTGTTCATCCGTGATCCGAACGGCATCCGGTTTGAAATCTTTGCCGCCGATCAGCCGAAATACAGTGGCGACCACGAAGATCGGGCGCGGGCCGTTTACGAGGAATGGCAGAAGATCGCCAATCGCTGATCGCTGATTAATTTGGGCAGGGGCCGGTGCTTTGGCGGATGATCAGCTCGGTCGGGACAATGACCGGATTTTCCGCCGGTTCCGGGATGGTTCCGGTTTTATCGAGCCGGGCGAGGAGCAGCGAAATGGCCTGTTCACCCAGACGTCGGCGCGGTTGACGCACGGTTGTCAGGGGCGGGTCGTAATTGGCGGCGAGATGGATATCATCGAACCCGACGACGGAAACATCGTGGGGCACGCGAAGCCCAAGTTCCTTGGCCGCGACAATGACGCCGATTGCCATGCCGTCCGATGAGCAGAAAAACGCCGTCGGGCGGTTTTTGATGTCTTTGAGCAGGGCGCGCGCCGCCGAGATACCCGATTCAATCGAAAAATCGCCGCTATAGATCAGGGACGGGTTGGCTTCGATGCCGCTGCTTGATAGTGCGCGGCGATATCCGGCGACGCGATCCGTCGTCAGGATGTTGCTGGCGGGGCCGGCGATATGGGCGATGCGGCTGTGGCCGAGGTCGAGCAGATGTTTGGTCGCGCTAAAGGCGGCCTTTTCATTGTCGATAATCACGGTCGGCAGGTTGCAGCCCGGAATGCGTTCGCAGGCAATGACCACCGGCGGGATGATCCCGCGCGGGGTGTTGGCCAGCGGTGCGGGCAGGCGACCATTGAGCAGGATCATCGCATCGGCCTGATTGCTGCGCAGATAGGCGGCGTAGGTGGCCTCGCGTTCGGGTTCGTTCTGGGTATCGCCGATCAGGACGTTATAGCCCGCCTTGCTGGCGCCCTGTTCGATTCCTGATAGAATTTCCGAAAAGAAGGGGTTGCCGATATCGGGTACGAGCAAAAGGATCATGCCCGACCGGTTCAGGCGGAGGTTTCGGGCCATGACATTGGCGGTATAACCGGTCGCGGCGATGGCGGTTTGCACCTTTTCGCGCGTGCTTTCGGAAACCACATGGGGTTTGTGCAAGGCGCGGCTGACGGTGGCAATGGATACCCCGGCATGTTCGGCAACATCTTCAATCGTCGCGATTTTTTCGATCATGCTTCTTCCTACTCTGCCGCTGATACGCTGTCCAGCGGCATTGATGCCCGTGCGAAGGCCGGATTTCCGACGTGATTTTCATCACAATGCGGTAAATGTAAAGGTTTACATAAATAATGAAAACGTTTACACAAGAGGCAATCAAAAGTTGATCGCATCAATGCGGCGCTAGGGAGGTTACATAGATGACGGATGCGGCTGTTCATGCCGTTAATCCCGGCACGGAGGGCAAAATACGCCTGTCCGGTCGGAAGATTTGCAAATCATTTGGCCCGGCCCAGGTGCTTTTCGATGTTTCCATCGATCTGTATGCGGGGGAAGTGCATGCGCTTTTGGGCGAAAACGGTGCCGGCAAATCAACGCTGGTTAAAATCCTGTCGGGCTATCACGAACCGACCGAGGGCGGGCTTGTCCTTGACGGGGCGGAGGTCAGCTTTGCCGATAGCGAGGCGGGCGAGGGGCATGGGGTTATCCTGATCCATCAGGAGCTTAACCTTGCCGAACAGCTTAGCGTTGAAGAAAACATCTTTCTGGGTCGTGAGATCAAGCGGGGATGGTTCCTTGATAAAACCGCGATGCGCGCAGAGGCCAAGCGGCTTCTGGATCAGCTTCAATGCGATGTCGATCCGCGTACCCGTATTCGTGAGCTTTCGGTTTCCGATCGCCAGATGGTCGAAATTGCCAAGGCACTTAGCAAAAAGGCCGATATCCTGATCCTGGATGAACCCACCGCGGTTCTGACCGGGCGGGAGGTTGAAATCCTGTTTGATCAGATCCGGCGTCTGCGCGAACAGGGTGTCGCGATCCTTTATATTTCCCACAAGCTTGATGAAATCAAGGCGATTGCCGACCGCGTGACCGTGCTGCGCGATGGCCGCCATATCGTGACCGAACCGGTGGTGGGGCTTAGCAAGGATGACATGGCGCGGCTTATGGTCGGGCGCGACATCAAACAGATGTTCCCGCACCGGGTTTCCGATACCAGCGCGCCGATTGTTTTATCGGTGCGTGATCTTTCGGTTCCGGGGCAGGTGCGCGATGCCAGTTTTGATCTGCATAAGGGCGAGGTTCTTGGCTTTGCCGGGATTGTCGGCGCGGGGCGGACGGCGTTGATGGAGGCGATCATCGGCCTTCGCGAGCGGTCATCGGGCACGATAGAGCGCAATGGTGCGCCGGTTCGCATCACCAGTTTGCAGGATGCCAAAAACAGCGGCATTGCCTATCTGACCAAGGATCGCAAGGGCAGCGGGTTGTTGCTGAATATGGATATGCGGCCCAACCTGACCTTGCTGGCGCTGGAAAAATTCGGGCGCGTGATTGTTGATCGCAAGGCCGAAGAAGCCGCCCTTGAAAAAGCGATTAAGGCATTTGACATCCGGGCGGCGGACCGCAAGGCCAAGGTCGGTGATTTTTCCGGGGGCAATCAGCAAAAGCTGTTGCTGGCGAAGGTCATGGAAACCGATCCGGATATCGTGATCATCGACGAGCCGACACGCGGCATCGATATCGGCACCAAAAGCCAGATTTACCATTTTATCGGCGATCTGACCGATCGCGGAAAATCCGTCATTCTCCTGTCGTCGGAAATGCCGGAAATGCTGGGCCTGTCAGATCGCATCGCGGTCATGGCGGCAGGCCGCATTACCGGCATTCTTGAAGGAAACGACCGCAACGAACATGAAATCATGCGGCACGCGACAGGAATTTCAGGCCAGGAGGGAGTGTCTGTTCATGAGTAGCCTTGAGCGCCGCGAGGCCAGTGCCTCGCCCCGTTTTTCCATCGATTTCAAGGCGCTTGGCCCGTTTATGGCCCTTGTCGTGTTGTTTGTTCTGGGAACGGCGATCAATGATGCCTTTCTGAGTGGCGGCAACCTTTCGAATATTTTCACCCGTGCGGCCTTTATCGGCATTATCGCGGTGGGGGCGACCTTTGTGATTACGGCGGGCGGGATTGATCTTTCGGTCGGTTCGATGGCGGCGTTCATATCCGGTGCGATGATCGTGGTCATGAATACGCTGGTCGAGACACTCGGACCGGGGCTTGAGACCGTTCTGATCGGGATTGTGGTAAGCATCATTCTTGGTATCGGGGCCGGGGCGGTGAATGGCCTGGTCAGTACCAAGGGCAAGATCGAGGCCTTTATCGTCACCCTTGGCACGATGGGGATTTATCGGTCGCTTGTGACCTATATGGCCGATGGTGGGACGCTGTCGCTTGATTTCGAGGTGCGCGGCACCTATCGCCCGGTTTATTACGGCGAATTGCTGGGCATTCCGGTGCCGGTTCTGGTGTTCCTTGCCGTGGCGGTGGCGGGTTATGTGTTGCTCAACATGACGCCGTTCGGGCGCAAATGTTTTGCCATCGGCTCGAACGAGCAGGTGGCGCGTTATTCGGCGATCCATGTCGACCGGGTCAAGACGATGACCTATGTCATTCAGGGGCTTTGTGTGTCGATTGCGACCATCATTTATGTGCCCCGCCTTGGGTCGGCATCGAGTTCGACCGGTGTTCTTTGGGAACTTGAAGCGATTGCAGCGGTGATCATCGGCGGCACGATGCTTAAGGGCGGTTATGGCCGTATCTGGGGCACGGTGGTCGGGGCGATCATGCTGACCACGATTGGCAATATCCTTAACCTTACCGATGCGATCAGCAATTACCTGAACGGGGCTGTTCAGGGCTTGATCATTATCGTTGCCGTGTTCCTGCAACGCGGGGACTGGCGACGCAAGAAAAGCAAATAACCGGCGATCAACGTCCGGTTCAAGATGACGTACAGAATCATTTTTTGATCAGGAGGAAGCTTGAATGAAAACGATTACAAAGTTTCTTGGGGCGGCCTGCGTTGTGGGCCTTGGTCTTGCATCGACCTTGGCATCGACCACGGCACTGGCACAGGAAAAAATCAAGATCGGGGTTTCGATCCCGGCGGCGACCCATGGCTGGGCTGGTGGTCTGAACTATCACGCCGAACAGGCCGAAAAGCGCCTTGAGGCGACCTATCCGAACCTTGATGTCATTGTTGTGACCGCCAATGGCGCGGGCGAACAGGCCAACGATCTTGAAGATCTGGTATCGGTTCAGAATATCGATGCGCTGGTGGTTCTACCGTTTGAATCCGATCCGCTGACCGTGCCGGTCCAGCAGGTCAAGGAAGCGGGCAAATTTGTTACCGTGGTTGACCGTGGCCTTTCGCTGCCGGGGATCGAGGATGTTTATGTTGCCGGTAACAACCCGGAACTGGGCCGTGTATCGGGCGAATACATCAAGGATCGTCTGGATGGCAAAGGCAAGATCGTCATCCTGCGTGGCATCCCGACCGTGATTGACGAGGAACGCGTCGAAGGTTTCATGACGGCAATCGAAGGATCGGATATCGAGGTCCTTGATATGAAGCACGCCAACTGGAACCGTGATGACGGGTATGAAGTCATGCAGGACTTCCTGTCGCGCTTCCCGGAAATCGATGCTGTCTGGGCGCAGGATGATGACATCGCGCTTGGCGTGATCGAAGCCGTCAAGCAGGCCGACCGGACCGATGAACTGTTCATCGTTGGCGGGGCTGGCATGAAGGACATCATCAAGCGCGTGATGGATGGTGATGAACTGACCCCGATTGACGTTCTGTATCCGCCATCGATGATCGCAACCGCGATGGATATTACGGCGATGAAGTTCGTTTCCAATGCGGCGGTTGAAGGCCGTTACATTCTGGGTGCGACCGTCGTGACCCAGGAAAATGCCGAGAACTTCTATTTCCCGGATAGCCCGTTCTGATCGGGTTTGGCGTGAGCGCATAAACGCGAGCAGGCAGAAGGAACCCCGCCCTGTCACGACAGGCCGGGCGGGGTTTGATTTTACATCACATTCGTCACCAGATGACATCCGGGCCACCCGGAAGAAAACACACGAGGTCAGTATGAAAACGCTTAAGGGACCGGCGATTTTCCTTGCCCAGTTTGCCGGGGACGAGGCCCCGTTTGACAGCCTTTCCAATATCGGACGCTGGGCGGCGTCGCTTGGCTATAAGGGGGTGCAGATCCCGAGCTGGGACAAGCGCCTGTTCGATGTTGAGAAGGCTGCCCAAAGCAAGGATTACTGTGACGAGGCCAAGGGCATTCTGGCCGAGCATGGTGTCGAGATTACCGAGCTTTCGACCCATTTGCAGGGGCAGCTTGTGGCGGTGCATCCGGCCTATGACGAGATGTTTGACGGGTTTGCCGCCCCCGAAGTACGCGGCAATCCCAAGGCGCGCCAGGAATGGGCGGTCAATCAGGTGAAGGATGCGATCAGGGCATCGCGCCATCTGGGCATTGGGGATCATGCGACATTTTCCGGTGCGCTTGCGTGGCCCTATGTCTATCCGTGGCCGCAACGCCCGGCGGGTCTGATTGAAACCGCGTTTGACGAACTGGCGAAACGCTGGTTGCCGATCCTTGATGTGGCCGAGGAAAATGGCGTCAATGTCTGCTATGAAATTCATCCGGGCGAGGACCTGTTTGATGGCGTGACGTTCGAGATGTTCCTTGAGCGGGTCAGGAACCACGCGCGGTGCAACATCCTTTATGATCCGAGCCACTTTGTGTTGCAGCAGTTGGATTACCTTGATTTCATCGATATCTATGCCGACCGGATCAAGATGTTCCACGTCAAGGATGCGGAGTTCAATCCGACCGGGCGGCAGGGCGTTTATTCCGGGTATCAAAGCTGGGTCGGGCGTGCGGGGCGGTTCCGGTCGCTTGGCGATGGGCAGGTTGATTTTGGCGCGATCTTTTCGAAGCTTGCGGCGATTGATTTTGATGGCTGGGCCGTGCTGGAATGGGAATGCGCATTGAAGCATCCCGAAGACGGCGCGCGCGAAGGGGCCGATTTCATTCGCAACCACATTATCCGCGTGACCGAAAAGGCATTTGACGATTTCGCCGATGGCGGCACGGACGAGGCCACCAATCGTCGCCTGCTGGGGCTTGATTAAGTCCGGCAGCAGAAAACCAATCAGGACGGAGATTGACATGACTGAGACGAAAAATCCGGCGCGGCGCATCCGCCTTGGCATGGTTGGCGGCGGGCAGGGGGCGTTTATCGGCGCGGTGCATCGCATTGCCGCCCGCCTTGATGATCGCTACGAACTGGTTGCCGGGGCGTTGTCGTCCAAGCCCGATGTGGCGCGTGCGTCGGCGGCGGAACTGTTTATTGCGCCGGACCGGTCCTATGACAGTTTTGCCGACATGGCCAAACAGGAAGCGGCGCGCGCGGACGGCATTGATGCCTGTGCGATTGTCACGCCAAACCACCTGCATTTTCCAGCCGCCATGGCGATGCTGGATGCCGGTATTCATGTGATTTGTGACAAGCCGCTTTGCCTGAATGTCGAGGAAGCCGAATTACTGGCAGCCAAGGTGCGCGAAACCGGCCTTCTGTTTGCGTTGACACACAATTACACCGCCTATCCGATGGTGCGCGAAGCCCGTCAGATGGTTCGTGACGGGAAGCTTGGCGATATCCGGTTAGTACAGGTTGAATATCCGCAGGGCTGGATGGCAACGCGCGTCGAGGATACCGACAACAAGCAGGCCCATTGGCGTGCCGATCCGGCCAAGGCCGGGATGGGCGGGGCGTTAGGCGATATCGGAACACATGCCCATAACCTTGCCGATTTTGTCACCGGGCTTGAGATTTCGGAATTGTGCGCGGATATCGACGCCATCGTGCCGGGCCGCAAGCTTGACGATAATGTGCAGATCCTGCTGCGCTACGATAATGGCGCGCGCGGGATGCTTTGGGCAAGCCAGGTGGCGATTGGCCATGAAAACGGCCTCAGGCTTCGGGTTTATGGTGACAAGGGCGGCATTGAATGGGCGCAGGAACATCCCAACCATCTGCATTACCGCCCGCTTGACGGTCGCCCGAAATTGATGACGCGCGGCGGGGCGGGTATTGGATCGGCAGGTTTGCGCGGGGTCCGCGTGCCGCCGGGCCATCCGGAAGGTTATCTTGAAGGCTTTGCCAATCTTTATACCGATTTCGCCGATCAACTGATCGCGCGGATTACCAATGGCAAGGCCGATGCGGCATCGATGCTGATCCCGGGGATCAATGAAGGTGTCAAAGGCATGAAATTTGTCGAGGCCGTGGTCCGTTCTGCAAAGAGCGGCGCGGTCTGGACCAAGATTTAAACGTTTATTCCCCGGGTATTATCCGGGAAAATAAACCAGACATCCTGTTCCCGTTTTTGGGTTCTTCCCGTCTGATCCCGTGTCAGGCTATCGGGCCGCCGCCAGCATGGTAGCGGCCCGTATTTTTCAGTTCCGCACAAATTCCTTGCCATCAATGGTCAGGATTCGGCCATTGAAGCTGCATCGTGCACTGCCTCCGGGGATCGAGGTGCGTTGCAGGACTGCGCCACTTGATGCATCGCGATATATGCCCTCATCATATTGGAAGGTGATGCTGTCCGGGGTCGTATCAAATTGAAAATCGATATCAAATTGATACTGTGCCCCGCCGCCATAGGTGAATTGCCGGAAATGCCCGCTGCCGCTGCCTGATCCGTTCATGGTGTAGGTGGTCAGGTTGCCATCGGCGCTAAAGGTGCCGGTGGCGGTGGTGCAGTCATCAGCCTTTTTCGGCATGGCGGCTTCGCGCGCGGCCTGTTCGGTGGCGGCTTTTCGTTGTGCTTCTGCTGCCGCAGCGGCGGCGGCCATTTCAGCCTTGCGCTGTTCTTCGCGTTTCTGGCGTTCAATTTCGGCAAGGCGTTTGTCTTCGGCAATCTTTGCGTTGAGTTCGGCTTCTGATGCCAGTTCCTTGCCCTTGTAATACGGACAGGTTCCATCAGGCTGCGAGACCGAACCACAGGGCCGCAATCCGATGAAATTTTCTTTCATTTCATAATTGTCGTATTCAACCCAGTGACCATCGGGGGCGGTCATGCGGCCCTTGCCCGTTGGGTTGCCCTTGGCGATCTCGCCTTCCCAGACCGAGCCGCTTCGGCGGTTAAGTTTGCCTGACTTGGGCACAACAACATCAAATGTGCCTTCGAAGGTTTCCCCATTCTTCCATTTTACAATAGGGCTGGGGTCCAGCCTGAATTCTGACTGGTCAAAGCGTCCGTCAAACCTGCCGCCATCGGACAGTTCGAACGTGCCCGTGATGCTTTCGGGGGTAATTTTCGCCTCGAAAATGCGGGCTTCTTCATTGCCATCATTCGATATCCGAACGGTGCCGGGGCCGTTGACTTCACCATTGAGTTGCGGGCCGAGAAACTCGAACTTCCATTGCCCGCTCCAGGCAACGACGACAGGCAGAAAGATGTCTTCGGCCCTGTTGAGTACAGTGGCCAACAGGAGCTGGTTTTCGTTGTAAAACGGAAAGCGTTCGGATTTTACGGAGTTGGAGAAATAGCCGTATTCTCCGGTCAAGCGCAGCGTTTCTCCGGCCGAAATCGTAACGACCCTGTCGAATTTATCGACCGTATTATGTCGGACGATGACACGATAATCGCCGGGCCATAGTTGAACGCTATGCGTATTTGCAACGGTCAGCATTGGCCCGTTGACGCCAACAAAATTTTGGCTGCTGGCGGTGGGATAGACAAAAAGATACCAATCGTCCCCGATTGGCCCACCCCCGCCAACGAGGAGGGATAGCAATCCCCATTTGTATGGCGACTTTTTTATCATGCTTTCAGGCGCTGCAGACGCGGTATTTGCTTCAGCGGAGGCGGCCTGCTTTGTTGCAGGCGCAGTGGCTGAAGTTTCGCTCGCATTGGTGAGCGTACTGAAAAAGTCGCTGGTCGCGGTGGTGATGTCGGTCGTCTGGCACCCGACAAGGGCAATGAGTGCGACAAGCAGGGTGCCTGCATGTGATAGGCGGCGTGCTTTGAAAACAGCTTTCTGCATAGATCCCCCCAATGCAGATCGAACATATCAATATTTGTGCATAGAAGCGTGAATTGGGAAAGAGGCAAAGGCAAACGCAGCGGCATGAAATTTGTCGCGGTGGTGGTTCACGTTGGTCCGAGTGGTACCCCATGCGGGGCCGCGGCCATCTTTGCGAAACGGAACCACCACGCAAATCGGAACATCCGGGGATAAACAGATGGCGATCATACTGATCGGCCGCCTGTTTTTTATCTGCGTTGTGATGCCGTTACGGAAAGGGCGATTCGGGCGGCTTTGGCGTGAAGCGTATCACTATCTGGTATTCCATCTGGTGGAAAAAACACCCCGATGAGTTGATCGTCTATTGCCCTGTTTGTCGCAAAGGTGTTTCATTGCATTATAAATAAAACTGCAATCCATGCAGGAAACAGGGAGTAGACGATGGCGGAAAAGCCGGTGCTACTGATCACCCGGCGTTTGACCGATGCGGTGCAGGCGCGTGCGGCGCGTGATTATCAGGTCATTCTGAACGACGCGGATCATGTGTTTTCACGTGAGGAGCTGCTTGCGCGCTGTCAGGATGTTGACGCCGTTCTTCCCTGCCATTCCGAACATTTCAGTGCCGATGTCATTGCCGATCTTGGTGATCGGTTGCGCATCATCGCCAACCATTCGGTCGGTGTTGACCATGTTGATCTTGAGGCGGCAAAGAAGGCCGGGATCTTGGTCACCAACACCCCCGATGTTCTTTCCGATGCCACGGCCGAAATCGCCATGTTGTGCATGCTAGGCGCGGCCAGACGTGGGGCCGAGGGCGATGCGATGGTGCGGGCCGGAAAATGGGATTTCTGGTCGCCGGCCTTCATGGTCGGGCGGCAGGTAACCGGCAAGCGGTTTGGTGTTCTTGGCATGGGCCGTGTCGGGCAGGTGGCCGCCGAACGCGCACGCGGTTTTGGCATGGAAGTGCATTACCACAATCGGACCCGTTTGCCCGACCCCCTTGAAAAAGGCGCTGTTTTCCACGACACGGTCGAAGGGCTTCTGGCGGTATCGGATGTTTTGTCGCTGCATTGTCCGGCAACACCGGAAACCACCGGCCTTATCAATGAAAAGACCATCGCAATGCTGCCGGATCGGGCGATCCTGATCAATACGGCGCGCGGCAATCTTGTTGACGAGGCCGCACTGGTCAAGGCGCTTGAAAGCGGCAAACTGTTTGCCGCGGGGCTTGATGTTTTCCGCAATGAACCGGGCGGAAACCCGGATCTGGCCGCCCTTAGAAACGTGTTCCTGTTACCGCATATCGGCTCCGCAACCGAAGAGACGCGTGATGCCATGGGGTTTCGGGCACTTGATAATCTTGATGCCTTCTTTTCCGGTGGGCAACCACGGGATCGCGTTGCCTGATCGCGGCGCCAAAAACAAAAACATGCTGCATCCCGGAATTCATCAGGGTCCGGGAAATAACAATCGAAGAAAGTTTTCCACATGGTGGAAGGCCAAATATTCGATGTTCCTTGTATCGGGTCTGTCCCTATGTAAGGCTTAAAATCATCGCCAGTTTTCCGCCAATTAGTTGTCGGTCGCGGCGATAATTCTGGGAGGAAGTAATGAAAAAGATACCTACGCCTGAAGACGTGAAGTCCAAGCAAGTGTCCCGCCGTTCGTTCCTTACCAAGGGTGCGACCGGTGTTGTTGCCGGTGGTGCTGCTGCTTCGGGGCTGTTTGCCGCCCCGGCAGTTCATGCGCAACCGGCACCTTTGGTCGTCAAAATGCAGACGTCCTGGCCGTCATCCGATATCTGGATGACGTTTGCCCAGCAATATGTTGATCGTGTCGAAGCCATGTCGGGTGGTCGCCTGAAGGTTGACCTTCTGCCGGCTGGTGCCGTTATCGGGGCATTCCAGGTTCTCGATGGCGTCAATGATGGTGTGATCGATATCGCCCATTCCGTGCCGGTTTACTGGTACGGCAAGAACAAGGCGGCGTCGCTGTTTGGTACCGGCCCGGTGTTTGGTGGTTCGGCCACCACCATGCTGAGCTGGTTCTATGCCGGTGGCGGTGAAGAATTCTATCGCGAGCTGACCCAGGATGTTATGGGGCTGAACGTGATTGGTCTTCTTGGCTTCCCGATGCCAGCCCAGCCGTTCGGCTGGTTCAAAGGCACGATTAACGGTGTGGCCGATATTCAGGGCTTCAAATACCGCACCGTGGGTCTGGCGGCTGATCTGCTGCAATCGATGGGCATGTCGGTTGCACAGCTTCCGGGCGGTGAGATCGTCCCGGCGATGGAACGCGGCGTTATTGACGCGTTCGAATTCAACAACCCGTCATCGGATATGCGGTTCGGTGCGCAGGATGTGGCGAAGAACTACTATCTGTCGTCCTATCATCAGGCGTCCGAAAGCTTCGAGTTCATCTTCAACCGTGATTTCTATGAAGATCTCGACCCTGATCTACAGGCGATCCTGCGCTATGGCGTGGAGGCTGCTTCGACGTCGAACACGGCACTGGCGATGGATAACTATTCGTCCGACCTGCAGAAACTTGCGGACGAAGGCGTTACCATCCATCGTACATCGAAGGAAATTCTGGCCGCACAGCTTGAAGCCTGGGACAAGCTGATCCCGCAGCTTGAAGAAGATCCGTTCATGAAAAAGGTTCTTGATAGCCAGCGTGCCTGGGTTGAGCGCGTGACCTATTATGAACTGATGAACTCGCCGGACTATCAGCTGGCCTATGATCACTACTTCCCGGGCAAACTGAAACTGTAATGAAACCGGCCGGTTTCATACGGTTTGTCTGAGCCAAAGGCTGCCCCGGGGACCAGTGGTTTCCGGGGCGGTTGCGACGGTAACGGAAAAGACTTCATGATCAGTTTTATTGAATTCGCGGACAAGCTTTCGGCCTGGTTTGGCAAGGCTTTCGGGTGGCTCATCATCCTGATGACGTTGGGAATGAGTTACGAAGTGATGGCGCGTTATGTTTTCAACGCACCGACGACATGGTCACTTGATGTGTCCTTCATCATGTATGGTTCGTTATTCATGATGGGCGGGGCCTATACGCTTTCACGCGGCGGCCATGTGCGGGGTGATTTCCTTTATCGTCTCTGGAAGCCACGGACACAGGCGAGTGTCGATCTTGTGCTTTACATCTTCTTTTTCTTTCCCGGTATCACCGCCCTGATCCTGTCGGGCTGGAAATATTCGTCACGGTCGTGGGGATACGGGGAAGTCAGCGTGAACAGCCCGGCGGGTGTTCCGATTTTCCAGTTCAAGTCGATCATGGTGGCCGCAGGCATTCTTCTGTTCATTCAGGGGATCGCACAGGTCATGCGCTGCATCATGTGTATCCGCGAAGGATACTGGCGGGGTGCTGATGACGATGTCCAAGAAACCGAAGAATTGCTGATGAAGCAGCATGTCGCAAAAGACAATTAACCAAATCGAATTCCGCGATAACCGGTCCGAACGGAGCTGCAAACGTGATTGACGCACATGTCGCCCTGATGATGCTTGGCATCTTCATTATGCTTGTTTTCCTTGGCTTTCCCGTTGCGTTTACGCTGATGGCGCTGGGGATCGGTTTTGGTTACTACGCCTATTTTGACGCAGGACGCATGTGGCGTGCCTTTAACCGTCTGGCCGAGGACAGCGATAGTCTGACATCGGCGATCACCTGGGTCGAAGGGGCGGTGAATAACCGGATATTCGATCTGTTCATCAACCAGACATATACGGTGATGTCCAACGAGGTCCTGACCGCGGTTCCGCTGTTCCTGTTCATGGGCTACATCGTTGAACGCGCCAATATCGTCAATCGGTTGTTTTCGACACTTAATATTGCCGCCAAAAATGTCCCCGGTTCGTTGGGGGTTGCGGCCCTTGTGACCTGTGCGCTGTTTGCCACCGCGACCGGGATTGTCGGTGCGGTGGTGACCCTGATGGGGATGCTGGCACTGCCCGCGATGCTGAAAGCGCGCTATGACAAAAGCTTTGCCACCGGTATCATCTGTGCTGGCGGGACGCTGGGTATTCTGATCCCGCCATCGATCATGCTGATTGTTTATGCCGCGGCGTCGGGGGTATCGATCGTGCGGCTTTATGCCGGTGCATTGTTGCCGGGACTGACACTGGTCGGGCTTTATCTGCTTTATGTGGTCGGGCGGGCCGTGTTGCAGCCCAAAGCCGCGCCGCGTCCGACATCGGATGAAATTCCCGATGTGCCGCTGCTCAAGGTTCTCTGGTTGCTGGCGACGTCGTTCTTCCCGCTGGCATTCCTTATTCTTGCGGTTCTGGGATCGATCCTGTTTGGTCTGGCAACCCCGACCGAGGCGGCATCCATCGGGGCGCTGGGCGGGATGGTTCTGGCGCTGGCGTATCGTGCGCTGACCTTTGACCGGTTGCGGGAATCTGTTTATCTGACGGTGCGGACATCGGCGATGGTGTGCTGGCTGTTTGTCGGTTCCTATACGTTCTCGTCGGTGTTCTCATATCTGGGGGGCGAGCATGTCATTGCCGAATTCGTTGGCGGGCTTGATCTGACGCCGCTTCAGTTCCTGCTGCTGGCGCAGTTGATCATCTTCCTGCTGGGCTGGCCGCTGGAATGGTCGGAGATCATCATCATCTTCGTGCCGATCTTCCTGCCGCTGCTGCCGCTGTTTGATATTGATCCGCTGTTCTTTGGCATTCTGGTTGCGCTGAACCTTCAGACATCCTTCCTGACGCCGCCAATGGCAATGTCGGCCTATTACCTTAAGGGCGTTTCGCCTCCGGGTGTTTTGCTGACGGATATTTTCAAGGGAATCATGCCATTCCTGTTCATGGTGATTGTCAGCATGGTGCTGATGTATACCTTCCCCCAGATCGTGTTCCATCTGCCTGATCTGTTCTATGGTGCACGATAGGAGGATGTGGTCATGACCCTTAATCCGTTGCTTAACCTTGACGTTGTTGAATTGCGCGACCGTCTGGCAAGTGGGGCGGTGCGCGCGGTGGAATATGCCGAGGCGTGCCTAGAGCGGATTGCGGCCCTTGAGCCTGAAATTCAGGCATGGGCCTATCTGGATGGTGATTACGTGATGACGCAGGCCCGTGCACTTGATGCGCGCCGCCAGTCTGGCATGCCCATCGGGCCGTTGCATGGGCTGCCGGTCGGGTTGAAGGATGTGATTGATACCGCCCGGATGCCGACAGAAAACGGTACCCCGCTTGATGCCGGGCGGGTGCCGACCGAGGATGCGGTGCTTGTCGAACGGCTGCGTGCGGCGGGCGCGATCATCATGGGGAAAACCGTTTCGACCGAAATGGCGTTCATGTGCCCGTCGAAAACCCGAAACCCGCACAACACATCCCATACACCGGGGGGATCATCGGCCGGATCGGCGGCGGCGGTGGCCGCGGCGATGGTGCCGCTTGCCGTGGGGACGCAAACCGGCGGGTCGGTTATCCGGCCAGCATCCTTTTGCGGGGTGGTCGGGTTAAAGCCGACCTTTGGCGCGATTGCCCGCACCGGGGTTCTGCCCCAGTCGCCGACGCTTGATACCATTGGTGTTTTTGCCCGGTCGGTTGAAGGGGCGGCATTGATTGCCGAAATCCTGTTTGGTCATGATGCCCGTGACCCGGCGACTATGCCGCAGCCGGTGCCAAGGTTGCTTCAAACGGCCCGGGCCGAGCCGCTGGTGACGCCGACACTGGCTTTTGTTCGTCCGCCGCAATTTGACACCGTGGCCGACGACGATACCGTGATGGCGTTTCGCGAATTGACCAGTATGCTTGGCGAACAGTGTTTCGAAGCCCCGTTGCCCAAGGCATTTGATGATGCGGCGGATTTGCGCGCCAAGATCAATTTTGCCGAAATGGCGAAATGCTATTACAGCTATGAAAAGCGCGGGCGTGATCAATTGTCCCCGCAGATGACAGAGGCGCTTGATGCGGGGAACAGGGTAACGGCGCGGGATTATCTTGCGGCACTTGATTGGCGCGATCTTTACAATGTTGCGCTTGATGAAGTGTTCCAGCGTTGCGATGCGATCATTACCCCGGCAGCGCCGGGACCGGCACCCGGAAACCTTGATACGACGGGAAATGCCATTTTCAACGGTCTTTGGACGTTATGCGGCACGCCTGCGATTACGGTGCCGTTGCTTTGGGCGGAAAACGGATTGCCGATGGGCGTGCAGCTTGTCGGGCGGCGCGGCGATGATGCGCGGTTGCTGCGAACGGCGCGCTGGCTTGTTGAATTTTTGTCGAATTCTGAAAATGAAGGAGCATCGTCATGACCACGTCACGTCTTGATCAGGCAATGGCGATCCTGGCCTTTATCGTGTTTGCCGGTTTTCTTGGCATTCTGTTTGGCTATGTCACGCGCTGGGATCTTGGCATTATGGTCGGGATTACGCTGGCGCTTTGTGGCTGGGATTTCTGGCATATGGGCACAGGGCGCAAAAGCGACCATCACTGATCGCTTTTGCCAGATATCGGATATCGATTAATTCAGGACGCGCCGGGGATTTGAAAGTCCCTAGGCGCGTTTTGTTTTTGCGGCACCTGCACCGTCCTGCTGTGTGCCGTCATAGCCGAAACGGGCCGCGGCAATCGCGGTGACATCGCGGATCAGATCAATTTCATCATCGCTGAATTTCGGGCGGTAATAGGTTGGGGCGTGAATGGTCGGGGCGACTTCACTGATGATCGGTTCGGCGTCGGGCAGGTCGACATGGTCAAACAGGCGGCGTAACTGATTTGCCGGGTCGGCGACGAAATCCTCGTACCGGACCACCAGTGTTGCATCTTTAAGGGACTTGTTCACGGTCATGCGATCAGCGATGTAATGGTGCAGGTCGGTCCAGTAATGGGCCCAACCGGCGACTTCTTCGCCGTCTTTCCAGTGTTTCATGATCTGGCGGGTGGCATGCAGATCGCCGGTATTGATCGGACGACGATCAAGGCCGAACTCGTAATGACCGACACGCTGCATATGGGCAACCGCACGCGGGTTACCCTGTTCGCCCTTGCAGAACAGGTCGTGCTGCTTGGCAAGGGATGCGATATGCCACAGCGGGTCACGCACCGGCAGGACGAACCGGGCATCGGGGAAGATCGAGAGCAGATATTCCATCCGGGTGACCAGATAGTTTGCCTTCGATATGTAACGCTTGCCGCCGCGAATATGGATCAGTTTGCGGATGTGATCGCGATAGAACTTCTCGAACGCCGGGTTGCTGATCTGACCGTCAAGGACGTTGCTTTCATTCACGTCATGCAGATGGCGGAAAAACGCCATCCAGATCATTTCCTCGAACGCTTCGGGGCTTTCGGGCGTGATGTTGATGCCGTCCGCATGGGTGCGTTCAACCGCTACTTCCTTGCCCTTGGGGGCAAGGTCGACAAACTTGTTCCAAAGATAGGGCGTGAAAACCGGCGGATAATCGCGGTAACGATGGGTTGCCGCATCGGAATGGCGTGCGAGCGTTTCGAGAAGGATCGTGCTGCCGGATCGGGCGAGCCCTGCGACAAAGACCGGCTTTTCTATTTGGACATCTTCAATCACATCACCGGCAAGTTTTGTTTCAAAATTGCCAAGTCTGATCCATTGCATCGGATGGCGGGCAATCAGGCCGCTTAGCCAGTTATCCCAGCCCGATACATGGAATGCTGCGCCGTTGGACGCGGATGCGGTGGATTTTTCGGATGTCGTTTGGCCCGTCATTCGATGCGAAATCCTTTTTTGATCGCCAGCGACCCCAATATGAGGGCAAGGAAGAAAGTCAGTTCCCAGCCACGTGCCCAATCCGGGCCGGCGCTGATGATGTGTTGGGTTGGCAATTCGAAACGAAGCTGTGTCACCGGGCTGTCGTCGGGCAGATAACCCGCCGGGTTGCCGATGATGAAATTCCACCACTGTTTTTGATGGATCACGGGAATGGCGGCGGCCGGTGCCACCAGATAGGTTTCGCCGTCATTGGCACCGGGTACCTGAATAACCGGGCAGGCACCGTCTTCCATGCCAGCCGGATTGATGCCGACCTGTTCGATGGTGGCATTTTCCGGCTGGGTGGTGATCGAAACCTGCTGTCCGGGGGGCGGGCAGCTATACCCATATTGCCCGTCCAGCCAGACAATCAGGGCAAGGGCCGGCAGGGATGCGACAACCGCCGGGCCGATGACAAAACCGACCAGCTTCAGGGATTGGGCCAACTGCGCCTTGGCCAGTTTCATGCCTTCGGCAAAGTCTTCGCCGTCGTCTTCGGCCATGGCCTGACGGGCTTCTTTTAGCCGTTCCTTGATCGCCTTGATGCGGGTTTGCGGTGACAGCCATTTATAGAGCAGCATCGATATCACGGCACAGATCAACGCCCAGATCAGGACGCGACCAAACGGCCCGACGGCATTTGCCATCAGGGTATCAAGCGCACCAAAGGCGGGGGCGGGCCAATCGAGTATTCCCATGCTTTATTCTTTCCGTCGCTGTTCCCGATCAGGCTTTGGGCTGATGGGATGCACTGGAAGATGCCGAATGCGTGGTGCTGGCGGTGTTTTGCTGCGCGCGTTTGCGTTTGCGCATCATCTTGCGGATCGGCCACAGCAGGACAAAGCCGACCGCGACAAATACGGCGGCCAGAACAGCCCACAAGGCGGACAGCAAGCTAAGCCCGGCACCCGGCCCGACATAGGCCTGTGCGGGAAGGGCGGTCAGAAGGGTGGCCGCGGCAATCGTGGCGGTGCCGATCGAAAGCAGTTTCATGTTCTGTTTCATTGGATGTCTCCATTCGTGGAGGTCGGGGTGAAGTCGGTATCGCGATAAAGGGTCGCGCGTTCATCGCTGATGCGCTCAGACTGCGACACGACGGGGATCAGTTTCTTGCCGGGATTGTCCGGGTCATCACGGCGGATCGGATTGTGGAATTCCCAGACGATTTCGCCTTCCGGGGTGACTTCGAGCAGTCGTCCGCCGCTTGATTCGGTAATCAGGGTATTGCCATTGGCAAGGCGTTGCTGATCAGCGCGGATGTTGCTGTCGAATTTCTGTTCGGCTGTGCCCTTGTATTCCCAGGTGATGCCGTTGGTTTCCGGATCGATTTGCAGGATGCGCGATTGTCCGGCTTCCGGATCGGCAAGCTGTCCCTGATTGTCAAACAGCAGGATATCGCCGTTTGGCAGGACATCCGGGTCATGTTGGCCCAGCCACGGGCCGCGTGTGGCCCAGACGACTTTTTCCGCATCCATATCAAGCACGGCAATTATGCCAAGATCACGGAAGGACAGAACCACGTCGCCCGCCTTGCCCTTGGCAAAGTTTTGCGCCGTTTCTTCGGTAATCAGCTGGATCGTGTTGGTGTGCAGCACATCCTCGTTCGAGAAATAGGGCGCGAAATCGACCATGTTGGCAAAGCTGGAATTGATCAGCGCATCAAGGATCGAGACACGTTTGATTTCCTTGCCTTCGGGGGACAGTATTACCGCGAAATCGTCCAGACGCGGTGGGGTCAGCTGTTTGCGGTTGGGATATGTGTTAAAGCGGAATTCCTGGGTCAGGGCATAAACCCGGCCATCGGGCGCAATCGAAAAATCGTGATGCGCGGTCCCCAGATATTTCCAGACCGGTTTGGAATTGCGGTCGATCTTGGCCATGCCATAGCCATAGGGCGTATCGCCCGCCGCGGTATATTGCACGATCAGATCGCCATCCGGTGCCATTTTGGCCGTGTGCCAATGCATGAAATCGTCTTTTTGCGGGTTGGGGATCGGCGATGTTTCATCGTGGATTTCGCTGAACGGCATGCGCCATTCATGGACGATGTTGCCATCCATATCGATCAGAACGGCATGCGGCCCGTCCCCCGATGAATACAGGGTCAGACCTTTCTGGGTTTTTGCCGCATCATTGATGGTGACACCGGTTTTTTCGGTGCGGGCCGGGGACCAGAAATCAAGCCGTTCGACGCTGCTGTATTTGGTGCGCTGTTCCCATAATGCCGTGCCCGCGCGCCAGGCATTTTTCATCGACTGATAGGGTGGGACTTCGGCCAGTATGACAAACGCACCGATGCCAAAGCTGATCGCGGCGATGCCGGTCATGAAAGCAGCAAAAAAGATTTTATCGCCGCGGTTGTTTTCCGCAGATTCACTGGTTTTTTCAGGTGCAGGCACGCAACAATCTCCTTGTCATCTGACAAAAATGTTACGTGTGCCTGTGGGCAAATTTGCGGCCAATATCAAGGGGATTGGGGCGGTTTGGCCGCTTTTCGCCTTTGTTTCGCCCAAGAGTTTAATTGCAGGTAGGGATGTTTTCGGGCGGTTTGTTCGTTTGATTACTGCCGGTATTCGACCCCGTCCATCACCAGAAGATTACCGTCAAAACGGCATGGTACGGTGCCTGATGGCACACTCATGCGTTGCAGGACCTGCCCGGTTGCCGCATCGCTATAGGTGCCGTTGCCATAGGTGACCGAAATGCTGTCGGGCGTGGTGACATAGGTGAAACCGATCTCGAACCGGTATTTCTGGGCACTGCCATAGGTGTACGTGATGAAATTACCACTCCCCTGTCCGGGGGAGTCGAGTTGAAGGGTGGAATTGCCGGTATTGTCGCGGAATGTGCCGCTGGCATTGCGGCAGCCGCCTTGGTCTGCGGTCTGTGGTTGGGTGGCTTCGGTTGCGGCTTTTTGTGCGGCGGCTTCGGCGGCTTTTGCGGCAAGTTGACGATCACGTTCGATCAGGGCGGCCAGTTCGTCCGGCCCCGAAAGCTTTTTGCCGCCATAATAATAGCATTCACCGGTCGGGACGGTTTCCCCGCCGCAGACGAATTCGCCGGTCTGGTTTGGGAATGCCAATCCTTCGGGCAGTTCCATCCAGCCGCCTTCCCACCAAGTCAGGCGGCCCTGACCAGAAGGCTTGCGTTCGCGTACCGGCCCCTGCCAGACATTGCCGTCCGCCATGCGCAATTCACCGTCAAGCGGGTCAAACACGCGATAGGTGCCGGTGAAGCTTGTGCCATCGGGCCATTTTGTCGTGCTGCCCGGTTCGATCTGGCGGCTGTCGCTTAGATAGTCGCCGTCCACCACGCGGCCATCGGCATATTCGATGTCGCCAGTGATTTTGTCGCCGGTAATGTCGGCATTGTCGATTTCGGCAAAGGGTTGTCCGTTGCGGGTGATTTCGACCGTGCCGGTGCCGATCGGATTGCCGTTATTTTGCGGGCCGGTATATTCCGCCTGGTATCCGTCATCGGTAAAAAGGGTTTCCGGACCATAGGTGGTGCTGATCGGTATGCGCCATATCGTGGTGTCGATATTCGGATCAATCCGGGCGGGATCGGGTTCGCGGCTGATTTTGACGTCTTCGGAAAACAGACCGTAATCGGCATAAACCACCGTCACTTCGCCGGGCAGCACATCGACCCAGCTTTCCGATTTCAGTTCACCCAGCCGATAGACCCTGACCTGATAGCTGTCGGGCCACAGCGTGTATTCCTTCATCTGACCGGCGGAAAGCTGTTCGGTGGTGAAGGGCTTGAACCCCTTGTTGCGCGCCGCCTTTACGATCTGCATCTGCCAGCCGTAATAGGCCCCGTTGCCCGACGGGTTGATCCGAAAGGCGATGCTGCCGGGATCGGAAACATTGGCCGGGGCAAGGGGTGTTTGCGACGGGACGGGCGAGGGGGCCGGGGCGGATGGGGATGGGGTGACCGTTTGGCAGGCGGCAAGGCCGATAGCCAGAATGCCGACGGTCATGGTCCTGATCATCGTAACGCCCGGTTTCATCACCCATCCCCCATAGGCCATCTGATAAAACCGATTTCGCCACAAGTTTGGCAGGTTGGGAAGTGTTTAAATTCAGGGGACAGGGTGTTTCGCCCGTCAATGTTGGGTATTGGGTGTTAGGTGTTATTTTCGCCCCCCGGGATCCAGAAGGGCGTCAATCGGTGGGACCGGTGTTACCTTGACCTTTTTTGTGACGATATAGGTGAAATAGCGGTCAATGCCGATCCCCGCGATCAGAAGCCCGTCGATCAGGCGCTGATAGGCATCGACATCGCGGCAGAGTACCTTGAGCATGTAATCCACCCCGCCGCCAAGCGCGTAGCATTCGACAATCTCCGGGATATCCTGAACCGCCTTTTCGAAAATCGCGAAATCCTCGTGCTGGTGATGGCGCAATGTTACCTCGGTCATCACAAGGGTCGGCTTGACCAGCATTTCCAGATTGATATGGGCGTGATAGCCCGAAATGACGCCAAGGTCTTCAAGGCGTTTGAGCCGTTCCCAGCAAGGGCTTGGCGAGAGGTTCACCGCCTCGGCCAGTTTGACCTTGGTGATGCGCCCCTCGCGTTGCAGCGTGAGCAGGATTTTCAGATCCTGATCATCCAGCCTGATCATTTCCCGACCACCTCGGCAATGACGGCAAGACAATCGCCGGTCTTGATCAGGCCGGGGAAATGGCGACAGGCGACAATACCGTCGCGCGGTGCCTTGTATTCGGTTGGCACCCCGCCGGTCCGGTTGGCATCGTAAACGCGCGCAATCAGATCACCGCGCAGCACCGTTTCACCCAGATCGACGCAGGGTTCGAACAGGCCGCCTGAAACCGACGCGACAAAGCAATTGCCGTCCGGCATATCGAGCATGACGCTGCCCTCGTCGGGGACGTCGGGTTCACCGGTCAGAATACCGGCATGGATCAGAAGGTTGCGCACCCCGCGATCCGCAATCGCCACCCGTTCGGCCGTGGTCGAGCCGCCGCCGCCCAGTTCGGTGGTGACGAATGTTTTGCCGGCTTCCTCGACCACGGTGTCAAACATGCCGACCGAATCAAGTTCGAGCATCATCATCGAATAGGGGGCAGCAAAGGCCTTCATCGCGCTTATGCATCGGGCTTCCTGTTCCTTGTCTTCAAGGACGTGGACGGCAGCAAACGGAATGAAATCAAGCGTCTTGCCGCCGGAATGCAGATCAAGGACGATGTCGGCTTCGGGCACCAGATGGCGCAGAACATAATCGGCGATTTTCTGTGTCACCGTACCGTCGGCCTTGCCGGGGAAGCTGCGGTTAAGGTTGCCCTTGTCAATCGGGGATGTCCGCGATGCATTGAGGAATGCCGGGAAGTTCATGGCGGGCAGGATGATGACGCGCCCGCGGATTTCGGCGGGCGAGAGTTTACCGGCCAGTTTGAACAGCGATACCAGTCCTTCGTATTCGTCGCCGTGATTGCCGCCGGTCAGAAGGGCGGTGGGACCATCGCCGTTGCGAATGACCGTAATCGGGATCATCACGGCCCCCCACGCGGAATCGTCACGCGAATAGGGCAGCTTTAAAAAGCCGTGATGAACGCCATCCTGATCGAACGGGATGGTTGGCGTAATCGGGGATTTCTTTGTCATGGCCGTTTCCTTGCATAATGCAGGATACCGCGACCGTCGGTATCCTGCGTGGCAGTCTTGCACCGGCATTTTATCTGCGGTGCGATTTTGATCGGCGGTATTCGCGTCAGTTTTTGACGAATAACTGCCTTGGATAACTGGTCAGTGTCTTGCTGCCGGTTTCCGTGATCATCATGCTTTCGGTGATCTCGATCCCCCAGTCATCAAACCAGAGACCGGGCATGAAATGGAATGTCATGCCGGGTTCAAGAACCGTGCGATCACCGGGGCGCAGGCTCATGGTGCGTTCGCCCCAGTCTGGCGGGTAGGAAAGCCCGATGGGGTATCCGCACCGGCTGTCTTTGTGGATGCCGTATTTTTGCAAGACGCCAAAGAAGGCATTGGCGATGTCTTCGCAGACATTGCCGGGTTTGGCGGCTTCAAGGCCAGCCTGAAGGCCTTCGATCAGGGCACTTTCGGCATCAAGGAAACGCTGTTCGGGCTGCCCCAGATAAACCGTACGCGACAGCGGCGCGTGATAGCGTTTATAGCAACCGGCAATCTCGAAAAATGTTCCGGCATCGCCCGGTATCGGTTTGTCATCCCAGGTCAGAT
This sequence comes from Thalassospira sp. MBR-102, assembly GCF_040549275.1. Lineage (NCBI taxonomy): Bacteria > Pseudomonadati > Pseudomonadota > Alphaproteobacteria > Rhodospirillales > Thalassospiraceae > Thalassospira > Thalassospira sp. MBR-102. The sequence goes on from NZ_JBEPTC010000010.1 coordinate 123,155, forward strand.
GTGGTGCACCGGCATCGGCCCCCGATGGCAGCAACGGCACGATTGCCGGGTAATCCCCGCCGATCCCGTCAATGCCGACAATCCCGGAACGATAGATTTCGGCGACCAGTTCGTTTTTCTTCATGCCCGGTTCGACGACTTCGAAAATGCGTTCATGCATGTTTTCGACGATGCGGGCGGCCTGGCGCATATAGAAAATCTCGGTCTCGGACTTTACGGCACGCTGCCAGTTCACAAGTGCCGTGGCATCATGGAACTTTGCATTGGGCAGATGGGCCTGCAATTGGGCGTAACATCTGGCGGAGAAATAGTAGTTATCCATTTCAACACCGATATTGCGCGTGCCCCAGCCGCGATGTTCGATCACCTCGGACAGGTAATCCATCGGGTGATGGGTGGTCGATTGCACATAGTAATCGGCATAGGGGATGATGCGGTCATGGGTCATATAGACCGTGCGCTTTGCCCCGTTTGCATCCTGTGATCGCCCGAACCAGATCGGGTCGTCCTCTATCGGGACAAGCACGCATTGGTGAACATAAAACGACCAGCCGTCATAGCCGGTCAGCCAGGCCATGTTTGATGGGTCGGTCACGATCAGAAGATCGAGCCCCTTTTCCACCATGGCTTTTTTTGTTTTTTCCAGACGCTCGGCATATTCCTCGCGCGTGAAATTCAATTCAACCTGGCTCATTGCAGGCCTCCAAAAAAAGGCGGGGTTTCAGTTTTTCCTGACCCTGTTTCCTTTTGTTATTACGACGTGATCTCGGTCCCGGCCTTGACTGCATCGCAGCGCGCCCGGGCGAGGGTGGCGATTGCGGTGTCCTGGACACCCGTACCGGTCAGATCGGCAACCGTGATCGCATCGTCGGAAGCACGTCCCGACGCCGATCCGGCAATAATCTGACCCAGTTCTGGAAATGTGTGGTCGGCCTTGATGATCCGGGCATCAATGGCGTGATGCAGTTCACCCAGAATCCGGCATTGCGAAAGGCTGTCGCACACATAAAGGTCTGCCCGGCCGATCAATGCCGGGTCGATTTCGTTTTTATGTTCCGCATCCGACCCCATGGCGGTGATATGGGTGCCGGGTTTGACCCAGTCCGATAAAAGGACGGGTTCACGTGCGGGGGTGGTGGTGACGATGATATCAGCATCCTGTGCCGCGGCCCGGCCATCGGGCGTTGCGGTTACGGACAGGCCAAGTTCGCTGGCGCAGGCGGCGGCACAGATTTCGGCCTTGGCCATGTCGCGTGCCCAGATGGTGGCCGATGTGATGCCACGCACCAGTTTAAGCGCCTTGAGCTGCAATTTCGCCTGCACACCGGCCCCGAAGATCGCGGCATGTTTTGCATCCTTGCGCGCCAGATGTTTGGCGGCAACGCCCCCGGCGGCAGCGGTGCGGATATCGGTCAGATAACCGTTATCGAGCATCACGGCTTCGAGCAGGCCGGTTTTGGCTGAAAACAGGTTCATCAACCCGTTGACCGACGGCAGGCCGAGTTTCGGATTGTCAAAGAAGCCGGGGCTGATTTTGATGGCGAAACTGTCGAGCCCCGGCACATAGGCGGTTTTGACATCGACCTCGCCATTGTGATCGTCGATATCAAGCCGAAGGATCGGCGGCATCCGGACATCCTTGGTCGCCAGTGCCAGAAAGGCATTTTCGATAAAGGCAATCGCATCGGTATCAAGGGTGATCACGTTGCGAAGGTCGGTTTCGGTCAGAATTCTGATGTTGGGCATATCGGTTACTCCGCCATCAGGTCGACGTCTTCGCCGCCGACAATACGTTTATGCAAATCCATGTCGATATTGCAGCCGGTGGACAGAACCACCGTGGTGCCGGGATTGTCGATCAATCCGGCGCGAAGGGCCGCGATGCCAACGGCGGCGGCCCCTTCGATGACCTGCTGGTCATCGTGATAGGCGGCGCGGATGCCGTCCGCGATCTGGGTTTCATTCACCAGAACAAAGTCATCGGTCAGATCGGCACACATATCGAAGGTGTATTGGTTGTTTTGCCCGATGCCGCCGCCCAGACTGTCGGCCAGTGTCGGCAGTTCCTTAACCGCGGTCGGTTTGCCTTCCTGAAGGCTTGTGATCATGGCACAGCCGCGTTCCATCGAAATGCCGACAACCCGGATCGCCGGATTGATTGACTTTGCGGCCAGTGCCACACCGGCCAGAAGTCCGCCGCCCGACAATGGCACCAGAAGCGTGTCGGTTTCGGGAAGCTGTTCAAGGATTTCAAGGCCAAGGGTGCCCTGCCCGGCGATGATATCGGCATGGTCGAAGGGGGGCAGCATGGTCATGCCGTTTTCCGCAACCAGACGATCCACTTCCTTTTGGGCCTCGTCCTGCGAGGTGCCGGAAATGCATATTTCGGCACCTTGGGCGCGAATGCCTTCGACCTTGTTTTTCGGGACCAGTTCGGACATGCAGATCACGGCGCGAACCCCGGCATTGCGTGCGGCATTGGCAAGAGCGCGGCCATAATTGCCGGTCGATACGCCGACAACGCCCTTTTCCTTCTGTTCGGGCGACAGTTTCAGAACGGCATTCGCCGCCCCGCGCAGCTTGAAGCTGCCGGTATATTGCTGGTGTTCGCATTTCAGCCACACGGGCGATCCGATCCGCTCAGACAGGCTGGCGGACGGACGCAGTGGTGTATGGATCACGTGGCCCGCGATGGTCTTGCGGGCAGAAAGCACATCACCAAGTGTGATGGGTTCTTTCATGGCGACCTCGTTACGATTTGTGTGGGGCGTGGTCAAACAGGGTTCCGAACCCTGTGACCGGTTTGTCGTATTTCATCAGATTCAGGGCGTGCCAGATCATGGCCTGATTGCTGGTAATTACCGGCTTGCCCAAAAGCTTTTCCGCACGTTCGGCAATCTCGGCCGAGCGGATGGCCGTGCAGGAAATGAACACGGCATCGGCATCCGGGCTGTTGGCCTGTAATGCCGCAGCCAACAGGGCATCGGGCGGGATTGCCGTCATATCAATATCGTTTTCAAGCCCGAAACCCAGCAGCCGGGTCACATCGAAACCGCGCACGATCAGCTGTTCGGCAACGGAACGGGTGACATCAAGAACATAGGGGGCGACCACGGCGATTTTTTGCGCACCGATTGTTCGCAATGCGACATCGGCCGCCAGCAACGGATTGGTCACCGCCGTACCGGGCATGCCCATGTTGATCAGGGCTTCGATCCGGTCCGATCCATTCACCGCCGTACCCGATGTGCAGCCGAAAATGGCAACATCCACACCATATCCCGGCAACAGGGTGCGGGCCGCACGCGGCAGATCGTCGGCCATGCTGCGCAGGGTGTCGACCGTGATGGGATTGGCATTTTCAATGCGGGTGGTGAACAGGCCAACATCATGGGGAATGATGCGGCGCAGGTCATCCTCGCCGTTGAAATCGGTGGCAAGCGTGATCAATCCGATCCGCCCGGCCGGGGCAACCGGATCGGGCAAATAGGACAGGTCTACCGGCTCTGGCGTGACCGCGGGGGCAACGGACATCGTCCTGGACTCCTTGATGGGGCGGGGCAATGAATGCCCGCACCCCGGTTTGATATTGTGGTTCGTCTTTTCCGGGACGATCCCGGAGCCCTGCCGATTAACGGAATGCCATGGTCGGCAGGAACAATGCGATCTGCGGAACAAGGACCAGAATCACGGCTGCCAGCAGAAGCATGAAGATAAAGGGCGGCGTGCCCCGGATGACCTCGTAATAAGGTCGCCTGAAGATCGCGATGGCGGTGAAAATATCGCACCCGAACGGGGGCGTTGCCGACCCGATGGCGACCTGAAGCGTCACCAGCGTGCCAACGAGAACCGGATCAAGTCCGGCATCACGCACCAGCGGCATGAAGATCGGTGTCAAAACCAGAATGACAACAATCGGATCAACAAACATGCAACCGATAAAGAACGCGATGCAGATTGCCGCCAGGATCAGATAGCTGTTTGCACCTTCAAGGCCCAATGCACCGATCACGTGTTGCGGGATCTGGGCAAAGGAAATCACGAACGAGAATGTTGTCCCCGCGCCGACAAGGATGAAGACCACAGCGGTAATCAGGCCGGTCGAACGGGCAATTTCCAGAAGTTCGGACCATTTCACCGACTTGAAGATCATGACTTCAAGAATGATGGCATAGACCACGGAAACGGCTGCGACTTCGGTCGGGCTGACCCAGCCGAGATAAATGCCACCAACAATCAGAACCGGGAACATGATGGCCGGACCGGCATTGATGACGGCCTTGCCACGTTCGGCCCAGCCCATGCGCGGGATGGTCGGGATGTTGTTCTTTTTCGCGTAGTAAATGCAATAAGCCGAAAACATCAGCAGGATCAGGATGCCTGGGCCGATACCAGCCAGGAACAATTCACCGATGGATACCTTGCCCACCACGCCAAACACGATCATGCCGATGGAAGGCGGGATCAGAAACGCGATGTCGCTGGCATTGATGATCAGGGCCATGGCAAAGCTGTCTTTGTAACCGGCTTTCAGCATTTTGGGACGCAGCGGGCCGCCCATCGCGACCACGGTGGCCTGTGTCGAACCCGACACGGCCCCAAACATCGTGCAGCCAAGGGCGGTGGTGACCGCAAGGCCGCCGCGGACATGGCCCACAAAGGTCATGGCAAGGTCGATAAGCCGGTTGGCCGTATGCCCCTTTGTCACGATATCGGCGGCAAAGATGAACATCGGCACGGCAATCAGTGCCACCGGCGAGATCCCCGTCACCATTTGCTGGATCAGAATTTTGGGATCAATCGGCATGTAGAAGGTGAAAGCGACGACGCTGGCCATGGTCAGCGGCACCATCATCGGGAAGCCCAGCACCAGAAGGACGAGCATCACAATCAGAATTGTGGTTCCAAGATCCATTTTCCGTCCCCTTACAGATGATGATCGTCAGCGTCGGAAAACGTATCTTCCACCCGGTAGGACAGATGCGTCCCCGGTCTGAAGATATTCGTTGCCGCGGCAAGTACGAACTGGATTCCCGTGACCGTCAGGCCAAAGGGTACGATGAGGACGGTGAAATAATAGGGGATGCGAAGGGCCGGTGTCAGGCGGTTCGACTGGATCAGGGATGAAACATAGCCGACGGAGTACCATGCCAGAAGAAACAGAAGGGCGGCTGTACCCAGCGTGATGATGATCATCATGATCTTGCTGGCCTGCGGGCCCAGCATATCGGTAAAGGCCGACATGCGAATGTGGCGACCCATGCGGGCGGCCTCGCTGATGCCGACAAACGTGACAAGAATGATCAGAAATTGATTGAGCTCTTCGGAAAAGAAGATGCTCGAACTGAAACCCAGCCGCATGATCACATTGGCGACCGTGTTTACGGCCATGATCACGATGCTCCACCCCAGCAACTGACGCTCGACAACGGATAAACCGTCATCAAGCCGTTTCAGCACCGACAGCACCCCGCCTTGTGGCGAGGGAGCCTCCCCGTTAGAATCTGACATACGACCTCCATGATGCGCGTGCGAGACATTCTTGCTGAACGTTGTGTGTGGTTATTGGTTCCCTCCCACACGTTTCCTGTTCGCTTCGCGCCAGACCGTCAGAATAAAAACGGTTTGTGACGGTTCAATCAGATTTTTGTCATGACACAAAAATCAATACATAACGTCGAAGGCATGGACACCCGGCATCTGTTCCATCGTATGGCGGATCTGCATCAGCCCGTGATGCAGGGACGGGGTATCCACCGCCCCGCCGACACAAATCCGGATGGCATTCGGGCGGGGGACCTTGACCGTCATGAACGGGTCGGAAATCGTCACGGCAACGCCGTTTTTCCTAAGTTCTGATGCGAACCATTCTTCCTGCCAGTGATGCGGAATGCGCACCCAGGCGCTTAGCGATGTGGGATGATGGCGGACCACGGCATCCCCCAGTATTTCGGCAACAAGGGCCTGTCTTTCACGCATCAGGGCGCGTTGGACCGTTACCGCCTGATCAACGGTGCCATCAGTGATCCAGCGCGCGCCGATCTCGGCCATCAGGGGGGTGCCCATCCAGCCGGTGACTCGCAAAACGCTGCTGGCACGGATCGACAGATGCTGTGGCACGACCAGAAAACCGGTGCGAAGCCCCGGCATGACGATCTTGGTCAGGCTGGAAACATGGAAGCCCAGCCGCGGCAGGAAACTTGTGATCGGGGGCAGGTTCTGTTCCAGAAGCGGGCGATACACATCGTCTTCGATGACGTAAACGCCGTAATGTTCGGCGATCTCGGCGATTCGTTTGCGCCGTTCCAGCCCCATCAGGCAGTTGGTCGGATTGGTATAGATCGGGGTCACGACAAGGGCGCGAATGTGGCGTGCACGGCATTCACGTTCAAACGCGTCGGGCAGAATGCCTTCGTCATCGGTTGGCAATGCGCCCAGCTTGAAGCGAAGGATGCTGGCGGTGCCAATGACACCATGATCGGTCAGGCTTTCGGTCAGCACGACATCGTCGGGCTGAACCACGGTGGCAAGGGCGGTAAAGACCCCCTGTGCCGCGCCATTGGTGATCAGGATGTTGGGAAGCTCGGCCGAAATTCCCATCGATGCCAGCCATTTGCTGCCGATTTCGCGGTGGTATTCGAACCCTGCGACCGGGCGGCAGCTTTCCATCCAGTTGTGATGGGTTTCCTCGGCCAGTTTGCTGTGAATCTGGCGCGACAGATCATTGTGGAAATCGGTGTAGGCCGTGCGCACAATCGACAGGTCGATCAGGTCGGGCTGGCGATTATCCAGAATGAAGGTCGATGCGCGATCTGTCAGGCGTGCCTGAACGAATGTGCCGCGACGTCGTTCCGACCTGAGATAACCCTGTCGTTCGACTTCCTTATAGGCGGCACTGACGGTTTGCACGCTGACATGCAGCCGATAGGCCAGTTCACGATGGGTCGGCATGCGGACATCATGGCGAAGGCGTCCTGCCTCGATATCGGTGATGATCGCTTCGACAAGGGCCTTGTATTTCGGTCCCGTATCGCCGCTCAGGTCAATATTTGGCAGCCACATCCTGTTGATTTCCAGCCTTTTCTACCCTTGTGCCCCCTTGGGGGTTTTCCAACCCTAACATGACCTGAGGGTTAATGTGTAGACGTCAATGTTATTTTGTCATGATACAAAACTAACATTGACCTGATGCAGGAACATTCCAACACTTTGCGCGTTCATAACATTGATGTGCCAACTAATCGCCGCCGATTAAGGGTTAGATCCCGGTCGTCGCGGCACAATAAGGGAGACTTCGATATGAGTTTGAACAAGCTCTTCAAGGCGACCCTGTCTGCCGCCGCAATCTTTGCGGTTGCCGGGACAGCCGCCCAAGCCGAAGAATGGAAATTTGCGCATGAAGAAAGCCCGGGCGATGTACAGGACCTGTATGCACAGGAATTCAAGCGCCTGGTCGAGGAAAAAACCAACGGTGATGTGACGGTTACCGTCTACACCTATGGCCAGTTGGGTACCGAAAACGACATTACCGAACTGACGACGGCGGGGGCTGTCCAGTTCTCGAACGCGTCGCCGGGCCATCTGGGCACCTTTGTTCCGGAAATTCAGGTTTTCGGCGTTCCCTACCTGCTGTCGCAGGATAACGAGGTGAACAAGGAAGTCCTGTCGAGCAGCCCGACGATCTATGACGGTCTGTCGAAGGATTTTGAGTCCAAGGGTCTTAAGCTTTATACCATGTATCCCGAAGGCGAGATGGTCTGGACCACCAAGAAAAAGGTGACTCAGCCGTCCGAATTTGACGGGGTGAAATTCCGCGTCATGACGTCGCCGATCCTGATCGAAAGCTATGAGTCCTTCGGTGCCGATCCGGTGGCGTTGCCCTGGGGCGAAGTTTATTCCGGTCTTCAGACCAGCGTTATCGATGCGCAGGTCAACCCGATCTTCTTCATCGAAAGTGCGAAATTCTATGAAGTTACCGACTATCTGATCTATGCCGGTCAGCAGCAATATACCACCACCGTGGTATCAAATGCCGCCTTCTATGAAGGTCTGTCGGATGAACGCAAAGAGATGCTGGCCGAAGTAAAGGCCGAACTGGATGACTTCATCTACGAAGCCCAGGAAAAGGCAAATGCCGAGGCACTTGATCGCATCAAGAAAGCCAAGCCGGAAATCGAAGTCATTCGTCTGAATGATGAACAGCGCGCGGCATTCAAAAAGGCGTCGGCCGGTATTGGTGACAGCCTTGTCAGCGAAGTCGGTGGTGACACCGAAGAAGTGCTGAAAGCGCTCCGCAAGGAATTCGGCACCGAGATGTAATCATCTCTGACCGCAATTTCCCCTTAGCGGGATGATATCGGAAACCCCTGCCATGTTGGCCGCAGGGGTTTCTTTTTGTCTGCTTGGTAGAGGCAGGTGTCGAAAAAAAGATTTTGTACTGACAAAAAAACAGAGGCCGGCATGGGTCCGGCCTCTGAGGTGCACCCGATCGTCATAAACAAGACCGGGTGGGGATGGTGTGAGACGGGTTACTTGCCGCTTGCGACCTCGTTAGCAACCGCATCGACGGCCTGTTTGGCGATGTCGATGACCTTGTCGATTTCGGCCTTGGTGATGCAAAGCGGCGGGGCGAAGCCCAGGATATCGCCATGGGGCATCGCACGTGCGATCATGCCGCGTTCAAGGCAGGCGGCCGAAACGCGCGGACCGATTTTCGCATTCGGATCGAACCGTTCCTTTTTGGTTTTATCAGCGACAAATTCCAGTGCCGCCATCAGGCCGACACCGCGCGCCTCGCCAACCAGCGGATGCTCGTTAAAGGTTTCGCGCAGGCGTTTCTGGAAATAGCCCCCGGTATCGGCCGCATTGCCGGTCAGGTTTTCACCATCGACAATATCAAGGTTGGCATTGGCGGCAGCCGCACAGACCGGATGGGCGGAATAGGTCCAGCCATGGCCGATCGGCCCCATCTGATCCGACCCCTGTTCCAGAACCTTCCAGACGCGTTCGCCAATGATGACACCCGACAGCGGCAGGTAGCCAGATGTAACACCCTTGGCAATCGTGATCAGGTCGGGCTTCATGCCGTAATGGTGCGACCCGAAATAGGACCCGGTACGGCCAAAGGCGGTCACAACCTCGTCGGCGACCAGAAGAACATCATATTTGTTCAGCACCTTCTGGATCGCGTCCCAGTATCCTTCGGGCGGGGTGATGATGCCGCCCGTGCCCATGACCGGTTCGCCGATGAAGGCGGCAACGGTTTCCGGGCCTTCGCGCAGGATCATTTTTTCAAGGTCATCGGCACAGCGTTTGGCAAATTCGGCCTCTGTCTCGCCCGCGTCGGCATTCCAGTAGTGATGCGGGCAGGTGGTGTGCAGGATCGGCGCACGCGGCAGGTCAAACGCGTTGTGGAAGGCTGCCAGACCCGTCAGGCTGCCGGTCATGATGCCCGAACCATGATAACCGCGCCAGCGCGAGATGATTTTCTTCTTCTGCGGCAGGCCGCGAATATTGTTGTAATACCAGATCAGTTTGATGTTGGTTTCGTTCGCATCCGACCCTGACATGCCGTAATAGACGCGCTGCATGCCTTCGGGGGCGGATTTGACGATGCGATCCGACAGGCGGATGACCGGCTCGTTCCCGTGCCCGACATAGGTGTGGTAATAGGCCAGTTCCTTGGCCTGGGCGTAAATCGCATCGGCGATTTCAGTACGGCCATAACCGACATTCACACAGTAAAGACCGGCGAAGGCATCAAGGGATTCCTTGCCTTCGGTATCATGGATATAGATGCCCTTGCCGCCATTGATGATGCGGTTGGGGGTTTCGCCCGCCGCGTGCTGGCGCATGTGGGTCGAGGGATGCATGAAATGGGCGCGATCCATTTCCTGCAGATCGGCGGTGGTGTTTTTGATGACATTCATTTTGCTTCTCCCATGTGAATGCGGTGGCTGCTGCGCATGTTACTGTTTGAACGCGGCGCAGACATATTTGAGTTCTGTGAATTCTTCGAGGCCGTGGCGCGACCCTTCGCGGCCAAGGCCGGATTGCTTGACCCCGCCAAACGGGACAGGTGCGCCGGTGATTTTCACGCAGTTCAGTGCGACCATGCCGTATTCAAGTGCGTTTGAAACACGCGCGGCGCGATCATGATCCTTGGTATAGACATAGGCCGCCAGACCATATTCGCTATCATTGGCGCGGCTGATGACTTCTTCCTCGGTATCGAACGGGATGACCGGGGCAACCGGGCCAAAGGTTTCCTCGTGATAGATTTTCATATCTTCGGTCACATCGGCCAGAAGGGTCGGGGCATAGAACAGCCCGCCCATCTTTTTGCCACCGGTCAGAACGCGGGCACCCTTGGCGCGGGCATCTGCAACATGTTCATCGCATTTGGCAACCGCACGGTCATGCATGAGCGGACCGATTTCGGTGGTGTCATCAAGCCCGTTGCCAACGCGCAGTTCGCCGATTGCCTTGGCATATTTGTCAAGGAACGCATCATAGATATCACGATGGACAAAGATGCGGTTGGCGGCAAGGCAATCCTGCCCGCTGGTGGCGAATTTGGCCCCGACCGCGTGATTGACAGCCTCATCCAGATCGACATCGGGGAACAGGATGAACGGCGCATGTCCGCCCAGTTCCATCGACATTTTTTTGACGGTCTGAGCCCCTTGCGACAGCAGCAGTCGGCCGACTTCGGTCGATCCGGTAAAGGACAGTGCGCGCACAACCGGGTTGCCGCAAAGTTCGCCAACAACCGGATTGGGATCGCCGGTCACGACGTTAAAGACACCGGCCGGGATGCCGGCCCGTTCGGCCAGTTCGGCAAGGGCGGTGGCCGAAAACGGCGTTTCGGTCGCCGGGCGGACAATCATGGTGCAACCGACTGCCAGTGCGGCGGCGGCCTTGCGCGTGATCATCGCACACGGGAAGTTCCACGGTGTTACTGCCGCGGTGACGCCAACCGGTTCGCGTTTGACACTCATATTCCGGCCGGGCAGGTGGGATGAGATGTTTTCGACATTCACCCGTTTGGCTTCTTCGGCGAAGAATTCGATGAAGCTTGCGGCATAATCAATCTCGCCACGGGATTCCGAAATCGGTTTGCCCTGTTCAAGCGTCATCAGAAGGGCGAGGTCTTCCTTGTTTTCAATCAGAAGATCAAACCAGCGGCGCAGACGCGCGGCGCGATCCTGCGGCAGAAGGGCGGCCCATGCCGGAAAGGCCGCATGGGCCGCGGCAATGGCGTTACGGGTTTCGGCAATGCCCATATTTGGCACGGTACCAAGAAACGCACCGTCGAACGGATTGGTGACTTCGATAACCTGACGGTTGTCGGCCGAGCACCAGCGCCCGTCAATATAAGCGTGTTCGCGCAGAAGCCGAAGATCGGACAGCTGGCTTAACGACACGCAGCGCTGTTCTTTGAGTTGTGCCGTCATGAAAACCTCCTTGAAACAAGGCCGCGCCTTTTGGCGTCAGCCCCTGTTTTGTTGAACTGCCAGCAGGCTATCAACAAGCTGGCAGAGGAGGTCTCCGAACTCGATGCGATTTGATGCGGTTTTTTTGGCAAGCCCCGGTCGAAAGCAGATGTTTTTTCTGCCGGGGCTGTGCGGATATTCAATCGTCGGCGTTATCTTTGAGAAAAGCGCGCATTTCGCGGCGTTCGCGCCGTTTCTCGATGACGGTGCGGATGATGATCACGGCAAAGAACAGCACAACGATGCTGGTGGACATCGGAAAGGCGACCGGGATGCCGATGATAAAGACAATGGCACCAAAAAGCCCGCCGCCGATCATCGCCGCCATTCCGCCAAGCAAGGCGATGGCGAAAACGGCGGCGATGATGATGGAGGCAAGCTTGTTCATAACAGGTCCGGTGGAGCGTAATTCACTCAGCCACTGCGGCTGGTAAGCTGTTTGGTGGTGACATCAACACGGTGGGCCAGAACGCGGATCAGCTGAACGGCAACCGCCTGGTCCTGCCGGACAAGGCCAAGGAACTCGTTTTTATCGAGTTTCAGGACCGTCATTTCCTCGACCGCGCGAATGGTTGCGGAACGCGGTGCATCGACCAGAAGGGCGATTTCACCAATGACTTCCTTGGGTTCGACATCGCGAAGCTTGATTGTTTGGGCTTCGTCGGTCGTCAGCCAGATTTCACCGCGCCCGGAAATCACGATAAAGGCCGCATCCCCCGGGTCGCCCTGTTTGACCAGAACCTCGCCGCGTTTGAAGGTCAGACGCGGGCTGGTAAAGGCAAGCAGCTTGATCACGCTGGGGTCAAGGCCGGCAAACAGCGGAATGGTCCGAAGCAGCCGGACTTCCTGTTCGATGCTGCCATCATTTGCATCAGATGCGGTTTCGGCGACTTCGTCTTCGGCCTGTTCGGCGTCGGCATCGTCGATTGCATGGCTTTGGCGTTTAACGATTTTGCCGTTCGCCATATGCAGATAGGTTCCGAAACGCTGGCTGTCGGTTTCATCACCATCAACCCAGATCACACTGCGATGTTCGGATTGCCCGGTCAGCCAGTCAATGACCTGTTCGCGTGTTTCACGGTCCAATGCCGAAAGGGCTTCGTCCACAACCATCAGATCGGGATTCTTGATCAGGGCACGGACCAGCGCGATTTTCTGACGCAGGCTTTGTGAAACGCGGCTGCCGCCGACACCAACCTGACTATCAAGGCCAAGTGTGACAAGCGCCTCGTAAAGGCCGCCTTCATGGGCGATTTCAAACAGCACTTCGCCAACACGTTCTTCGGAATTTGCACGGCCATAGGCAAAACGACCGAACAGAAGGTTGTCGATGACGGGGGCCGCAGCGGCATATTCATCTACCTTGAAGAAGTCGATCATGTCCGCCAGATCGTCGGGCAGTTTGCCATAGAATTTCGGACGCGCTTTGAGGACCAGCTGGCGGAATTCGTCATCGATGACGCGCAAACGATGGCGTGCCGGGGTCAGGTTCATGGCGACGTCAAGGAGGCGTAGCTTGTCCTCGGCGCGCATATCCGTGATCGCGACCCCGTCGGTGCGTTTCAGCATGTTTTTGACCTCGGGCAGTTCGTCGGCCGAGATAAAGCTGTAACGGTCAAAGAATTCGTGTCCGGGCGGCAGGCCGGTAAACAGTTCGACCATCAGATCAAGCGTGTCGCGGCCCATGCTGATCATGACGTCGTAAAGCCCGGTCTCGCGCAGGGCTTCCTGCATATAGGGATGCGACAGAAATGCCGTGCGTTCGAAATCGGACCGGGCCGGGGCACCAAACAGAATGTTGACGCCGACCGGTGCGTTGTCGTTGTAAAGATCAATGTCATAGGGTTCGACCAGATCGGACAGGCCACGCTCGGCAAGGATTTCCTTGAGTTTCGGGCGGGCCGTCAGAACGGCTTCGACCAGATCCGGGCGTTCTTTCGGATCAATGCGGCGTTGCAGGCCGATGCGGTAAATATCGCGGTCAAGCTGCACGACTTCAAGCAGGCGCATCAGTTCGACCTTCAATTCATCAATCGAATTGAAGCCCGGACCGATATAGTCGATCCATTCTGCCGCCGGGTCATAGGGGATATTACCGGACCGCTTGATTTCGTCGTACATCTCGTCGGTCAGACGCCACGGCAGATCGGTCGGATCGGTCAGTTCGATATGGTCGACAAATTTCGGCAGCGGCAGTTTCAGGTTTTCGTCATCCCCGTCACCGTCACCGTCTTTTTCATCGCCGGTTTTGATAGCAAGGATCGGACGGTGTTTCAGGCCATAAAACAGGTTGTCGGCGATGGTGCCGTTAAACAGATAGGCGTCATTGCCGATATAGGCCAGACGTTGCCCGAATGTGGATGCCGGAAGGTCTTCGGCATTGCGGTCGCTGAACTGGATGCGGCCACCGGTCGGGGTCAGTAACCGCGCGATCAGGCGGGCCAGTTGCGATTTTCCGCTGTCAGCCGAGCCGGTCAGAAGGGCCGAGCCCGGCAAGGGCATGTTGAACGACACATTTTCAACAACCCGGGTGCCGTCATCATCGACCCATGACAGGGCCGCGACATCAAGCGGTCCGGGCAGGCGTTCGGATTTCGGCGCGATCAGTTCGTGTTCACGGCCAAGATCAGGCAGTTCGAACTGTTCGTGAAGCTGTTCATATTTGATCCGCGCATCGGCAAGGCGCTGGTAATAGGCCAGAAGCTCTTTCCAGGGGGCCGACATATCCTTGTAGGCGGCAAGGGCCGCGACCAGCGCACCGAAGCTGAGATCCCCCATGATCACCAGATAACCACCAATCGAATAGAAGAAGAACGGCGTGATCTGGGCGATGAAGTTGTTCAGGAACTTGATAAAGAATTTGCGGAAATAGATTTCCTTGCGGATTTCAAAAATCCGGCCCATCCGCTGGGTGAAATGGGTCAGCTCGAAACCTTGCGTTTCATGGGCGCGGATATCGGTCGCACCGGCAACGACTTCGCCGATATGTTCAGACATGCGGCGCACATTCTGCACGCGCTGTTTGCCAAGCTGGTTCACGCGGCGTTGCAGTTTCGGGATCAGGTAGCCCTGCAACGGATAAAACGAAATTGCCGCCAGCCCCATCAACGGGTCCTGAATAAAGATAAAGGCCGTGATCGTGACCAGAATACCGCCCTGATAAAGCGGCAGCGAAAACGCTTCGCCAAAGAAACCGCCAAGCGGTTCTGCTTCGGCGGTGATCATGGAAACGATTTCACCCTGGCTGGTTTTACGGAAATGCGGCAGCGGAAAACGCAGAACCCGTTCAAACAGGGTATAGCGCAACCGGCGCAAAAGCCGTTCGGACATCACGCCGACATAGACGTTGATGAAATATTTGAACCCGCCATTGATGAAGACCAGCGCGAGAAAGATACCAGACAGGGTGAACAGATATTCGATCTGGTTCAGTTCGATGCCAAGAACATCATAAGGTTCGCCAGCGCCACCGATTGCCTGGTTGACGATCAGCTTTGGCAAATCCAGCGAGTAATACAGAAATGGAAAGGAGATCACCGTGACCAAAGTCAGGATAATCTGCTGTAAGCTGCTGTGTTGCCAGATATAGGCAAAAACCGACTTTGGCATTCACGGGTCCCGTATTCTTGTCGGAACGGATTTTTTACCCGTTCCTATTGCTCGTTTTGATGCAGAATGTACCCGGCCTTTAAGGCTTTAGCCAAGTTCGAAACTTTGACCCGGTTCAACAAAGCCGCAAAAGCCGTCAGAAACCGCATCGGGCTTTGGATAGGCCTGATAGTGATAGAGCCACATTTTGGCTTTGATATCGGCAGGAAGGGTCACAAGCTGTTCGTAATGGGCATGAACGCCTGAATGGCGGGGACCAAGTTCGCAGTCCTGAAAAATGATATCTGCTCTCTGGTACAGCGGCATATGGGCATCAGGATTGAAAATCGCATCTGTCGTCAGGAAGAAGCTTTGTTTTTTCCCATGCCCGAACAGCGCGTAGGAAAGCATCGTCCCCTGGGACGTCACGATATGTTCAACCGGGATGACATCAAAATGCACGCCCTGCCAGTCAAACCCCTTGGCCGGGCTGAGTTCATTGACCTTGAAATAGGATGACAGGCTGTTATTGCCCTGATCGCTGATCTGAAGTCCGCCGCGCAGGCTGTGTTCCCAAAGCGGTTCAAGCAGGTCGTGAACGGCAAACAGTTTGGCCTGATGACCTTCGAAAATGAAATAATTGGCCAGTGCCATCCATTCCAGACCGCCAATATGATCCGAATGCAGATGGCTGATATAAACAGCATCAAAGTCATTGGGCATATAGCCCAGATTGCGCAGCGAGTGCCGTGCATCTGAACCACAGTCAATCAACATGCGTGCCGGTTGGTCACTGCCGGGCTGAACTGCTTCCAGAACCATATTGCTCTGGAAATTGTCAGCCGCCATGCAGAATGCCGAACCTGTCCCCGCAAACGTAAGCTTCATTCCCCGATCTCCCGACATTTTGACGAAAGATTAGACGAGGTTTGGGGCAAAGAACCACCCCCTTTGATGGGGAAATGCTAATTTTCCGGATAAAAGCAGCGGGCTGACCCGCGGTTCAGCAAGGTATAGCGCGCTATTCGCCGGGTTGGCGAACCGTTTCAATGTCCTTTTTGCCATCGGCCAGACGGGTGACTTCGGCACGCAATTCCCGCAATTCCCGCAGGATTTCGTGATGATCAAGGCCAAGTTCATTGCGAGTCTGCGTTTCTTCGACGTCAACATGGGTGGCCATGGCATCGACGACGATGGCAATGAACAGGTTCAGAACGGCAAAGGTGGTGACCAGGATGAAAGGCACGAAAAACAGCCACGCCAGCGGATAGATTTCCATAACCGGGCGGACGATTCCCATCGACCAGCTTTCGAGCGTCATGATCTGGAACAGGGAATAAAGCGACGCGCCGATGGTGCCAAACCATTCGGGGAAGCCCGATCCGAACAGCTTGGTCGCCATGACGGCAGACACGTAAAACACCAGCAACAGCAGGGTCAGGACCGACACCATACCGGGAATGGCCTTCATCAGGGCTTCGACGACCTTGCGCATCGAGGGTACCGTCGAAATCAGGCGGAAGGCACGCAGGATTCGAAGGGCACGCAATACCGATACGCCCTGCCCCATCGGCAGCAGGGTGATGGCGACAATCGTAAAATCAAAGATGTTCCATGATCGCCGGAAAAAGCCCAGCCGATACACGGCCAGTTTCATCAGAAGTTCGATGACGAAAATCGCGACCGCGATCTGATCAAGCAGATGCAGGATCGATCCGGCGGCATTCATGACGGTTTGGGAAGTTTCAAGTCCGAGAATGATCGCGTTGATCGCAATGACCGCAGTGATGAAATTCTGGAACTTTGAAGATTCGACGATCCGGCGCAGCGTTTCCATTAAACCCTCCCGGTGGGTACCGGTTCAAAAGGCGCGGCAGCCGGGGTTTTCACCGACGGGCGGGACTGCGCCGGAAAGAAAACACGAACAGGGCGCAGATCAGACTTGCTGACGACTGCGCCCTGCGAAATCAGTTCAGGCCGTGACGGCCCATATCAAGGAACTTGTCACGACGACGCGCCTTGAGCACACCGCCTTCGACATTGTCCATGGCTTCAAGTGCTTTGACGATTGCGGTGCCAACCCGTTTGCAGGCATCGACCGGCGAACGTTGTGCACCACCCAGCGGTTCGGTAATGATTTCATCAATCACACCTAGCTGGTGAAGGTCCTGTGCGGTCAGGCGAAGGGCTTCGGCCGCCGTTTTGGCCTCGTCACCCGAACGCCACAGGATCGAGGCGCAGCCTTCCGGCGAGATCACGGAATAGATCGAGTTTTCAAGCATCATGACCGAGTTTGCGACCGCAAGCGCGATGGCACCGCCCGATCCGCCTTCGCCGATAATGACCGAAATCAGCGGAACCTTGATATCAAGGCAGGCTTCGATTGACCGTGCGATGGCTTCGGACTGTCCGCGTGCCTCGGCATCGGCACCGGGGAAGGCACCGGCCGTATCAACCAGTGTGATAACCGGAATGCCAAAACGTTCGGCCATGCGCATCAGGCGGATCGCCTTGCGATAGCCTTCTGGTTTGGCCATACCGAAATTGTGCTTTACGCGGGATTCGGTATCGCGGCCCTTTTCATGACCGATCACCATGACGCTGCGCCCCTGCAAGCGGGCCAGACCACCAATGATGGCTTCGTCTTCGCCAAACAGGCGGTCACCGGCAAGCGGGGTGAAACCCTCGAACAGGTGGGCGACGTAATCGGTGAAATGCGGGCGATCAGGATGACGGGCAACCTGCGTTTTCTGCCATGCGGTCAGCTTGCCATAGGTGCTTTGCAGCAGCTTGGTCAGCTTGTCCTGCAGGCGTGCGACCTCGTCGGCGATGTTGACTTCATCATTGCCGGTCAGGTGGCGCAATTCTTCGATCTTGCCTTCGAGTTCGGCGATCGGCTTTTCAAAATCCAGAAAGTTATGCATCAGGGCATCATATCCGGCTGGGAAACAATGAGGCGGAACATAGTTGATCAACCCGTCACGTCAAGGGTTGAGGTCCGATAGGCATATAAATTCCATCCTTGCACGAATTATATCGTATATTTCGCGCTGCACAGTGACAGTTTTGCACACGGAAATCCATGACGTCCAGTATCGAGATCACATCGCCCAGCGATCCCGCCCTTGTTCCGTTCGACCGGCTTGTTGAAATTCTGCTGGCCGCCTTTGCCTTTCAGGACGATATCGTCGATCCGCCAAGTTCGGCAAAATCGGTCAATATTGCCGAACTTCAATGGCGGTTTGCCCGTGATACGCTGTTTCTGGCCCATGATTCAGCGGGTCGTGTCATTGGCCAGGTCTGGATCGAGGATGTTGGCAAAGACGCCTATCTTTATAAATTGTCGGTTGATCCGTCCATTCAGGGTGGCGGCATTGGCAAGGCACTGGTCGAGGCGGCCTGCGCCCATGCCGAAAAGGCGGGCAAGGCAAACATGCGGCTCCACGTTCGGGTTGAACTGACCGGTAATATTGCCTTTTTCAAGTCGCGCGGCTTTGAAATCGCCGGTGAAGGCGTTCACGATGGTTATGATCGCACGACATTCTGGAAAATGGCGCGGCCTTTACAGATGGCGAAATCGGCCTGATCCAACCGGCAGTCAGGCGACGCTGGTTTCGGGTTTGGTGGCATAATAGGGAACGTGGGTTTCGCCCCAGTCCTTGAGAGCCACGATAATATGGCGCAGCGTCTCGCCCTTGGCCGTCAGGCTGTATTCCACGCGCGGCGGGACTTCGGCATAGACTTCGCGGTGGATCAGGCCGTCGGCCTCCATCTCGCGCAGTTGGCGGGTCAGCATGCGCTGTGTCACGCCGGGCATCAGACGACGCAATTGATTGAACCGTTTTGTCCCGTCCAGCAGATGGAACAGGACGACACCCTTCCATTTGCCACCAATCACGTCCAGTGTCCCTTCGACCGGGCAACCGGGGCTGCGATCCGGGGGGCAGGCCAATCTCGATGCCATCAAATGGCTCCTTAAATCCGCAGAAAAGGTCAATAGTATACAAAATGACACTATTGGTCCAAATTGTGCTTACTTACGATTATCGCTATAATGCGCTAGGTCTGGTGCATTCGCAATTCAAACCTTTGATCAAAAGGATGACATGATGAAAGCAATCGGACTTTATAAAGTAGCCCCCGTCGAGACGGACGGGCTGTTCCGTGAAATCGATATGGAAACTCCAAAGGCCGAAGGCCGGGATATTCTGGTCCGGGTCAAGGGTGTTGCCGTCAACCCGGTCGATTTCAAAGTGCGCCGCGGCAAGGCGGATGATGGCAATTTCAAAATCCTCGGCTGGGATGCGGCCGGTGTTGTTGAAGCGGTTGGCGAGGATGTCACCCTGTTTCGTCCGGGTGATGCGGTCTGGTATGCCGGGGATGTGACCCGGTCTGGCAGCAATGCTCAGTTCCAGCTTGTCGATGAACGGATCGTTGCGCCAAAGCCAAAGTCGCTTGGCTTTGCCGATGCGGCGGCACTGCCATTGACCACGATCACGGCGTGGGAGGCCCTGTTTGACCGGATGATGATTCATCGCAACGCCAGGGACGCCAATGCGGGCAAGGTGCTTTTGGTGATTGGCGGGGCTGGCGGGGTTGGATCGATTGCGATCCAGTTTGGCAAACTGGCGGGATTGACCGTGATTGCAACCGCATCGCGCCCGGAAACCATTGATTGGGTCAAGAAACTTGGTGCCGATCAGGTGATCAACCATCGCAATCCGTTGAATGACGAGCTAACGGCAATCGGCATTGCTCATGTCGATTATATTCTGTGCACGTCGGAAACCGATCAGTATTTCGATGTGATGGCTGAAATCATCGCCCCGCAAGGCCGGATCGCGACGATTACCGAGGCCAGCGAAAACCATAATGTCGATCTGCTGAAGGCGAAATCGGCCAGCTTTTCCTATGAATTCATGTTTACCCGTTCGATGTTCCAGACCCCGGACATGATCGAACAGCACAAATTGCTGGCGACCGTGGCCGATCTGATCGATGCCGGAACCTTGAAAAATACCGCAAATGAAAGTTTCGGGGCCTTGACACCCGAAAGCCTGCGCAAGGCGCATGCGTTGCTGGAATCCGGCAAGGCCATTGGCAAGATCACCTTTGAGGGCATCGCGGATTAATCTGTTGCGGTTGCCATAAAAACAAAGGGAAAGGGGTGCCGCCCGGCACCCCTTCTTGTTTGGCAGAGTGTAATGATTTATCCCGCGTCGCGTGCGGCAATGGCTTCGGCCTGTCGGACCATGACTTCGGCCTGTTTGATGGATGCGATATCGATCAGTCGGCCATCAAGGGCGACGGCACCGGCACCTTCGGCCTGTGCCTTGGTCATGGCCTCAAGGATGCGTTTGGCCTTGGTGACCTCGGCCTCGGACGGGGAATAGACATCGTTGGCAAGGGTGATCTGGCTGGGATGGATGGCCCATTTGCCTTCGCAGCCCAGCACCATGGCGCGCGCGGCCTGCGCACGGTAGCCATCGGGATCGGAAAAATCGCCAAACGGCCCATCAATCGGACGCAGGCCATTGGCGCGTGCGGCAACAACCATGCGGGCAATGGCGTAATGCCACATATCGCCCCAGTGATAATCGCGGGGATTGTCGCCGTCCTTGTCGGTCAGAACGCCATAATGCGGGTTCGGGCCGCCGATGCCGGTTGTCATGGCCTTGGTCGAGGCGGCGTAATCGGCAACCCCGAAATGCAGGCTTTCATTGCGTTTGGAGGCACCGGCAATTTCGTGGACATTCTGCATGCCAAGGGCGGTTTCAATGATCAGTTCGAACCCGATGCGTTTTTTGCGGCCTTTGGCGGCCTCGATCTGGGTTGCCATCATATCAAGTGCATAAACATCGGCGGCCGTGCCGACCTTTGGGATCATGATCAGGTCAAGCCGGTCACCGGCCTGTTCGAGCACATCGACGACATCGCGATACATATAATGTGTATCAAGACCATTGATGCGGACCGAAAGCACCTTGTCGCCCCAGTCGATATCGTTGATCGCGGCAATGATGTTTTTGCGCGCCTGTTCCTTGTCGCTTGGCGCAACCGCGTCCTCAAGATCAAGGAAGATCGCATCGGCCTTTGATCTGGCGGCCTTTTCAAACAGTTCGATGCGGCTGCCCGGAACGGCCAGTTCGGACCGGTTCAGACGTGCCGGGGCCGGGGTCGGTGTGGTGAAGCTCATGGTAACGTCTCTCCAAAGCCTGTCATTCTGGAAGGATCGGCCTGTTTGTGTCTGGGCCAAGCTTCCGGCGTTAAATGCTTTTGTCCCGTTTTCGGGATCGTACCGTGGCCGCCGTGACAGAATTCTGAGCCCGCGGTCATTGTGCGCCGCAGTGAGATAGAGCGAATTTGATCCAATTTATGGTGCGCATGCTAACAGATGCAAGCCATTTTGCGCACACGACCATTGTCTGATGCCAACCGGAAGGCAACCCTGATGCGGGTCTGTCCGACTGGATTAGAAAAAACGCAGAAACAAGGCATAAAGCAATGGCCCGTTAAGGGCGCAGTGGTTAGATTACCCGGAATATTGCGGATCGGCTGTGCCCGTTTCCGTATCCTTGGGGGAATTTCAGGCAGAACCAAACCGCCCATGCGTCGCGCTTATTCCATTCTTGTCTCTGCCGGGCTGGCACCCTTTCTGATTTTGGGGGCTTGCCTTGTGCTTGCGCTTTCACCGGGGCTGGTGCCGGGTGAACTGGCAGGGCTTGTGCGATATGGCCCCTTTATTCTGGCCCTTCTGGGCGGTGCGATCGGCTGGTGGTTTAACCGCGGGCGGGCGGTTTTCGTCATGATCCTGCTTCTGGTCTGCTACTGGTTGCTGGTGGGAAATGGCGGCGGATTTTCAGCCGATGGTTTGGCATTCCTGCGCATTGCGACGCTTTATCTGATCCCGGTTAATCTGCTGGTTCTGGGATTTACCGCCGAACGCGGGGTTCTTAATCCACGCGGTATTGCGCGGATGCTGGTGCTGGGATTGCAGCTTTTTGTCATGCTGATGCTGGCCGGCAAGGCCGATGTCGGGGCGGCGCTTTATCAGGTCCTTAATTACCGGCTGATCGATACCGGAAGTTTCATGGCCGACATGCCGCAACCGGCCCTTATCCTGTCGATCCTGTCGGTCGGTATTTTGCTTGTATTGCATCGGCCGCTTGAAACCAGCTTTGCCGCCGCGATCATTGCTATTGCGGTGGCAACTGTCATGGGCCCCGGTTTTATCAAGTTCGGTTATCTGGCGGCAACCGGCGTGGTTCTGGCCGGGTTGGCACAGGAAGCCTGGCGGATGGCATTTGTCGATGATCTGACCGGGTTGCCCGGGCGGCGTGCGCTGGGCCATGCCTTGGCCGAACTTGGCAGCCAGTATGCGATTGCCATGCTTGATGTCGATCATTTCAAGAAATTCAACGATACCTATGGCCATGATGTCGGTGACATCGTGCTGCGCAAGGTTTCCCGCGAACTGGCGCGCGTTGGCGGCGGAGGAAAAGCCTTCCGCTATGGTGGCGAGGAATTCACCGTTGTCTTTGCCGGACGGAGTGCTGAAAAAGCCCACGAGCCGCTTGAAGCCCTTCGCAAGCGGATTGCCGCAACCAGAATTACCCCGCCCGACAAAAACAAGACGGTTTCCGTGACAATTTCGGTTGGTCTTTCGGAACGTGACGACGATGTTGACGATCCCTGGGCGGTGCTGAAACAGGCAGACGAAAAACTTTATGCCGCCAAGCAGGCCGGGCGTAACCGGGTTGCGGTTTAAGGGCGTCATTGGCGCGGTGTCGTGCCATTACTGGCAGAAAACCCGCATTTCCGGTTGAAAATCGAACTATATTTTAGGTTTTATTTTCCTTTTTAGAATCACCCATAGGGCGTACCGTTGAGTCGTTTCATTCAACGACAGGAGGCCTTCCATGGCACGGATCATCGGTACAAACGAAGACGACGTGTTGAACCATACCTCTCGTGGTCGTGACATTATTTATGGGCTGGATGGTGATGATGAAATCCATTTCAGCCAGTCAGACACGGTGATCGGTGGAGCCGGGGCCGACAGCTTTTTCGTCAGTGGGCGATCTGACGATTACGTATTGTCCTATGCGACGTCGCGCGAACCGCTAACCTTCAAATTCTACAATAACGAAGATGCCCCGTCTGGCGAACAGGTGGCCGAACTTGACGTCAGTGGTGGTGATGCGGATGGCGATCAGCTGATTGTTGGTGAGTATGGCGACCATATCTCCCAGAAGCTGGGCGTGATTGGTACTGACGGAGACGATTATTTTGAAGGAGAAATAAGTGCGGTCGAAGGTGGCGGCGGTGCCGATACCATCAACTTTGATTTCCGCGATATTTTTCCCTCTTCCTATTCCCGCTATGCGCCGACTGTTGCCTATGGCAGTTCGCCCGAAGCCATTTACTTCGATCAGGACAGCATGAAGGGTTATGGCGGGGATGCCGAGGGGGACAGAATTTCCTTTGCCGACGATAGCGAGCTTCGCGATCTGAACATACGCGGATCAAATCATGATGACCTGCTGATTGGTGGGGAGGGGCGCGGTGGCACCCTGTTTGGCGCGGGGGGCGATGATTTGATGATTGGTCGCGGTGGTGACAATACAATGGTCGGCGATACCGGCAATGACACCCTGATGGGAAATGATGGTGATGACCACCTGACAGGCGGCCGTGGGGCCGATTTCCTTGATGGCGGCAGCGGGCAGGACACGATCAGCTATCAGACGTCTGCCGAGGCTGTGCATATTGATCTTGGCGCGGGCATTGCCGAAGGTGGGGATGCCAACGGGGATGTCCTGATTGATGTCGAGGACATTTTCGGAACCAGCCATCGCGATCTTTTGATCGGTGACGATCAGGACAACAATATTGATGGCTATTTTGGATATGACACCATCTATGGCAAGGGCGGTGATGACACGCTAACCGGGGCGACGGCCTATGGTGGTGACGGCAACGATACCCTTTCTGGCACGGAATATGGCCAGCCTGATCGCGACTACCTTTACGGTGATGCCGGTGATGACACCATTCTGGGTAATGAAGGCGGCGATTATCTATATGGCGGCGAGGGCAATGACACGGTTCTGGCCGGTGAGGTGTATTATGACGATGATCTCTTTCCGCCGGACGGCACCCATGCCGATGGCGGAGACGGAGATGACATTGTCAAAGGCCACAATGCGGACGACTTTCTTTATGGCGGCGCCGGGAATGACCTTATCGAGGGTGGTATGGGTGATGACGCAATGTATGGCAACGATGGTCAGGACATCATGCGCGGGGATCACGGCGATGATCAGTTAGTGGCGGGTGCTGGTCGCGACCTTCTGGAAGGTGGTCGGGGCGCGGACCGGATGTTCGGGCAAGACGGGCATGATGTCCTGCGCGGGGATTATGGCGAAGACGCGCTGTTTGGCGGGGATGGCAATGATCTTCTGACCGGCGGTGCATCGTCGGACAATTTCGTCTGGGTCCGGTTCGAAGGTGGGGCGGAACGCGATCGCATTACTGATTTCGAAGCAGGCGAAAATGGTGACAGGCTTTTGCTGGGCAAGACATTCCAGGAAAAAAGCGGCATCGATGATTTTGATGATTTCATCCATCACGCCGAACAGAACGACACAGGTGTTTATGTCGATTTCAGTGGTGGTCGACATTACAGCTATGGCGTTCAAATCGACGGGATCGAGATCGGCGATCTGGTTGAAGGCAACGTGACCTTTGATGTCGACGATTACGGAAGCTTGTAAGCCGCGACGCTATTTCAGTTCTTCAAACCCGAACAGCATGCGCATTGATCCCGCGGTGTTGGCAAGCGTTGCCAGACAGGCAGCCGCACGGTCGGCCGGGATTGCAACCGCAAAGCGTGTGGTATAAATGCGCGCGTCTTTTTCATCGGTTGCCGATGCCGCCAGTTGCACGATATTGGCGTTGAATTCGATGAAAATTTCCGACAGCCGGGCGATCAGGCCGGGTTGATCAATGCCGGAACATTCAATCATGTGCGTGGCCCCCGGTGCGCGGGTCAGAAGCGGGGCGGGCTGAATTTCCTCGACGGTGATTTCGGCCTGTTCCATCGGCAGTTCACAAAGGGCTGCCTCGCATTCGGTGATCGGGCAGGTGTCGGGCAATTCGCAGGTGGTGACAAAATTCGCGCGCCCCTGATCGAGCACAAAGCTGGTCGGCCCCAGATTGGCACCGATATCAAACAGACGACCGGATATATCCGATACCAGACCGACACGATCAGTGCAGGAAATGGTGATGCGCGTGTTGGCATTCATGCGTGGGGCTCCTTGAGGCGATCATAAGATGGCATCAAGCATAGCATTCCTTGCCGTTTCCGGGCACCGGCTTTTTCCCGTTTTCAAGACGCACAATCGATGCTGTACGCAGGACTGCCCTGTGTGGATGTCGGGCGGTCATCACAATTAAATGATGGATCAGAATGGATCCGTTGGGTGCGAAGGGTGCGTACGGATTTCGACAGCACAAATGTCGGGAACATCCGACGACATATGGACAGGAGTTCGAAACATGACTGCTTTGAAGAAAACCGTGATCGCAACCGTTACCGCCGCGGCATTCGCATTGGCAACCCTTCCGGCAAAGGCTGCCGACATCGTGGATACAGCTGTATCTGCCGGGTCCTTTAAGACGCTTGTTGCCGCGGTTCAGGCAGCCGGGCTTGTCGAAACCCTTAAAGGAGAAGGGCCCTTTACCGTTTTCGCGCCGACCGATGATGCGTTTGCCAAGCTGCCAGCAGGAACTGTCGACGACCTTCTGAAACCGGAAAACAAGGAAAAGCTGGTGGCCATCCTGACCTATCATGTGGTGCCGGGCAAGGTTATGTCTACGGACATCGCGGGCAAGGAAATGGAAGTTGCCAGCGTTCAGGGCGACACCATTGATGTAAATGCGACCAGTGGTGTCATGGTTGACGGTGCAACGGTAACCCAGGCCGATATCGAGGCCGACAACGGCGTTATCCACGTTATCGATACCGTCATCATGCCGGGTATGTAATCGGCCAGAATATATTTGCGCAAAAAAGTCAGGCCCGGACGGGATCGTCCGGGCCTTTGTGTGTTATGTCGGCTGGTTTGTTATCTGGTGGCGAATTCGCGCCGTGCGCCTTCGGCCTGTGTATCAAGATGGGCCCGCAATTCGCCAGGCAGGCCAAGGCAACCGGCCAGCCGGTCAAGATATTGCTGTTCGACCTGTTCATCGGGATCAATCGACAGGCTGGATGCCAGATAGATTTCGGCACCCTGTTCGCTGGTGCGTGCGAGACGGGCAATCGCCAGCGGATCGGCATCGGCGGAAAATGCATCAAACAGAAACGCCTTTTCCGATGCGCCCAGTTCAAACTGTTCGATCTGGGCGGCAATGCGTTTGTGTTCTGCCTGATCGATATGTCCGTCGGATTTGGCGGCGGCAATCATGGCGCGCACCAAAGCAAGACGGAAATCAACATCATCCTCGCCGCGTTCCTGCTCCGGGGCAAAGCCGCTATCGGCTGGAATACTGGCAAGATCGGTGTCGCGTGCATGGTTTTGTGGTTTCTGGCGGTTGCTGTAATCGCGCCATGCCTTGTAGGCAAGCCCCGCAACAAGGGCTGTGCCGCCGTACGCCAGCACCTTGCCGCCCATCTTGCGGCCCTTTTTTGAACCAAGAACCGCAGATATCAGCCCACCGCTTAGCGCGCCACCAACGAGACCGCTATTGCCCAGTACCTTGCCGATTCCGCTGGTCGATCCGCCGGAAGTGGCTTGCTTGATCCGGTCGCCGATCTGGCCGGTACTGCCGGAACCGAGTACGCCACCGAGAATTTTTCCGATATCCATTCCTGTCTCCTTGCGGGCGGGATTGCTGTTCTCCCCAGATATGTTTGAGGGACTGGCTGGGGCAAGGATGATGGATAAAAGTTGCGTAATAAGGGCAGATAACCGGTCTGAAAGTGTAATCCGCTTCACATTTCTGCGTTCCGAAAGGCCGGACGGCGAAAGCGCGATAAATTTTGATCCGGAAATGGCAAAGGCCCGACGCGATAACGTCGGGCCTTTGAATGGCGCGCCCGGAAGGATTCGAACCTCCGGCCTTCTGATTCGTAGTCAGATGCTCTATCCAGCTGAGCTACGGGCGCTTTGCCTTGGTTTCCGCCAGTTTGCGTTGAGTGCTCCCCGTCGGCGGAGCGGAACTTATGCAAACGAGCGGGGCATTGCAAGCGGTAAATTTCAAAAAACCGTATTTTTTCCGAATGCAGGTTTTTTACCGCTGCTAGGGCCTTGTTCTGCCCCGGTTTGTTGCTTTTGACAACGATATGACAAACTATGGCTAAAAAAGGGGCAAATGCGTCTTGTTCCACACGTGGTCGTGGACTAAGATGCATTCAATCCCGGGGGAGCAGGGGCTTGTTTCAATTCATAAAAAAGCAGGCCCAGGGAGATTCGCTTATTCCTACTTAGGTAATAGATCGAAATGGCCGTTCGTAAAACCTACCTCGCCGTAATCGGCGCCGCCCTTTTGCTGGGGGGATGTTCTTTTTCTTCAGAGGCCCTTTGGCCGACTTTGGCTGGCGAAGAGAATGCCGGCTCTGAAAATTCAGCAGCAATGGCTGATACAAGCGGGGCAGATGCTACGACATCAAGCGATGTTGCGCGCAGTTCCCAACCGCTTACAGGCATTTCGCAGACCGGAACCTTTGTCGGGTCCAAGGTCGAAAACATGCAGTCCGAGCTTAATCGCCTGAAGGCTGCGCTGAATGATCACAACAACGAATTGCAGCAGCTTCGTGCGCAGACAGTTCGCAATTCGCAGGCCTATCACGGGACTGTGGCAGCGATCAGCGCACGTTTGCAGGTTGGTACCACGCCGGGCAACCCGGTTCTGGTGCAGCAGTGGAATACTGCGCAGCAGGAACTTGATCGTGTGAATGACGACATTGCGGCGATGAATTCGCTGGCCAACAAAGTGGCCGCTGATTCGACCCTGTCGACCTTCCTGCTGGAATCAGTCCGGTCTGCCTATCAGGTTTCCGGTGCTGTTGACGAAGATCACCGTCAGCTCGCACTGCTTGAAGACGAAACCAATCGCACCACGGTTCTGATTGATCGTCTTCTGAATGAAATCAGCGAAGGCCTTGCCCGTCAGACGTCTTATGTCAGCAACGAGCGTGCAAACCTCAATGCGCTGGCACTGGCCGTCAAGAATGGCGAGATTTTCGGTGACGCGCTTTCCAAGCGTGTCTTCCAGTCACAGGCTGCACCGGCATCTGCCGGTGCCAGCATGGCATCGGCCAGCGAACGTCCGCTGGTGGTTATCCGTTTCGACAGCGCGAGCGTGAAATACGAGCAGGCGCTTTATAACGCGGTCAACCGCGTTCTGGAGCGCCGCCCGCAGGCCAGCTTTGATGTTGTTGCGGTAACGCCGAATCGTGGTACCCCGGCGCAGGTTGCGCTGAACAGCAACAAATCAAAACGCAATGCGCAATCGGTTCTGCGTTCCCTGACAGATATGGGAATGCCCAGCACGCGTGTACGTGTTTCTGATGCGACCAGTGCCTCGGTTTCGGCCAACGAGGTACATGTCTTTGTCCGCTAAGGCGGTTTGAGGCAGCAGGTTTTATCAACGGTTTGCCAAGCTTCCAGGCGGGTGCCCTGATCATTCAGGGTGCCCGTTTGTCATTTCAGGCCGCGATGAAAGGGGACGTCCGCATGGGCGATCTTGTCAATCTGCGTCAGGCGCGCAAGCAGAAGAAGCGCACAGCCAAGGAAAAACAGGCCGATGCCAATCGTGCCCTGCATGGCCGAACACGCGGCGAGCGCACGAAAAAAGACGCCGAGGACCGCAAGGCCGACAGGCAGCATGATGGCCATTATCGCGGTGGTTCCGAACCGTCTGAAAATACTAGATCCGATGAAACCGGCGATGAAACCGAATCCGCTGTTGCCGGGGGCCGGAAAAATTCCGATGACGTCGATATGGCATCTTCGGACACCGACACCGACACCGACATCGAAACCGGCGCTGGTAGCGACAACGTGATTTCGTTCTTCCGCGCCGCCAATCCGAATTCCAGACCCGATAACGATTAAGCACAAAACGCTTTAGTTCCCCCAAATGGTGCCGGTCGCAGATTTTCATGCCGGGCCGCATTCATGGCCGGAATGATTGCCTATCTTACAAGCGTTTCGGCTTCGCGTTTGCTTTGATCAAGCGCTTCGTCCCAGCCCATCAGCCAGTCTTCATGATCGCGGCTGTCGGACGGATAGGGGTTCTCGGTTAACCGATGGGACCCTAGTCCCGCCGAGAAACCCGATCCATAAGCGGGATTGGGAAGGTGCCGTTCATGCACAACCGGGGCATTGGTATCGTAAATCTGATTGCGAAAGGCCGGTAGTGAACACAATACCCCATCATCAATCCCCATCGGATAGGCCATCATCATGGCCCTGCCAAGGGATGTGATGGACAGGCTGTTATCCGTTGCCGTGTCCACCAGACCGGCAATTTTCAGATGCGAAATTGCGTTACTGATGCGTCGTCGCAAGTCGGGTGAGTCTTCGACAATGATCTGATTGCCGTCATCATCCGTGCAAAACAGGGATAAAATGCGTTCAAGCAGGATGCTTTGGTCAAGGTTGCCATCGGCACCGCGGAGCACCGTCAGCATCAAGGCGGGATCGCCAGGCACGAAATCAGTCGCAGTGGACATCAGGAGCCTCCGTTCTGTCCGAACCGAATTCCCTCCCATAGGCAGCGTTTTCTCTCTCGTTTTCGGGGCCGTCGCCGGACCCTGCTGCCTTTTATTATTATAGTTTGCAGATATGTTTCCATCTTGTGAAGACAAGATTGCGCTTTGGTAGAATTTTTTGATTTTTAAATAGATTTTGACGCAAATCGCGCGCTACCCCGCAAGAAATGCGGTGGATTCAACGCGATATCCCATGTCCGGATCGCGTCGCTAAAAACGATCACATTTTCGATATCGGCTGCGGTACTCAGGCGTCGGATTTCGATCCGTCGGTTTTGCCGGTATTCTTGGGGCCATCGGGATTGCGCCAGACCCGGACCTTGTTCCGGCCGCCTTCCTTGGCGGCATAGAGCGCCTGATCGGCCTTTTCGATGATCTGTTCGATCGTGCGGGTTTTGGTCATCGGGGCCGCCCCGATAGAGGCCGTGACCGGCAAAATCGTACCATCATTCAGCGTCACCGGGGATGCTTCGATAACGCGGCGCAGGCGTTCAAGAACGCGTGCGGATTGCTTCATGTCGGCATTTGGCAGGCAAATCAGGAATTCTTCACCGCCATAACGATAGACCTTGTCGAACGGGCGGACATGCGATTGCAGGATACCGGCAACCGATTGCAGCACCAGATCGCCGGCCTGATGGCCATGTGTGTCATTGACCGCTTTGAAGTGATCCAGATCGACCAGGGCAATCGCGGTTGGTGTATCGGTGCGCACAGAACGTTCGCGTTCATTGCCAAGGTCGCCCAGCATGGTTTGCCGGTTATAGGTGCCCGTCAGCGGGTCGACATCGGAACGTGCGGTCCGGAAGGCCCGTTCGAGCCGACGAAGCTGGGCAAAAAACGATTCGGCGCGCAGTGACAGCATTTCGAATTCGGCTTCGTCGACGCTGCCATCAATCTCGTGGCCGTCCAGAAGCCGTCTGGCGGACGCATGAAGCTGTTCATGGGTTGTGGCAAGCGCATGCATCGCAGGCTGGTCTATGAGCCTGTTATGGCGATTAAGCGCATACCATGCCCCGAAGTCGCAATCGTGATCTTCGCTATGGTCGTGGGCTGTTGTGGGGGGCTGTTTGCCCGCGGGCAGGGTCAGGCGGCGGCACCATCCCAGCAGAAGCGAGATATGTTCGCTAAGCGCCTTGTCGAGTTCTGCCAGAATATCACGTTCCGCATCAGCCATGCCGACTTCGGCGATGCTTTCGCCCATCTTCCGGGAACTGCCCGGTTTGGCTTTGCTGTTTCTGGCACCCCTGTTCTGGCTGTCACTCATCTGCGAATCCGGGGAATACATCGACAAAGGTCTGTTTTAACAGCCTATCGAGTTCCGCCATAGAAATATCGACGCCCAGATCGGCAAGGCTTGTGACCCCGTGATCGGAAATGCCGCATGGGACAATGCCGCCGAAATGCGATAAGTCGGGATTAACATTGATCGCGATGCCATGGAACGTGACCCAGCGTCGCACCCGCACACCGATGGCGGCGATCTTGTCTTCGCGTCCCCCATCGCGCACAACCCAGATACCGACCCGACCATCCCGGCGTTCGCCGGTAACCCCCAGCAATGCCAGGGTGCGAATCACCCATTCTTCAAGGTTATGGACATAGGCCCGAACGTCCCGACCGCGCTTTTTTAAGTCCAGCATCAGGTAAACGGTGCGCTGTCCGGGGCCGTGATAGGTATATTGCCCGCCGCGTCCCGCGTCATAGACGGGGAAGCGATCCGGATCGACAAGATCTTCGACATGCGCGCTGGTTCCGGCCGTATATAGCGGCGGATGTTCCAGAAACCATACCAGTTCCGTGGCTTTGCCGTCATGGATGGCTTCGGCGCGCGCTTCCATTTCGGCCAGCGCTTCGGGGTAGGAAACCAACCCGGAGGCGGTGCGCCAGTCGGGAATTTGCGCGGTAGGGGCGATGGTTTGCATTTTTCCTGTCAAATAAGTGAAATGAGCCCTTGATCAGGGGTAACCTTTTTGCTATCTCCCTTTCCGCACCAAGGCAAGCCCACAAAATTACCTCAACGGGCTTGCAGACAAGACATATGCGGTCGTGGCGGAATTGGTAGACGCGCAGCGTTGAGGTCGCTGTGGGCTAACCCCCGTGGAAGTTCGAGTCTTCTCGACCGCACCATTATCTGGATCCCTCCTTCGGGAAGGGTCATGAAAAGAACCCGCCAGCGATGGCGGGTTTTTTCGTTTCGGATGATCCCCATATGAAACGGGACCGCTATTTGGTCGGTAACGAGGAAAGTTGCAGTGTGGCGTTGAAAATTATGCAATGCTGACCCTTGTCGTGTTTGGGCGGTTCTTTGAACTGAATGCTTCAAACCGGCTTGAAAGTACTTTACGCTGTGCGCCCCACTTAAAGACAAAATAATCAGGATTTAACCAATTTACGGTTAATTTGGCTCAAATACCTGAAATTAAAAGGTATTCTTATGGCAAACAGAAATGACAAGCTGCGCGAAGCAGCTTTGGACTATCACCGGTATCCCACCCCGGGGAAGCTGTCCGTTACGGCAACCACAACGCTTGCAAACCAGCGCGACCTTGCGCTGGCCTATTCGCCCGGTGTCGCGTTCGCCTGCGAGGAAATCGTCAAAGACCCTGAAACCGCAGCCGAATATACCGCGCGCGGCAATCTGGTTGGTGTGATTTCCAACGGCACGGCGGTTCTGGGCCTTGGCCCGATTGGCCCGCTGGCATCCAAGCCGGTGATGGAAGGCAAGGCGGTTCTGTTCAAGAAATTCGCCAATATCGATGTCTTCGATCTTGAAGTGAATGAAACCGACCCACAGAAATTCATCGATATTGTTGCAGCCCTTGAGCCGACATTTGGCGGTGTTAACCTGGAAGACATTAAGGCACCGGAATGCTTCATTATCGAGAAGGCATTACGCGAACGTTGCAACATTCCGATTTTCCACGATGACCAGCATGGCACGGCGATTTGCGTTGCCGCAGCCGTGCGCAACGGCCTTCGGGTTGTTGGCAAGGATATCAGCAAGGTACGCCTTGTGGCATCTGGTGCCGGGGCGGCCGCACTTGCGTGCCTTAACCTTCTGGTTTCCATGGGGCTGCCGCGCGAAAACATCACCGTAACCGACCGGTTCGGTGTGGTTTACAAGGGGCGCAAGGAAGAGATGGATCCGTGGAAAGCGGAATATGCCATCGACACCAATGCACGGACCCTGAGCGATGTGATCGAGGGTGCGGATGTGTTCCTTGGTCTTTCGGCGCCGAACATCATGGGCGAGGAAGAACTGCGCAAGATGGGTGAACGCCCGATCATCATGGCGCTGGCTAACCCGACCCCGGAAGTGTCACCCGAACTGGTCAAGGAAATCCGCCCGGATGCGGTTATGGCGACCGGACGGACGGATTATCCGAACCAGGTTAACAACGTTCTTTGTTTCCCGTTCCTGTTCCGTGGTGCGCTTGACGTTGCCGCGACCGAGATCAACGAGGAAATGAAAATTGCCGCGGTCGAGGCGATTGCCGATCTGGCAACTGCCGAGGTTTCCGACATTGTGGCGGCTGCCTATGGCGGGCAGGAGCTGCGTTTTGGGCCGGAATATCTTATTCCCAAGCCGTTTGACCCGCGCCTGATGCTTGAAATCCCGCCGCGCGTGGCAAAAGCCGCGATGGATAGTGGCGTTGCCAAACGTCCGATCACGGATTTCGATGCGTATCGTCAGCAGCTTGAAGGCTTTGTCTTCCGGTCCGGTCTGGTGATGAAGCCGGTGTTTGATATGGCGCGTTCGCAGAAAAAACGCGTTGTCTATCCCGAAGGCGAATCGCGCCGTGTTCTGCAGGCCTGTCAGGTTCTGGTTGATGATGGTGTGTGTCATCCGGTTCTGATCGGTCGTCGTGATGTGATCCTTGAACGCATTGCCGAACTTGGTTTGCGCCTGATCCCGGACGAACAGGTTGAAATCCATGATCCGGAAGACAATCCGCATTTCGAACAGGATTGGCAGGATTTCCACAACATCATGGGCCGCCGTGGTATCAACCCGGAATATGCGCGTTCCATCGTGCGGACCCGTCCGACCGTGATTGCCGCCCTGATGCTGCGCCGTGGCGAAGTCGATGCGATGCTGTGCGGGTGCCAAGGCGGTTTCCTGCGTCATCTGCGCTATGTGCGGAACCTTGTCGGCGTGCAGAAGGGGGTTACCGACTTCTCGACCGTCAACATGATGATCATGAAGCAGGGTACATTCTTCCTGACCGATACCTATGTGTCGGTTGATCCGACGCCGGAACATGTTGCGGAAACCGCGATCATGGCGGCCGACGTGGTCAAGCGTTTCGGGATTACGCCGAAGGCCGCCCTGATTTCGCATTCGAACTTTGGCAGCCATGAAAACAAATCGGCCTGCAAGATGCGCGATGCGTTGCAGCTGATCCGTACCCTGGCACCCGACCTTGAGGTTGAGGGTGAAATGCATGCCGATGCCGCGATTTCCGAAGAAATCCGGTCACGCATTTTCCCGAATTCGATGCTGAAAGGCTCGGCAAACCTTCTGGTGATGCCGACCCTTGATGCGGCGAACATTTCCTACAACATGGTCAAGATGCTGGGCGATGGTTTGCCGGTTGGCCCGATTCTGGTCGGTGCGGCCAAACCGGCCCACGTGGTCAGCCCGTCGATCACCGTACGTGGGATTGTTAATATGAGTGCGATTGCCGTGGTTGATGCCATCAATCGCAGTCAGGAACACAATTAAACCGCACATTGCTATCGCGCGGCCCTTGACCGGGCCTGACCGATAGCGCAGAAACAGCCGTGCCGGACAACTGGTCCGGCACGGCATTTTTAATTGAAGTGCAGGAACGAACTTAGCGCGCAACACAATCAGGGGAGGGGCAGATGACGGATCAGGTCGAAGAACTGGAACGTCCGGCAGAAAATACGTCGTCTGGTGACGAGTATGTCGATCTTACTCCTGAATATGCGCGCGAGATTCTTGATGCACTGGGCGACGATGATGTATCGCGCGCCGAAGAACTGATTTCCGAACTTCACTTTGCCGATATTGCCGACCTTCTGGGGTGGGCCAGCAGCAGCCAGCGCGTCAAGCTGGTCGATCTGATCCGTCCGGATTTCGATCCGGAACTTCTGACCGAACTTGATGACGAGCTGCGCGAAGAGGTCATTTCGCTGCTTGGTACCGAGGCGGTGGCCGAAGCAATTTCCGAACTCGATTCGGATGACGTGGTCGAGGTTGTCGAATATCTGGAAGAAGAAGACCAGAAAGAACTTCTGGGTGCCCTTTCCGATATCGAACGTGCGCGCGTTGAAGAAGCGCTGTCCTATCCGGAATATACCGCCGGTCGTATCATGCAGCGCGAGCTGGTGGCGATTCCGGATTACTGGTCGGTCGGGCAGACCATCGATTTCCTGCGCTCGGCGAAAAACCTTCCCGATGATTTTTATGACATCATCGTGGTTGATCCGCGCTACAGCCCGGTCGGGATCGTGCCGCTTTCACGGGCTATCCGCACGAACCGCCCGGTTCTGATCCGTGATGTCATGGATTCTGAGAACATGCGCACGGTCGTCGTGACCGAAGAACAGGAAAACGTCGCCCACCTGTTCCGTCAGCGCGACCTTATTTCGGCGCCGGTTGTCGACGATAGCGGCCGACTGGTCGGTGTGATCACGGTCGATGACGTGGTTGACGTCATTGATGAAGAATATGAAGAAGACATGATGCGCCTTGCCGGTGTTGGCGAGGAAGACGACCTTTCAAGTGCGATTTTTGATACCACCCGATCGCGATTTACCTGGTTGCTGGTCAATCTTTTTACCGCCATTGCGGCATCGATGGTCATTGGCGTGTTTGAAGCAACCATCCAGCAGCTTGTTGCGCTGGCGGTTCTGATGCCGATTGTGGCCTCGATGGGGGGCAATGCCGGGACCCAGACCCTGACCGTTGCCGTGCGTGCGATTGCCACACGTGAACTGACCAGCACCAACGCCTGGCGTGTTATCCGCAAGGAAGTCGCCGTATGCGGTTTGAACGGGATTGCCTTTGCCGTTCTGACCGGTGCTGTGACGTGGTTCTGGTTTGATGATGTCATGCTTGGTGGTGTGATCGGGGCAGCAATGATCATCAATCTGCTGTTTGCCGGATTGTTTGGCGCGCTGATCCCGCTTGGTCTGGAACGGGCCGGCATCGACCCGGCGGTGTCTTCATCGGTATTTCTGACGACGATTACCGATGTGGTTGGCTTCTTTGCCTTCCTTGGGTTGGCAGCGACCTTCCTGCTGTAACAGCGCCAAATGCAAAAAACGGCAAGGCCGGGCATTTTACCCGGTCTTGCCGTTTGTGGTTCATCCTGAAAGCCCGCGAAATTCAGCTTCGCGGCGGTGACTTTTCTGCCGGGTTCTGATGGCTGAGCAGTGCGGTCGTTTCAATCGCATCGACCGGCGGCGACAGCAGGAAGCCCTGCAATTCGTCGCAATCGGCGGATTGCAGGACGGCAAGCTGATCCTCGGTTTCGACGCCGACAGCAACCACTTTGCGGTTAAGGCTTTTGCACAACCGGATGGCCGGTTGCAGGATGCTGTTTTCGGGCTGTTCATCAAGCGCGATGTTAAACAATGCCTTGGACAATTTGATCCGCTGCACCGGGAAGCGTTTCAGATAGCGAAGCGATGTGTTGGCCGCAGCAAAATGATCCAGTGTCAGACCAATCCCGGCCTCGGCAAAGCGATAGAACTGGCCAAGTGCGCGTTCGGGATCACGCATGGCAATTTCTTCGGAGACTTCGATCTCGATCATTGCCGGGTCGATTTCATATGCCTTGGTAAGCTCGACAATGCTTTTAAGCAGATCGGCCTGAATAAACTGGCGGCTTGAGACGTTCAGTGCCACCGGAACCGGGATGTAACCCTCGTCCCGCCATTGCGCAATTTGTTTGCAGGCGGTTTCGATGATCCAGCGCCCCAGCGGGGTCAGCAGGCCGGTGCGATCCGCAACGGCAATGAAGTCAGGCGGCAGGCGTCTTTTCCCGCTTTCATCGATCCAGCGCAGCAGGGCCTCAAAGCCGGTAAGGGTCCGGTCAGATGTGCGATAGCGCGGCTGGAATTCCAGAACAAAGCGCTTTTCATCGACCGCCCGACGCAATTGCGTTTCCATCGACAGGCGGGCATGCATCACGCTGTTCATTGTCTCGACAAAGAAGCAATAGGACGACTCTGCTGATTTTTGTGCGCGATACATCGCGGCATCGGCATTGGCCAGCAATTGCGAAGGTGCCCTGGCATCGTTGGGGTAAAGTGCAACGCCCACACTTACATGCAGGCGGATTTCATCATTGCCACCGGCCTGGATCGGCTGGGACATGGACTCGACAATTCGTTCTGCGACAAGGGCCGCCCCTTCGGCTTCGGACAGGTCGGTTGCAATGACGGCAAACATATCGCCCGAAAAACGCGCACAACTGTCTTTTTCCCGAACCGTCGCGCGCAAGCGACCGGAAACCGTGCGCAATGTTTCATCGCCGATATCCGATCCGAACCGGTCATTGATGGCACGGAAATTATCGATATCCACCACCAGAACCGCCAGAAGCTTTTCATAACGTTTGGCATGGGCAACGGCCTGATTAAGCCGGTCATCAAACAGTGCGCGGTTTGGCAGGCCGGTCATCGGATCATGCGTTGCCAGATAGCGCAGGCGATTGACCGATGCATTGGCCGCCGGATTGTGATGCAGGGTGATATCAACGCAGTCATCGTGATTGACAGATGGCCGCATCGACAGGTCGCAGACCACATGAACACCCTCGGCACTGCGGACAACCCATTCGCGACGAAGTTCTTCGTCCCCGCGGCTCAGCGCAAGCAGCATCTTTTCCTGCGCCCGGCGTGATGCCGTGCCGTCGGACTGGAATTCCGGTGCCAGATTGTAAAACCGGATAAAGCCGTAATCTTCTTCGCGCAGGTCAAAGAAATCAGCCGTTTCCGGCGTCATGGATTTCAGGTGACCATCCAGCCGCGTGATGGCAAGCGACAGATCGCTGATATCGTCAGGCGCACGCATGTGCTGGATGATGCGTCCAGATGATCGCGGTTGGCGGTTGGCAAGCACGAAGACAATCATCGTCATGATGATCGTGATCGCCGCCCCGATAA
Source organism: Thalassospira sp. MBR-102 (assembly GCF_040549275.1). Taxonomy (NCBI): domain Bacteria; kingdom Pseudomonadati; phylum Pseudomonadota; class Alphaproteobacteria; order Rhodospirillales; family Thalassospiraceae; genus Thalassospira; species Thalassospira sp. MBR-102. The sequence continues at coordinate 161,165 of NZ_JBEPTC010000010.1, forward strand.
ACAGCACCGTTTCCGGGCTGAACATCGCCTGGTTGGCAAGGGTCGGGTCGGCGGTAACATCAATGTGCCATTGGCGACCGGCAATATCGACCGCCGTGGTCTGTTTCAGCTCCGGATCGTCGCCTTCGCCCTGAAGGTCAAACAGGACGGTGTCGCCTTCGCGGACACGGACCGAATACCCCATGATCCCGTCGTCATCGATAACCGATGTCAGCATTGTGCGGATACGAATAACACCGTTGATCACGCCGATGATCTGCCCATCGCGGCTAAGTACCGGGGTATAGACGGCAAATCCGCGCCCCCCCTGCAGCAGTTCAAGGGTGGGGGTGATCTGTGTGCGGCGCTGATCAAGCGCAATATCAAGCACCGGCCCGGCAAGCGGATGGCGTTTCAGGTCCGCACCCATCGCCGGGACATTCCCCTTGATCGGGGCGACATACATGATGATGTAGTTCGGTGTGACCCAGTTGACGGCCTGAAGGGCCGGGAAACGGGCCTGCAACGGGGTGGCGAGGCTCAGATAATCGCGTTCTTCCGCAGGTGGGCCGTCCTGCCAGTTATCGGCAAAGGTTTCGAGCACATGCAGATTGTTATCGACGATCTGTTTGACCTGCTGTGCAATGCCAGAAGACATGATCCGGGCCGCGGACAGCAACATGGTATCGCGATTCTGAAGCGCGTTGCTCCAGAGCAGAAAAGTCGCGAGGGCAAGCAGCACGCCGGTCATGAAGCTGGCAAGAAAGGCCTGCTTGCGGATGCCGGTTTTGCGCTCGGTTGCGGATTCTTCGGTTGGCCGGTTATCGTCTTCCATGTCTTCCCCAAGTCTCACGATCATTGCTTAATCGTGATTTTATTCTGCGCCTCAGCCTGATGAGACAGATTGCATTGCCGGGATGGTGTTCGTGCAATTGTCGAAAATAGCGTGCCAGCGCTTTGTGGCCCCGAAATTTAATCCACTACGCTGTTTATGTGGGCATTCTTACACGATTTTAAGGGTTTGAGCGTGTGCAAAAGTGAATAAAGGCTAAATTCAACTGACCCGATGATCACTTGTGATGCTGGGAAAGGCGGATTTCGGGCTGTCAGGCAGCCATGCATTGTGCGGGTCTGTTCGTGATTGCATATCTGGTGTATGTCGATGCCGATGCGCCATCCCGCAAGGTGCAGCAGAAGCCGGATCAAAGAGAGAGTTCATGAAACATCATCACCGCAATCCCCGTGCCCGCGGTGGGCGTCGTAAATCCGCGCCGCGCCGCGATCCGTTGATCGGGTTCGAGGCGACAACGACAATCCGCGAAATCGGCGCGCGGGGCGACGGCATTGCAAGCATCACGGGGCCGGATGGTTCCAGCATCATTGCCTATGTCGATTGTGTCCTGCCCGGTGATGACGTGCGTGTGGCCCTGCGGCAAAAACGCGGTGACGGATATGGTGCGGAACTGGTCGAACTGATTGCGCGCAGTGCGCCTGCCAGTGCCCCGCGGTGCAGCCACTATGAAAGCTGCGGCGGATGTGCGCTTCAGCATCTTGATGATGACAGCTATCGCAACTGGAAACGCCAGAAGGCATTAACCGCGGTCCAGCGTGCCGGACTTGATCCCGACGAGGCCGAGGAACTGGTGGGAGATGTCGAAATTTCACCCCCGGCAAGCCGTCGCCGGGCCGGTTTTGCTGTTCATGTGGGGGCAACCGGTGTGCATGTCGGTTTCCATGGCCGGTTCAGCCATACGGTCATCGACATTACCGACTGTGCCGTTCTGCATCCGGACCTGATGGCGTTCCGTGATGCCTTTGCGGCCTTTCTTGGCAAATGTGATCCGGATGCTGCAAAGACCGTCAAGGAAGTGTTTGTGACCCGTGCGGATAACGGCCTTGATGTGGTGATACATGCAGGTGTCGAACCGGGGCTCGATATGCGGCAGGATCTGGCCGAATTTGCCGAAAATCTTGATCTGGCAAGGCTAAGCTGGAAGGTCGGTGACGCCAATGATGAACCGGTGGCAGCGCGCCGTACCCCAACCGTTGCCTTCGAAGGCATCGATGTGCCCGTGCCGCCGGGGGGCTTCCTGCAGGCGACCCGGAATGGCGAGGCATCCCTGACCAATGCGATAAAGGTGGCGTTGCAACGTATCCCGGCCCGCCATGTCGCGGATCTGTTTTGCGGGATTGGCAGCTTTACCTTTGCGCTTGCATTGGGGGGGGATCGCCGCAATGTCGTTGCGGTGGAAAGCGACCCGCGTGCCGTGCGCAGCCTGCAATATGCCGTCGGACAATCGTCGAGTCCGATCAAGGTTGTCGAACGCGATCTATTTCGCCGTCCCCTTGATAAGGCCGACTTGTCCGGACTTGATCTTGTCCTGTTTGATCCCCCACGTGCCGGTGCATTGGCGCAGTGTGAAAACCTTGCGATTGACGGGCCTGAATGGGTGATCGCGGTGTCGTGCAATCCGGCGACATTTTCCCGCGATATCAGGGTGTTGCGCAATGGTGGGTATGAACTGACGCGGGTTGTTCCGGTCGATCAGTTCCTGTGGTCATCGCATCTTGAGATGTTCGCAATCCTGCATCGAAACAAAACATCGGCCTGATTGAACGCGCCAGTTGTTTGTTTTGGCTTAATATTTCGTTCCAAATATACTATACTTATGTCTGGTTTTTCTGCCGGGCTTTCAGGATGGGCTGCCCGGCTTCGGATCAATGTGATTCGGACCGGCGCGTGGCATGTAGCTGCATAACCGGCTTGTTTGTGCGGAAACGACATTGCAGGCAGTTGGTAGTCCTTATCCGGTCTATACTGACACTGCGCGCGCCATCGCGCCGCAGAACCGCCTGCTTGCGTCCGTCGAGAGCATCCAAAGCAACAATTCCCCGAACACCAACCTTAGTAACGATGCCCTTCGCAATAGCAGTGCTGCATCCCGGAGCCTGCGGGGTTCGCTTGGTCGTGCGGATGATTTTCTTAAAGTTGCCGCCGATGATCTTTCGCGGATCGGCTCTGCTTTGGACGAAGTCGATACACTGGTCAGCAGCGTTGAAAACAACCCATCACTGTCACGCGTCGAACGTGGGTTCATCACAGCGCAAATTCAGGACTATCTTGATCAGATCGACGAAATCGCCACCAGCAGCAATTATGATGGCAAAAACCTGCTGGACAGTGATCAGACAATTGAATTGCAGATCGGATCGGGGACGTCATCAGGCAACCGTCTGAATGTTGAACTGTATGCATCCGGAACCGAAGGACTGGCAACCGGGCTATCTGCCATCGACATTTCCGATGATGCCGCGGTTTCCAACGCGCGTGACCGTGTTGATGCCGCGCAGGAAGCGCTTTCAAACCGGGAAATATCCCTACAGGCAGACCGCGAAAGCATTGCCGGGGCGGCTGATCGCAGCCGGGTTTCCGAGGTTGCAGGTAACAACATCCTTCAGGCGCAACTTGCCGCAACCGAACCCGGCGACGCTGATCAGGTGCGGCGCGGAATCATAGAAGCTTTTCAGGGCTATCTTGGCGAAATATCGGCACGTTTGCAGGATCAGACCGTGACGATTGGTGGCATCAGTCTGCCAGAACCGCAGCCAAGACCTGAGCCGGTTACCGAGCGTGATGATCCGTTTGCCTATGATCCGAACGCGGATCCATTCGGGCGTGATGATGGGCAATACTTCGCGCCGACAACAGGAAGAAATACCAACGATCCGGTCCCGTCCAACACGTTTGGCGGTTATGACAGCAACGGTGGTGGGACGGGTATTGGCGGCACCTTGTCAGGTGGTGGCGGGGCTGATCAATCCAGCGCGCCCCGCGTATCGATAGAAGCCTGAATGATATAGGCCCTGGTCGGACAAGACATAAAGCCTATTCGATATATTCCCCGTCATAAATGCCCCAGTAGCCCTGACGCGGGGCCCATCCTTCGAAATCGCCAAACTGCAACTGACACCAGTCAACCGAACGCGGGCAGGTTTCGATTTTGCCAATCACCGAATTGGAAACAAGGGCGATCTTGCGGGCATTTTCATCGGCGGCGGAATAAAGCGTGATGGTATCGGCGGTAACAATCACATGACGTGATCCCAGCAAAAGACTTTGATGCACCCATCCTTCGCTGCCTTCCCAGTCGCGAACCTTGCGCCAGGTATCAAATTCCGAAATGACTTCCATCGGCATGTTGCGGCGCTGATAGATCCAGACCTTTGGGTAACGCAGGCCGGGCCCGGATCGCAGGTGAACCTTGTCTGACCGCAATGCAACAAAGCGCGGGATCGGCAGGCCTGATTCCTGCGCGCTGGCGACAATCGGCGCGCCAAGGCTGCCAAGGATCGCCATGGCGACAAAAGTATGAAGGAATTTACGGATGATCCGCGGCATTGTGACGGTTTTCCCTGCTCTTTCTTCTGCTGCCGGAATAGAATTTCGGAACCGGCGAACCTTGCTCTTTAAGAAATAAAATTACAAAAATGACGTCAAAATTCTTGCTTTAATACCCTGTGACGTGGCATCACTGCATTGCGGCAAGAGCGCATTTGGCGCAAGAAACCCATCTTGTCAGCAAAAGAGTTAAAAGACCGCATAGGAACGGCAGATGACCAAGAAAAAACCCCTCGTCATCGTGACCCGCAAACTGCCGGAAGCGATTGAAACCCGCATGATGGAACTGTTTGATGCACGTCTGAACATCGACGATGTCCCGATGTCCAAGGCCGAATTGATCGAGGCGGTCAAACAGGCCGATGTTCTTGTCCCGACGGTGACGGACAGAATCGATTCCGCCGTTCTTGCCCATGCGGGGCCGAATTTGCGCCTGATTGCCAATTTCGGGACGGGTGTTGACCATGTCGATCTGCAAACCGCACGGTCACGCGGTATCACCGTCACCAACACCCCCGATGTGCTGACCGAAGATACCGCTGATATGACAATGGCGCTGATCCTTGCGGTATCGCGCCGTGTGGCCGAAGGCGAACGCATGATTCGCAGCGGCGAATGGACGGGCTGGGCACCGACATCGATGCTGGGGCATCGCATCTGGGGCAAGCGGCTTGGCATTGTCGGCATGGGGCGCATTGGCCGGGCCTTGGCCCGGCGGGCAAAGGGTTTTGGTCTTTCGGTGCATTATCATAACCGCCGCCGTGTTCATCCCGATACCGAGGCGGAACTGGATGCGACCTGGTGGGAAAGCCTGGATCAGATGTTGGCCCATGTTGATGTTGTGTCGGTCAACTGCCCGCATACACCGGCAACCTATCATCTGCTGTCGGCCCGTCGCCTTAAACTGATGCAGCCGCACGCCATTCTGGTCAATACGGCCCGTGGCGAGATTGTCGATGAACCGGCATTGACCCGGATGCTGGCTGATCGTGAGATTGCCGGGGCCGGGCTTGATGTGTTCGAACATGAACCGGCCGTGAACCCGAAACTGCTTGAATTGCAGAACGCCGTTCTGTTGCCGCATATGGGGTCGGCGACCATCGAGGGGCGTGTCGATATGGGCGAAAAGGTGCTGATCAATATCAAGACCTTTGTCGATGGTCACACACCGCCGGATCGGGTGATTGAAGGGCTTCTGTAAGGACCTGATATATATCCTTTGGCGATACCTGTGGGGGAATTGATGTGCCGGGTACTGTTATCCGGCACATTGCGTTTCGCGGGGTGATTGGCCTTAAGACGACACAGGTTGCTTTGCCGGTTTGGTGAATATTTTCGCGGCCTGCCCGATAACCAGCGGTACCAGACTTCCCCCGATAACCAGAAGCCATCCCGTGCCGCTTGGCGGGGCAATCATGAGCAGCCGGGACAATGCGGTAACATAAAGCGTCAACCCGATCAGGAGCACGCAAATTCCCAAGGCAATCCAGATGAAAGGGTTGCGGGTAACATCGTTGAAAATCCAGCCGGAAGATCGGGCGCGCATGTTGAAAACATGCAGCAACTGTGCGGTTGCAAGTGTCAGGAACGATACCGACAAAGCTTCCTGATCCCCAAGGTTGAAAACATGCAGTGCCATGGCGAAAGCACCAAGTACGCCGACCGTAATCAATGCGCCGTAAAAAAGAATGCCACCCCAATCCTGTTTGGTCAGAACCGGTGTTTTGGGATCGCGCGGGGGCTGGTTCATCACATGCCGGTCTCCTTCGCCAATACCAAGTGCGAAAGCCGGAAACACGTCCGTTACAAGGTTAAGATACAAAATCTGCAACGGCAGAAGCGGTAAGGGAAGCCCGCTTGGCACGGCAAGGCCGATCACGAGTATCTCGCTGAGATTGCATGACATCAGATACAGCACAAAGGTGCGTATATTGGCAAAAATAACCCGTCCCTGATGCATCGCGGTTACGATTGACGGGAAGGCATCGTCACGCAGAACCATGTCTGCGGCTTCGCGGGCGACGTCTGTGCCTCTTTTGCCCATGGCGATGCCGATATCAGCCTTTTTAAGCGCGGGGGCATCGTTAACGCCATCGCCGGTCATGGCAACAATGGCACCTGCCTGCTGGTGAAGGGAAACCAGATTTAATTTTGCTTCGGGGCTGACCCTTGCAAAAACGGGGGTGGCAAGAATGCGGTCACGTTCTGTTTTCTGTGTCAGGTCGGTTGCCTGAAGCATCCTGCCTTCAAGTCCCGATGCCGTTGCATCGCAAAGTCCGACTTGCGCCGCAATATTCCTGGCGGTGCCGATATGATCGCCCGTTACCATGATGACCCGAACCCCCGCCGCATGACAGGCCTGTATTGCGGCAGGCACATCTTCTCGCGGGGGATCAAGAAGGGCGATCAGGCCAATCAGGATCAGATCCTGATAGGGGGGCGTATCGACCGCAGGGGCATTTTTCATCGCAAGGGCAAGAACGCGCAAGCCCTTTTGCGTCATGTCATTGCTTAAATCCGACCAGCGCCGCCGGGCTTTTTCGTCCATTTCACGCGGGCCATGATTTTCAAGGAAGCCGGTGCTGTTTTTTATGACGGCTTCGGGTGCGCCCTTGATCGCAACAAACAGGTTATCGGGTGTGTTTTGATCGCGATGAAAGGTTGCCATCATGCGGGTCTGCGCGCTGAAAGCTTCCTTGGCGATTTCGGGGTATCTGGCTTGTTGTTCTGTCTGGTCAATGCCTGCATTCCGGGCGACTTCAAGCAGGGCCAGTTCCATCGGGTCGCCAATATGCTTTTCCGTGCTGCCGGATGGCAGCAGAATTGCATCGTTGCACAAAACGGCAATCCGTATGGCCAGTTCTTCGGGGCTGTTTGCTGCCAGCAATGCGTCAGGAGATGACGTAAAATCAACCTCGTTTTCCGAGGTCCGGAGGGCTACGACCGTCATCCGGTTTTCGGTAAGCGTTCCGGTTTTATCGGTCATGATAACCGTGGTCGCACCCAGCGTTTCAACGGCTGACAGGTTCTTGATCAATGCATTGCGTTTCGCCATCCGCCACATCCCGCGGGCAAGGGCAACCGTTGCAACAATCGGCAATCCTTCTGGGACGGCGGCAATCGCAAGGGCGATACCGGTCTTGAGCATCATCACCATGTCTTTGCCGACATAAATGCCGACAATGGCGATGCATATGGTCAGTCCCAAAGTGGCCCAGATAAGATGACCAGCCAGCGTATCAAGACGTTTTTCAAGCGGTGATGTTTCGGCTTCTGCCATTTCGGTCATCGCCGCGATATGACCAAGTTCGGTTGTCATTCCGGTGGCAACACAGACGCCCGATCCGTCCCCGCGGCTGATGGCCGTGCCCTTGAACACCATATTCGTGCGATCCCCAAGCGGCAGGTTTTCATCGGTTCTGACATCATCGGGCAGGTTGATGGTTTTGTCCGTCGGAACGGACTCCCCTGTCAAAGCAGATTCATCTGCCTGCAGGTTGCTGCATTCTATCAAACGGATATCAGCCGGAATAACGTCGCCCGCTTCAAAGATAACAATATCGCCCGGTACGATGTCGCGGGCCTCCAGCACGTGGATTTGCCCATCCCGCCTTACCTTGGCGTGAACACTTGAAAGCTTTCGCAATGCCTCCATCGAACGGATGGCCCTGAATTCGGATGTAAAGCCGATGGCTGCATTGATGATCAGCACCACGACGATGGCAATGCCCTCGGTCAGGTCGCCGAAATAAAATGAAAGGGCCGCGGCACCGGCCAGCATATAGACAATCAGCCCCGCAAATTGCCGGATCAGGATGGTCCAGAACGAGACGTGCTTCTGGTCCTTAAGGCTGTTCCTGCCGTATTTCTTCCGGCGTTCTGTGGCGTCCGTTTCCGAAAGGCCGACCTCGGGGGAAACATTCAGATGTGCAAGGATTTCCGGTATTGGCTGAATATGATGATCGGACATGCAGAAACCTTTGCAACCAGCAACAAGCAGACGGGCAGGCACCAGCCAACTAGGTCACTAAATCAGTGACCGGTCAAGCAACCGGCCATTTGAGGGCACCTGATTTGATGGTGCAGCATCCTCCTGACAGCTTCTGACAGGGAGGCGGATTAAATCCGTACTCAAAGCATTTCAATTTATCAGCAGCTTGGGTATCAGTAAGGACAATATTTCCATCAGGATTTCCTTCAAGGGGGCCACCATGAATTTTGTCTTTCCCGCAGCCACGCCGGTTACCGTTCCGGTGCAGAATTCGGATCAGCTTTTCCCGGTCAATCGCATCTTCTGCATTGGCAAGAATTATGCCGACCATGTGCGCGAAATGGGCTCCGACCCGGCCGACACCCCGCCTTGCATCTTCATGAAGCCGACGGATTGCCTGAAGGTTGGCAACGGTGATCTTGCCTATCCGTCGGGAACCAAGGACCTCCATTACGAGGGGGAGCTTGTTGTGGCCCTTGGTGCGGGGGGCAAGAACCTTGATCGTGCGGCAGTTGAAGCCGCCATTTTCGGATATGCTGCGGGCCTTGATATGACCCGCCGTGATGTGCAGGCCGGCCTCAAGGACCGCCGTTTGCCGTGGGATATGGCAAAGTCCTTTGATGATTGTGCCGCGATTTCGGCAATCCGCCCCAAGGCAGACGCAGGCAATCCGCAGGCAACCAATCTGAAACTGTCGGTCAATGGCACGGTCAAACAGGATGATACCACCGCCAAAATGATCTGGCCGATGGTTGACGCATTGGTGCATCTGTCGACCCTGATCGAGCTTAAGGCAGGTGATCTGCTGTTTACCGGAACCCCCGAAGGTGTCGGTCAGGTGGTGCGCGGTGACCGCATGGATGTGGTGATTGCCGATGTCGCCGAACTGTCGGTTACGCTGAAATAGCATCAGGATATCAAGATACAGGGATTAAAGGGTCAGGGCCCACTCACCTCATCAGGAAACGGAGTCCGTTTTGAAAATCGTTAGTTGGAATATCAATTCCGTTCGATTGCGCATCGAACAGGTCATAAAGTTTTTAGAAGAACAACAACCCGATGCGCTGTGTCTTCAGGAACTGAAATGCCCGGACGAGCATTTCCCCCACGAGGCATTTGAAGCCGCCGGTTACATTCATCGTCATAACCATGGCATGAAAAGCTATAACGGTGTTGCGATCCTGTCGCGATTGCCGTTTGCCAAAACCGATATCAGGCATTTCTGCGGCAAGGAAGACCGCCGCCATTGCATGGTGACGTTTGAAAACGGGGTCGAGCTGCACAATTTCTACATCCCGGCCGGGGGCGACGAACCGGACGTGACAATCAATGAAAAGTTTGCCCACAAGCTTTCCTTCCTTGATGAAATGACCGCATGGTGGGCGGAACGCCGGGTTGCCGACCCGGATCGCAAGGCCATTCTGGTCGGCGATTTCAATATTGCCCCGTCGGAAAATGACGTCTGGTCGCACAAGCAGCTTTTGAAAGTTGTCAGCCACACACCGATCGAAGTCGAAAAGCTCGAAGCATTCCGTAAATCCGGTGATTTCGTGGACTCGGTGCGTGAAATCGTCGAAGAGCCGGAAAAACTGTTCAGCTGGTGGAGCTATCGTTCACGCGACTGGCGGGCCAGCAACAAGGGGCGTCGTCTGGATCATGTCTGGATGACACCGAATATGGCCGGATCGGTTCGTACCGCATCGGTCTATGACCTTGCCCGTGACTGGGAAAAACCATCCGATCATGCACCGGTGGTTGTCGAGTTCAATATCTGAATACCGTTTTTTCAGCATCAAACAGCGGGCCGGATTTATCCAGCCCGCTGTTTTTTCGTCTAAAAGGTCTTGATCACGGGACGTGCCGGGGTGAAGCTTCTGATTGAACCCGGAAACGAACGTCCCCAATTCTTTAAGCAGTTTTATCCCGATGAAACAAAAAACAGGATACGGGCAATGAAAAAGATCCTCATCGCGTTGGCAGCCATCATTTTGCTGGTCGTTGCCGGACTGGTGTATGTCTATGTCAATCTTGACAATATCGTCAAAGCAACCATCGAAGAAGCTGGAACCCGTGTGACGCTGGCCGATGTGACGGTGGATAATGTCAAGATTGAAACCACCCAGAACACGGCATCCATTGGCGGGCTGGTTGTCGGGAACCCGGATGGTTTTGAAACCGACCATGCCTTTTCGCTGGGCAATATTTCGGTGCGACTGGATGGTTCGACCCTTACCAGCAATACCATCCGCGTGATCGAGGTGATCGTGGATGCGCCCAGTGTGACCTATGAATTGGGGCAGGGTTCGTCAAACATCGCGACCATTCAGCGCAATGTTGAAAGCTTTGTCCAGCGTGTCTCCGGCCCGACCGGTGCAGGTGGTGACAAGGCAGATACCGCCGCCGATGACGGTTCGGGTACCAAGGTCGTGATTGATAATGTCTATATCCGCAACGGCAATGTCAGTGTCTCGGCCGCGATGTTGCAGGGTAAAAAACTGTCTTCGGGACTTCCTGAAATCCACCTGAAGGACATTGGCAAGGAAGAAGGCGGGGCGACCCCGGCGCAAGTCGCCGAGGAAATCATCACCGCCCTTAACACCGCAGTGTTCAAATCGGTTTCCAGTCTGAATGTCGATGGACTTTTGCAAGGGGTCGGTGACCTTGGCAAGGGTGTGACCGGATTGATTGGCGGTGCTGCAACCGGAACCGGCGGCGTGGTCAAGGACGGTGCGGGTGCCGTCGGTGATGCGGTCAAGGGACTGTTTGGCGGTTCGTCCGAATAACGGGACTCGGAACCGGAATTACGGGATATTTCAATAATATCCTTATAATCAATGTCTTGGCGGAAGGGGCGGTAATCGCTCCTTCCGTTTTTCTTTTTAACGGCGAATTGACGGTACTGCCGCACCGCACAAGGACAATCCGCATATTACTGATGTGAGATTTTCTCTATCTCTCTGCTTTTTTTCATGAATTTGGTTTCCATATATTTTGGGGTATGGAAACATTTCACCGATGGACGGTGTCGTCTTGGGGAATCTTGTTCGGCAATATGAACCGGAAAGATTATTTTCGGGGTCTGGTCACTCTTCCGATCTGGTCATCGACAACGATTTACACCGCCAAACAAAGATCGATGCATTGCATTGGTTACGCGGCGTTTGCCATCAAGCCGGATCAACCGGTTGGTTATGCGCCCTGAAAATAGAATATTGGGATTGGGATCATTATTGTCGTCATCCAGACAAGGAGTGAAGACCGATGAGAGCTAAACTGCTTTTTGCTGTTTCCGCAGCTGCCTTTCTTGCGGCCTGTGCGAACATGGATATTCCGGGCGTTCGCGGGATGACCGATACGGGGTCGGCATTTGATGCAGCCCTTCATCAGGCGTATTCCGACCTTGCGCAAGCCGAATATGACGAAGCGGACTGGGCGGATGCGCGTTACTTCACCAACCGCGCGAAAACGGCGGCGATGGGACAGGATACCGGTCCGCAACCATTGGCAGATCGCAATCTGCCCGAAGAAGGCCTGGCAGAAATAAGTGTTGCACGGGCTGATTTGATGGCGGCCTTTGATGCGGGCGGACGGGACAAGGCACCAGAGGCCGCCGCACGGGCCCAGGCTGCTTTCGATTGCTGGATGCAGGAACTTGAAGAAAACATTCAGCAGGAAGACATCGATAATTGCCGTGCCTCGTTCTATCAGGCACTTGCCCTTGTTCAGGCGGAACTTGATCAAAAGCCGATGGCCGCGGCTGCGCCGATGATGATGCCTGAACCGATGAAAATCTACTTTGCGTTCGACAGTGCCGTTCTTGGTGACAAGGCGATGCCGGTTATTGACGGGATTGTCGAAGCATATGAAAAATACGACCCGAAAATGATCAGTCTTACAGCCTATGCTGACCGGGCCGGTGATCCGATGTATAATGACATCCTTGCCAAATCGCGCGTTGATGCGGTGGTCAAGGCATTGCGTGATCATGGCGTCAGCCCCAGCAGGCTTGCCATCAGCATCAGCGGCGAGGCCAACGTACCGGTTCCGACTGCTGATGGTGTCGCGGAAAAAGGCAACAGGGTTGTTACGGTGAAATTTGAAGACGGCATGTAAGCCGACATAACAAAGAGGATGAATATATGCGGTTACTCATCGCGCTTCTGCTGCCATGGTTGTTGTTCTTTACCATCGGGCGGCCCATTGCAGGTATCATCTGCCTGATCTTGCAGATTACCCTTCTGGGGTGGATTCCGGCAGCAATCTGGGCTGTCTATGCGTTGAGCCAGTACAACACCGACAAAAAAATCAGTCAGGCCATGGGCGGTGGGCAGGGTTAATTCCCCATAGCCCATTCGATGGTGTTGATGATTGGCGGTTGAACCGCATTGCATGTGAAAGGCAGGCTTCCGGGCCTGCCTTTTTTGTTAATGCATGTGGCGACGGACCCCGCCGATAAACCGCGATATTAGTCGTGAAACGGTGAAACGTGTGATGGCAAACGTAACGAAACCGGCAATCCCGGGCCAGTACCATGCCTGTATTTCGGGCCGCGTGCTTTGTTCAACCAACCCATAAACGACGGCCGCCAATCCTGCGCCCGCCATGAAAGCCAGACGCCTGCGATAGCGACCGATGAACGGGGCAAATAACCACATCGCCCCGTTTCCTATGCTTGTGTCCGGCCGTTACGATTGCCGCGCATCAATGCTGCCCGCCGCCGATATCGCGCGCAAGGCGGGCGGCAAAGTCGTCGGTCATGCCCGATATGTAATCAAGGATCGTCAGATACAGGTTGTAAAGCGGTGCGCCGACCGGCATCGAATCATTGCCGATCAGTTCGCGAACCCGTCCGGTACGATAGGAAAGCTCTGCGTCATCCTTGGCCTGATGGATTTCAAGGGCTGTTTTGCAGAAGGTATCAAGCAGCGTTTCAAGGCAGGCAAATGCGCCGACCTCGATCTGGACTTTGCGCCGGTTCAGAATGATCTGCTTTTCTGAAAACTGTTTGGCGGTCGCGATCATTTCGTTGAACGGACCATCGGCACAGGACAGAAGATCACCATCGACTGCCCCGTTCAGCAACTGCTCCTCGCGCAAGACAAAGGCATCGGTCAGGGCATCGAGCAGCCCGGTGATGATCTTGCCGCGCAGGAAGGTCATCTTGCGCCGGATGTTGGTTTCACGGTGATATTCGCTAGGAATATCGCCCGGAATGCAGGGCAATAACAGGTTTTCAAAGACGCTGAAATCCACCAGTTCCAGTTCGACGCCATCTTCGATATCAATCAGGGCATAACAGACATCATCGGCCGCCTCGACCAGATAAACCAGCGGATGGCGGCAAAATGATTGCGCGCCGGTGCGGATCAGGCCGGTGGCATCGGCGACCTCGGTCAGAAGATCCATCTCGCGCTGAAACGCACCGAATTTCATTTTTTCGGGATAAGGACTGCCAATCGCCGACCATGGATATTTTACAAAACTTGCCAGCGTCGCATAGGTCAGGCGCATGCCGCCGTCATAAAGGCCGCTTCGTTTATGGGTCAGTAACCTGAACCCCTGCGCATTACCTTCAAAGGTGGTCAGATCGGCGCGTTCGGCCTCCGACAACGGCGCAAGATATTTGGGATCGGCATCCAGAAACCACTGACGAACAGCATATTCCCCGGCATGGCCGAATGGCGGATTGCCGATGTCATGGGCAAGGGCGGCGGCCTGAACAATGGCGGCCATATGATCGGGTTCAATTCCGTCGGGTAGGTGGCCTTTTTCGGCCAATTGATGGCCGACCATAAGTCCCATGGACCGCGCAACACAGGATACTTCAAGGCTATGGGTCAGGCGAGTATGGACATTGTCGTTTTCAGGCAGCGGATGAACCTGCGTCTTGCGTTGCAGACGCCGGAAAGCCGACGAAAAAATGATCCGGTCGTAATCCTTGTGAAAATCGGATCGACCGAACGCCCCGACACTTGAATGTCGTGTGCCCAGACGCGCGGGTGACAACAGTTTTTGCCAGTTCATCATCGGTCCGAATTTCCCGTATGCCAAAGTCTGTTTGCCTAATGTGGTGGTTATATGCCGGTGTTTGGTAAAGAACCGTTTTAAATTTGCAGAATCTGCAAAAGAAAACGGCGCATCGAATGACGCGCCGCTTTGGTTTTACATCGAACAGGGACGGGTTAGCTGCCCAGACCCTTTTCCATCACCAGATCAAGGCGACGGGCAAAGCTGACCGGGTCGGGCAGGGCTTCGCCTTCAAGGATGCGGGCCTGATCAAGCAACAGCAGGGCGGCGTCATGAAGGATCGGGGTCTTGGCGTCCTTGATGGCAATGTCCGACAGCTTTTTGATCAGGCTATGTTTCGGGTTGATTTCAAGGATGCGCGGGCTGATTTCATCAACACGGTTATGCTGCTTCATCAGGCGTTCCATCCGCAAATCCATGCCGGTTTCATCGGCAATCAGACAGCAGGCCGAACTGGTCAGGCGATCTGATTCACGGACATCCTTGATGCTGGTGCCAAGTGCGATCTTGATCGATGCGATCAGGGCATCAAGGGACGCATCGGACGCGGCATCGTCTTTCTTGTCGTCCTTGGCATCATCCTTGTCATCGGATTTGACGTCGGCAAGGTCCGCACCGCCACGGGTGACCGATTTGAAGTCTTTTTCTTCAAACTGGCCAACAGATGGCAACCAGAATTCATCCACCGGATCGGTCAGCAGCAGAACTTCGATGCCCTTGGCGGCAAAACCTTCAAGCTGCGGGCTGCGTTTGAGCGCATCGACGTCTTCGCCGCTGATATAGTAGATCGCCTTCTGACCATCCTTCATGCGGGTGACATAGTCGGCAAGCGTTGTCCAGCCATCCGAATGCGTGGAACGGAAACGTGCCAGTTTCAGGATGCGGTCGCGGTTGGTGTAGTCTTCATACAGGCCTTCCTTGACGACAGAACCGAAGTTTTCCCAGAAGGTTTCGAAACCTTTCGAGTCTTTATTCGATGCGGTTTCAAGTTCGGACAGGAGTTTTTTGGTCAGGCCGTTTTTGATTTTGGTCAGGACCGGATTGTGTTGCAGCATTTCGCGCGAAATGTTCAGCGGCAGATCCTGGCTGTCGACGACACCGGACACAAACCGCAACCACGGCGGCAGCAGATCATCTGCACCTTCGGTGATGAAGACCTTGCGGACATAAAGTTTCAGATGACCTTTGCGCGCCGGATCATAAAGATCGAACGGGCGCATGGTCGGCAGGAACAGAAGACCGGTATATTCGATCGCACCTTCGGCCTGATAGTGGATGGTTTTCCACGGATCGTCGAAGGCGTGCGAATTGTGTTTGTAGAACTCTTTATACTGCTCGTCGGTAATGTCGGATTTCGGGCGGGTCCAGAGTGCCGATGCCTCGTTCAGCGTTTCGTCATTGCCGTCCGCCTTCATCAGGACAACCGGGATGCCGATATGATCGGAATAGGTTTTGACGATATGACGCAGGCGGTGTTCTTCGGTGAATTCCTTGAAATCATCGGTCAGATGCAGGGTGATCTGGGTGCCGTGGCCTTCCATTTCGGCTTCGGCGATGGTGTATTCGCCCTTGCCGTCCGATGACCATTTCCACGCCTGATCTTCACCGGCCTTTTTCGTGACGACGTCGACCTGACCCGCAACCATGAAGGCGGAATAGAAACCGACGCCGAACTGACCGATCAGGTCAACATCCTTTGTCTTGTCGGATTTCGACAGGGCCTCGACGAATTTCGCGGTGCCTGAATTGGCAATCGTGCCAAGGTTTTCGATCAGGTCGGTTTTGTTCATCCCGATCCCGTTATCGGCAATCGTCAGAACATTACGGACGTTATCGGTCAGAAGACGAACCTTGAATTCTGAATCCCCTGCGAGCAGTTCCGGTTTTGCAATCGCCTCGTAGCGCAGCTTGTCGCAGGCATCCGACGCATTGGAAATGAGCTCGCGCAGGAAGATGTCCTTGTTCGAATAAAGCGAATGGACAACGATATCGAGCAGGCGGCTGACTTCAGCCTCGAACCGCATTTTTTCTTCCGTCATGACCTCTGTGTTCTCCTGTAATTTCAATCCACTATGTGCAATTTGCGCCGTTGGGTCCCGATTTGGCAACCTTCAGGCAGTGCTTGATATGCGTCAACGCATCTTGCAGCGCAAGCCCTGTATCCTAAGTATATAAAAAGACGGTTTCATTACAGGGCACGAGGCTTGCGGAAGTTGTCTTGGGTCCTGTCCTGCCCCGAAACGGCAAACGTTTCGGATAATTGCAAGGTGCAATGCCTTGTGAATGTCTCAGGCTCTATAACAGGAGGCCGCAATATGAAGGTTCCCGTTCAAATCACCTACCGTGATGTTGATCAATCAGATGCGCTGGACGAGCGGATCCGCTTCAAGGTGCAAAAACTGGAAGAAACCTTCGACCGCATGACAAGTTGTCATGTCATCGTGGAAAGACCCCATGCATCCCACGCACAGGGAAACCGCTATGCGGTTCATTTCGGAATTCATGTGCCGGGTAAGGAGATTATGGTGAAGCGCGACAGTGCCGATCATGCCCATGAGGATGTCTATATCGCGCTCAAAAACAGCTATCAGGCCGCGCGCCGTCAACTCAAGGAATATGTCGACCGGATGCGCGCCCACTAGGGTTCCTGTTAACAACAGCGAGTAATTGAAATGACGGGGCGGTCAGTCGACCGCCCCGTTCATGATATCGTGACCTCCGGCATTTCGGCCCGGACTTGTGGATAGCGGCCCTCTCGCAATGTGCGCGCCCACCATTTCAGATCATTGACCATGTGTTTAAGGGCCGCCTCGGACCCGGCTTTGTCGATCGGATAACCATTCGGATCAAACTGGTCCCAGACATTGGCAAAGCTGACAACGTCGCGCATGGTCACGACATGCAATTCGGCAAAAACCAGTCGCAATTGTTCGACCGCCCGCAAACCACCCGACATTCCGCCATAGGACACAAATGCCAATGGCTTTCGGCGCCATTCGGGCTTGGCAGCGTCGATCAGCAATTTCAGTTCGCCGGTAAAGCTGTGATTATATTCGGGGGTGACAACGAGGAAGGCATCGGCTTCGGCAAGAGCGGATTGGAGTTCGGCAACACCGGGATGCGCATTGCCGACGTAACGAGATGGCAGATCGAGCTTCGCCGGATCGATAATATCAACCGACAGATCCGGATCTGTTTTCAGTATTTTGATCGCCCAGTCGGCAACTGTGTCGCAGAACCGGTCTTCACGGGCACTGCCATAGATCAGTGCAAGATTGAAAGTCTCTTTCATGACGTCACTCCTTGATTATTTCGCAGCAAGGAGTAAATCTATAGAACCTTAACAATAGTTGAGGTCAATGATGAATTTCAAGCGCATCAGAACGCCATGAAAAAATAACGGAAAGGGCAGGAAAATGGTGAAACCCGGGCCATTGCACCGCTATCTCAGTGTGGGTGAAGTCGCCAAAAGAAGCGGACTTGCCGTATCAGCGATCCATTTTTACGAGCGTAAGGGGCTGATCGCCTCGATCAGAACGGATGGCAATCAGCGACGCTTTCCGCGCGGTATCCTGCGCCGGGTCGCGATCATCAAGGTCGCACAACGCACCGGCATTCCGTTGGCCGAAATCGCGAATGCGTTATCGGGGCTGCCAATTAACCGGGCCCCGACGACACAGGACTGGGAAAAGCTCTCGTCGCGGTGGCGTGATGATCTTGATGCCCGGATCGAACAATTGACTCTGCTGCGCGATCAATTGGGCAAATGCATCGGGTGTGGTTGCCTTTCGATCAGCGACTGCCCGCTTCGCAACCCGTCGGATGAACTGGCAACGGATGGTCCCGGCGCGCGGTTGCTTGAACTTGATGACGCACAGGATCACGAACCGTCAGATGGAACGTCTTGATCCGTAACGGAATGCATTGGGATACTCTTGCCGATGCGGCAGAATGCTTGACATTGTGCGATGCGGCGTGTTGAAAGGCGCATTGATCTAGGCGCGCGAAATCATCCGCGATGCCTGCTGGAAAAGTTTGATGCAGATTTCAACCCGAACCGGTCCCCGTATCCTTGCCATATTGGGGCCCACCAACACCGGCAAGACCCATCTGGCCATGGAACGGATGTTGGCACATACCTCGGGTATGATCGGTTTTCCGCTGCGGCTTCTGGCGCGCGAAAACTATGACCGCGCGGTGGCCCGTGTTGGCAAGGGTGCGGTGGCCCTGATCACCGGCGAAGAACGCATCCTTCCGAAATCAGCACGCTATTTCCTGTGTACGGTCGAAGCCATGCCGGTCAACAAGCAGGTTGATTTTCTGGCCATCGATGAAATCCAGATGTGTGCCGATCCCGAACGCGGGCACGTATTTACCGACCGGCTTTTGCATGCGCGCGGTATCAGCGAAACCATGTTCATGGGGGCGGAAACCATCCGTCCGGTGATCCGTCAACTGATCGACAATGTCGAATTTGATACGCGCGCACGGTTTTCGACTCTGACCTATAACGGATCGAAAAAGATCCAGCGTCTGCCATCCCAGTCGGCCGTCGTGACATTTTCCGCACAGGAAGTTTACGCCGTTGCCGAATTGGTCCGCCGCCAGAAGGGCGGGGCGGCCGTCGTGCTTGGCGCGCTTAGCCCGCGCACGCGCAATGCCCAGGTCGAGATGTTCCAGAATGGCGAGGTCGAACACCTGATTGCGACCGACGCGATTGGCATGGGGCTTAACCTTGAACTGAACCATGTGGCCTTTGCGGCCCTTCACAAGTTTGACGGTCAGTTCAATCGCGGGCTTTCGGCGGCGGAAACCGCCCAGATCGCCGGGCGCGCCGGACGTCATATGAATGACGGCACCTTTGGGGTGACGGGCAATCTTTCGGGGATTGATCCCGATATTATCGAACAGATCGAAGCCCACGAATTCGAACCGCTTGCCAAAGTCTTCTGGCGCAATGCGCGACTGGATTTCAGAACCGTCGATGCCTTGCAGAAATCGCTGCGCAAGCGGTCGGACAACCCGACGCTTGTTCTGGCGCGCGAACCGGTCGATGAAGTCATGCTGGCGCATTTATCGCAGAACGAAGACGTCGCGCGCATCGCATCGGCCCCGGATCGGGTGCAACTATTGTGGGAAGTCTGCCAGATTCCGGACTTCAGAAATATCCATACCGATGCGCATCCAAGGCTGCTAACATCCATCTATCGCTATCTGGCAAAACCAAATAGTAAACTGCCTGTCGACTGGTTGGGCGAACAAGTCTTGCGCCTGGACCGTTATGATGGTGATATCGATCAGTTGTCATCACGGTTGGCGGGTATTCGCGTCTGGACTTATGTATCGCACAAGCATCACTGGCTCGAAGATGCCAATCATTGGCAGGAACGTACGCGGGCCATTGAGGATAAGCTCTCTGATGTGCTACATGAACGCCTGACCCAAAGGTTCGTTGACAGACGAACTTCGGTTTTATTGAAAAGTCTCAAGGACAAGTCTGAACTCATGTCTACCATCACTGCGAATGGTGAAGTCCAGGTCGAAGGTGAATACGTCGGCCGACTGGAAGGATTCCGTTTCATCGCCGATGAAACCGATGCTGCGTTTGAAGGCAAGGCAATCGCCAGTGCTGCACGTCGTGCACTGACTGGCGAAATTGCGCAGCGTGTCAAACAACTGGAAACCGATGAAGACGACAAATTCGCGGTGAATGGTCAACTGGAAGTCCTGTGGAACGGGGCGGTTGTCGGTGGGTTGAAAAAGGGCGACACCGTCCTCAGCCCTGACGTCCAGGTCATTGACAGCGAGTTTTTTGACGGCCCGACCCGCGAACGCGTACGGACCCGTCTTCAGAATTTCGTCAACGCCCATATCGAAGCGCGCCTGAAAATGCTGACCCGCCTGCGCGATTGTCAGCTTCCCGGTCCGATTCGCGGCCTTCTGTTCCAATTGAACGAAGGCCTTGGTTGTGTGCCGCGTGCCGATCTTGAAAGCCTGATCAAGGATCTTTCGGACGAAGACCGCAAGGCGCTGGCCAAGCTTGGCGTGCGGTTGGGGGTTGAAACGGTTCATGTGCTTGACGCGCTGAAACCCGATCCCGTCGAACTGCGTGGCATCCTTTGGGCGATTTCGCGCGAACTTGATGCGCTCCCGGAACTGCCACCGGCAGGTCGCACATCGGTTCCAAATGATCGCAGCAATTCCAAGGGCTTCTATCTGGCTGCCGGTTACATGCCGGTCGGGCCGCTTGCAGCACGCGTCGATATGCTCGAACGTTTTGCCGCATTGCTGCGCCAGAAGGCGCGCGAAAATGATGGCAAGGTAAAACCCGATCCCGATCTGCTGTCGCTTCT
Source organism: Thalassospira sp. MBR-102 (assembly GCF_040549275.1). NCBI lineage: Bacteria > Pseudomonadati > Pseudomonadota > Alphaproteobacteria > Rhodospirillales > Thalassospiraceae > Thalassospira > Thalassospira sp. MBR-102. The sequence goes on from NZ_JBEPTC010000010.1 coordinate 181,914, forward strand.
GGGCTGCACGGTCGAGCAGGCCGAAGGCGTGTTTACCGCACTTGGCTGGCGTGCCGAGGTGGTCAAGGTCAGCAAGGCTGAACTTGATGCCAAGGAAGCTGCTAAAAAGGCTGCTGAACCTGTGGCTGTGACCGCAGATGCACCGGAAGCTCCTGCTGAAGCCGTAAATGCCGATGAAGCGGCCAAAGAAGCTCCGGCCGACGCCGTCAGCGAAACGCCCGTCGAAGAAGCTGCCCCGGCAGCCGGTGAAGCCGAAGCCGAGCCGGAATTCGTCGAGGTTAAATATTTTGTCCGTGTCGACCGCCGCAAGCGCGGTGGTGCCGGCAAAGGCCAGCGTGGCGGTCCGCGCCAGGAAGCCCATGGCAAAGGTGCGCCGAAAGGCAAAGGTGGTCAGCGCCCGAACCGTGGCGGCCCGAACAAGGGCGGCGACCGTGGCGGAAAAGGTCAGGGGCGTCCGAACAATGCACCGGCCAAAAACAATCAGATCAACGAGGATTCGCCATTTGCCAAGCTGAAGGAAATGCTGGCGGCAAAGGGCTGATCCCGACCTGTTTTCTGTGATGCGGCGACCCTTTGCGGGGTCGCCGCATTGCGTTTGGGATGGTAAAATCAATCCATGACACTTGATCAGACAGGCAGCAAAGTCCGTATCGATAAATGGCTATGGTATGCGCGGTTCTATAAGACCCGTTCGCTTGCCAGCAAGGCATGCCAGTCGGGCCATATCGTTCTGAACGGTCAGTCCGTCTCCAAAGCCAGCGTTACGGTCGTTGTTGGGGATCGGCTGCAATTCTTTCAGGGCCCGCATCTGCGCGTGATCGAAGTGGTGGCACCTGGCGAACGACGTGGCCCCGCCCCCGAAGCCCAGCAGCTTTACATTGATCACTCGCCACCACGTGTGGCGAAAAAAGAGGTCGCGGCCGATATCCGAACCGCTCCGATTGCTGAACGCGAAGCGGGCAGCGGACGTCCGACCAAGGCCGAAAGGCGGGCAACGGACCGGTTGCGCGGCGATGAATAACTTTTACAGGCTGTAATCTGATCTGACACCAGGTACGGCGCGAACAACATACCGGGTTGTAGAACCTTCAGGATTTTCTTGCCTCCAGCATAGTCATGGGCTATTGATCCTATATCAAGGTATAATACACCTACTTTAGTATGGTTTCGCTTCGACTTGGAGAATGACTGCGTTATGAAACGCAAGCCTGGCCTGCATATCGGCACTTTGTCACATCTGGGGGCAGGCCGTTTTGCCATATTGCTCGCAGCATTTGTGATCAACCTGCTGTCGCTGGCACTGCCGGTGACCCTGTTGCAGGTCTATGACCGTGTGCTGCCCCATAATGCCATCCCGACTTTGACCTTGCTTATACTCGGGGTTTTTGGCGCGTTGGTGCTTGAAGCGGCTTTGCGCCTTGGTCGGGCCTACATATCGTCGCTGTCGGCGGCAAAGTTCGAACATAAAAGTTCGCAGGCTGCTGTCGGTCATTTGTTGGCGACCAGTCTTTCCGATTACGAAAAAACCGCACCTGGCCTGCATCTTCAGCGGCTGAACAGTCTGAATGTCCTGCGTGACTTTTATGCCGGGCAGGCAATCGGGGCGGTGATCGATCTGCCGTTCATTATCCTGTTCCTTGGTTTGATCGCCATTATCGGTGGCAAGCTTGTGCTGGTACCGCTGGGCATTCTGTTTGCCTTCATGCTGACCGCGATGATCCTGGGGCGGCGGTTGCGTCGCGCGCTTGATGAACGCAGTCAGGCCGACGAGCGGCGCTATAATTTCATTATCGAAACCCTGACCGGCATTCACACCATCAAGGCGATGGCGATGGAAAACCTGATGATCCGTCGCCATGATCAACTGCAAATCCAGTGTTCCGAGGATGACCTTGTCGCCGCGCGTTGCGCCCATGCCGCGATCAATTCAAGTGCCAGCTTTTCGATGATCACGATGATCCTTGTTGCTGGTGTCGGCAGTCTTCTGGTTATCAATGCCGATCTGACAGTGGGCGGGCTTGCCGCCTGCACGATGCTGGCCGGGCGATCAATCCAGCCGCTGCAACGTGCCATGGGTCTTTGGACCCAGTTTCAAAGCATTCGGGTTGCGCGTGATCGGTGCCGCGAACTTTTCCGTCTGCCGCCCGAAGATGCCGACGATGCTGCTGAAATGCCGCCGCTTGAAGGGCGTATCGAGCTTGACGATGTCAGTTTTTCGCACGCGGGCGGGGACACAGTTTTTGAAAATCTGACGCTTGCGATACAGCCCGGTGAATCTGTTGCAATCACCGGTGAAAATGGCACCGGTAAAACCACCTTGCTGTGGCTTCTGATGGGGGCGTTACGCCCTGATCGCGGTTCGGTGCGGCTCGATGGTCGTGATCCCGGTAAATATGCATCGGAATCGATCCGCCGCCAGATTGCCTATCTGCCGCAACATGGTGTGATGTTCAAGGGAACGATCCTTGAAAACATCACATCCTTCCGCAAGGAAATCGGCACGGATCGTGTCGTGGAAATCTCGCGGCGTCTGGGGCTTGATGAAATCGTCATGCGCATGCCCGACGGTTACGATACCGAAGTGGGCGGGCAGGCATCCGAAACCCTGCCGCGCGGCGTAAAGCAGCGTATCGCGATTGCGCGTGCCCTGATCGACTATCCGCGCATCGTGCTGTTTGACGAAGCCAACAGTTCGCTTGATATCGCGGGTGACAACATTCTTGCCGGTCTTCTGATTGAACTTCGCAAACATTGTACGCTGGTGATGGTATCGCACCGACCGTCACTGATCGCCCTTGCCGACAGACAATATCGCCTGATGGAAAAACGTCTGGTGCCGGTCCTGCGGCGCAGCGGCACCCAGCCGGTGATCGAGGCAGAAGAAGTCGCACGCGCAGGAGGCCGGTCATGAATATCGAAAACATGGACTTCGCGCTGAATTACCGCATGGGCCTTGCCAGCAATGACGCCCAGTCGGATTTTGATGCCTGCCTGTGGCCTTTGTTGCAGGCGCTTGGCTGGCGTGGGCTGCCCCGTCAGGTCGCAGAAGCATTGCCGCATATGGACGAGGCCCTTGATCTGACCGATTTTCGCAATGTACTGGCGAACCTGAATTACCGGTCGCGCGAAATCGATACCACATTTGATCGGATTGATGATCGGTTGATGCCCTGTCTGTTCGTGCCCGATAACGGCACCGCACTTGTGGTGATCAAGCCGGAAAATGCTGGCATCCGGGTGTTTGATGGCGGCACCAGCCGCGAAATGGTGATCAAGCCCGGCAATCTTCCGGGGCGGTTGTTCCAGTTTACCCAGGCCGGGCGTCACGAACGGTTTTTTGAAGAGGACAAACGCGGCTGGTTTGGCGGAATAACCGACCGGTTTTCCGCCCTTGGTGGACAGCTTTTGCTGATTACCCTGATGCTGAACCTGATGGCGCTGGCCAGCCCGATTTTCGTAATGGGGATCTATGACCGGGTCATTGGAACGCGGTCGATCCCCATGTTGATCCAGTTCGGGATCGGCATGGGGATTGTCCTGATCCTTGACTGGGTCCTGCGCAATCTGCGCAGCCAGATGGTCAGCCATTTTGGGGCGCGCCTTGATACACTTGTCAGCAGTGCCATTTTCGAACGGCTCCTGTCCCTGCCACCCGCCTTTACCGAACGTGCCCCGGTCGGGGTTCAGATTTCGCGGATTCGCGATTTTGAAAGCGTCCGCGAATTCTTTAGCGGACCAATGGCGCTTGTCATTCTGGAAATGCCCTTCCTGCCGATCTTCCTGATTGTTCTGGCGATTCTCGGGGGGTGGCTTGCGCTTATTCCGATTGGGCTGATCGTTGTTTTTGTCCTGATCGGGCTGGTGTCTTTTCCGGTGGTGTCACGACGGGTTTCGGAACTTGGCCGCAATGGGGCGAACCGGCAGGAATTTCTGGTCGAGACGGTCGGCAAGATGCAGGCGTTGAAATATACAGGCACAGAACATCGCTGGCTGTCGCGTTTCCGCGATATTTCGGCCGATACGGCTTATGCCGGGTTCCGGGTGGCAATGATCAATAATCTGATCAACACATCGGCACAGATTCTGATGGTCTCATCCGGGGCGCTTATCCTTGCCTTTGGCGCGGTTCAGGTCATGGCGGGTTCAATGACCGTCGGCGCACTTGTGGCATCGATGATGCTGGCATGGCGTGTACTTGGCCCGATCAATCAGGCGTTTGTCGGTATGCCGCGGCTGGCACAGCTTCGCGGGTCTGTCCGGCAGATAAACCGTCTGATGACGCTGGCACCGGAACGTGATCTGGTGCCGCGCACGGTTGGCCAACGCCGTTTCGAGGGCAATGTCACCTTCTCGCGTGTCAGCTTCCGATATACGCCGGACTCCGATCCGGCTCTGGTCGGGGTGAATTTCGATATCAAGGCCGGACAGGTGGTTGCGGTTGTCGGATCGAACGGGGCGGGCAAGTCATCGCTGATCAAATTGATCGCCGGGATGTATCAGCCACAGGCCGGTGCTGTTCTGATCGACGGCGCGGACATCCGCCAGATGGATCCGCAAACCTTGCGTCAGTCCATTTCCTATGTGCCGCAGGATGTTGAATTTTTCCGTGGATCAATTGCGCAAAACCTGCGCCTTGCCAATCCGATCGCATCACCCGATGAATTGCGGATGGCCTGTATGTCGGCGGGTATTCTTTCGGAAATCGAAGCCCTGCCCGACGGTTTTGAAACACGGATCGGCGATCAGCATTCCTCGCGCTTTTCGACAAGCTTCCTGCAACGCCTGGCACTTGCGCGTGCCTTTGTCCGCGAAGCACCGATCATCCTGTTTGACGAGCCGACCAATGGTCTGGATCAAAAAGCGGATCGGGCATTCCAGCATGCGATCAACCGTCTGCGCGGCGGATCGACGATTTTCCTGATTACCCATCGGCCAAGCCATCTTGATCTGGCCGACCGCATCATTGTTCTTGAAGCAGGTCAGGTGCGCGCCGATGCGCCGCCAGCACGCATCAAGCAGCAGGTGCTTGACGGAGGTTTCCTATGAGCGAAGCAGTTCAGAACACCGCAATTGAACGGTTCCGCCAGTCGCGCCGTATGGCACGCTATCTGTCACATGCCGTCTTGCTCGAAGAAGGCGGGATTTCGGTCTTTGTCCGTTCGGCAATGGTGATGCTTTCGGTTGGCTTTATCGCGCTGATCGCGTGGGCGGCAACCACCCAGATCAAGGAAACGGCAACCACCTTCGGGCAGGTCATGCCGACCGGGGCGGTTAACAAGATCCAGCATCTTGAAGGTGGCATCATTTCCGAAATCATGGTGCGGGATGGTGACTTGGTCGAAAAAGACCAGGTTCTGATGCGGTTGAAACCCGAAGCATCGCAGGCCGAACTGTCGCAGGCCGAAACCAGACAGGCCAGCCTGCGTCTTGAAGCCGAACGTTATCGCGCACTTGCCGAATCGCGCGATCCCGACTTCACCCAACTGATGGACCAGTATCCGGAACTGGCAAAAAACCAGCAGGAAATCTATCGGATCAAAACCGACCTTGATAGCAGCCAGCGCGAAATCCTTGACGTTCAGATCAAGGAACGCAACGCCGAACTGGCCCAGCTCCAGCAGCAGGAAGGGACTTTGCGCCGCTCTGTCGAGCTGCTTAACCAAGAAGTGACGATGCGCCGCTCGCTGTATGAACAGGGGCTGAACTCCAAGGTCCTGTTCCTCAATATCCAGCGTGAATTGAACGAAGCGCAGGGCAATCTTTCAAGTGTCATTGCGGAAATGGCGCGTGCGCGCGAAACCATCGCCGAAGCCAATCTGCGCCAGAACGAACTTCGAAACAGCCAGCGCGAGGAAGCGCTAAGTGAACTGGGGCGGCTTGGCGGTGAAATTGCCCAGGCCGATGAAGCGCTGCGCAAGCTTAAGGACCGCGTCGCGCGACTTGAAATCCGCGCCCCGTCCAAGGGCTATATCAAAGGGCTGCAATTTACCACGATCGGCGGGGTGATTGCCCCTGCACAGGTGGTCATGGAGCTGGTTCCGACCGATGATGCACTGGTCGCGGAAACCCGGATTTCGACCGAGGATATCGGTCATGTCCATCTTGGACAGCCGGTGACTGTTAAAGTCAGCGCATTTGACTATATACGATATGGTAGTATCAGTGGTGAATTGGTATCGATATCGGCCTCTACTTTTGTTGATGAAGATGGACGACCGTATTATAAAGGACGGGTGGCACTTGATTCCGACCGGGTCGGTGAGGGTGCCCGCGCTCAGCCGATTATCCCTGGCATGACGGTTCAGGCCGACATCCAGACGGGTGAAAGGACATTGCTGCAATATCTGCTCAAGCCGGTTTATGTCTCGCTTGATCAGGCATTTAGCGAACGCTGAGTTTTCATAATGGTCCCGCTGGAAATGTTCATTTCATTTCTACTGCCTGGCCGCACGTTTCTCTGGTAAAACAGAGAATTCTATACTTTTGTATAGAAATGCGGATCAGGGATTCCCGTCCCGCATTTCTCGGAGAATGGGCTAGATGGCGGACGATCCTCGCGACGCAGAAGACACTCGCAACGAACTGGGCGGAAACCGGGCAGATACCGGTACCGGCGGTGATGATCTTATGCGTGATGATCGCAGTGGCGATGACCCGGACGAGCATGTCGAACTGCATGGTGATCAGAATGGTGATGGTGGCATTCCCAACGAACAGTTGGGCAGTGTTCATTATGGCAATCAGGTCAATAATCCGCAGGGCGAAGACCAACGCCAGTTCCGCCAGCGCAACGCGGGCGATCAACGGGCCGAGGAAACAACCCAGGCCGACGCCACGGAAAAGCAGATAAAGGCCGAGGCCGAGCGGGTCGAGCTTGAAAACAATATCGATACGGTTGGCGAGGGCGCTGAAACTGCTGGTGGCAGCTCAGGAAACGACCCGGTTTCCCTGCGGTCAAACGATGCAGGTGGTGCTGATAACCCGCAACCGGTTTCAACACCCGATACGACCATTGTGCCTGGCGCCCGCGAAGGCGGTGGTGGCCGCTCCGGTCAAAATATTGAAACTGATTTTGCGCCCCGGTCCGCACCGGCATCAGAGGCTGCTGTTGCGGCGGCTGATGTCAGTGCGACGGCTTCCGCCGAACTGGACGAGGTTCTGGAACTCGACACCCGGAACGAGGTGCCAAAAGTCGCCGACGCACCAAGCCTTTCTGCCACGGATGTTAGCGGTGACGAAGACAGTGCGATCTCGCTTGATGTCTCTGCCGCTCTTCGTGACCTTGATGGCGGGAACGAAACCCTCTCAATCACGATTTCCGGCGTGCCGGATGGGGCGGTTTTATCGGCCGGCACGGATAACGGCGATGGCACATGGTCACTGACACCAGGCCAGCTTGCGGGCCTGACGATCACGCCCGCTGAGAACTACAACGGCAGCTTCGATCTTTCGGTGACCGCGACCAGCACCGAGGCCAATGGCAGCACATCATCGACAAGCACAAGCTTCACGGTCGATGTCGAAGCCGTTGCCGATGGTGCAACGCTTGATGTCCGCGATGCCGCCGGTGCCGAAGACAGTGCGATTGCACTCTCGATTGATACCGAGCTGCTTGATGCGAACGAGGGCATCTCGATCACCATCTCAGGCGTGCCCGATGGCGCAACCCTGTCCGCCGGAACCGACAATGGTGACGGCACCTGGACCCTCGACGTCGCCGATCTCGACGGCTTGACAATCACACCGGGCGAAAATTTCAGCGGCAGCTTCGACGTGACCGTATCTGTCTCGACAACTGACGGCACCGATAGCGCAGTCGTTGTCGAAGAGATTAAGGTTGATGTTGCGGGGCTCGCAGACGCGCCGACATTGGATGTGTCGGATGCGAACGGGTCCGAAGACAATGCGATTGCACTCGACATTGACGCGGGTCTGACGGACAGCAGCGAAGTTCTAACCGTTACGATCAGTGGCGTGCCAGAAGGTGCGACCTTGTCTGCGGGTGCTGATAATGGTGATGGCAGTTGGACTCTAAGTCCCGATCAGCTTGCAGGCCTGACGATCACGCCAGCGGATGATTTCAGCGGATCGTTTGATCTGACCGTCACCGCGCAGTCTGCGGATGGCAACGATGTTGCGACCACAACGGGCCGGATTACGGTTGATGTTGCCGGTGTTGCCGATGCTCCGACGCTGGATGTCTCTAACGCCAGTGGTTCGGAAGATTCTGCGATTGCACTCGACATTGATGCAGGCCTGACGGACAGCTCCGAAGTTCTCACCGTTACGATTAGTGGCGTGCCAGAAGGTGCGACCTTGTCTGCGGGTACTGATAATGGTGATGGCACTTGGACTCTGAGTCCCGATCAGCTTGCAGGCCTGACGATCACGCCAGCGGATGATTTCAGCGGGTCGTTTGATCTGACAGTCACCGCGCAATCTGCGGATGGCAGCGACATTGCGACAGCGACGGATACGATTACGGTTGATGTTGCCGGTGTCGCCGATACGCCGACGCTGGAGATCTCCGTCGCCAGTGGTTTGGAAGATTCGGCTATTGCGCTCGATATTGACGCGGGTCTGACGGATTCCAGCGAAGTGCTGACGGTGACCATCTCTGGTGTCCCGGAAGGGGCAACTTTGTCCGCGGGCACCGATAACGGTGATGGCAGCTGGACGCTATCTGCTGCCGACCTGAACGGTCTGACGATTACACCAGCAGATGATTTTAGCGGATCGTTTGATCTGACGGTGACGGCGCAGTCGGCTGATGGTGACGATGTTGCGACGAGCAGCGGCACGATCACTGTTGATGTTGCCGGTGTGGCAGATACGCCGACATTGGAAGTTTCTTATGCCAGTGGTTCAGAAGATTCGGCGATTACGCTCGACATTGACGCAGGCCTGACGGACAGCTCCGAAGTTCTAACCGTTACGATCAGTGGCGTGCCAGAAGGTGCCGCCTTGTCGGCTGGCACGGACAACGGTGACGGGACTTGGACCTTGTCGGCGGCTGACCTGAACGGTCTGACGATCACACCAGCGGATGATTTCAGCGGATCGTTTGATTTGACGGTGACGGCGCAGTCGGCTGATGGTGACGATGTTGCGACGAGCAGCGGCACGATCACTGTTGATGTTGCCGGTGTGGCAGATACGCCGACATTGGACGTTTCTGATGCCAGTGGTTCGGAAGATTCTGCGATTGCACTCGACATTGATGCAGGCCTGACGGACAGCGGTGAAGTTCTAACCGTTACGATCAGTGGTGTGCCAGAAGGTGCGACCTTATCTGCCGGTACCGATAACGGTGATGGCAGCTGGACTCTAAGTCCCGATCAGCTTGCAGGCCTGACGATCACGCCAGCGGATGACTTCAGCGGGTCGTTTGATCTGACAGTCACCGCTCAATCTGCGGATGGCAGCGACATTGCGACAGCGACGGATACGATTACGGTTGATGTTGCCGGTGTCGCCGATACGCCGACGCTGGATGTCTCTGACACCAGTGGTTCAGAAGATTCTGCCATTTCGCTTGATATTGACGCGGGTCTGACGGATTCCAGCGAAGTGCTGACGGTGACCATCTCTGGTGTCCCGGAAGGGGCAACTTTGTCCGCGGGCACCGATAACGGTGACGGCACCTGGACTCTTGGTTCCGATCAGCTTGCAGGCCTGACGATCACGCCAGCAGATGATTTCTCCGGCAGCTTCGAGCTTGGTGTGACCGCAACGTCGGCAGATGGTTCTGATGTAGCAACCACGACCGGTTCAATCACGGTTGATGTTGCCGGTGTCGCCGATGCACCGACGCTGGAAGTATCGGATGCTTCGGGTTACGAAGACCGGCCAATTGCGCTTGATCTTGACGCTGTCCTGACAGACGCCAGTGAAGTTCTCTCTGTCACCATCTCCGGTTTTCCGGATGGCGCAAGGCTCTCTGCCGGTACGAACAATGGTGACGGCAGCTGGACGCTGAGCCCGGATCAACTTGATGGCCTCAGAGTCAGGCCGCCATATAACTATAGTGGCGCGTTTGAGCTTGATGTAACGGCCCAGTCTGTGGACGGGTCGGATATTGCCACGACAAGCGGCTCAATCACGGTTGATGTCGAAGGCGTCGCAGACCGACCGACGCTTGATGTGTCGGATGCGCAGGGTCTTGAGGATACAGCGATTGCGCTCGATATTGATGCCGCGCTGACAGATTCCAGCGAGGTGTTGAGCGTCACCGTAAGCGGTGTGCCCGATGGTTCGGAACTGTCTGCCGGGATCGACAATGGTGATGGCACATGGACGTTGGATGCCGATGAGCTTGCAGGGCTGACGATCACACCACCGGAAAACTTCAGTGGCGCGTTTGATCTTAAGGTGGTCGCACGATCCACAGATGGCGATTCTGTTGCATCAACATCCGATCCGGTGCGTCTTCTGACGCGCAGCGGCAACAGCACAATTACCGTTGAGGTGACCGGTGTCGCGGATGCTCCGACACTCGAAGTAAGTGATGCGTCTGGCAACGAGGACAATGTTATTGCCCTCGACATTGATGCCGGTCTGACGGATTCCAGCGAAACTCTGACGGTCACGATCTCTGGTGTTCCGAATGGTGCAACCCTGTCTGCGGGCACCGACAATGGTGATGGCACCTGGACGCTGGGCTCTGATCAGCTTGATGGTTTGACGATCACCCCGGCGGATGACTTCAGCGGTTCGTTTGATCTGGGTGTGACGGCGACCTCTGCCGATGGTTCAGACGTTGCGACCACGACGGGTTCGATTACGGTTGATGTTGCCGGTGTTGCCGATGCTCCGACATTGGACGTTTCTGATGCCAGCGGCAACGAAGACAGTGCCATTGCTTTGAATATTGACGCTGGTTTGGCTGATTCCACTGAAACGCTGACAATTACGATTAGCGGGGTCCCAGAAGGTGCGACGCTGTCGGTAGGTACTGACAACGGTGACGGTACATGGACACTGACAAGTGATGAACTGGAAGGTATCAGCGTTACACCGCCGTCTGATTTCAGCGGTAGTTTTGACCTTGAAATTACTGCAAGTACGCAGGATGGCACCGATATCGCATCGGTTACAGATACCGTTATGGTGGACGTGGCCGGTGTGGCCGACGCGCCGACGCTTGATGTCAGTGACGCGTCTGGCAACGAGGACAATGGTATCGCCCTCGACATCGACGCCGCTCTTGCTGACAGCTCGGAGACTCTCACTGTCACCATTAGGGGCGTTCCGAATGGCGCGATCCTGTCGGCAGGGACCGATAATGGCGACGGGACCTGGACGCTGGGTTCGGATCAGCTTGACGGTCTGACGATCACGCCTGCGGATGACTTCAGTGGTTCGTTTGATCTTGATGTGACGGCGTCCTCTGCCGATGGTTCAGATGTTGCAACCACGACCGGCAGCATCACTGTTGATGTCGCTGGTGTTGCGGATGCACCGACGCTGGAAGTGTCCGACGCCTCTGGCGACGAAGACAGTGCGATTGCACTTGATATTGACGCAGGCCTGACGGACAGCTCAGAAGTACTGACAGTGACCATCTCCGGTGTTCCGGATGGGGCAACCCTGTCTGCGGGCGCCGATAACGGAGATGGCACCTGGACGTTGACCCCTGCACAGCTTGAAGCTCTTACGATCACACCATCGGAAAACTATTGGGGCAACTTTGAGCTGACCATTACGGCCACATCGGTTGATGATGAGGACAGTGCAAGCATCTCACAGGTGCTGCAGGTCGAAGTGATTGACGATCCGAATGAGAGCGTGATTGGTACGGCCGGTTCTGATGAAATCACGACCGCTGAGGGTAATGATTATGTCGAAGGCCTGAGCGGCAACGATATTATCAATTCCGGTGCAGGTAATGATACCAACTATGGCGGCAGCGGCGATGACATTATTGATGCAGGCGAGGGTAATGATATCGTCTATGGCGGCAGCGGCCATGACATCATTGATGCCGGTCAGGGTAATGATACCGTCCATGGCGGCAGCGGACGTGACACGATCAGCGGCGGCGAGGGTGAGGATTATATCAATGCCGGTGGCTCGGATGACATTGTAACTGGCGGTGCCGGAGACGACACGATCTACGGTGGCAACGGTCGTGACACGATTTCGGGCGGCGACGGCAGTGATTACATCAATGCCGGAAATTCTGATGACATCGTGAATGGCGGTGCAGGTAACGACACCGTTATTGGCGGCGGCGGCAAGGATACCCTGGACGGTGGAGACGGCACGGATACGCTTTATGGCGGTAGTTCCAACGACACGCTGACAGGGTCGGGCGATGACAGGCTTTATGGCGAGGCCGGAAATGACGAGATCAATTACACCGTCGATCTGAGCGCAGAGGGAACCGGCATTGTCGATGGCGGTTCAAACACCGATACATTGAAGCTTTATCTGAATTCGGATCAGCTTTCAGGCGAGGGTGTTCTTGAAGCATTGCAGGACCTCAAAGCCCATGTCGAAAGCGGTGAGGGCGGCAGCCTGATGCTTGACGCACTCGGGGTCGAGGTCCGCAATATCGAGAATCTCGAAATTTATGTCGATGGTGCGTCCTATAACCCGGCGGCAGAGGCTCCGGCACTGGATGTCGCTGATGCCACGGGTGCCGAGGATGGCGGCGCGATTGCCCTTGATATTGATGCGTCGCTTGGCGACGCAACCGAAATCCTGAGCATCACCATTTCTGGTGTGCCCGAAGGTGCCACCCTGTCTGCCGGAACCGATAACGGAGACGGTAGTTGGACGCTGGAGGCCGCAGATCTTGAAGGTTTGACGATTACACCGGCCGATGATTACAGCGGTACATTCGATCTTACCGTTACGGCAACTTCAAGTGCTGGCGATGACAGTGCATCGACCAGCCAGGTCATCACTGTTGATGTCAGTGCAGTTGCAGATACACCGACTTTGACCGTCTCGGATGCATCGGGCAGCGAAGACAGCGCGATTGATCTGGATGTCGATGCGGGGCTGACAGATACCAGCGAAACGATGACCATCACCATCAGCGGTGTTCCCGATGGGGCCAGCCTGTCGGCTGGGACCAATAACGGTGATGGCAGCTGGACATTGAGCGCGAGTGATCTTGAAGGTCTGAGCATCACCCCGAGCGGTGATTACAGCGGCAGCTTTGATCTGACCGTCACGGTAACATCGCAGGACGGCAACGACACGGCATCGATCAGCGATACCATTACGGTTGCTGTCGCCGGTGTCGCGGACAAGCCAGCACTGGATGTATCAAATGTATCCGGCACCGAAGACAGTGCCATTGCGCTCGATATCGATGCCGGCCTGACAGATGCATCTGAACTCCTGACCGTCACGATCAGTGGCGTTCCGGAAGGTGCCGCCTTGTCGGCAGGTACGGATAACGGCGATGGCAGCTGGACCTTGTCGGCGGCCGACCTGAACGGCCTGACGATCACACCAGCGGATGACTTCAGTGGATCGTTTGATCTGGCGGTCACCGCGCAATCTGCGGATGGCAGCGACATTGCGACCACAACAGGCAGCATTACGGTTGATGTTGCCGGTGTTGCCGATGCTCCGACGCTGGATGTCTCCGACGCCAGTGGTTCAGAAGATTCGGCCATTACGCTCGATATTGACGCAGGCCTGACGGACAGCTCCGAAGTTCTCACCGTTACGATTAGTGGCGTGCCAGAAGGTGCGACGTTGTCTGCCGGAACCAATAATGGTGATGGCAGCTGGACGCTGTCGGCGGCTGACCTGAACGGTCTGACGATCACACCAGCGGATGATTTTAGCGGATCGTTTGACCTGACAGTCACCGTTCAATCTGCGGATGGCAGCGACATTGCGACAGCGACGGATACGATTACGGTTGATGTTGCCGGTGTCGCCGATACGCCGACGTTGGATGTCTCTGACACCAGTGGTTCAGAAGATTCGGCGATTACGCTCGACATTGACGCAGGCCTGACGGACAGCGGTGAAGTTCTAACCGTTACGATCAGTGGCGTGCCAGAAGGTGCTGCCTTGTCGGCTGGCACGGACAACGGTGACGGGACCTGGACCTTGTCGGCGGCTGACCTGAACGGTCTGACGATCACGCCTGCGAATGACTTCAGTGGTTCGTTTGATTTGACGGTGACGGCGCAGTCGGCTGATGGTGACGATGTTGCGACGAGCAGCGGCACGATCACTGTTGATGTTGCCGGTGTGGCAGATACGCCGACATTGGACGTTTCTGATGCCAGTGGTTCGGAAGATTCTGCGATTGCACTCGACATTGATGCAGGCCTGACGGATTCCAGCGAAGTGCTGACGGTGACCATCTCCGGTGTTCCGGAAGGTGCAACCTTGTCCGCCGGAACCAACAACGGCGATGGCAGTTGGACATTATCTGCTGCCGACCTGAACGGTCTGACGATCACGCCTGCGAATGACTTCAGTGGTTCGTTTGATTTGACGGTGACGGCGCAGTCGGCTGATGGTGACGATGTTGC